>JAJFHA010000010.1 GCA_021775875.1 Hyphomicrobiales bacterium | reverse complement strand
CAGGCAACACAACCGATTCCATCACTCTGGGCGGCACAGCCACCCTCACCGGTTTCGGCACCGACCTGACCACAACGGCTACCGCGCCGGTTACGACCGTTACCGCAGCCTCCACCGAGCGGACCAATCTGGAAGCTGAGTATAATTCACTCCTCACCCAGATCAATCAACTCGCAGGCGATGCCAGCTTTAACGGCAACAACCTGCTTCAGGGCGACAACCTCACGGTTATCTTCAATGAAGACGGTTCAAGCTTGTTGAACATCTCTGGCGTCACCTTTGACGCTGCCGGTCTTGGTATTGCCGCACCAACCGGTGATGGCTTCCAGGTAGACGCCAATATTACGTCGGCCCTGGCTGAGCTGGATACAGCAATCAGCACCCTGCGCTCTCAGGCTTCGACGTTTGGTTCTAACCTGTCAGTTGTTGAGGTTCGCGAGGACTTCACTAAAGGACTGATCAACACCCTCGAATCCGGTGCAGGTGGCCTGACGCTGGCTGATACCAACCTTGAAGGCGCCAACCTGTTGGCCCTCCAGACTCGTCAGCAGCTTTCGTCAGTGGCTCTGTCACTTGCGTCTCAGGCTGACCAGAACGTACTTCGTCTCATCGGTTAATCCGGCCAGACAGAAACGCTTCAAGACGGCGGGATTTCGATCCCGCCGTTTTTTTATGCGTGATTTCACTCACAAGTCTGCAGCGTCATTAAATGCTAGGATCGAAGCAATGATTCGGTTGGGCTTGGGGTAAGCGGCAATGGCACTGAAAGTAGAATTAAAACCCGGTGAGCGAATGATCATCGGCGAAAGCATCATCACCAACGATGATCAGCGCACCCGTCTCTATATACAGGGGAATGCGCCAATTCTTCGCGAAAAGGACATTATGACCCCGGAAGCTGCCAATTCTCCGGCAAAAAAGGTCTATTTGACGGTTCAATTGATGTATCTGGATAAAAAACCGGAGCGTCACCATCAAACATATTTTGAATTAATCAACGAATTAATGACCGCAGCCCCCAGCATGCTGCCTCATATCGAGCGTATAAATAACAAGATATTAACGGATTCCCTTTACAAAGCATTGAAAGAGGCAAAGGCACTTGTCGCCTACGAAGGGGATTTAATCAAAAATGCATCAGGCAGCAGCCGCTTATGAGCGCACATCCCGGGCAACAATTTCGCCCCGGCAACTGGAATCTTCTCTTTTAAACAAGGCGGCTGCCAAGTTGCAGATGGTCAAAGATCAGTGGCCAACAAGCAGCACCGAGCTTTACGAAGCGCTCTATTATAACCGCAAGCTATGGACGGTTCTCACCACTTCGGTTTCGAAAGAGGAAAACCCCCTACCAAACATGATCAAGGAGAATATCCTGAACCTTGGGGTTTTCATTTTCGATCGCACCGTTCATGTCCAACTGAGCCCCGACGCAGACAGCCTCGATATCCTGATCAAGATTAACCGCGAAATCGCGGCAGGTCTTCAAGAAGGCCTCTGACAAAATACTGAGACAAACAAAAAATGCACCGCCAAATATTCAGTGGGGCGTTTTCGTTGGTTTTATGATCAGAAGCTCCATCCCTAGATGAAGTTCACCAGTGACAATTGAGAAATCATGCTGGTTGTCTGCAAGCTCGCCTGTAACCGGGTCTGCAAGGTCAGAATTTTCACCGCAAGTTCCTGAATATCGGCATCTTCCCGCTCACTGATCAAGGTATTAGCAAGATTGGCGGTCACAACGTGGCGCTCGGATGTTAATTGCAATGCCCGGGCAGTGACTGCCAAATCAGCGGCGATATCAGCCGGACTCTGATCGCCGGCCTGAAAATCAAGTGCCTGGCCGGTTCGTTTTGTTAAAGCTGCGTAACGATCACTGGAATTCGGGTCGGTTTCATCAAAATCCAGCGACGCCAACACCGCAAGATTCTGTATCAGATTTACCAAACCCTCTTCATCCGCCCGCGTCCCGTAATTCAGGGTAACGGAATCATCAATTTTCGCTCTTGCGCTCTCGCGTGCCGGCTGGCTGCTGTCGTCGCCCGTATACCAAATCACGGTATCGGCAGATGTACCCGCTACAAGTACTGTCGCAGAATCAAAGGGCGGGCCACCAATACGCTGAGGCGGCGTTGTATTGTTGCCCGCGAAAAAACTCTTCGATGCCGTCAGCGCCGACGCAGCCTCAAGATACGTCGCCGCAAACCGCTCTACAGCAGATCCAAGCGACGTTTCAAAATTAGTGGCCGTATCGTTCGCCGTCGCCCCGATAACAAATTCACCATCAAGCGCCGGACCTGAGACCCTTGCAGTCATGGTCAAAAGCTCTTCGCTACCGTCCGGCATCGCGAGCCTGATACTGACCTGATCGCCATCAGCGGGCAACGGAGCCCCAAACGCTACACTCATCACCGAAGGAGACCCGATCGGACCGGTTACCTGCCCTGCAGGCAGACTATTGGTAACATTGACGAATTTCATCCCGAACGGGAGCCCGGCAAGCTCTTCACCAAGTGTGACGGTTGTGCCGGTATTGTTTATCGCCATGCGACCTCGTCCATCAACGCCCAGATCAGCAGCTCGGCGCTCGCTGACAAGCTGGTTCAGACCCGCCTTTGGACCATTGCCATTCAACATAGTATCGACATCGACAACAGGCTTCCCGTCAGAATCCCGGCCGCCAAAGAGAAAGCTTCCATTCACCTCAGAATTCAGCAGCGCCACCATTTCATCCAGAGATGTCTGCGCTGTTCGTTGGGGTATGGTTTTCTTTCCATCCACAAGGTCGAAGGTTGAATTGAAAAAATCTGTTTTCGTAAACGAAGACATATCTGCGAAACGTTCAACGGTCTGTAAGCCGATTCTGAGTTGCACATCCACATTTTGAATAATGCGCTGATAGCTATTGATTGCGCTGGTCTCGGCCCGCATAGAGAGGATAGTCAGCCGCGCGGTTCCGTCTAATCCGCCATAGGTTTCGGCAATTTTTCCGGTACCAAGCTGGCGTTGCAAATCAAGAAGTTGGTTGCGTGTGCCTGTGATATCACGAACCAGGCTGGATGAAAGATTGACGGATGAGATTGCCATCAGACTGCCTCTAAATTTGCATCAATGTTTGGATTATTTCGTCAACTGCCTGCATGATCCGGGCATTTGCTGCGTAAGCATTTTGCAGCACCAAGAGGTTGGAGAGTTCTTGATCAAGACTCACACCATTCTCGCTGCTGATCCGCTCATTGAGTGACGTTGCAACTATCTCCCGCGATTCATTTGCGCGCGCCGCGTCGGACGCCTGCGCTGCCTGAAAATTAATTACCCGCTGCAAATAACTTCCCGGCGTTCCTTCAAAAGGCGTATTGGCGGAACCGATGCTGCCAGCTGCAGAAAATTCAGACGTCGACGCCGTCAACCGGTCCACCAGATACAGTACCCGCGCAGGGTCGCCACTGCCGGTTGGCGGCGATGTTGAACTGACAACCAATCCAGCAGGATCTGCCAACAATGCTGCACTGACTACAATCCTGCCGGCGAAACCCCTCTTCTGCGGACCGTTATCCAGGCTATCTGAATAGGGCAGACCGACACCGCTAATATCGGTGAAAAACGGCAGCGCCAGACCCTGGTCGGTGAGAGATGTTGCCGTTGTCCGCACATTCAATGACGAAATATCTGTTAGGTTTGGCACACCGTCATCCAAAACAACCAGATTGCTGCCAGACAGGGTCATGGATACATTTGGACCAATGGCCGCATCCATGGCAGCCACCGCGCCAGCAAGGCCGCCGGAAAAATCAATACCAAATACAAGGTCGTTGGGGTTAGTTGTAACGTTAGCTGACAATGGGAGCTGGCTTGGGTCATCAACGCGAATGAAGGTATAGGTCTGTGTATTGCCGGATCCCGTATCAAACACATCGACGGAAATCCGGTCCCCGGCAATCATAGTGCTGATATCAGCTTCAAACCCGGCACTGGCGCCTGACGTTGCGGCTGTACCTGCTGTATTTATGCTGGAGAGCGTTAGCGCCAGGGCGCTCGCGAATTCATCCAGCTGTGCCTGGGCCTCGACCAAAACGTCATCGCGTAATGCAGTGTAGGCAGCGATTTCACCGGACCGGATAATTCCGTCCTGTAGCAGGTCAAAACTAAAGCCATTCTGCGAAGTCGCCACGATGGTACCAACGCCCCGTTGCGCCGGATCGGTACTGTAAAGGGTATCCGGTGTTATTGTCCCGCGCCCGTCAAACTGAAAAGTTGTGGCGGTCCCATCAAACAGCGATGTCCCGCTTTCGGTGAAAATAGATATGGAACCATTCTCACGCGGTATCATCCGGATATCCATCAGGTTGGCGAGACGGTCAACCTGGCGATCGCGTTCATCCAGGAGGTCTACCGGCAAAGTGCCGGCAGAACTCAACGAAATAATTTGTGCGTTCACCCGCTCGATCTGGCCAAGCGCGTCATTCATTTCATTTACAATACTGGAAAGAGCATTGTCTGCTTGCGCCCGCATATCCTGAATATCGCTAGACGCCTGATTGAGCATCTGCGTCAATGCTTGCGCATCACGCAGAACGGTTTGCTGCAAAATCGTGGAGTCCGGCGTAGCTGATAACTCAGTCAACGAAGCCGTGAACTGGTTGTAGACCGCATCAACCGCAAAATCGGATCCGGGCACACCAAACATCTGGTCAAGCCGGGACAAAAAACTTTCAAGAATTGAAGAATTTGCCAACGCCGAATTGGCAAGACGCGATTCTCGCTGCAACAGCGCGTCCAGCTCGCGTGTTATGGAAGCTTCCTTAACGCCCGATGATTGCCCGTTTGTAAGCAAAGACTCGCGGACCAAACTCTTTCGGGTATAACCCGGCGTATCAGCATTCGCGACATTACGCGCGACCAATTCGAGAGCTTTTTCGGTTGTCTGCAAACCAGAAAGGGCTGTGCTGAGAACGCCGCTAAGACCCATCGAATTTTTTCCTTAAATGAGGCGAGAATTTTCTGCCTGAACCTCATCAATTGCCTGTCAGAAACTGCTTTTAGGCAGGCAGAAAGTACGGCAAGTTCTTTGCCGCGCCATGAACTAAATCAACGAACCATATTCAGGGCTTCTTGAAGCATCTCGTCACTGGTCGCGATGACCCGGGTGCCTGCCGAATAGGCCTGCTGTGTCACGATCAATTTGGTGAATTCGTCGGCGATATCAGTATTTGACCCTTCCAGAGATTGGCCGGTAATGGTGCCCAGCGCCCCGAGAATCGCCGCACCACTATCCTGGGTCGAGGCGAACGCGCCCCCATCAAGTTTCTGCAAAGCGTTGTCGGCGTTGAAACTGGCAAGTGTCACTTCTGCAATGGAAAGCGTTTGGCCATTTGTATATGAGGCTGTCAGACGGCCACCGTCACCAAGCCCAACACCAACCAGTTCACCCGCCGCAAAGCCATTCTGGGAAAGGTTGGTAACTTTGGCAACCCCGTTGGGATCAGCAAATTGCGATATCCCTCCCGAACCATGGTCGAGTGTAATGGAACCCAGATTGGAACCATTGACTGTAAGAGCCGCAATTGAGACGAATGGAATAGCCGGGCTAAGCTGACCATTGGCTCCAAATTCATAGTCCACATTAACATTTTGCCAAGCGGTAGCACCACCGGTAGCAGTTGAGTCTGTCAGATAAAAGAGATTCCAGACATTTGCACCACCATTCGCCACATCAGTCATTTTCGCCCAACGCAGCTGGACATTCACCGGAGCGCCAGCGGCATCAAATGCCGTCACCGCGCCTCCCGAAATCGACTGACCGAGGAAATCATCAACATCGCTTGCAATCACAGTTCCCGTTCCAGCAACAGCCGGAGGAGTAACAATAGTGGACCTCGGACTTACTGTGAACGATGGCAAACTCAACAATTCACTGCCTGGCACGAGCGGGTCCGAAATTGTAGTCAGCGGAATGGAAGACAGATTGGCACGGTAATCAATTTCTGTAGTGGCTTTCGCCGGAAGGAAATCGTTGGTCACCCGGACGACAGACGGCAGACTACCGATAGTATTGCCCGATTGAGGATCGATCGGGATGCCTTTGAGATAATACCCAGTGCCGTTCACCAGAAAGCCGTTTCGGTCCAGCTCAAAATCTCCGCGTCTTGTAAAGCGGTCAATGCCGGAAAAGAGTGGCGCACCATCAGCTATCCCGCTTTTTGGCTCAACGATAAAATACCCATCACCTGAAATCGCCATATGGGTATCAATGGTTGAATTGGTTACATCACCTTCTACCGTGTTGGTGGCGCGCGAAAAGCCCGCGACATTGCCGGCAGCTTGTCGCCGTGGCGGAGAATCCGGAACCAGATCGGCAAACGAAGTATCGGTCCGCTTGTAACCTGTGGTCTGGGAATTGGCGATATTCCCCGAAATATGCTCAAGCGCAAAAGATTGCGCCCGGAGACCGCTAATTGCCGTGGTCAACGCCCCGAAAATACCCATTCAATTTCTCCTCGTTCAACACAAACGGTCGCTCACACGGCCCGGAATCTTCCTGAACCAATGAGCAACCTCTGTGCCAAACAATGAAACCATTTGTTTTCAACAGGTTAGAGAAAAATTGAAATAAATGAAGCCATTAGAACCCGGCAACAAACTCTTCCCAAGCGGCATCATTTGCCTAGCAACACACCATATTGCGAACCGTGCGACGGGCCTGTAGGTTGCAGGCTTGATCTCAGAAAAAACATGGAAATCAGCATGAAATTCGAGGGTACAAAAGACTATATCGCGACAGAAGACCTGCGGGTTGCCGTCAATGCAGCCATAACGCTGGAACGGCCGTTGCTGATCAAGGGAGAACCCGGAACCGGCAAAACAGTATTGGCCCACGAAGTCGCCGGCGCATTGGGGCATGATCTGATCACCTGGCACATAAAATCCACCACCAAGGCGCACCAAGGATTGTATGAATATGACGCTGTGACCCGGCTTCGCGATTCCCAACTTGGTGTTGAAGGCGTCAAGGAAGTCAGAAATTACATCAAGCCAGGAAAATTATGGGAAGCCTTCAAGGCAAAAGAACGGGTTGTTCTGCTGATTGATGAAATCGACAAAGCCGATATCGAATTTCCCAACGATTTGCTACTTGAACTCGATCGGATGGAGTTTTTCGTTTACGAAACCGGCGAAACGATTGCCGCCGACAAACGGCCCATTGTGATCATTACATCGAACAATGAAAAAGAATTGCCGGACGCGTTCCTGCGCCGCTGCTTTTTCCATTATATAAAATTCCCCGACACCGACACCATGCACGAAATTGTCGACGTGCATTTCCCAAAGCTAAAGGACCGGATGCTGCGCGAAGCGCTCTCAGTATTTTATGAAGTCCGCGATGTGCCGGGCATCAAGAAAAAACCATCCACGTCCGAGCTTCTCGACTGGATCAAGTTGCTATTAAACGAGGATATTGACGAGACCACGTTACGCGAGCGAGACCCGAGCAAGCTCATCCCGCCCCTGCATGGCGCATTGCTAAAGAACGAACAAGATATTCACCTGTTCGAACGCCTCGCCTTCATGAACAGGCGCGACAGAAACCAATAGTCATCCCATCCAGGGGCAAGGACTATTCTGTTTCGTCTGCCTCATCAGAATTTTCAGAGCTATCCGGGCCTTCTGGGGCAGTGGATTCAGCGGCGTCTCCATCCTCTGAATCGTCGCTACCAGACTCCTCAGAGACATCCTTATCTTCCTCACCGGATTTGAGTTCGTCGTCGCCCTCGTCACCCGATGTATCCTTATCTTCCTCACCGGATTTGGGCTCGTCGTCGCCCTCGTCACCCGATGTGTCTTTGTCTTCATCTTTAGGTTCGTCATTACCTTCATCACCGGAGGTATCTTTATCTCCCTCGCCAGATTTGGGCTCGTCGCTACTTTCGTCACCGGACGTGTCTTTGTCATCATCTTCGGATTTAGGCTCTTCGCCGCCCTCATCACCTGAGATATCCTTATTATCATCGCCAGATTTGGGCTCGTCGCCACTTTCGTCACCGGACGTGTCTTTGTCATCATCTTCGGATTTAGGCTCGTCGCCGCCCTCATCACCTGAGGTATCCTTATTATCATCGCCAGATTTGGGCTCTTCGCCACCCTCGTCGCCGGAGGTGTCTTTGCCTTCGTCTTCACCAGACGCAGTTTCATCTTTGCCGGATTCGGCATCGCTGGTGTCCTTGCCGCCATTTGCATCAGCTGCAACTAGCAGACGTTCAATCCTGACCCGAGCCAACGTGGCGAAAACTCCTTCCGGGAAACTATCCAGATAGGTTTCAAATTCTGCCGGATCATCAGAATCCTTGATGCTGTTCCAGAAAGCCACTTCGGCTTCGGACGCTGTCTCTTCACCTCCAGAATTAGTCTGCGCGTGAGCAATAGCACCAAAGGGCGTTGAAAGGGGTATTGGAGATGCCGCTAGCGCTACAAAAGCCACGCCCGCAAACAGACGATTGATATGACGTTTATACGTCCCCAACTTGAAATTATAAGGCACCATTCTCTCCCTTGCTATGCACCGCGCTCGGTCTTGGCTGGTTCGGGCGTCACTATATCATTGATCAGGCTTCGGCGATATCCCGTCGTGGACGAAGCTCGTCCAGCCCGTCACGCGCCTGCATAAACCAATATATGCTCTGGGTTATCACCTGCGAAAATATCCCGCCACCCCATTCGGCCCGGTAGTGGTCAAATAGATTAACCCGGTCGTCATCTTCACAAATTGCCCGTGCCACAACCAATCCTCCCATGGCGGTTGCATTCAACCCGTGACCACCAAACGCAGTACAGGCCCAAATGCCCGGCTTGATTTCGCCGATAAGCGGCATCTTATGGGTAGCATAGCCCATAAGGCCCGACCAAGCATGCTCAATCTCCACCTGCCCGAGTTGAGGAAACGTGCGAGCAATATCGCGTTGCATCTGGGATGCCAGATTTTGCGGCGGCCTGGTGCCAGTTGTAATGCGCCCACCCCAAAGCAACCGGACCCCATCACCCTTGTCAGGTAGTAGACGATAATAATTCCCGGCCCGTCTCGTATCAGAGACCGCTCCGGAAAAATTGATAGCATGATCGGGAGCGTCGAAAAACGGCTCTGTGACCACCACGTGGGTAGCAACAGGAAGCACGCCGCGCCGGATTTCAGGAAAGATGCGCTTCAGATAAGCACTACCGGCAACAATTATTTTGCCGCATCGAGCTGTCCCGCCTGACGTAACAAGCTCAAATCCATTGGCGCTTTCACGAGACTCAACCACGTCGCTGTTTTCAAAGATCGAAACACCTGCCGCTGACGCCGCACCAGCCAGCTGCTGGGTATATTGCAGGGGGTCCAGATGGAAGGCGTCAGCATCATAAAGCCCCTGAAAATAACGCTCCGATTTGAGCAAGGACCGAACCTTGTCGATATCCATATATTCCAGCGGGCGACCAAATTTCTCGCCCGACCGCTCAGCGCGCTCAATCATGGATGAGCGATCATCAAACCTCTGCGCGTTCAACCAACCTGAAACCGGGTCAATTTCGGTCATTGAAAATGTTTTGATAGCACCCCGAATATAATCGACGCCCTCTTGCGACAGCCCCATCAACGCGCGAGCATCACCAGCACCAATACGCGCCGCTATTTTCTCAATTGATTCTGCAAATCCGGCGGAGACAAATCCGCCATTTCTACCTGACGCGCCGCTACCAACGCACTCCGTTTCAAACAGCGCCACCGATTTTCCCCGTCGGGCAATCTCCAACGCGGCCGTAATGCCCGCAAGGCCACCACCAATCACAGCCACATCAAAGACACCTTTGCCTTTAAAAGCTGTATATTTCGGCACCGAAGCCGATCTGGCCTGGTACCAACTGTCAGGGCTGGTATTCATGCTGGAAGGAATTATCTTATACCCCATTCTAGTTGCAAGCATCCTCGCATGCCTTATTCTTGCGACAAGTTGTAATTGCGCATAGGTTCTGACGCCCGAACCAGGAGTATCCACTTGCCGATCAAAATCCCCAACAACCTGCCCGCGCACGAAACGCTTTCCGACGAGGGCATCATGGTCCTGACCGAGGACGCAGCGATCCGTCAGGATATTCGCCCGATGCGGATCGCGCTCCTGAATCTGATGCCTGACAAGGTGAAAACCGAAACCCAGATGGCGCGGCTTGTTGGCGCGACCCCGTTGCAGGTTGAGATGACACTTGTGCGGATGACCAATCATCAGACCAAAAACACATCACAGGAACATATGCTGGCTTTTTACCGGCCGTGGGAAGAAATCCAGAATGAGAAATTTGACGGCCTTATCATAACCGGCGCCCCGGTGGAATTGTATGATTTCGAAGAAGTCACTTATTGGGATGAAATGACCCGGATTCTTGATTGGTCCCAGAAAAATGTTCATACGACCATGAGCATTTGCTGGGGGGCGCAAGCCGCGATCCATCATTTCCACGGCGTACCAAAATACACGCTGGCGCAAAAATCATTCGGCGTTTTCCGCCATCGGAACCGAAATCCCACCTCGCCATATTTGCGCGGGTTCAGCGATAATTTTTCGATCCCCGTTTCACGCTGGACCGAAGTAATTCGCAAGGACCTGCCCAAAGATCAGGGCCTGGAAGTTTTGATGGAATCCGATGAAGCCGGGCTTTGCCTGGTGAGCGACCCGGCACGGCGCTATCTCTATATGTTCAATCACATTGAATATGACAGCAGCACACTGGGCGAAGAATACTGGCGTGACCGCGGCAGCGAGAACCCTGTTCAGATGCCCGCCAATTATTTCCCTAATGACGATGCAAACGCGACGCCGGTTAACCGATGGCGCAGTCAGGCCCATTTGTTTTTCGGCAACTGGATCAACGAAATGTATCAATCAACCCCGTTCGACCTCGACGCGATCGGGACTGACAAAAGCAAATAAAACCTATGCCTGATCTGTATCTCCTGCGCCACGCCAAATCCGACTGGACAATCCCCGGTCGCGGCGACAAGGATCGCGTTCTGGCTAAGCGCGGCATCAATGACGCCGGCGATATGGGAGATTATATGAGCCGGTCCTCCTATCTCCCTGATATGATTCTATGTTCGGACGCCTCCCGGACCCGGCAAACTCTCGATCTGGTCACAAAGAACTGGCAACAGCCCGTTGAGATTACCTTTTCGGATCGTATATATAGCGGCGGCGCACAGACCTATTTCAACCTGATCCGGGAATTGCCGGATCATTGCCAGAAAGCCATGCTGATCGGCCACAACCCGACAATCCACCAATTGGCACTGGAGCTGGCCGGAGACGGGTCGCCCAACGACATTATGCAATTATCATTGAAATATCCCACATGCGGGCTGGCGGTTATTCGCTTTACCAGCCCCGATTGGGCAGATATCGGTCAGGGAGATGGCCGCTTGATTGAATTCACGACGCCAAAATCTACCGGCTAATGCGCCGGGTTTTTAAGGGGACCAACAATGTCTGACGAATTGATCATTTCACGCAACGGGCACATTCTGGATATCCAGTTTAACCGCCCAACCAAGAAAAACGCCCTGACGCTGGATATGTATAAAGCAATCACCAGCGCCTTTGAGGCGGCCGAAGACGATCTGGATGTCCGCGTCATTCTGCTGCATGGCGCAGGCGGCACGTTCACATCAGGCAACGATATCGGCGATTTCCTTGCCAATCCGCCTATGGACGAATCCGCCCCTGCCCTGCGCTTCATCTCCACAATTGCCCGCACCCACGTACCGGTGATTGCGGCAATCGAAGGCGTCGCGGTTGGCGTCGGTTCAACCATGCTGCTTCATTGCGATTATGTGCTGGCGACCCCTGACGCGCGGTTGCAATTTCCATTTGTCAATCTGGCGCTTTTGCCGGAAGCAGGCTCTACATATTTATTGCCGCGCCATCTGGGTTACACCAAAGCCGCTGAACTAACTCTGCTCGCTGAAGAATTTTCAGGGGCCAAAGCTGTTGAATTGGGTATTGCGAGCCGCAATGTTGAAGCAGCGGATCTGATGTCGGAAGCCATGGCGGTTGCTGCAAAAATCGCCGCCAAGCCGCCACAGGCCCTGCGCCTGACCAAAAAATTGCTCAAGAGCGAGCAAGCCAAGGTCGATGCTGCAATATTGGAAGAAGGCCGTCTATTCGGACAACAATTAACTTCGCCAGAGGCCCGCGAAGCCTTTTCCGCCTTCATGGAAAAGAGAAAGCCTGATTTCTCCAATCTGGCCGGCTAGGACCAATTCATGACAAATAAAAAATTCAGTTTCGGGGTCATTGACCCGGAAACCTTAGCCAACATGTCTGGGCTTGAATTTCTGCAAGGCATGATTGATGGCGATATTCCCGGCGCTCCAATTGCCAAAGAGCTTTCATTCTGGATTACGGAAGTTGGCAAAGGTTATGCAGTGTTTGAGGGTGATCCCGGTCCCCATTTGTTGAACCCGGTCGGCACTGTCCATGGCGGCTGGGCCTTGACCTTGATCGACAGCGTAACAGGGTGCGCTGGTCAATCTCTGCTACCCGCCGGGAAAATATTCACGACTGTCGAGACCAAGGCAAGTTTCACCAAACCAATACTAAAAAACACAGGCCGGGTTGTGGCGCGCGGCGACGTTATCACCCATGGCCGTCGGATTATTTCAACTGAAGCCCGCATCACTTCAAAAGAAACCGGAAAAATTTTAGCTCACGGGACGTCAACACTGATCATTCTCTAAGCTAAAACATCTCTTTCCTCTCCGTCCATGGACTTGTTCACGAGGATTGTGATTTTTTGTGATTTTAGAATGGCGGAAAACGGCGACTTTTGCTGTCCGGGATCACAATTTAGCTCTCTAATTGCCGCTTCAAGTCGCGCTCTATCACAGCTTTTTCACAACGTTTCACATGCGCCGGACCAGCGCTTTTCTTTTTCTTTTCGCCCCCTATCTGTTGTTCAGACGCGGACCAAACCGGTGCGCAAAACAACAAAACGCTCCCAACGGGGCACCAGGAGACAGACATGAAAAAGACC
>JAJFHA010000009.1 GCA_021775875.1 Hyphomicrobiales bacterium | reverse complement strand
TGTGCGCATTTTCGACGATGTGCGCACCGCCCAGGAAATTACCGATAACGCCAACAGCGAAATTGCCGATCCCGCCAACGAACAAGGACTTGTCTCCAACTGGCAGATGAATGCTGGTGGTACGGGCATTGTTGATGAAGCAGGTAGCAATGATCTTACACTGGTCAACGGGGCCAATATCACGACCCAATCGACCTGGGGAATGGACGGCAATGATACGCTGTCCGGCGGTGACGGCAACGACACGCTTTATGGCGGCACCGGCAACGATGCACTCAGCGGCGGTGATGGCTCGGACGTGTTTATGTATGCCGCTGGCGACGGCTCCGATACAGTCGATGGCGGTGTCGCTGGAGGTTGGACTGACGTTATCGACTTGCAGGGCATGGATGGTGCGGTATCAATCAACGGTGATACGGTAACAGGGCAAGGTTGGACCATGGTGGTCGACAGCGGCTCAACCATCGATGCCCAGAACGGTGAGTCCTTGGATTTGTCGGACGATGCATCTGGCACCATTACGTTCGATGATGGTTCGTCGATGGACTTTAGCGATATCGAGCAGGTGCAATGGTAATGGTTGCCGCAATCTTGATACCTATGGCTTGGTCCAGGCGGTCTTGCTGAGCGTCGGGTAAATGGTCAATTAGGAACGACCTTTTCATTAGTTTGCTCAAGCAGATCCTTCGCCTTTTAATCCAGCCTTTAGCAAACGGTGTGACAAATATGCCGTTGCGCGTTCACGGGTGCTGAATTGTTTCTGAAAGAAACAAGATGGCAGACGCCGTACTCGAGACTCTGTAAGACATTCCGGTACTCGACGTTCCCTATACAACATATTTCTTTTCTGATCTCAGTCTTGCGGGTTCTAATTTGGCCGCCGCTCTGTCGGGGGAGGACAAACGGGACCGAACTGCTGAACCAGTGGTCTGCAGCAAACTATAATTCCCAACAGAGTTAATCGTAAGTTTACCTAAACTACATATCGTCGAGAAGATTGGGCGGGGTGCGCCTGGTCTTACGAAAAAAAATTAAGAGGCATTTTTAAACTATCAATTAAATCAATATTTTAGGATATAAAAGCTGGAAACATGTGGTTTCCCTTTGAGTAGCCAACGCATTGGCTGATTGAGTATATGTAACGAGTTGGGTAGTAGCGTTGTTGGCATTGAAGACATTATTGGGACGGTCGTTTATTCGATTGCATGCTGACCGCACTGTCGTCGTTGCTTCTGTTGTCATCAATTTTCTGGCCCTGGCTCTGCCTATTGTTCTTATGCAGATCTACGATCGCGTGATCCCCAATCAAAACCGGGCAACCCTGATGGTGCTCGCTTTAGGTCTATTTGCTGCCGTACTGATGGAAATGTTTATGCGTGTCGCTCGTGCGCGGTTGATGAGTTATTCCGGCAGCCGCTATGAATTAGCCACAGCTTACGCGCTCCATCGTCAGTTTCTTTTTGCGGATATCAACGAAATCGAGCGGTCTCAGGTCGGGACTCATGTCGACCGGTTGAATTCTGTGGACAGGATACGGGAATTTCGCAGTGGTGAAGCGGCATGTGCAATCCTGGACCTTCCTTTCTCCATTCTGTTTTTGGCGGTTGTCGCCTGGATCGCACCAGCTATCGCAATTGCGCTGGCACTGATGATGCTGACAGCCATTTCGGCTTCGCGTCGGCTCACCAAAGCCTCTGAGAAACTTGCATCGCAACGTGCCAATGTTGAAAGCAGACGCCATTCATTTCTGATTGAAGTGTTGACCAGAATTGAGAAGATAAAGAGCATCGGGATAGGTGCGTTCATGGAACGTCGCTATGAGCGACTGATGAAGTCGAGCGCAATTCTGACGGGCGCCCACACCGCGACCACCAATACTGCCCAGGGTCTTTTGGGTGCGACGTCGCAGATTACACCTGTCCTAGTCGGCGCTGTCGGCGCAATATTGGTATCAGCAAATTCAATCACCGTTGGCGCGATGGCGGCTACCATTTTGTTGTCTGGAAGGGCAGTTCAACCGATTATGCGGCTTGAAGCGCTTGTGACGGGAAATCTGAATACCAAACGACTGGAAAACGATATCAAGAATATTCTTGATATCCCTGTTGCGCGTTACGGTGATGCGGATCTGGATTCGATCGAGACGCTAAGCCTGAACGACGTGGCCTATATCAAGCTAGCGAATGGCGGGCATCTCCTCAGTGGAAACAATATAGAAATTCGCCGTGGTGAAGTCATTGGGATTCTTGGTGCGAATGGTTCAGGCAAATCAGCAATCATCTCATTGATGGCAGGCCAAATGTCTCCTGACCTGGGTAAGGTTCTCATAAATGGTCGTGATATCCGAGATTTCTCCCCGTCTTCTGTCGCAACGCGGGTAGCACTTCTGTCCCAGCAACCATCTCTTTTGGAGGGTACAATCCTCGAAAACATGACCCGGTTTCGACCGGACCTGTATACCGAGGAGGCTATCGAAATCGCGACCGCGCTTGGAATGGACGACTATTTTTCGTCCCATCCCAAGGGATTAATGCTCAATATTCGCCGAGGCGTAAATCTCGGTCTCCCATCGTCAATCATCGAACGTGTGTCGCTTGTTGCAGCTTTGCTCGGTAAACCGAGTCTTATTTTATTTGATGAAGCCAACTCGGCGCAAGATCGCGAAAGTGATGATCTCCTTCGCGAGTATCTAGGATCCCGGCGCAGTGAAGCTGCCGTGGTTCTGGTCAGCCAACGTCCGTCGTACCAAGCGATTTGTGACCGTCTGTATCAGATCGAGAATGGCCAATTAGTTGAGCATATGGACGCCTCGTACTACGTCCCGCAGGACGTCAAGCAAAACGCCCCGGCGGCTGAATTGCAGGGCCTTGCCGTATGACTTTTCATTCAGCCAACATGACAGGCAACGCCCCTGCACAATCCAGCGTCCATGAAATGCAGCAGCGGGTTATCTCGGCCTTTGGTGGCGAAAATGTCGAGAAAATAAGCAAAGTTTTTGAGCGTTTGCGGGAAGGCATGGTTGCAGGGGAGATATGCGGGAAACCTTTGGCTGACGCCGAGGCGGCATGTCTGGTCGAGTTGCTCGAGCGACTTGGCTGGGTGCCTTCGTTTGAATTGTTTATCCAGGCAATGCCGCATTTCCCGGAAGATTTTGGAATCACTGATCTGCGTGAAGTGTGCGGGCGGCTTGGTTTTACCAGCGAAGAGACAATTCTGAACGCCAACGAAATCGAGCAGAGTTTGCTGCCAGGCCTTGTGCTCGATTTTGGGCCGGACCCTCTGATTATTGTTCACGAACTGGCTGCGGGCCTGGTGCTGATTGATCCGCTCAGCGGAAAAAGGCAGCCGTTGAATTCCACAAAGAAGCTAAAGCTTGTCTTGTTCAGACCAATTGTTGCCAGTGCCCCGAATGGCTTGAACAAGTCATGGTTTGGGCTCTTGCGTCGCCATTTCAGCAAAACATTTATGGTTCTTCTGGGCATAACGTTTCTGATCAACTTGATGGTTATAGCAACCTCGCTGACAGTGATGGCAATCTACGATTCGGTATTGCCAGCCGGAGCAATGGATACGCTGGCTGCCATTGTCTTAGGTGTCGCGGTGGCGTTAATGTTCGAATTGTGGCTGCGCCGCGTCCGCGCACAAGCCATTGGTCATTTGGCGGCGCGAATTGAATATCTTATCGGTAGCAGCATCTTTGCCAAATTGACCGCGCTGCCGCTGGATATGGTTGCCAATGTTCCTGTTGGCAGCCAGATCGCGCGGCTCAAGCAATTTGAGACTATCCGCGACCTGGTTACTGGTGCTTTGGTCACGGTTGGCCTGGAAATCCCGTTCGTATTCCTGTTCACTGGATTTTTGTTCCTGATGGGTGGTCCTCTTGGGTTTGTACCTGCCGTCCTGATAGCTTGCTATACCTTGATTGCCTTTCTGATGTTTCCGATTGTTCGCCGCCTTACGGCTGAAGCGAGTAATGAGCGTTCCATACAATACCGGTTGGTCCTGGACACATTATCCAATCTCCGCACCATCCGAAGTCTTGGATGCGAGGAATTTTGGCTAGAGCGTATTTCAGACGGTTCCGTAAAATTTTCACGGGCCAAACGCAAAGCGCGGGAAGCGAATCGAATTCTGTCTACCCTGTCGTCAGCGGCGGTACCTCTAACCGGCGGGGCAACTGTCTTTCTGGGGTCTCTCATGGTAATGGATCAGACCCTTACGGTTGGCAGTCTTATTGCCAGCATGATCGTGGTCTGGCGGATCATTACACCTGTTCAACAGGGTATGCTCCTGCTGTCAGGCTACGCAGATTTGTCTAGGCAGATTAGCCAACTCGATCGTCTGATGGCGTTGCCTGATGAAGCTGGATTTGAGGAAAACAAGGTCCATAAGATGCTCGTCGGTGCTGTTGGTTTCGAGCGCCTAACATTTCGTTATCGCGATACAATCGAGCCTTCACTTCTCGGCGTCCAACTTGATATTGGAGCGGGCGAGCTTGTAGCCATCGGCGGTTCTTCTGGCGCTGGAAAAACAACCTTCCTCCGTATGATCCTTAATCTTTATCAGCCACAATCCGGCGCGGTGACGATTGACGGGAAAAACATCCGCCAGATCCCCGTTTCAGCAATTCGATCTGCAATTGGATATGTTCCCCAAATCCCATCTTCATTTCATGGCACCATTGCCCAGAACTTAAGGCTGGGCGCCCCGGCTGCGAGCGATAAGGAACTTAGTGATTTAGCAGCTGAGTTTGGAGTCTTGGAGAGTATTTTGGAGTTACCCAATGGCTTTGACAGCCCTCTCCATGAGTTTGAAAAAATGAGAATGGCGCAGGGGTTGATGCAGGTGCTCTCGCTGATGCAGGCGCTTCTGCGCCGCCCTTCCATTCTCTTGCTCGACGAACCTGCAAAATCCCTTGATCCGGAATTGGAGCAGGCATTTCTCCGAATTCTTGAAAAGCTCCGTGGCAACACAACGACCATCATGGTGACCCATCGTCCAAGCCATATGCGCATTGCCGACCGGGTCATAATGTTTGATCGCGGTCAAGTGGTGCAGAATGGTCCGCCTCAACCAGAAGAACAGAAGGTGCCAGCATGATTGCATTGCTAAAACGCCTTTTCTCCTTCGTCGGTTCAGCAGGTGGACTCTTAAACCCCACAGATGTGGCAGTGTACCAGGCCGATATGGTCGCAGCCGGTATCCTGATCGAGGAACGCCGACAAACCAAACTGGCAAGGAATGTAATCAACGCCTGTTGTGTGATGATCGTGGTTTTCTTTATCTGGACTTCAGTGACGCCGGTGCATGAAATTATTTCAGGCCATGGCCAAATATTGCCAGGCGGACTGGTCACCAAAATTCAAAACCTGGAAGGTGGTATTGTTTCTGAAGTTATGGTTGCTCCCGGTGACAGAGTTCAGGTCAATGATATTCTTGTTGGTATCGACACGACAACCAGCAAGGCCGAGTTGGCAAAAGCCCGGGCTCGGCTAGAATCCGTCAACCTAAGTATATCCCGATTGCAGGGCCTGGCGGCAGGGCAGCGGACTGATTCGTCCGATTCCGATATGCTTCCAGGGGACACAGCCAACGATTGGCTGCTCCGTGGGACGGTCAATGAAGCGCAACCCGAGCAGCCAATATTTGAAACAACATTTCAGCGGTTGGTCGACAGCCAGACGGCAGCAGCAGAAAGCGCGGAACATTTCAGAACCGCTCAGCAAGAGGTGATTGCCGCCGACATATCGTCAAAGGAAGCCGAACTTTCAGGGCTTGTTGTCGAACAACAAAAGACCCGTGAGGAGCTGGCAATCATCAAACGGCAATTGGAAGATTATCGTGCAGCCTTGCAAACAGGCGCCATCAGCCGTCGTGAGCGCGACAATGTAGAACGTGAAAAACTCGCACTCGAGCGCGACGGCGCTAGGCTGGATAGTCAGGTGGCTGCGGCACGCGTAGGGATTGAACAAGCCAAGGCCCGAGAAACTGAACTTCTGGCCAGAATTCGCAATGAGTCACTGATCAATATTACCCAATTGGAAACGGAACGAGCAGAAACGACGGCGCTGATCCAACAATTGGAAGATCGCGTTTTGCGTCAAACTATCACTTCGCCAGTTACAGGCATCATTCATGTCGTTAATTTTCATGAGAGAGGGGATGTCATCTCACCTGGTGATACAATTCTTGAGATTGTCCCGGAAGAGGATCATTCGTTCGCCCAGGTCGAAATTCCCGCAGAGAAAATTGGCAATATCCATGTTGGCATGGAGGCGAACATCAAAGTCATGACCTATGACTTTACCCGTTTTGGTGGCATTGATGCTATTGTCGAATATGTGTCGCCGACGAGCGTGATAAACGAAGAGGGGCAACCCGTGTTCCAAATCAATCTCCAGTTGTCCCGAGACTTTGTCGGTCCGGAAAATGCCCAGCGGCGCATTAATCCTGGGATGACCGTAATGGCTGATGTCGCCACCGGCACAAAATCAATCCTTCACTATCTGCTTCGACCACTCAGAGCGCTATCTGATCGCGCTTTGACAGAGTCTTGATATTTAGCCAGCAGGCCTGCAACGAAGCTCGCGGTTTTCTATTCCAACGAATTTGTGGTGAAATGCTGCCTCGAATATGAAAAACGGGGGCTAATCTGATAGCCATGCAACCATAAATATTGGCGTAAATTCAATGGTTTAATAGAAAATTAGGGTTAACAATATAGCAATTGGTTATGATTAGGTCGATCGTAAGTCAATTGTTGGGAAAGTGGCGCTGTCGGCTTCAGGTCCGAGGTTTGCGGTTTACCGTCCGGACAGCTATTGCGGTTGTTGCAATCGGTACACTCACAGCCTGTGCCGATTCTCGTGCAAGACGTGCCGAGGTAGCCAATCCGACCATTACGGGGTCTGTTGCGCTAAATCCGGATGTGTTAGCGGCAAACGAGCGGCTTAATCAGTCAGCTGCACGGGTTGACGCGGCACGTTCTGCATTGTTTCCAACGCTCGATCTCAACGCTGGCGTTGGTGTGAATCCTGAAGATAGTTCGGGATCGGATGATACCCAGCGTAGTATAGGGTTTCGGATTGCTATGCCGCTGTTTAATGGCTTCTCCAATTTGAATTCCGTACGCGGCGCCAGAGCCGAAATGCAGGCTGCGGAACAATCCTATGATTTTACGCGTGATGAAGCGATCGTGGACCTGGTGTCTGCTATCGCAGAGGTTGAACGTGATCAAAAGGCGGTTGGCATTCGCGAAACCGAATTTGCAGGCCTCAATCGTTTTCTTAACGAGGCCAGGCAGCGACAAACAGCCGGGATCATATCGGCGACCGACGTGCATCAAATCGAAACCCAGCTAGAGGCCATCCGGACCAATTTGTCTCAAGCGAGAGCGGTTCTGCAGACGAGCAGGGCCCGGCGCACTTCTCTTGCGGGAGTATCGGGACTGGGAGACATATCAATCCTTGATATCGGATCATTTTTACCTGCGTCCAAAGCTGAAGCGATTGCAGCTGCGGTCGCAAATAATGCTTCTTTGAAAGAATCCGGTTGGCGGCAGGAAGCCGCCAGCCAGCAAATTGGGGTGGCCGAAGGGGCATTTCTGCCAAATGCAGATTTCTCTGTGAACGGTGACCATAATCCGGACCGGAATGTTGCAGCGGGTATTTCTGATCAGGACGATTTGGAACTGCGGATTGATATTTCCATCCCGCTCTTTGACGGAGGCGGCCGGCGCGCCGATGTCGCATTAGCGAGATCCGCCTTTCGCGAAAGCAGCTACCTTTATCAAGCTGCCCGACGTGATCTTGTTCTGACCGTACAGAATATCTGGGCGCAGACGCAAGCTGCACGAGAAATAACGCGTTTCTCCGAAAGCAGGTTGGCTTCAGCCCGCGATGCTTTTACCGGGGTACGTGATGGCCGTCGGATTGGTGCACGTTCGGTCCGTGATGAACTCGAAGCCCGGAATGACGTTCAGGCAGCTGAATTATCGCTTTATGATGCCCGCTACACTGAAATCGTTGCGCAGCATCAACTCCTTCTTCAAATGGGAATTGCAAACGCAGTTTACGGTCAAGGTCCGGTATTATCGCAGTGATAACCTGCACCAAGAGCAATACACCAATCCAGGTCAACCCTCGAGGCTCAAGAATTCAACGTCTGGTTTCTGATCTCAGCGGTGAACTCTGGCGTGATCAAGGAACTTTCAACTGACAAAGCCACTGGACCGCTAAAAATCTAATGTGGGGTGATTCCACCATGCCGCGTCAGTAAACGCCCGCATATCAATTTCAAAAGTCCACGCGGAGCGATGTTGCTGGGAAATATGGAAATAGGTTTCAGCAATCTTCTCTGGCAACACAAGGCCATCATGCTCTAATCCCCGACTTTCCCTGAGTTCCTGAAATTTTTCCTCTCCCATAATCTTTCCCAACGTATCCGGGGCATCTACCATGCCGTCGATAAGGATGTGTGCGACATGGATACCCTTGGAAGCAAACTCGGCATTGAGGGTTTGGCAGAGCATACGACGCCCGCCCATGGCAGATGCGTGGGTGTGCTGTCCAGGGTTGCCCCTGAATGCAGCCGTTGCCGTCGTCACCAATAATGTGCCTTTGCCTCGTTTTTCCATGTAAGGGAAGACAGCGGATGCAGCGCGAAACAAACTGAAAGTTGCAAGGCGCCATCCCAATTCGAACATTTTATTCGTTGTATCACCGAGTGATACGATGCCAGTCTGAGCACCAAGGTTGAAGACCAGAGTATCAATTGGGCCAATGTCGGCTTCGACGGCGGCGATGCAATCTTCGATACTGTCCGGCTTGATAGCGTTCAATAGAAAGCCTGTGGCTGTTCCACCTTCATCCTCGATGCTTTTCACCAACCGGTCGAGACCTTGTTGGTCAGATCTCCTGCACAACACGGCATGATAGCCTTCTTGCGCAAAGCGTTTGCCAACATTTCCTCCTATCCCTGCGCCGGCGCCGATTACCATGCAGACTGGTTTCATCTTTTTCAAACTCCCTGAGCGGTTGCCGGTATTGAAGGCGGCAAGTTCAACTACCATCGCTCTCTCAACCTATTGTATCAGACTAATATTTTCTACAGTCGACCGCTGTCACTTTGGATTGTAGAATCGCCCGATGACACCAGGTACAGCTTGCTAGCGTCAGACCAGGAACCAACACCGGATTGGAGATTTAGAACCGTGAAATATTATGACCTCCCAGCCTCACCCAACGCTCGTCGTGTGCGCATCTTTATGGCCGAAAAAGGAATAGAGATTCCGACCCAGGTCGTTGACATGATGAAGGATGAGAACAAAGAGCCTTGGTATCTCGCGAAAAATTCCCTGGGTGCAATGCCAGTACTGGAATTGGATGACGGCACTTGCATTGCCGAATCAGGGGCCATCTGCCGCTACCTGGAAGAACTCCACCCTGAGCCCTGCCTGATGGGGCGCACACCCCTGGAGCGCGCTCAGGTAGAAATGTGGCATCGCCGCGCCGAGTTAGAATTCCTGCTGCCCATCATCAGCATTTTTTTAAATACCGGAAAGATGTGGGAAGGCCGTCGGACTCAGGTTCCCGCCTGGGCCGATTTTGTTAAAACCCAGGTCGAGCAGAGCATGACTTGGCTAGACAAAGAGTTAGACGGAAAAGACTATTTGGCTGGCGCCGATTATACCGTCGCTGACATTACCGCCCAGAGTGCCTTTGTTATGGCCAAAGCCGCTCTAAAAATGCCCATACCGGAAGACTTGACCAACCTTAACGCCTGGTGGGACCGCGTTTCTGCCCGTCCGACCGCGCGGGCTTAAACCATGAGTGGCAAGTGCGCCTACCAAGGCCTCTCAGCATATTCCGTCCGAATGTCTGTCCCGCGACCTTGCCCCTCAAGGCGTCCAAGTTGGTCACGTAATTATCAATGCCGTGGCCATCTTGGTCAGGTTCCCCTGATGGTATGGACGCCCTTCCCGGCCCAGGCAAAATGGTATGCCAATACTTGAATAAATCCACGATTGGTGGGTGGACGTTTCCTTCAAGTTGCAGGCTAACGGCGTCCCGGTGGTTGCTAGTTGTTATTTTTGCAATATCGCAAAAAATAAAAACCATTAAACCCTCAAAATCATTGGCGCACCCGACAGGATTCGAACCTGTGACCTCTGCCTTCGGAGGGCAGCGCTCTATCCAGCTGAGCTACGGGTGCCGCTTAATGGTGGCGGAGATATAGCTGAGGTGGGGATTTGCTGCAATGGTGGAAACGGGCTTGCGGCGTAAGTTCGTGTATTTTCTTTTTGTTAGCCACAAATGCAGTCTCTCGGGGCCGTTGGGCCGGATGGAATACAATTTGCACCTTTTCCCGGTAAATATGATCGAAAATAATTCCTGTTCCGTTTTGGGGCGAATAAGGAGATTGCGATGCCGGGTCAGACAAACCTGCAAGCGAAACAACGGGTCGATTGGGTTGATCACGCCAAAGGGATTTGTATCATCCTGGTGGTGATGCTGCATTCGACACTTGGGGTTGAAGTGGCTTTGGGTGAAACCAGCTGGCTGCACGGATTTATTGAATGGGCACGGCCGTTTCGGATGCCTGATTTCTTTCTGGTTTCCGGGCTGTTTCTGGCAGCCCGGATCAACAAGCCGTGGCGGGAATATCTGGATACCAAACTGGTCCATTTCGCTTACTTTTACATCCTCTGGATGACGATCCAGTTCGGTCTCAAAGGGCCCAGTATGATCGCCGAACATGGCATGACAGATGCCTTGTTGCTCTACTTCCAGGGCTTTGTTCAACCCTTCGGGACGCTCTGGTTCATCTATCTGCTGGCTGTGTTTTTTGTGGTCACTAAACTGGTGCAGCGGGTCCCGGTCGTCCTTGTATGGTTGGCGGCGGCATTGCTGGAATCGCTGAAAATTCATACCGGATGGGTTGTCGCTGATGAATTTGCCTCACGCTTTGTCTATTTCTATACCGGCTTTATTCTGGCACCCCATGTGTTTACGATCGCCAAAAATTTCGGTGCGCGGCATTTTGCGACCCTTCTTGGCGGGCTCGGATTGTGGGCGTTGGTCAACGGCTATCTGGTATTTGCAGGCTTTGCGGTTTTGCCGGGCTTGAGCCTGGCGCTGGGGTTTGCAGGCACCGCGGCGGTGATTGCGCTGGCTATATTATTCGCGCGCATCCCCTTCATGAATTGGCTGCGCTATTGCGGCGAACATTCGATCGTTATTTATCTGGCTTTCTTTGTCTTTATGGCGGCGTCGCGAATTATCCTGATCAAGACCGGCATCATCACTGATTCCGGCCTGATTTCGCTGATCGTTACCGCAGCGGGCGTGGTTGGTCCGGTGCTGCTCCACCTAGTTGTGAAGCGGACCCCGCTCAGATTTTTGTTTGAACGCCCGGCATTATTCACATCCCGAACGCCAGCAATGCCTGCGAAAGTTTATCCAGCAGAATAGCGGATAACTTTTCAAATAAATGGATTGGGGCAGAATCGGGTGTCATACTGACCCCCATGTCCGATCCATCCAACAAGCCGATTCTGCCCGGCGACCATGTTTATCTGGTCGACGGGTCTTCCTATATTTTTCGTGCCTATCATGCACTGCCACCGCTAACCCGGAAATCGGATAACCTTCCAGTCGGTGCCGTGGCCGGGTTTTGCAATATGCTCTGGCGGCTTTTGAAAGACAGCCAGGCAGATGACAAGCCAAGCCATTTTGCGGTTATTCTGGACGCGTCCGGGGCCACCTTTCGCAATGAAATTTACTCCGAATACAAGGCCAACCGGTCGGAAACGCCGGAAGACCTGATCCCTCAATTTGCGTTGATCAGGGATGCAGTACGCGCTTTCAATATTGCCTGCGTCGAGCTTATCGGGTTTGAGGCCGACGACCTGATCGCGACTTATGCGATGCAAGCAGCGGACGCCGGCGCGACCGTTAAGATCGTCGCCTCCGACAAAGACCTGATGCAGCTTGTGGGTCCGTCGGTGGTGATGCTGGACACCATGAAAAACCGCCTGATGGCCGAACCGGAAGTCATGGAGAAATTTGGCGTCACACCAGACAAAGTCATCGAGGTGCAGGCGCTGGCTGGAGATTCGGTTGATAATATTCCGGGCGTACCGGGGATCGGGGTCAAGACCGCAGCGCAATTGATCAACGAATATGGCGATCTGGAAACCCTGTTGGCCCGGGCTGATGAGATTAAACAACCCAAGCGCCGCGACAGCCTGATCGAATTTGCAGACCAGGCCCGCCTCTCTCATCAATTGGTGACCCTGCGCCAGGACGTACCCATTGAAGTGCCGCTTGCTGATCTGGCGGTGCGTGAACCGGTCGCGGATCAATTGATCGGCTTTCTGAAAGCGCTTGAATTTACCACCCTTACAAAGCGCGTGGCCACCGCACTTGATACTGACCTGGATTCTATTCCGGCGGACCCGGCCTTTCGTGCAGCTTCGGGTACGCCCAATGCGCTTGCCAGTTCCGGGCAATCGGCTGAAGGTGCAGGAACGCCTGTTGGCGATGATGCGGATACAAATTCGCCGGATGCGTTGGCGGCAAAACGGCTGGCTGAAGCGCCTGCTTTGCCGATCGACCCGGCCTCTTACAAAGCCGTCACCAAGCTCGACGATCTGGACCAATGGATCGCGGAAGCCCACCGGGTCGGCGTCATTGCTGTTGATACCGAAACCACATCGCTTGATGCCATGCAGGCCGGGTTGGTGGGCATTTCTTTGGCGACCGCGCCGGGCCGGGCCTGTTATATCCCGCTTGCTCACCGCGCCAGCGACGGCCTTGCGCTCGAAGGCCCGGCTGAAATCGAGCAGATCGATTTTGACGCGGCGCTCGACCGTCTGAAACCCCTGCTGGAAGACCCAAGCGTTTTGAAGGTCGGTCAGAATATGAAATATGACCTGCTGGTGATGTCGCGTTGCGGGATCGATATCGCGCCATTTGATGACACGATGCTGATGTCATACGTACTGGATGCCGGGCGCGGATCGCACGGCATGGACGCCATGTCTGTCAGATATCTTGGCCATACCCCCATTCCTTTCAAAGAAGTCGCAGGCACCGGAAAAAAGCAAATCACTTTTGATCTGGTACCGCTCGATATCGCAATCGCCTATGCGGCTGAAGATGCCGATGTGACGCTTCGCCTTTATCAGGTTTTGAAAGCGCGGCTGGTCGCTGAAAACATGGTGACGGTTTACGCCCGGCTGGAGCGTCCCTTGGCACAAATTCTGGCGAATATGGAGCGCGCCGGGATCAAGGTTGAGCGCCAGATTTTGGCGCGGCTTTCTGCGGAATTTGCAGCCGGACTGAAGGAGATCGAAGCCGGGCTGGAAGGCCTTGCCGGGCAGCCGTTTAATCCGGGATCACCAAAGCAGGTTGGTGAAATCCTGTTTGGCAAACTAGGGTTGCCGGGTGCCAAGAAAACCCCGACCGGGGCGTATGCTACCGGCGCCGATATTCTCGAAGATCTCGCGGGCGCCGGGCATGAATTGCCTGCCAAACTGCTTGAATGGCGGCAATTGGCGAAATTGAAATCCACCTATACAGATGCGTTGCCCACATTCATCAACCCGGAAACCGGGCGGGTTCATACGTCCTTTTCGCTGGCCGCAACCACCACTGGCAGGCTTTCGTCCAGTGACCCCAATGTGCAGAATATTCCGGTTCGCTCAGAGGCCGGGCGGCGCATCCGCACGGCCTTTGTGGCGGAGGCCGGTAACAAGCTGATCAGCGCCGACTATTCCCAGATCGAACTACGCGTGCTGGCCCATATCGCTAACATCCCGGCCCTGCGTCAGGCCTTTGCCGACGGGCTTGATATCCACGCCATGACCGCGTCCGAGATGTTCAATACGCCAATTGAGGGCATGGACCCGATGGTGCGGCGACGTGCCAAGGCGATCAATTTCGGTATCATTTACGGTATTTCCGCGTTCGGCCTCGCCAACCAACTCAATATTTCGCGTACCGAAGCCAAGGATTATATCGATTCTTATTTCGAGCGCTTTCCCGGCATCCGCGACTATATGGACGCGACTAAAACCTTCTGCCGGGACCATGGATATGTGGAAACGATTTTCGGACGGCGGTGCCATTATCCGGAAATCAGCGCGAAGAACCCGGCGCAACGCGCCTTCAACGAACGCGCCGCCATAAACGCCCCGATCCAGGGATCGGCGGCAGACATTATCCGCCGCGCCATGGTGCGCATGCCCTCCGCCCTTGAAGGAGCTGGACTGCACGCCCGGATGCTGTTGCAGGTACATGATGAATTGATCTTTGAAGCGCCGGAAAATGAATGCGATCGCGTCATTCAGGTTGCCAGAGAGATCATGGTGAAAGCTCCGGAACCAGCACTTCTCTTGAATGTACCGTTACAAATTGACGCCACCGCTGCCGCCAATTGGGACGAAGCTCACTAAGAGCCGGAGCGACCATGAACCCAAATCAGGTTCATGGTCTTCGACGTTTTACGCTGTGGCCAATTGGCTTTCCATAAGCCTGGTCAAAGCTGAATTGCGGACTTCAAGAAATATCCAAAGCCTCGCTTCATAATCTGGCGCGACCGCATCGCGGATTGAGGGGCGCTGTTTCAATTTTTCCCGCCAATCGGAAACTAAGGGCTTATTTGCCAGAATGCCAAAATCGGCGATTTTGTCGAATACATCAAAATAGCGAAAAACCGGACCGAAGGCTGCGTCCGGAAGGGAGAAGTTTTCTCCCGCAAACCATGGGCCTTGACCGAGACGTTGTTCGAGCTGATCAAGCTTGATTGCCAGGCTGTCTGCTTTTTCCTGCAAAATCTCAGGCGTCGCAGCTGAATAGAAACTGCCAATGTCATTCAAGACAGACGAGCTGAATTCAATCCATGACCGGTGCAAGGCCCGTTCAAGCGAGTCCGTCGGATGCAACGGGTTTGGCATCGCATCTTCAAGATATTCCAGGATAACGGCGCTTTCAAAAATCGCCATATCACCAACCAGCAATAAAGGTGTTTTGCCGAGCGGCGAGATCTTTTTGAACCAATCCGGTTTGTTCGCCAAATCGATATTTATCCGGTCAAACGGAATGTTTTTCTCGGTCAATGAGATTGCGGCGCGCTGAACGTAGGGGCATAGATGGTGGCTGATCAATGTCAGTTTTTCTGTCGTCATGATTGGTCTCCTGCCAATTTGGCAGTACAATTTATAAATGCATATGCATGTATATTGGTTTGACAGGCAGAATGTCAAGCTTGATGTAATTGCATGAATATGCGATTGTCGCATATGAAAAAAACGCCGAACGAAATGACAATGCGGGCCTGGGTGCGGTTGATGAAGTCCCAGCATCTGCTGCTTTCCCATGTGGAGGCGGCGTTGAAGGCCGCCAACCTGCCACCGCTTACCTGGTACGATGTGTTGCTGGAGCTTGAGCGCGCAGGGGATGACGGATTGCGGCCCTTTGAACTGGAGCGGGATTTGTTGTTGGCGCAATATAACCTTTCGCGCCTGCTCGACCGGATCGAAAAGGCGGGCTTCATTCACCGTAAAGCACATAAAGAAGACGGGCGCGGACAGATGGTTTCCATCACCCGCGCCGGGAAAACCGTTCGCCACAAAATGTGGCCGGTCTATGGGGCCGCAATGAACGAGATATTTGGGGATCATCTATCCGAGATGCAAAAGATAGAATTAGCATCCTTGCTCGACTGTTTGATTAACTGCGCGTCTACCGATCAGCCCGAAAACTAGACCAGTATCGCGACTCCGCTGCGGCGCGGGTCACCGGCGGCTTCCAGGCCTTTTTCGGCGTTGAGGCGCACCATGTGGGTGCCGCCGAAAAACAGGTTTGGTTCGGCCCATAATCTGTGTTCGGGGAAGGCGGCTTCCAGTTGAAGGCGGTCACCTTCTTCGGGCGGTATTTCAAATTCCAGATGGCCGTGTTCCACGTGGGTGCGGCTGGCAGTGATCGCGTCTTCTACTGACAGGCCCTCGCGAAACAGCCTGCACATAACCTGAAACAAGGCCGATCTGATCCGGTTTGAGCCCCCAGACCCAAGCGCTGCAACCATCTGGTTGGACCGGGTGGCGATAGTTGGTGCCATCATTGAGGCGAGGCGAATATTCTCGCGCCATTTGTAAAGTCCGCCCGGATTGAGATCTTCTTCACCCAGCATATTGTTCACCATGAAACCGCACCCCGGCACGATCCGGCCATTGCCCTCGCCGTTGGAAACGGTAATCGCGGCGGCGTTGCCATCGGCATCGACAATGCTGATATGGGTGGTGCCGCGGCTGGCATTGCTGTGATCAGAACCGGTGGCATTGCCGGTAAAAGTATTGATGTTGCATTTGGCCTGACGCCATTTGGCGTCGGTTGCAGCAATGGCTTTTGCATAAGCGACAATTGCCGGGTCGTCAGAAGTGTTTATGCCGATTCGCGCCATCATGTAGCCAATCAATGTCCCGCCACAGGAAGGCGGCGGGTTGAGGGCAAGATTGTTGCCTTCAAGGCTTGTCTGAAGTGGGGCGCGGGTCTCGACCCGGTAAGCAGCCAGATCGTTTGCCCGCAAGCACCCAGCATCCGCATCCGTCAGCATTGCCTGGGCAATTTCGCCTTCGGTGGCAATCCGCAATCCTTCCCGTGCAATCGCCTCCAACGCATTACCAAGGTCAGGGTTGCGAAATATCTCACCAGATTTTGGCAATGCTCCGTCTGGTGCAAATAATGCCAGGGCCGGATCGCTCCATTTGTAGATGGGTGATACCACTTCCAGCAAAAAGGCCTGAAAGGCCGTGATTTCAAATCCGGAGCAGGCTGTTTCAAAAGCTTGCTCCGCGAGCCGGTTCATCGGCAAACGGCAAAATTGCTCGTGGATCGCAAACATGCCGGGCACGAAGCCGGGCGTGGCACTGGCTCCGAGTCCAACATGAAATTCCTGAGTGGTGGGGCCAAAATCTGCGTGAACAGCTTCGAACTCAATTTCATCCACGGGTCGAAACCGGCGCGGCGTATGAGTGAAAAAATCTACCAGGCGGGCAGGCTGGCCGGCCTCGCGGGCCATCAGGAACCCACCACCGCCGATTGAAGATAATACCGGCTCAACTACGCAGGCCATCCACATGCCGGCAATGGCTGCATCAAAAACTGTGCCGCCTTCACGCAAGATATTAGCGGCGGCTTCTGCTGTTAGCCTGTGCCCCGCTGCCACCGCCCCTCTTGGACGTTTCGCTTTGGTCATGGCTCCGAGATGGCTATTCGGCTGCGGTTGAAATTATGGGTGCCGCATCGCGCACGTCAGGATCGACATAGGTCTCAAATTTTTCGAAATTGTTGATAAACATCTGTACCAAATTCTGGGCCTGGGTGTCATACGCGGCCTGATCGGACCAGGTTTCTCTGGGATCGAGAATGCTGGTATCAACTCCCGGCACTTCGACCGGTACTTCAAAACCAAAATTAGGGTCAGTGCGCATTTCAACATTGTTCAGGCTACCATCCAATGCGGCGGCCAGAAGCGCGCGAGTCGCCTTGATCGGCATCCGCTCCCCTTCACCATAAGCGCCGCCGGTCCAACCGGTATTTACCAGCCAGCAAGTGGTGTCGTTTTTCGAAATTTTATCGCGCAACAGAGTGCCATAGACACTCGGATGACGCGGCATGAAGGGCGCTCCGAAACAGGTTGAGAAGGTCGCCTGCGGCTCATTCCCCATGCCCTTTTCAGTGCCGGCCACTTTAGCGGTATAGCCGGAGAGGAAATGATACATGGCCTGGCTCGGCGTCAGCCGGGCGATTGGCGGCATTACCCCAAAGGCGTCCGCTGTCAGCATGATGACATTTTGCGGATTGGGCGCCAGTGAGGTGGCACTGGCATTCGGGATATAGTCAAGCGGATAAGCGCAGCGACCATTTTCGGTCAGGCTGGCATCGTCAAAATCCGCAATTCTGGTTCTTGGATTGATCACCACATTTTCAAGCACGGTCCCGAACCGCTGGGTGGTTGCAAAAATTTCGGGTTCGGCTTCCGCCGACAAGCGGATCGTCTTGGCGTAACAGCCACCTTCAAAATTAAACAATCCAGTATCCGACCAGCCATGCTCGTCGTCGCCGATCAGGGTCCGGTCCGGGTCGGCCGAGAGGGTTGTTTTGCCGGTGCCGGAAAGCCCGAAAAATACTGCTGAATCGTCAGCGTCGCCTACATTGGCGGAGCAATGCATGGGCATGACGCCTTTGGCGGGCAGTTGGTAATTCAGGTAGGAGAAAACAGATTTCTTGATCTCGCCAGCATACGAGGTGTTGCCGATCAGGACGATGCCGTTTTCAAAATCGCAGGCAATCACCGTATCGGTGCGGGTGCCGTGGCGTTCCGGATCAGCCTTGAAGCTTGGCAGATCGATGATTGTCATTTCAGGTGAGAAAGATGCAAGATCGCTCACTTCCGGGCGGCGCAGCATGTGGCGGATAAAAAGCGAATGCCACGCATATTCGGTATAGATGCGGACCGGCAGGCGGTAGGCCGGGTCGGCGCCGCCGTATAAATCCTGCGCGAACAGGTCCATGCCTTCTGCGTGAGCCAGAAAATCTTTGCGGAGGGTTTCAAACTGATCAGGGGTGATCGACGCGCAATTATCCCACCACACAATTTCTTCGTTGGCGGTGTCACGCACCAGGAATTTATCATTGGCAGAACGCCCGGTATGTTGTCCGGTGATAACCACCAAAGGCCCGCCCGCCGAGATTTGACCTTCGCCACGCTCAATCGCGGTCTGGTAAAGATCCGGTGCCGTCTGGTTCCAGCTCAGGGACCCCAGATTATCCAGCCCAAACAGGTCTGCCCCGGCAGCGCTGTTAAAGATGCCTGTCTGTTTCAATGTTTCCTCCCGGAAAGCCCTGCGGGTCCTGAAATCATTTTTTTTATTCCGCGTTTCTTGGATTGGTTAAGGTTGATCGCCATATTGGGCATAATGACGGCAGAAATTCACGTCTTTTGCCGATCTTTCCACAATTGAATCCGGACCCTAATGGAGCCGATACGCCATCACCATAAGACCTTTGACCAATCTCGTCACGGGGAATCCAGAGGTTGCTTAATTTCGATTTTTCAGGACAACAGGTTAATGCCAGGAATCGAGGCGATCCTGCCAAACCCAGCAACCAGATAAGCTTCCTCGATGTCCATCTGCCAAAGGGAAAAATCTCTGAAATCCGCATAGACTTTTGCCTGGGGCTGGGAGGCGATGAACCGTTCCAATGCCGCCTGATCGGAAACTTGTTGCATGGAACCAACAAGCGTAACCCTAGCTCTGGCCAATAAATCCTTTTCGTTGGCGTTGGTTTCTTCAAACAACAGGCTCGCCCGCCCGTCGGTTTGCAAATTTCGGGTATGTCTTGCCAGGCTCGAAATCAGGGTTAGCGGCGCCCGGTCAACTGAAAACCCGATCGCCACCAATGAGACAAATGGATGTCCATTTTCAGCGTCCCCCGTGGCCAAACGGGCATAAACCGCGTGGTCTAACAATGATTTGGTTGTTGCTATCGCGGCGCTGATATCCACGTCCATTCGTTTACCTCCAAAGGCTGCCATTTACCGGGAGTTGAAAAAAGTATGACGTCACGTCTTTCCACCGCTATGATTAAACACCATGTTTGCCACAAATCAGGTTTGCCACAATTTGCCCATGAAAAGCTCATATCGGGTCATTTAGCACGAAACTGGGCAGCATACAGAATTGGAGCGGCGATGCCGACGATTGCACTGGTTGATGACGACAAGAATATCCTGACTTCGGTCAGTATGGTCCTTGAATCAGAAGGTTATAAGGTGAAATCCTATACCGATGGGGCCAATGCTCTGGCAGCAGCGAAATCTGATCCACCGGATTTGATGGTACTGGATATCAAAATGCCGCGCATGGACGGGCTGGAAGTGTTGCGGCGTCTTCGTAAAGATTCCGAATTGCCGGTAATTTTTCTGACGTCGAAAAACGAAGAGATCGACGAATTGTTCGGGCTTAAAATGGGTGCAGATGATTTTATCTGCAAACCCTTCTCCCAACGCCTTCTGGTTGAGAGGGTTAAGACGGTTTTGAAACGGGCCAATCCCCGCGAGGCCAGCCAGACCCCTGAAAATGACAGCAAGGTTCTGGAGCGCGGACCGCTCTGTATGGACCCTGAACGCCATGCTTGTACCTGGCGGAACCAGAATGTGACCCTGACAGTCACTGAATTTTTGATTCTCTATTCCTTGGCCCAGCGCCCCGGGGTTGTGAAAAGCCGCAACACGCTGATGGACGCCGCTTATGACGAACAGGTTTATGTGGATGACCGTACCATCGACAGCCACATTAAACGGTTGCGCAAAAAATTTAAAATTGTCGATAATGATTTTGACGTGATTGAGACTCTTTATGGGGTCGGCTACAAGTTCAAGGAACCAGGAGCCTGATCATTCTCCGGGCCATGCCCGGCATACCGGGCATGGGGTAAAGATGGCCGTAGAGACCAACCGGTCTTGGGAAAGTAAAGCGGAGCGTATTGTCCGCCCCTGGTGGAGCCAGATTTTTCGCTGGTTTGGCCGCCAAGCGCAGAGCCTTGCGCGATACGGTTTTTCTTCTCTCTCACGGCGGATATTGTTTCTCAATCTGCTTGCCCTGTTTGGTTTGATGACCGGTATCCTGTTTTTGAACCAGTTTCGCGAAGGTTTGATTGATGCGCGGGAAGAAAGCCTGCTTACCCAGGGCGAAATTATTGCGGCTGCAATCGCAGCTTCAGCAACGGTTGAAACCAATACGATCACCATCGACCCTGACCGGTTGCTGGAACTGGAAACCGGGCAGAGCCTGTCACCGGTCGATGAATTTGATGCTCTCGAATTTCCTATCAACCCGGCGAAGATTGCCCCGGTTCTGCGCCATCTGATTTTACCGACAGGAACCCGAGCGCGAATTTATGATGATGCCGGTTCGCTTATTCTGGATTCGCGCAATCTCTATTCGCGAGGTGAAATACTGCGTTACGATCTACCCGAAATCAGCACTGACAATGTGAGTTGGTATGACCGGGTGTGGCGTAGTTTCATGGTTTGGTTGCGGCGCGGTGATTTACCCCTTTATGAGGAGCTTGGGCCCGATAATGGTCTTGGGTATCCGGAAGTGACCGCCGCCCTTACAGGATCAAAAGGCGTCATGGTCCGGGTCAATGATCATGGTGAGTTGCTGGTTAGCGTCGCGGTTCCTGTGCGGCGTTTCCGTACCGTGCTTGGGGTTCTTCTGCTCTCGACACGAGGTGGTGATATTGATGCCGTGCTCAGCGCCGAACGGTTTGGTATTCTGCGCGTTTTTTTGGTGGCTGCTGGAATTTCTATAATTTTATCGATGTTGTTGGCCCGCACCATTGCCGGACCCATGCATCGGCTTGCCGCTGGTGCCGACCGGGTGCGGCGCTCCATCAAGGCGCGGGAAGAGATCCCTGATTTCACCCACCGCCAGGACGAAATTGGCGACCTGTCGGGAGCGTTGCGGGAAATGACCAACGCCTTGTATCGCCGGATTGAAGCGATTGAGAGCTTTGCGGCCGACGTGTCTCACGAATTGAAAAATCCGCTTACATCACTGCAAAGCGCAGTTGAAACCATGCCGCTAGCTAAAACCGATCATGACAAGGCCCGGCTCACCAAAATTATTCTACACGACATAAAACGCCTTGATCGTCTGATCAGCGATATTTCCGACGCATCCAGGCTGGATGCAGAGCTAGCCCTTGCCGATGCCGAACCGGTGGATATCCGGAGACTTCTGCAAGCAGTTGTCGATGTGGCAAATTCCAGACAGGAAGAGAGCGGCGTTGTTGTTGATCTGGATATCAAGGATACCTCTGCCCGCAACGGCTTTCAGGTCAATGGTCATGCCAGCCGTCTTGGACAGGTGATTGACAATCTGCTGAGCAACGCCCTGACTTTTTCCGCCCGAGGCGATCATATCCGTGTCAGTGCTGAGCGCCAAAGCGGCATGATTGAAATCCGGGTCGAGGATAACGGACCGGGGATCAATCCGGAAAATCTAGAGCGGATTTTCAGCCGGTTCCATACCGACCGGCCCGCTGAAGATGCGTTCGGCGATCATTCAGGCCTGGGTCTCAGTATTTCCGAGCAAATAATAGCCAGCCACAAAGGCACCATTCGTGCAGAAAATAGAGATATTTGGAAACCAGACGGCAAGAGATCACAGGATGAAATTTCTGGCGCCCGCTTCATTGTGCGGTTGCCTGTGCTTGACAGGAAATAGTCCCGATGACCGCGGACACGAGCCAGATTGTCTCATTGCAAAAACCTGACAATAGCAAACTGATCCATGGCACCTGCCTGTTGATTGGCCCGAGAGCCTTGTTGCTGCGTGGGCCAACGGGAAGCGGCAAGTCGAGATTTGCCGGCGCGTTGCTCCATACTGCCAGGCTTGAAGGACGGTTTGCACGCATGGTTGCCGATGACCAAACCAAAATTGAAACCGCGGGGACGCGGCTTATTCTCAGTGCACCGCTACAAATTGGCGGACTGAGGGAGCATGCTGGCATCGGCATTTTCCGCGAAGATTATGAAAGACAGGCCATTGCCGGGCTGGTGGTGGATCTTGTGGAAAACAGGGAAGAGCTGGTTCGCCTACCCAATCCTCAAGCGCTCATGACCAATATTGCGGGGATTAGTCTGGCGCGATTGACGCTTGATGCACGGGCACCCGGCACCCTCGCCCTTATCATGGTCGCCATGGCCCGGCTTGCGGAAAACAACTATCTGCCGGACACCCTTTCCACCAAAGGTGTGGATAGCCTGTTGCATCAGGTGCCCTAAATATTCAATGATGAAGATCGCAACCCGGAATGGTGAGACCGGCAACGGCTGGGGCGGTAGGAGATTTCATGATTGGGCTTGTTCTGGTTACCCACGGACGGCTGGCTGCAGAATTCAGGGCGGCGCTGGAGCATGTGGTTGGACCGCAAGAGAATGTTGAAACCGTATCAATCGGTCCTGATGATGATATGGAACAGCGCCGTGCCGAAATTGTGAAAGCGATTGAGCGCGTTGATACCGGTGGCGGCGTTATATTGCTGACCGACATGTTTGGCGGCACCCCTTCAAATCTTGCAATTTCGGTCATGGAAAATCTCCAGGTTGAAGTGTTAGCTGGTGTCAATTTGCCCATGCTTATCAAGCTTGCCAGTGTGCGGGGCGAAGCCAATCTGGAAGACGCCGTTATGCAGGCCCAGGAAGCCGGGCGGAAATATATCAATATTGCCAGCCAGGTCCTGTCAGGCCAGTGAGTTCAAACCTGTGACGTCAGATCAATCTCCGGAAAATTCCGAACCGTCTTTGGGGCCGCTCAGCCGTACCGTGATGGTTTGCAACAAACGCGGTCTTCATGCCCGGGCGTCGGCCAAATTTGTGCGTTGTGCCGAGAATTTTGATGCGCAAATATCTGTATCCAAAGATAACCAGACCGTCGGCGGCACCTCGATCATGGGCCTGATGATGCTCGCCGCCGCCAAGGGGAGCTCTATCGAGATCACCACTGACGGGCCGGAAGCAGAGGCTGCGATGGCGGCTCTGGTGAAGTTGATCGAAGATGCGTTTGACGAAGAATAAATCTCTCTTAAAGTGATATAAAGAATTCTTTATATCTTTGTTGATGGCGCTGTTCACTCCTGCTATATGATCGCCACGAAAATGATTTTCTGGCGAGGGATATTGTGGCCGGATTGGTATTGTTTGGTGCCATCACTGTCCGCCAGTTTGAATTTGTAAATTCAATCAAGTCGAAATGGCTCAGCCGAAACGACGCATTTGCTTAAGAGGAAATTCAATGACTGCTTCGAACGACTATTCAATCGCTGATATCTCGCTGGCCAACTGGGGCCGCACCGAACTTGATATCGCTGAAATTGAAATGCCGGGCCTGATGGCGACCCGTGCCGAATATGGCGACACAAAACCTCTAAAAGGCGCGCGCATTGCAGGCTGCCTGCACATGACCATTCAGACCGCTGCCCTGATCGAAACATTGACCGCGCTTGGTGCGGAAGTACGTTGGGCGTCGTGCAATATTTTCTCGACGCAGGACCACGCAGCAGCAGCGATCGCGGCCTCCGGTGTACCGGTTTTTGCCCATAAAGGCGAAACATATGAAGATTATTGGCGCTTTGTAGACGCTATCTTTGAATCCCCTGAGGGGGATCTGGCCAACATCATTCTTGATGATGGTGGCGACGCTACAATGTACGTGATTATCGGTGCCAACGCTGAAACCGATATTTCTGTACTTGCCAATCCGGGCAGCGAAGAAGAAGAAGTGATGTATGCGGCGATCAAGGCGCGGATGGAGAAAAACCCGGGTTGGTTCACGAAATTGCGTGACAATCTGAAAGGTGTTTCGGAAGAAACCACCACCGGCGTGCACCGTCTTTATGAATTGCAGAAAAAGGAAGGGCTTCCTTTCCCGGCAATCAACGTCAACGATTCTGTCACCAAATCAAAATTCGACAATAAATACGGGTGCCGTGAATCTCTGGTGGACGGCATTCGCCGCGCCACCGATGTGATGATGGCTGGCAAGGTTGCCGTTGTTTGTGGATACGGTGATGTGGGTAAAGGCTCGGCCCAGAGCCTGGCTGGTGCCGGTGCCCGGGTTGTGGTTACCGAGATCGACCCAATTTGTGCGCTGCAAGCCGCCATGGACGGCTTTGATGTGTGTGACCTGAACGAAGTGGTTGATAGCGCTGACATATTTGTGACCGCAACCGGTAACAAGGACATCATCACCATCGATCATATGCGGGCCATGAAAGACATGGCGATTGTTTGCAATATTGGCCATTTCGACAATGAAATTCAGGTCGAAGCCCTACGCAATTATCCCTGGAACAACGTCAAACCCCAGGTCGACATGATCGAATTTCCAGACAAGACCCGGATGATCCTGTTGTCAGAAGGCCGGTTGGTCAACCTTGGCAACGCCACCGGACATCCAAGCTTTGTAATGTCGGCGTCCTTCACCAATCAGGTGCTGGCACAAATTGAGCTTTGGGAAAATGATGGCAAATACAAAAACGAAGTTTATGTGTTGCCAAAGCACCTGGATGAAAAAGTTGCCATGCTGCATCTTGCCAAGCTCGGTGCCAGTCTTTCCAGACTTTCTCCCGAACAGGCCAGCTATATCGGCGTCGCCGAAGATGGCCCTTACAAGCCGGATACGTATCGCTACTAAGATGGGAGCCGGGATTTATCCCGGCACCATTTGACCGCCTTAAAAAACCTTTGCGAAAATATTGGTTTTTGCACCTTTCCTGTGGGCAGATTCGCCGAATATCGGTAAGTTGAAAGTGATTCGTTCTGTCAACGGCAAAAGGCTGTCGACAGTATACGAGGATATCAGCTGCATCTTTTGAGGTGCTTGTTCGAGGGGATTCTATCGATGCCGGACCATAGCCGGATGATACGCGATTCTGTGTATCGGCGGTTTTTGCAGCGGCATTTTCCGTTTTCAAACCAATTGAAACGTTCAATATTCTCTTCGACAAGCCTGGTCGCCCTGATGGCCAGCACCCTGCCGGTCACAGCCGCGACGGGCGACACCCCCCCAACAGGATTGTTCGAAAATATGGGGAGCGTCAATCTCGCCGGCCTTGCAATCATTGGTGGCCTGACGCTGGCAATTTCCGGTCTAGGTGCGGTTTTTGTCAAAAATCGCCGCCGCTCGCGCCTGCAATCCAGGTCGGGTAACGCTGAAGTCATCAAGTTGCGGGCTGCGCTTGATCGTGCCGAAAGCATGATCGCCGCCCAAAGCGCCGTCAATATTGTGTGGGACGGAGATGAGGCTGACGTCTTCGGTAACCCTGCACTTATAGATGGTTTTCCGGAAACTGATGCCGGGATTGTCGCTTATCATGGCTGGCTGGAAATTTCTGATGCTGAAACATTGGCGAAGCGACTTGAAACTCTTCAAGATAATGGCGCGACATTTATCCTTGATCTGGTGACAAAAACCGGCACGCCTCTGGTGGCAGAAGGTTTGACAACCGGAGGGCGGGTTTTACTATCCCTTCGCAGCGCCACGAAAACCGAACAGAAAAATGCCAGTTTGGAGCATCGGTGTAGTGTGCTTGAGCGCGAAGTTGAAGCATCGCGCGCCCTTCTATCGAAAATTCCGGCGCCCGTTTGGATCAGCAACCCGGAAGACAATCTGGATTGGGTCAATCCCGCCTATGCTGCAATTGTTGGCGCAGAAGACCAGCAGGACGCCGTGAGCGCCAGTCGTAATTTGTTTACTGCTGATATTCAAAGCAGGATCAGCCAGGCAACCGGCGAAGATCAATCATTTGCTGATACCGTCCCGATCGAAATTTCCGGACGTGCGCTGGCTTATGATGTGCTGGCTGTACCCTTTTCACGCGGTGTGATCGGGTTGGCACGGGATACCAGTGAGCGGGATGCGCTACGTAGCAATCTTGGCCGGTTGGTGGAGGTTTATGCCCGTACCATGGACCAGGTTGAAACCGCGGTGGCGAGTTTTGACGTTGACGGCAATCTTGAATTTTTCAATTCCTCATTTGCCAGACTTTGGAATCTCGACAAGACGTGGTTGGAAAAGAAGCCTCATCTTGGCGCGATATATGACCGGTTATGGGAAGATGGTCGCCTGCCCGAACCGGATAATTATCGTAAATGGAAAAAACGACAGCTGGAGCCGAATGACGATCACGAAAGCCAGGAACAGCTCTGGCATTTGCCGTCGGGACAATCGATTCGCATCCTTGCTGGCCCTCATCCTTACGGCACAATCTATCTTTATGACGATGTTACTGGTCAGCTGAAGCTTGAAAACCAAAACAATACCCTGAGCAATATTCAGCGCGAGACGATTGATAATTTACAGGAGGGCGCTGCACTTTTTTCAAGCTCGGGAAAATTGCAACTTTTCAATCCGGCCTTTGCCCGTATATGGGATATAGCGCCCGACAAGCTTGAAGGGGAACCACATATCGAGAAGATCGTTGGATGGGCCCACGACCTTCACGAAGACAAAGCTTTCTGGAACGGCTTGCGCGGGACAATCACGACACTTGGCGAGGTCAGAAAAAACTTTGAGGCGCGGATCGAGCGCCCTGATGGCAGTGTGTTTGATTGCAAGGCCGTTCCCTTGCCGGGTGGCAGCACGCTGGTGACCTTTGCTGATGTAACCGATTCGTTCAGAGCCGAGCAGGCGTTGAAAGATCGTAACCGGGCGCTTGAAGAGGCTGACGAAATCAAGAGTCGCTTTGTCCAGCACGTTTCCTACGTGTTGCGGGCGCCCCTGAATACGATCATTGGATATGCCGACCTGCTCGCCTTGCCGGTAAGTGGCAAATTGAACAAGCAGCAGGGCGAATATACCGATCACATTCAAACCGCGACCAACGCCCTGTTGGCGATCGTCGATGATATTCTGGATCTGGCCACAATCGATGCCGGATCGATGGAACTAGATCTGTCTTCGGCTGATCCGGAAAGCGTTATGGCAGCGGCGGCGGCTGGGGTCCAGGACAGGTACCGACAGGCCGATGTAGGGCTGAAAATTGAAGCCCCTGAGGGCGATGTGTCTTTCACTGCTGATCGCAAAAGGGTCCAGCAAGTGCTCTTCAACCTGTTGGCAAATGCGGTTGAGCATTCTTCAAAGGGCGACGAAGTTTTGGTCCGGTGCATCAGGCAGGAAAATTTTCTGATATTCTCGGTGACCGATCAGGGCCCGGGGATTGCCCCGCGCGCCATGTCGATGATTTTCCAGAAATTCGAGACTTATCCATCAGGCCAGGGCCATCGCGGACCCGGCCTCGGGTTGGCCATCGTCAAGGATCTGGTTGAGCTTCACGGCGGCGAAGTTGTGGTGAACAGCGTTCCCGGCAAAGGTGCGACTTTCACCTGCAAGTTTCCGCTCACCCAGAAAGACCCTGGCCTCAAAGGTTGACCCGGATGGTAATCGATCCGGACCCCTTCTCCTGGAGCATCCTCGTTGATTTTGAGGCGGCGCTTGGTGGGCTTGCCGCCAAATTGGCGCCAATGCTCAAGCCTGGAATTCTGATCACCCTGGAGGGCGATCTGGGAGCCGGTAAAACCGCCTTTGCCCGGGCCCTGTTGCGCGGTCTCACGGGAGATCAAAATCTCGAAGTGCCGAGCCCGACTTTCACCATCATCCAGGAATATCAGACCCCGCGCGGACCTCTCAGTCATTTCGATCTGTACCGTTTGTCAGGGCGCGATGAACTTGACGAATTGGGTCTTGAAGATGCCCTTGCTGATACAATCACCCTGATCGAATGGCCCGATATGGCTGGTCACCTGGCCGATGATCGTATCGACATCCAGATCGCCATGGGGACCAGTTCTGAGGCCCGAACATTCAACATTACCGGGCATGGACAATGCACCTCGGCGCTGGTGCGGATGAAGGCCGTCCATGAATTTCTTGTTGGTGCTGGATGGGGTGATGCGGCACGGACCCTGTTGCACGGGGATGCGTCAACCCGGTCGTATGAATTACTTTCTCTGGAAGGCGAACAGGCGATTTTCATGAACGCGCCCCCCCAACCGGACGGCCCGATAATCCGCGATGGCCGCACCTATAGTGACATTGCCCATCTGGCGGAAGACATAAACGCTTTTTGCGCAATCGCCAGAGGATTGGCAGAAAACGGATTTCCAGGGCCGGATATTTATGCCCATGATAACGTAAATGGCTTTATTTTACTTGAATATTTCGGATCCGAAACAATTATCGATGCCACATCGGGAAACCCGATTGAGGAACGGTATCAGGTGGCTACCGATCTACTCAATGCCATGCATAGGACTTTCTGGCCAAGCTCAGTATCTGACGACGATGGCGCTATCTACAAGGTGCCAATATATGACAATGAAGCGTTCCTGATTGAGGTGGAATTACTGCTGGACTGGTTCCTGCCAGCAGCAACCGGGATCGCCGCAACGACCGCACAGCGCAGCTCATTCCTGAAAATATGGGATAACTTATTCTGCCACATTTCTACCGAAGCGCCGGTTTGGGTAATGCGAGATTTTCATTCCCCAAACTTGCATTGGCGGGCTGAAAGACAAGGGCTTGATCGTATCGGCCTGATCGATTTTCAGGATGCCGTTCTGGGTCACCCGGCATACGATCTCGTTTCACTTCTGCAAGATGCCCGGGTTACAGTGGATGAGGATATGGAAGCCCGGTTGCTGACGCGCTACCTTGCTTCGGCACAACCACAGTCTGATTTCCAGATCGATGAATTCAAGCGGGCATATGCCATACTCGGGGCCCAGCGAAACACAAAAATCCTTGGCATTTTTATTCGCCTCGCACGCCGTGATGGCAAACCCGCATACCTGAAACATTTGCCGCGCATTTCAAATTATCTTACGCGGGATCTGGCGCATCCGGCCCTTGCCGATCTATCCAGTTGGTACCGGACTCATCTGCCGCAGGCACTTGCGGTCGACCTGGAAATGTTTGCGGGGGATCTGACTTCATGAAGCCTGATACCGCGATTGTTCTGGCCGCCGGCAAGGGCACCCGCATGGCACCTCTGACCGACACAAAGCCAAAACCTCTGGTGGCGCTTGCTGGCAAAGCGCTGATTGATCACGCCCTTGCCCGGCTCAAGGCCGCGAACATTTCAAAGGTAATCGTGAATATTCATTATCTGGCCGATATGCTGGAAGCGCACCTGCAAAATCTGGATGATATGGAAATTTCGATTTCCGACGAACGCGCGGAATTGCTCGAAACCGGTGGTGGGGTCAAAAAAGTGCTCAGGCTCTTTGGTGACAAAGCGTTTTATCTGCTCAATTCAGATTCCATCTGGTGGGAACGATCCGCCCCGGCACTGGACCGGCTTGCCGCCACTTGGGACGATGCCGCGATGGACATGTTGCTGCTGCTGGTCCCGCTCGTGCAAAGCAGCGGATATAGCGGACGGGGTGATTTTCTGCTTGGGCCGGATAACCGCTTATCACGCCTTTCCGGTACAGGCACCAATGAAGGTCTGGTCTATATGGGGACGGCTATTCTCCATCCCCGTATTTTTGCTGATACCCCGAATGGTGCTTTTTCGCTCAATTTATTGTTTGACCGTGCGATTAATTCCGGGAGGTTGTATGGTCTGGTTCATGAAGGAAGCTGGATGCATGTGGGAACCCCGGTCGCGATTAGCGAAGCTGAAGTGCAATTGCGCGCGCTTGGGGCGGAGCAAGGGGCCTCCCACTGAGGCACATTCACATTGCGGGGCGAGACGATGAGCGAACCGCGCATATTCACAATCTCGCCCGGCACCGGATTTTTGCGCAATCTTGCTGCGGCCTTTCTGGAAAACCGCATTCCCGGCATTGATATTGACCCCGTCAACCCGTTCGCGCGTGCGGACGCCATTATCTATTTGCCGAACCGTCGGGCCTGTCGCGCCTTTGCTGAGACACTGATCGAGTTGAATGACGGCCGACCGATGCTGTTACCCGACATCCGGGCGCTCGGCGATATTGACCCGGCCGAATTGTTGTTTGATCCAGACGATACCGGTTTGGACCTGATGGCGACGCCTGGCGATTTCCCACCCCCCGTTGATCCCATGCACCGGTTGTTGCTGTTGACCCAATTGGTCCAGACATGGTGTGCCAGTGCCGCACCCGACATCATGCAGTTGGAACAAGACGAAACCATAACCCTGCCGGGTCCTCAATCACTTGCGGTAAAATTGGCGGCGGAGTTGGCGCGACTCATGGACCAGATTGAGACGGAAGGCATCGACATTGCCGGTCTCGGCAAATTGGTGCCGGAAAATCACGCGGCATTTTGGGATATCAGCATTGATTTCCTGTCGATCATCGCAACCGCGTGGCCAGCAATATTGAATGAACTGGGCAAATCTTCCAGCTCCATATATCGCAACCAAATGATCATGGCCGAAGCCGCTCGCCTCAAAAATGTAGCACCGACAAAACCCGTCATCGCCGCAGGTTCAACGGGGTCGATCCCGGCAACGGCTGAATTGCTACACACAATTTCAAAACTTCCCGCTGGCGCAATTGTGCTGCCCGGCCTGGATCAGGCACCGGATGACGACGAATGGCGGGAGATTTTTAAAACCCCGTCTCATCCCCAATTCGGGTTGGCACAATTGATCAACCGGTTTGGGGTTTCCAGGGATCAAATCCCTGAACTGGCGGAAAGCGCCCCTGGTCCCGATGTTACCAAAGCCCGCACCAATTTGATCGCGCTCGCCATGCAACCGGAAATGACGACCGCGCATTGGGGCGACGAAGATTTTGTCAGCGCGATCACCAAACTTGGCCCTGCCGAAGACGGATTGATATGGATCGAAGCCGCGACTGCGCAGGAAGAAGCACTGGTGATTGCTTTGAAAATCCGCTCGGTGGTCGAGGACCCCGCGCGATCTGTTGCGCTTATAACGCCGGACCGCAATCTGGCGCGTCGGGTGATGGCGGAACTGGAGCGCTGGGATATCGTTGTTGACGATTCCGCCGGCACCTCGCTAACCGCAACGCCGCCCGGAATTTTCACCTCTCTTGTTGTTGAAGCACTGATATCGAACCTCGCGCCTGTACCTTTACTGGCGCTTCTGAAACATCCGCTCTGTACACTTGGCACCAAGGGGCCGGATATCCGACGTGCTGCGCGGCTGATGGAGCGCTGGATATTGCGTGGACCACGCCCGGAACCTGGTCTTTCCGGTTTGCGGGAAGCATTGAAAATCGCTGCCGTACAGGAAACAGCGAAGGGCCAGAAAATACTGCCTGATGCTGATCATGCTGCAATCTCTAAACTTCTCGACAGAGTGGAAACCGCGCTTGAACCATGGCGACAAATCGATGTTGATCCCGTTGGCGATGCAAATATCAACGCTCAATTACTGGCCCATCACGACACCTGTCTGGCCTTCGCCGCGACCGCGCCGGATGAATTACCAACTTTATTTGGTCATGAAGCCGGGGAAGCATTGGAGCGATTATTTACGCAATTGATAAAGCTGGCCCCGGATAGCTGGTGCGCCAACCATCATGAATATGCCGGGCTGTTCAAATCCCTTGCCGGTCAGGTGAAGGTCCGCAGCCGCGTTCCTGCCCATCCACGTATCCATATCTGGGGGCTTCTCGAAGCCCGTCTGTTGCAAGTAGACAGCGTCATCCTTGGCGGCATGAACGAAGGCACCTGGCCGGGCGAGGTGACCAACGATCCATGGTTATCACGCGCCATGCGGGACGACCTTGGCCTGTCTTCGCCTGAGCGGCGCATCTCGCTGATGGCGCATGATTTTGTTCAGGCTTTTGCGTGTCCCGAGCTAATGCTGACCCGGGCGGCAAAATCTGATGGGGACACCAGCGTTCCGTCGCGTTGGTTGCTGCGCCTTGAAGCCATTTTGAAGGCCGGGCAAGACGATGATGCGCCGCTTGTTTCACGTCAACGGGCTGAGAAATGGCTTGCATTGGCCCGAAAGATGGACCGACCGGATGAATGGAAGCCGGTCTCTGCGCCTGCACCAAAACCACCGCTCGAAGCGCGACCGCGTAAATTATCGGTCAGCCAGGTCGAGACGCTGGTGCGCGACCCTTATTCGATTTACGCGCGGTACATTCTAAAATTAAACCCCCTTGATCCTCTGGATATGAATTTCGATGCCCGCGGCCGCGGCACCTGGATCCACGTAGTCATGCACGAAATTTCCGAAAAATGGACGACAGGTGATAATAACGAGAATACCCGCCTGATGCGAGAGATTGCCCGCACTCAATTGAGGGCTATTCCCGGCGCGCCAGAAACCAAAGCGGTTCTGATGAGCCGGTTCGACAGGCTCGCGCCCTGGTTTGCAGCCGAGAATGAAAAGCTGCTGGAAAATGTGGTCAAAATATTCGGAGAAATTTCCGGTGAAATCAGTTGGGAGTCTCCTGGCGGAACGTTTGCACTCAAGGCCCGCGCCGACCGGATCGATCTCCATGAGGATGGTGAAATCTCGATCTATGATTACAAGACCGGCAAAGCGCCTTCTGCCAATCAGGCGAAAACCGGGCTCAACCCACAATTGCTTTTGGAGGCGGCGATGGCGCTTGAAGGCGGATTTGCCACTGAAAGTTCGCTCCAGGCGGATATCCGCAAGCTGGCTTATATAGAAATGACCGGTCGCATGCCGCCCGGCAAGATCAGTTTGATTGGCGGCGATGATCCCGGCGGCGAGGCCGTTCAGGCGCTTGCCCGGCTAAAACAGCTGATCGCAATTTTTGACGATGAAATCATGCCGTATCATTCACGCCCGCGCCCGCAATTTACATTGAGCTTTGGCAATTATGATCATCTGGCCAGGGTCCAGGAATGGATCAACGGGGAGGGCGAGGCATGAGCAAAATTTTGACGCGCATGCCGGAACAGGCCAAGGCCGCCAACCCCGCCGGGTCGGTTTGGGTTAGCGCCAATGCGGGTGCTGGCAAAACTTTTGTCCTCGCCGACCGGGTCGTGCGCCTGCTGCTTGGCGGCACCAATCCGGGTTCTATTCTGTGTCTGACTTTTACCCGGGCGGCGGCCGCCGAAATGCAGAACCGGGTCTTTGGTCAATTGGCCGGATGGGCTACAGCCAGCCCCGAACAACTGGCGGCTGAACTGAAGACGATTGGACATCCGGCGAGCGGGGAGGAAGAGATGGCTAAGGCCCGCACGCTTTTTGCGCGGGCGCTGGAAACCCCTGGCGGGTTGAAAATCCAGACCATCCACGCCTTTTGCGAACGGCTTTTGCACCAATTCCCCCTCGAAGCCAACGTCCCGGCACATTTCGAAGTGATCGATGACGGCGAAAAGGCGGTGATGCTGAAAGAAGCCCAGTTCGACGTGATCCGCGAAGCGCTGGAAAACCCCGATGGCGAAATTGCCATGGCGCTGGGCGCTCTGGTGGCGCAGCTGGCCGATAGCAGCTTTGAGGCGTTGCTCGATAAGCTCGTTCGTAGCGAAGGTGACTTACGTCCATGGCTGCGCACTTCAGGCGGACTGGACCAGGCGCTTGATCGGCTCGCCGCCGGGCTTGGCGTTGAGCCTGGTGATGACACATCGTCCATCGTTGACGAGATCATCAATTCGCCGATCCTGCCCCAGAGCGAATGGCCAGCGGCGATCAAAATGTTCAGGACGGGAAGTTCAACCGACAATGACAGGGGTAATGAACTTGATGCTGCATTAAATTCATTTGATGTGGAACAGATAGCAGAATTCTACAAAAAAATATTTTTGAAAAATGACGGGCAGCCACGAATCCGGTCAGTGACAAAAACGATATCGGTTCCTTATCCCGAATTTGCGGACATGCTGGACCGGGAAAAACAGCGGGTTTTTGAAGCTGTCGAGCGGCTGAAAGGTGCGCGCTTGATGGCAGGAACGCGGTCGCTGTTCACATTTGGCCTGCAGGTCATGGACCAGTATCAGAACCGCAAGGTGGCGGCGGGCAAGCTTGAATATCGCGACCTGGTCGAGAATAGCCTGCGCCTGCTGGGGCGCTCGGATGCGGCCAGTTGGGTGCTGTACAAGCTGGATGGCGGCATCGATCATATCCTTGTTGATGAGGCTCAGGATACCAGCCCCGAGCAATGGGAAATTGTCCGCCTGCTTGCCGAAGAGGCGCAGGCCGGGTTTGGCGCACGGGCACGCGGGCGAACCATATTTGCGGTTGGCGACGAAAAACAGTCGATTTACTCGTTTCAGGGCGCCGAACCGGCGCGTTTCGATGAGATGCGCCGCTATTTTGCCCGCAAGGTGAAGGCGGCAGAACAGAATTGGGAAAAAATCGGACTGCATTTGTCGTTCCGCTCGGTCCCGGCAATCATGGAGGCGGTGGACAAGGTTTTTGCCGACGGGTTGGCTCGCGTTGGCTTGACCAGCGGCGATGATCCGGTCAGCCATACAGCTTATCGCAAAGACGAGCCCGGGCTGGTGGAGATCTGGCCAGTTACCCAATCAGATGCCCTGGAAAAACCGGATGCCTGGGACGCGCCGCTCGACAGAGTGAGCAAGGGAAGTTCTCCAAACCTACTGGCGGAAAAAATAGCTGAGCGGATTTCCGGCTGGCTAAAAAATGGCGAAAAAATCGCCGCCACCGGAGAAAAAATCACGCCCGGAGATATTTTGATTCTCGTGCGCACCCGCACCCATATCGTGGTACCGCTGATCCGGGCGCTACGGGAAAAGGGCGTGGCGGTGGCAGGTGCCGACAGGCTTGTATTACAAACCCATCTGGCGGTTATGGACCTGTTGCTGGCGGCAGATTTTGTTCTCCTGCCAGAAGACGATCTGACCCTCGCCACCCTGCTGCGCAGCCCCCTGATCGACGCCAGTGAAGATAATCTTTACGCGCTTGCCTATAATCGCCGGGGAAGTTTATGGCGCACTTTGCAAGCCCGCGCCGACGACAAGCCATATATAGCCTATGCCGCCAGGCTGGCCGGGTGGCTGGCGCCGGCTGATTTTCATACGCCGTATTCATTCTTTGCCAAAATTCTCGGCGCTGGCGGGCGGAGGCAACTGATCGCCCGGCTTGGGCCAGAAGCCCACGATGCGATTGATGAATTTCTTAATCTGGCGCTCAAATTCGAGCAGGGTGCGACCCCAAGCTTGCAAAATTTTGTCCATTGGATGCGCGCCCAAAGCCAGGAGATCAAGCGCTCGATGGATCAGATTACTGAAGAGGTTCGGATCATGACTGTGCATGGCGCCAAGGGGCTGGAGGCTCCCATCGTGTTTCTGCCTGATACCTGCGGTATTCCGGATCAAAAATTTGTCGGTCAGATTTTGAAATTGGAGCCAAAAGACACAACCGCAAACAGTCCCGCCGGATTGTTCTGGGCACCGGGCAAGGCCGAAGATTTGCCCGAAACGGTTTTGGCGATAAAGGATGCTGCTTATAAAAAGCATATGGAAGAGCAGAACCGGCTACTTTATGTGGCCATGACCCGGGCCAGGGACCGGCTCTATGTTTGCGGTCATATAGGCAAGAAAAAACAACCCGACGATTGCTGGTACAGCCTGATTGAAACAGGTCTTGACGGAGATTTGAGCGAGCATGAAACGGCTGATGGCCAAATCGTGCGACGGTTCACCAGACCCGTGCCCTATGTGAAGCTCGATGCTGGCGATGCTCCAGCGGCAATTCCTGTTGAAGAAAAACATCCTCTATCTGTGTCACTGTTGCCGCCACCGGCGCAAGCGCCGGTAGTCGATACTTTGGCACCGTCGCGAATCGGTGATGACCTGGACCATATTTCAGCCGGGTCCGCCCCGGACGATGCGTTTGCCGGTATAGACCCGCGCAGGCGCGGTACTATCATCCACAAGTTGATTGAGATTCTGGCAGATTTTCCAGATGACGACAGGTCGCGCCACGGCGACAGATTGCTGGAGCATCTGGCCGAAGATCTAGAGCCGGAATTGCGATCCGCGATCCGCGATGAAGCCATTGCTGTCATCAATAAACCTGACCTGGCATTTTTATTTGGCAACGACAGCCGCGCCGAAACACCCATTGCCGGGCAAATTGCCAACCCCGGAAATGAGGACAAAATTGTGACTGTTTCCGGCATAATTGACCGACTTGTGGTCGGGCCGGACAAGGTTGTGATTGCCGATTTCAAAAGCAACCGCATCGTCCCGCAAAGCCTGGATGAAATCCCGCAAAGCTACATTACGCAAATGGCGGCCTACCGCGGGTTGCTTCAGGCAATATACACGACAAAAAAAATCGAAACCTGCCTGGTCTGGACTGCCAACGCTTCCATGACCCGTATTGAATAACCGGGTTTTTCTGAAGCGGGTATTTTTGGTCAATCTGGTCTGGTGACCCTTGACGGACCGGCCCGGCATTCTTACGTTCCAACCAACAACAGATTGAGGAAAATCATGGCAACAGAAACAGTATCAGACACATCTTTTGAAGAAGATGTATTGGGTTCCGACATTCCGGTCGTCGTTGATTTTTGGGCGGAATGGTGCGGCCCGTGCAAGCAGATCGGTCCGGCGCTGGAAGAAATTTCCACTGAGCTTGGCGGCAAGGTTCGCATTGCAAAAATCAATATCGATGACAACCCCAACGTACCCATGCAATATGGGGTGCGGGCGATCCCGACCCTGATGATTTTCAAAAATGGTGAAGCGGCTTCAACCCAGGTTGGGGCGCAGACCAAGTCGAAACTCCTCGACTGGATCAATACCGCTCTCTAGGGTCCTGACCCAAGGATATCCAGCATATTTATAAAAAGGCGCCCTCGAAGAGAGCGCCTTTTTTTATGCGCCGTTGGCTTTCAATACCTGCCCCGCCAGATAGAGCGATCCACAAATCAATATCCGGGGCGAAGAAGATGCTCGCCCGGCTTCAGCAAGTGCGGCCTGAATGGAAAGTGCGGGCTGTGCCTCAAGCCCGGCATCTGCCGCTACTTTTGCCAATTCGTCTGCCGAGAGCGTATTGGCTTCGCCCGGGATCGCGATCGTGAAAATCTGCTGAGCCAATCCGGCAAACGGGTGCAAGTAACCGGTGGCATCCTTTGAATTGATCATGCCGGTAATCATGATCAACGGACGGGACATTTTTTCTTCCAACCCCGCGATGGCATTAGCAATTGCCTGACCGGCGGCCGGGTTATGACCACCATCGAGCCAGAGTTCGGAATTTTTTGGCAGAAGGTCAACCAGCATACCGTCGGTCAAACGCTGCATGCGCGCCGGCCATTGGGTGTTGACCAATCCTGTGGCGCAGGCTTCAGGAGATATCACTTGACCGGTCAATGAGCGCATGGCGGCGATGGCCGTTCCGGCATTGTCGATCTGGAAATGACCGGGAAGTCTCGGCAAGGGCAGGTCCAGCAATCCGCCCGCATCCTGATAAATCATCCGGCCATGCTGGGCGAAACTCTGCCAGTCTTCACCTGCTACCGAGAGCAAAGCGCCTATTTTTTCAGCCCTGTCTTTTATGACCCGCAAGGCGTTATCCTGTTGTGGAGCAATGACAGCGGTCACACCGGGTTTTAAAATTCCCGCTTTCTCAAACGCAACCTCTTCCAGTGTGTCGCCAAGGAATTGCGGATGATCAAGCGAAACTGGCGTAATGACAGTCACCGCCGGGCGGTCGATGACATTGGTGGCATCAAGCCTGCCGCCGAGACCGACTTCCAGAACGAGATAATCGGCGGGTCTTTCCGCGAATAGAAGAAAGGCAGCGGCAGTTGTGATTTCAAAAAAAGTAATCGGAGCATCGCCATTGATTGTTTCACAATGGGCAAGCGTATTTGCCAGATCGGCTTCGGCAACAGGCTTGCAACCATCTGCTCCGGCAAGCTGGATGCGTTCATGAAATCGGACCAGATGGGGCGACGAATAGAGATGCACCCGCTTGCCATGAGCCTCCAACAGAGCGCGGATATGGGCAGCCGTCGAACCTTTGCCGTTAGTGCCAGCGATATGGATGACTGGCGGGACCCGGCGTTCAGGATGGTCCAGCTTGGCGAGCAAATCTTCGATCCGGCCAAGCGACAGGTCGATCTCTTTGGGATGGAGGCTCAAAAGGCGCTCCAGAATAATGTCGCTATCGGCCATTGGATGAAACTTTACGGGCGAATTTCAAAGGGAAGAAGTGCCCAAAGCCGGGCATATCACAAACCGCGACAATAAAATCAGTCGGTTGGTGCTGGGACGTTTTCGCTATCCGGGTCGTCAAGCTCAGGAACCGGAATATTGCTGTCGTCAACGCCGTTGGCTTCGACACGTGTCGAAGCGATTTTGCTCAACCCTTCGGGCAATTCCGTTTCCTTCATGAGAAGGTGGCAGATGCGGCTCAGGGTGGCCCGCAATTCATGACGATGGACAACCATATCGACCATGCCGTGTTCGACCAGAAAATTGGACCGCTGGAAACCGTCAGGCAATTTCTCGCGGATCGTCTGTTCGATGACCCGGGGACCGGCAAACCCGATCAGGGCACCCGGTTCGGCGATATGGATATCACCCAGCATGGCGTATGAAGCGGTAACACCACCGGTGGTCGGGTTTGTCAAAACAACGATATAAGGCAATCTGGCGTCACGCAGCGCCTGCACCGCGATTGTGGTGCGCGGCATCTGCATCAGGGACAACATGCCCTCTTGCATTCGCGCACCACCGGAGGCCGCAAACAAAACAAATGGCGACCGCTTTTCAACAGCCAGCAACATGCCGGTAATAATGGCTTCACCAGCAGCCATGCCAAGGGAGCCGCCGAGGAAATCAAAATCCTGCACGCCGGAGACGATCTCCAATCCGTCCAGCTTGCCGTGGCCGAGCAATACGGCATCATCCATATCGGTTTTGATACGGGCGTCTTTCAGGCGGTCTGAATATTTGCGCTCGTCGCGGAATTTGAGCGGGTCGGCCGGAACCGCCGCCACGTCGATTTTTTCGTAATTGCCATCATCGAAAAAGGATGCGAGCCGGGCACGCGCACTCATGCGCATATGATAGCCGGATCCCGGCACCACAAACTGGTTGGCTTCCAGGTCGCGGTGGAACACCATCTGGCCGGTCTCGGGGCATTTCACCCAAAGATTATCGGGCACCTCACGCTTTCGCAGGATGCCTCGAATTTTCGGCCTTACAACGCTATTGATCCAATTCACGGTCTAACACTCTCCTACACCTAGAATGCGCCCGGTATCGCCATTTTTCAAGGGCATTACCGGAAAATGCCTAATTTACGATTGCCCCGGCCAGAGACCGAACAAGGTCTGTCACCGCAGGAACCATGGTACTCGCTGCTTTTCCATCCCTTTTCATATGACCCTGCATCACACTTATCAGCGCCGACCCGACGACAACTCCGTCAGCACCGCTGTCTGCGATTGCTTTTGCCTGTTCCGGAGTTTTCACCCCAAAGCCAACGGCAATCGGCAAATCCGTCTTTGCCTTGATCAGGGCGACCCGTCTGGAAACGGCGTCTGGATCGGGTTTGGCGGTGCCGGTGATGCCGGTAATCGAGACGTAATAAACAAACCCGCTAGTGTTGGTGAGCACCTTTTCAAGACGGGCTTCGTTTGTGGTCGGGGTCGCCAGCCGGATGAAATTCATTTCCATCGCGAGGGCCGGGACACACAATTCCTGATCTTCTTCCGGCGGGAGGTCAACGATGATCAGGCCATCGACGCCAACCGCCTTGGCGTCATCCAGAAACCGCTGGCTGCCATAAATGTAAATCGGGTTGTAATATCCCATCAAAATAATCGGCGTATGGGAATCACCTTCGCGAAAGTTTTTCACCATCGCCAGCGTCTTGATCATGTTCTGGCCAGCTTCAAGAGCGCGCAGGGACGATGCCTGAATGGCGGGCCCGTCAGCCATTGGATCGGTGAACGGCATACCGATCTCGATCAGATCAGCACCCGCTTCCGGCAGCGCTTTTATCAGGGCAAGCGAATCTTCCATATTCGGATCACCCGCAGTGACAAAGGTCACCAAGGCTGCGCGGCCCGCGGCTTTGGTTTCGGAAAACCGTTCTTCTATGCGTGAACCCATTGATTTAACCCTCGATATCGGTGCCAAGATGGGCGGCAACGGCGAACACATCCTTGTCGCCGCGCCCACACATATTCATGACGATCAAATGGTCGGGGCCATGGGTTGGCGCAATCTTGCCCACATGGGATAACGCGTGGGACGGCTCCAGCGCCGGGATAATGCCTTCAAGTCTTGTGCAAAGCTGGAAGGCTGCCAGCGCTTCGCTGTCTGTTGCGGAGACGTAACTGACGCGACCGGTTTCGTGCAGCCATGAATGTTCCGGACCGATGCCCGGATAATCAAGTCCCGCTGAAATTGAATGGGCGTCAATGATCTGGCCGTCCTCGTCTTGCAACAGATAGGTCCGGTTACCGTGTAGAACGCCAGGCTCGCCGCCGGTCAAAGAGGCCGCATGTTCGCCGGTTTCAACACCCTTGCCACCGGCTTCGACGCCAATGATTTCAATGTCTTTGTCGTCAAGGAAGGGGTGGAAAAGGCCCATGGCGTTCGAGCCTCCACCGATACACGCAACCAGAGTATCGGGCAGACGGCCTTCGGCAGCCATCATCTGTTCGCGGGTCTCAATTCCTATCACCGACTGGAAATCGCGGACCATGGCCGGGTAAGGATGCGGCCCAGCGACGGTGCCGATAATGTAGAATGTATCTTCCACATGGGCGACCCAATCACGCAAGGCTTCGTTCATGGCGTCTTTCAGGGTGCCGGTGCCAGAGGTTACCGGCACAATCTCAGCGCCAAGCAATTTCATCCGGAAGACGTTCGGCTTTTGTCGCTCGATATCAGTGGCGCCCATATAGACAACGCACGGAAGCCCGAAGCGGGCAGCGACCGTTGCTACCGCAACACCGTGTTGCCCGGCTCCGGTTTCAGCAATGATCCGGGTTTTCCCCATACGCATGGCAAGCAGGATCTGGCCCAGGCAATTATTGATTTTGTGGGAGCCGGTATGATTCAATTCGTCGCGCTTGAAATAGATTTTCGAGCCGCCAAAATGTTCCGTCAACCGCTCGGCAAAATAAAGCGGGCTGGGGCGACCGGTATAATGGGTTTGCAAATTTTCAAGCTCGGCCTCAAATGCAGGATCTTCCTTCGCCGCTTCGTATGCCTGCTCAAGTTCCAGAATTAGCGGCATCAGTGTTTCAGCGACAAACCGTCCGCCAAAAATACCGAAACGGCCCTGTTCGTCCGGCCCGGCGCGGAACGTATTTAAATCAGATTTGGTCACGCGGCATATTCCTGTTGATTGGCTTTGGCGACAGCAGCCATGAAGCCGCGAATAAGTTCGGGGTCTTTTTTGCCAGGTGCCCGTTCTACACCCGACGACACGTCCAGAATTTCAGGGTGCAAGTGTGCGACCGCCTCCGCAACATTATCAGCATCCAGACCGCCTGAGAGCATAAATTTGCCATTGAGGCCGGCGGCATCAAGAATGTCCCAATCGAAACTGATGCCATTGCCGCCGGGAAGTGCGTTCTTGGCGTCCGGGGCCATTTTTGCATCGAACAACAAGATATCGGCGACGGTCAGATAATCATCGATCTTTGCCAAATCGTCCCGGCTCGCGATTTTGATGGCTTTGATAATTGGTACGCCAAAACGGTTCTTGATGTGGGAGACCCGTTCCGGGGTCTCTTCACCATGAAGTTGCAACAGATCAGGGTTCAGAGACTTGAAGATATCGTTGAGGCGGCGATCATTTGCATCAACAGTCAGGGCGACTTTCTTAGCGGGACAGTCTGATGCCCCGGCCAGAACCGCCGCTTCATCATAAGAGAGGTGCCGGGGGCTTGGCTCATAAAAAACAAAACCCAGATAATCGGCACCAGCGGACAATGCCGCCTCGATAGCGGGTGCATCGGTCAGGCCGCAAATCTTGACCTTTGACTGCCTCAACGCCATTTCCTGAAAACCCTGAAAAATTACTCATATCCCAGCTTTTAAGCGGGTCCCGGTTCTAGAGCGGGATTGGTCGCATGACAACGCAGAAGAGTCCATATTTCTTTGCCAATGTCGTAAACGCCGGACTGGAACGCTGCTAGCCAGAAATATCCCGTAGATCGGGAGACGGCAATGCATGACGGCTCGCCTGTTGACCGGCTTCACGCAATCTGTCTGCTTCCTGGTGCCATCGGGCCGCTTCATCGGATTTAGAACGCGCTGTACGCCGCCATTTTCCCTGCCGGAGCCAGGCCGCCATGCCACCCGATAAAATTCCTACAACGATGCTCGCCAGAATAAGAATGAATAATGGCATCCGGACAAAAATAGAAGGGTCCGAGATTGAAAACGGATCAAGTGACAAGGTAACGATTTGCCGATTGGCCACAGCAAGCACGATAATAACGATGGCAAGCGGGGCAATGACGAGATAACGGACAATCTTTTTCATCAAGAGGCCTTTGATTGGAAAACCCAAAAACCGGTCATGCTGAATATATGAAACCTGGTCCGGTTTTCAATCTCAGCTATCCTCGCGGTTCAAACGCTCCCGCATTTCTTTGCCCGTCTTGAAAAACGGTACTCGTTTTTCTCCAACCGCGACGGCTGCTCCGGTGCGTGGATTACGACCGATGCGCGAGCGCCGTTCCTTGGTAGAAAAGGCACCAAAGCCGCGCAATTCTACCCTGTCACCTTGTGCCAAAACGTCGGTAATCTCTCCAATAATCGTATTGACGATATTCTCGATGTCACGCTGATAGAGATGCGGATTTGATTGCGCCATCCGCAAAATCAGCTCGGATTTAATCATTTTCTCCCCCCGGACAGTTTCACCGAGCGCATTACCACCAATTTTTCCGCCAAAAACCGGTATTTTATGCAGGTTAGTCGCTCTCTGTCTCTGGAGCGTGCCAAACAGAAACAAGGCCGTCAAGTCGTCCGTTGCTATTGGCAGCTTGTGACAGAAGATTGCTCAGTGTTCGGACTATTCCGTCATTGACCAAAGCGCCTGCCAGCCTGGCTCCACTAGAGAATAATCCGAAATCCAGATCTCCGCCTGATTTCCAATCAATCACTGTAATATTTTCAGCAATATTATGTTCTTCATGGAGCCAGAGCATCGCGGCATTTTCGCCACCAACACCGTCAATAAGTCCAACCTCGAACGCCTGCCGACCCGTATAAACCCGGCCATCGCCCAGAATTCCGGCCCGGGTCAGGTCTATATTCCGCCGCTCGGCGACCAGCGCCAGAAACCAGTCATAAGAATCAGCAACCATAGCTTCCATAATCGCGCGTGCTTCAGGTGGCGTTTCGTTAAAGGGCGATGGTTCTGCCTTGAGAATGGAGCTTTTTACTTCTTCAAATTCGATCCCTAACTGGGTCAGCAGAGTGGTCACCTGGGTCCATTGAAAAATGACGCCGATTGATCCGGTAATGGTGTTGCCACGGGCGATAATATGATCGGCGCCTAAAGCCGCGATATAGCCGCCTGAAGTGGCGATTGTACCCATAACCGCCACGATTGGCTTTTCGGCCGCTACCTTGCGCAAGGCTTCATAGAGCGCCTCCGACCCGGTTGTGGTCCCGCCCGGGCTATTGATATGGAGGATCAAAGCCTGGACATTATCGTCTTCGGCGATTTTTTCCAAAAGCGCCTGCTGGTCGTGATCATCGGATATGAATCCCTCGATCGTGACCCTGGCAACTTGCTCCCCCGGCAGTAAATTCCAGGGTCCTTGAATATTTGTTGCTACAAATAAAAGGGCACCAATGATGGCGACAAAAGCGACCACTCGCCAGCGCGTCACTTTGCGCCGCAACCGGCGACGATCAACCAGATTGTCTGCTTCAAGGCTCATGCACAAATCTCACAAATCATGCGGCCAGCGGCATAGCCGCGCGCCCGGCAAGGCCGGGGCGCACGGTTACACGATTTTCACAAGGATGCAGGTTAGTCGGCATCCTTGCCGTCTTCATTGTCTTGAGCGGCTTCCTCAGACGCTGTATCTTCTTCAGCCGCAGGAGCTTCTTCAGGCTGTTCTTCAGAGTCACCGTCATGGGCCTGGTTAAGGGCCGCACCGAGGATGTCGCCAAGAGACGCGCCTGAATCAACCGATCCATATTGCGCAACCGCTTCCTTCTCATCGGCAATTTCCAGTGCCTTGATTGAGACAGAAATCTTGCGGCTCTTTTTGTCGAACTGGGTGACGCGGGCATCTACTTTCTGGCCTACCTGGAAACGGTCCGGGCGTTGCTCGGAACGTTCGCGGGACAGATCGGAACGGCGGATGAATGCGGTGAATTCGGTGTCGGCAATCTTGACCTCGATACCACCGTCATTGACCTGAATAACTTCACAAGTCACGGTCGCATTACGACGGATGCCGCCGCCATCCGAGGTTTCACCTGAATCCATTGGATCATCGCCAAGCTGCTTGATGCCAAGGCTGATCCGCTCTTTGCTGGTATCAACCTCAAGCACAACGGCTTTGACCATGTCGCCTTTATTGTAGCGTTCAATCGCTTCTTCACCAGACATCGTCCAGTCAAGATCAGACAAATGGGCCATGCCGTCCACATCGCCATCGAGACCGATGAACAGACCAAATTCGGTCTTGTTCTTGATCTCACCTTCGATAATCGTGCCTTTCGGATAAAGCCCTTCAAAGCTTTCCCACGGATTGTCCATGGTCTGTTTGAGGCCAAGTGAGATCCGGCGTTTTTGAGGATCCACATCAAGCACCATCACTTCAACTTCCTGAGATGTTGAAACGATTTTTCCAGGATAGAAATTTTTCTTGGTCCAGCTCATCTCAGAAACATGGATCAGACCTTCGATACCAGGTTCCAGCTCAACGAATGCACCGTAATCGGTAATGTTGGTGACCCGGCCCTTGATCTTGGTGTTGAGGGGGTATTTGGCGTCGATGCCATCCCAGGGATCGGCTTCAAGCTGTTTCATGCCAAGGCTGATGCGGTGGGTTTCCGGATTGATCTTGATGATCTGGACCTTGGCAGTCTGACCAACGGTCAGAACGTCGCCCGGATGGTTAATCCGCCGCCATGCAATATCGGTAACATGCAGCAAACCATCGATGCCGCCGAGATCAACGAATGCACCATAATCGGTGATGTTTTTCACAACGCCGTCGATGACCTGACCGTCTTTCAGGCTCTGGACCAGTTCCTGGCGTTTCTCAGCATAAGATTCTTCCAGAATGGCGCGGCGGGATACAACGATGTTGCCACGGCGGCGGTCCATTTTTAAAATCTGGAATTGCTGAGGTGTGTTCATCAGCGGAGCGATATCGCGCACAGGCCTGACATCCACCTGACTTCTCGGTAAAAACGCGACAGCGCCATCAAGGTCAACTGTGTAGCCGCCCTTGACCAGGTTGAAGATCTGTCCATCAACCTTCTCGCCATCGTTGAATTTTTCTTCGAGACGTACCCAACTCTCTTCGCGGCGCGCCTTCTCCCGAGACAGCATAGCTTCACCGAGCGCATTTTCAACGCGCTCGAGGTAAACCTCTACCACGTCGCCAACAGCAACCGGAGCATCACCTGAGGGTGAGTCAAATTCTTTAAGGGGTATTCTGCCTTCGGTCTTCAGACCAACGTCTACGACCGCCAGGTCTTTTTCAATGGCAACAATCGTGCCTTTGACGACGGAACCTTCCGTCATGGAATTGTCGTCAAATGAGGCTTCAAGCATAGCCGCGAAATCATCGCGGGTTGGATTAAGGGATTCGTTCATAAGCTGGTTCAATCAGTTCGTCGTTTTTAAGCCGGGGTTTCCCGGCGGGTTAAATTTGAAACGGCAGATGCCGCTCCGCTCTTATTCATCCAGCATGGCTGAAACACGGGATTTTCTGACCCCGGTCATTTACCTTGCCATGATGTATTTTCCGGCGACTTTCCCTGCGGCTCACTCCCCAAATTTATACGCTTGGGGATCAATGGACATCGCCCATTGTTAAACACCGAAACGGGCGCATTTTCATGCCCCCTTCAATGTTCATGAACCGCTGACAATGGCTACAGCCGCTCTGAATGCCGCTTCTATATCCAAGTTAGACGTATCGAGCAAGTGCGCGTCGTCTGCAGGCTTCAATGGGGCCACCGCCCGGGTCCGGTCGCGCTCGTCCCGCCGCAACAGGTCTGCAAGCACTTCATCATCGGAAATATCAGTTCCAGAGAGGCGCAATTCCCGGCCACGCCGCCTGGCCCGCACTTCAGGCGACGCTGTTACAAAGAGTTTGTGATCTGCATCCGGGCAGACAATTGTCCCGATATCGCGCCCGTCCAACACAGCGCCCGGGGCTTTTTCAGCGAACCTGCGCTGATATTGCAGAATTGCTGCCCGTACATTGACATTGGCGGCCGCGATTGAAGCGGCCTCTCCTATCCCGGCGGTTCTAAGCTGGACTTCATCAATTGCCGTCAGATCGAGTGTAGATGCGATTTCTACCGCTGCATTTTCATCGCCCGGTGCAAAGCCATTTTCAAGCAGGTGCCATCCAATGGCCCGGTAAATCAGACCGGTATCCAGATAGAGCAGACCAAGATGATCTGCCAAACGCCGCGCAAGGGTTCCTTTTCCCGATGCCGCCGGTCCGTCTACAGCGATAATCAAGACCCTGTATCTCCTTCTTCGATACAAGCGCCGACGGCACGCATCGACCCTATGAAATCCGGGTAGCTGGTGGCGATCATTTCGGCGCTGTCGATTGTAACCGGCTCATCGGATACCAGCCCCATGACCAGAAACGACATGGCGATACGGTGGTCCATGTGGGTTGCAACCATGCCGCCGCCCGGAATTGCAGCGCCCGCACCGCAGCCTTCGACGATCAAATCATCACCTTCCGCTCGCGCCTCAACGCCATTGGCCTTAAGCCCGGACAGGACCGCTTCGAGCCGGTCGCTTTCCTTGACCCGTAATTCGCTCAAACCCCGCATAATTGTGGTCCCGGTCGCAGCGGCGGCCAGAATTGCAAGTATCGGATATTCATCAATCATGGAGGGGGCACGTGCCGCCGGTACTTCGATGCCGCGAAGCGCACTCGCTTTGACATGAAGATCGGCGACCGGTTCGCCGCCGGCATCGCGTTCATTCAGAAACGCAATATCCGCCCCCATTTCCACCAAGGTCGTCAACAACCCGGCCCTTGTCGGGTTGATCATGATCCCGGGTAACATGAGATCTGACCCGGGCGCGAGGATTGCAGCGCTAAGCGGAAAAGCCGCTGAACTCGGATCTCCTGGCACCATGATATCGCGCCCGACCAGAGAATTTTTCCCTGACACCCTGATCACGGTATCATCGCCTTCCTGACTGACATCAATATCAGCGCCAAAATGCGCCAGCATCCGCTCGGTATGATCCCGGGTCGGGTGGCGCTCGCGAACAATGGTTGTCCCCATCGCGCCGAGACCTGCCAGCAGGATTGCTGACTTGACCTGAGCCGAGGCCACCGGCATCGGGTAATCGATCGGGATGGCCGGATTGCTGCCTATAAGCGTCAATGGCAATCGGTAATTCTCTCCCGTCTGTGATACCCGCGCACCCATATTTTCCAGCGGGACCAGAACACGCCCCATGGGTCTGGAGCGCAGAGAGGAGTCGCCATCAAACGCAGCACACAATCCCTGACCCGCCACAAGGCCCATCAATAATCTTGCCCCGGTGCCCGAATTTCCAAGATCGAGCGGCGCAACCGGATTGCGTAAACCGAATTGTCCGACACCTGTTACCTCGTATTTCCCAACACCGCATCGTTCCACCTCCGCTCCCATGGCGGCAACCGCTTCGCCGGTCGCTAAAACATCTTCGCCTTCAAGCACACCACTGATGGATGTGGTGCCACGCGCCAACGCTCCGAAAATTAGCGCCCGGTGTGAGATTGACTTGTCGCCGGGGGCGATGATTTTGCCAACAAAGGGGCCGGATTTACTCGCCATAAACGGCATATTCTGGTCGGAATTATTGATTGTATCGTGCTCCGGATACCGCCCTCGGGAACTTGATTTTCCGGCCCGGATCGGTGGGCAGGAGCAAAATCCCGATTCTGGCAATTAACAGCCTTGAAAAAACTTTGCGATTTGCTTTTGACAGCTTCACAACATCGTGGCAATGACACCTCGTATTATTGAGAAAACGAACAGGACAGAGTTTTGGCCAAACCCGATCTTGGAATTAAACGTCTTTGTGAAAGTTGCGAGAGCAAATTTTATGATCTTCAGCGTGATCCCATTGTATGCCCGAAATGCGGGACAACCTTTGTTGAAGCAAAGCCTGCGGCAAAGCGGGCCAAACCCGTTGCGAGCAAGGATACAGCATCCAAGGATCAGGAAAACACCGAGCCGGAAAAAGAAGAAAATGCCGAACTGGTTTCGCTAGAAGATGCGGACGAGGAACGCGGTGCTGGTGATGACGACAACGACAATGACGAAAGTGACATCGATATCGATGCGGTCGATGTGGATCTGAACGATGATGATGATGAGGAAGAATCCGATAAAGATTCGTTCCTCGAAGATGATGATGAAGATAGTCCGAATGTTTCAGACCTTGTGGGCGGTGCCACAGGTGACGACGAAGACTAGATATATTTACGCGATCCGGCCGACAATATTGCAGTTGAATCAACCAGGGTTTGACCAAAGCTACGACTTGATGTAGCGAACCATTTACTCCGGGCCAAACCCGGAACCCATTAAGGGGCCATAGCTCAGTTGGGAGAGCGCTTGCATGGCATGCAAGAGGTCGGCGGTTCGATTCCGCCTGGCTCCACCAAGCTTATTGGGCAGCTATTTGATTTTAAACAGATATTATTATTTCTTTCAGTTCTTCCCATCATTTTTCCCATACTATGGCTAATAGGCAGACGTTTACAAGTCGACTACGCAACGTCCTCTATGTACCAACAGTCGACATTCGAAGAATTTTCAGTAATGGCGACTCCGAGCCCAAATCTACCAGACACAATGATCATACTGTGTTACACGCGAATGGGTTACTCAAATGCACCATTAGGGACTCAGAAAAACAGTGTCGGACAAAGACAAGAATTTCACGGGCTCAATTCCTGACATTTACGACGACTTCCTGGTGCCTTTGATTTTTAAATCCTACGCCCAAGACATGGCGCAAAAGGTTGCAAGCGCCGCGCCCAGGACTGTCCTCGAAACTGCCGCAGGAAGCGGCGTGGTCACGCGTGCACTAGCGCCTTTGTTGGCAAGAGACGCGCGCTATGTCGTCACTGATCTGAACCCTCCAATGCTGGTCCGTGCTGACCGCCAGCAGCCCGTCGATGACCGGATCGAATGGCAGCAGGCAGATGCAATGGCATTGCCGTTCGATAACGATACTTTCGACGTCGTGTGCTGCCAGTTCGGGGTGATGTTTCTGCCGGACAAGACCGCAGGGTATCGTGAGGCTTTACGTGTGCTTCGTGATGAAGGCCGCTTCATTTTTAACGTCTGGGATAAGATCGAAGAGAACGAGTTCGCGCAGAGTGTCACCGTAACGGCTGCGCGGTTTTTTCCCGACGACCCACCTGTTTTTTTGTCACGAACCCCACATGGATACCATGATGTAGAGGCTATCGGTCTTGACCTGCAAAATGCCGGGTTCGGGAATGTCGAAGTGCAGACGATCACGGCCCAAAGCCGCGCCGACAGCCCACATATTCCTGCCTTGGCTTACTGCCAGGGAACACCTTTGAGAAATGAACTGGAGAAACGTGACGCCGGTTCACTGGACAAGATCACAAGCGCCGCAGCTGCGGACATCGAACAATCCTTCGGTGCTGGACTGGTTTCTGGCAAGATACAGGGACATGTCTTCGTCGCGTCGAGATAAGTCTAAGTGACCCAGGTTGCAGCCTGGAAACTTTGTCAACAATTGTGCGGTTTGCCCAATCGCAACGAATTTCCGCATCGGGTCAAAAGCGGTCATGTAGCTGGGTCTGGGTAATGTCCGCTTGGGGCCGTGAATACCGATTTGCTCTCTTGAGAATTTGACAAGCCAAATTACCGCTTAGAGCCCAGAGTTACCAACATAATTAAGGTATATCTCAACATTATGTCTCATGATTGCTGACGGGAAGCGCACAAATACTATAATCTTAACGTTGCAGTCCCTGCCGCCAGCTAACCAATACCCGGAGATTGAATGACGTCTGCAATCAAACGCATCCATGAAAATGTGAACCATTGGGCTGAGAGGCAGCCCGATGCCCTTGCGCTTATTGATTTCGATGGAACGCTGTTCTCCTACGCCCGATTGCAACGGGCCATCTCGGAAGCGGTGACCGTGCTGGAAACCAAAGGTGTTGTACCTGGTGATCGGGTGTTGATCGTATCTGAGAACTGCGCGGCCATTGTAGCGTTTCTGTTCGCCGCCAGCCGCATGGACGCCTGGGCAGTGCCGGTCAATGCGCGGATGAGCACGGATGAAATCGCCCGTGTGGTGAAACACGCAACTCCCCGCGCCATAGTGCTGACCATTGGTTCGTCTCAAGAGGCGGCAACCCATGCGGACAATTTTGACGCTATCTCCAACAACGGTACCTATGGCGAGATTGCCATAGCAATTACCGGGCCCAGCGACCCCGAACCAGTGGATATAACTGCCGGGCAGGTTGCCGTAATCCTCTACACCACCGGTACGACCGGAGACCCGAAAGGCGTTATGCTGACTCATGCGAACCTGTGCTTTGCGGGCAAAGCCTCTGCCGCCTTGCGGGGAATCGGGTCGGACGATCTGGTATATGGCGGGCTGCCGATAACGCATGTGTTTGGCCTGGCTTCCATGATCGTGGCTAGCTCAACGGTGGGGGCTGCTGTACGGCTACAAAACCGCTTCACCCCGGGCGGACTATATGCGGCATTGCTTGGTGGAGTCACGATCCTGCCCGCAGTACCGCAGATGCATGCATTATTGATGCAATATGCGCGGGAGCAGGAGATCGAGCGGCTTGAGGATAGCCAACTGCGTTACGTTTCGTCTGGCGCTGCGCCACTAGACCCTGTCTGGAAACGCGAGGCCGAGGCCTTCTATGGTCTTCCATTGCAAAACGGTTATGGCATGACCGAATGCACGGCAGGGATTTGCACCACGGCGAACGCCCTTGGTGATCCGGATACCAGTGTCGGCACAGCAATTCCAGGCACCCAGGTCCGACTGGCGAATGAAGCTGCGACCGGCGATATCCAGATCAAGGGCCCGCATGTGATGGCCGGATATTTTCGCAACCAGGAAGCTACCCGTGCGACGATTGACACGGAGGGATGGTTGAACACGGGCGATATCGGGCGGTTCGATGACCAGGGCCGCTTGCATATTGTCGGGCGCAGCAAGGAAATCATCATCCGCTCAGGCTTTAACGTCTTCCCGCAAGAGGTCGAGGCCGCGCTGAACGACCATTCCGCAATTGTGCAAAGCGCGGTCATAGGCCGCAAGGTTGAAGGCAACGAGGAGGTGCTGGCCTTTGTGCAGGTGACGACCCTGGACGCGACCAACGAAGCGAAGTTGAAGGCTCACGTCGCCGCGCGTCTTTCCGGTTACAAACGACCTTCAAAAATCATTCTGACCCTAAAATTGCCCGCAGCCGCCACCGGGAAGATACTGAAACACAAGTTGCTGGAAACGTACGCAAAAGAATTGGCGGAATAGTATTGGTAAAGGCATGATACATTTATAAGAAAAGCAACCAATCCTATTTTGGCGCATAATCCTGTTGCCGGATCCATGATCATTATGCTGCGCAAAAATGGCCGAGAAAACGCCTTTTTCGAATTCCCTGTTCTACAGTAAAATTTTCCTGTTAGCTCGAATGGAGAATTAGGCAGACAAGATTTTGTAAATGCACGAATTTTGTTGTCAAACCGGACTCAATTTCCCCAAAATTCGCGAATAATCCCTGTATTTCTCTGGTTAACAGGGGAAATGAACCGAAGACGGGATAACGACCGGCTCTGAAAAACCTTTGTTTTGCGATCAGCCGAATATTCAAAAGAGAGATCAGATATTAAAGCGTTCAATGTTCGTTTTGGTTCACTGGTACCCGAGATTACCGAATGTCCCACCTAGGCCGAAGCCATCAAGGCCCCGCAATCCCTCTCCTCAAACAAAGGCGAAATCGACACCGGCAATTGTGTTGTGATCCACATTGCTGAGGACGATTGTGTTGGTGGCTGAGCCATCTGCGGTGATGAAGATGCGGGTGTCGGCACCGGCGTTGAAGTCTTCGATTGTCAGGGCCCCTATATTGGTGTTGAGGCTGGAGAGGTCGATCAGGTTGATGCCGTTGTTCCAGTCGAGGATGGTGTCGTGGTTCCAGTTGGCGTCGAACTTGAAGATGTCGTTGTTGGTGCCGCCTGCAAGATCATCATCGCCAGCGCCACCATTCAGGGTATCGTTGCCGAATTGGCCGAACAGATCATCGGCGCCACCATCGCCGTTCAGGGTATCTGTGCCGCTGCCGCCGAAGAGCTGGTCATTTTCCGAGCCGCCGTTGAGGATGTCGTTCTCGCCTTCACCGAACAGCCGGTCGATGCCGGCATCTCCGTTCAATAAATCGTTGCCGGTCGAGCCCTTTAGATCGTCATCATCAGCGCCGCCATTCAGGGTATCGTTGCCTATATCGCCGAACAGCGCGTCGTTGCCGGCGTCACCGTTGATCAGGTCGTCGTCATTCTGGCCGTTCATCAGATCGATCCCGATGCCGCCATTCATGATGTCGTTACCGGCACCACCAAATATGGTGTCGTTGCCATTGTCGCCGAATAGCTGATCGATGCCATCCTGGCCGTTCATGAGATCGGCATTGTCGTCGCCATGGACCGTGTCGTTGCCCATGCCGCCGAACAATTGGTCGGTGCCAGCGCCGCCATTCAGGATATCGTTATCCTCGTTACCGAACAGGAGGTCGTTGTCGATGCCACCATTGACCGTATCATTGCCACCACCCCCCAACAGCACATCATTGCCGCCATCGCCGTTCAGCATGTCATTATCGGCATCGCCAAACATGAAGTCAGCATCGGCACCGCCATTCAGGGTGTCGTCGCCAAAACCGCCAAACAGCCGGTCATTCTGGGCATCGCCAAACAGCATGTCGTTGCCGGCATCGCCAAACAGCTGGTCGCCATTGGCGCCGCCATGCAATTCGTCATTGCCGCCCTGGCCGTTCAGGAAGTCCACATCATTGCCGCCGAACATGATGTCCATATCAGCGCCACCAAACAGGGTGTCGTTGCCAGCCTCCCCGTTCACGGTGTCGTTGCCACCAAGCCCCGATATCTGGTCGGAGCCGGCGCCGCCATTCAGCACATTGTCACCAGCCGTCCCAAAGATAATGTCGTTACCAGGCCCCGCGATCCCGTTTTCGATGGAAATGAGAGTATCGGTGCCAAGGCCAAGCCCGGTCACCGTCGGCGCGCTGAGGTTCAGTGTCATCGCGCCGAGGGCATCGGAGAAATCAGCGGTGTCAGTGCCACCGCCACCATTGAGCGTGTCGTTGCCACCGCCGCCGCGCAGCGCATCGTTGCCGAGACCCGCCTTGAAACTATTGGCGTTGCCATCGCCTGATAGCGTATCATTGTGGTTGGAACCTAAAAGGTTCTCTATATTGGAAAGGGTGTCACCAGCGGCATCGCCACCCGAAGAGGCACCATTGATCGTTACCGTAACACCCGATGCAGAATTTTCATAACTTACTGTATCGCCAACAATCGAATTGGTTCCGCCATCGAGCGTACTGGCACCTGTTCCTCCAATAATAAGGTCATCGCCAGGGCCACCGAACAACGCATCGAATCCACCATTGCCAAAAAGTATATCGTTGCCCAAACCGCCATGAAAATTGTCATTGCTTGTTAAAACCAGAGATTCAATAACGTTATCAAGATCGTTACCATTGACTTCAGTTAGTGTGTTAACTGACACTCCCATATTAAAATTTATACGCAGGTCTTCGATATTATCGGGGAGTGAATATGACCATTCTGTACCTGCAAGATCAAAAATACCCTGCAAAACTATGATATCATGCCCCTCATTTACATTCTCGAATACTTCACTTGGGGCCCAACCAGCTGCAGCTCCAGGTCCCTTAAAAACAAAAAAAATGTCGTCGCCGCCGCCTCCATGAAAGACACCCGAAAAGCTCCCAATAGATCCGTCTTTAATACGGAAAATCTCATCTGCCGCACTTCCGCGGATAGTGCCGAACACATTATTGTTGAGCAAATATTCAAATCCATCTTTAGGCTCAAGAATGGTGATGTCATTAATATCCCCCAGCGATGCTCCAATCGGAACGCGATAGATTTTTTGAGACGCTGGATCGTAGTCGCCATAAAGTGCAACTGCCGCGACAATATCGATTGCTGAAAGCGCCGACAATCCGAAATCAACGATAGAATTCATAACCGCGCCAGCTACATTGATATGAGCAAGCCCGATTGAGTGACCGATCTCATGCATCGCGACTGCTAGAAGTTTGCCAGCATCCCAACTTTCAGTTCTATCGAATAATATGTCGCCGGCTGGCGCACTGCTAGAATCATCCGGAAGGTTCGCAACCGCAAGAAACCCGGGTATGACACCACCACCAATACGTATGTCGCCACCCATCCCGACACCCATGGCCAAGTTGTCACTACCATCAGAAACCTGAACAAAGGCAATGTCGGCAACTGCCTCCCAGGCAGCAAACGCCTGCCTCAGGATTTGCTCGAAACCGGGAAACATGAAGAAGGAAAGAGGTGTTACCGTAGCATCCGACGACCCAAACTGGCCATTCATAAGAGCACCATTTGACACGAGGCTCCAGGTTACGACCCTAGTCGCACTCGAGCCGTCAAAATCAGTAACAGTCGTCCATCTTGTATGGCTCATTTGCGGCTCTAACTATTATGACTGTGGATATAATTCTGACGGCAGCATCAACAAAACTGTCGCCAATATCTTCTTCGTCATCAAATAGAGCTGCTGTGGAGGTAAATGCCGGGCGCATAATTTGATTGCAGACCAACATGAAACAGCTCCTCGTCCAAGGTGTTTGGTCATACCCGGACTAGTTTTTTCTCGCTGCAAAAAAAGCCAGTGAGTAAATGCTTGAAAATCATCCAATTGGACAATACTGGCCATTTCATCAGGCACGCTTGCGAGAATATTTCGCCCACATTGCTCACGCCTGATTGTTATTATATTACACTCAATATAGACTCATGTAAAGGGTCAAATTATCCCAGATAAAACAAAGTAATATATTTGAAAATAGTATATTTTTATTTCCCTACTCACTCAAAAAATCGCGATAGCATCCACCAATACCGTCGTTGTTATGTCCGCCATCTGATCGCGGCATGGCGCGACAAATATAAACAGAATTGTCCACATTCAAGCCTGGGCGGATGACATCAAGGGAATAAGCTAATCGGCCATAGAATGGCCAAAACCGTACAGGGCAAATTCATAAACACAGACTTTAAGGGAAGCAGGTCACCAGCCATCCGTTTGGTCTTTGTTTCTCTTGTGGTATCAGATGACAAAACAGAGATCAGATTAGAGGGTGAACGTGGAAGCTACGGGGAAAGAGCGGCGGTACCAGCAGCGTCGGCGGGAAATTATCAATGCCGCTGCCAAGGTTTTCGCGGAAAAGGGGTATCACGGTGCCAGCACCAAGGATATCGCCGCTGTGCTGGGAATACAGCAGGGCAGCCTTTACCATTATGTTGCTTCAAAGGAAGAAGCCTTGGAAGAGGTCTGCTCACAAGGCGTTGAGGGATTTGTTGTCGGTGCCCGTGAAATTCTGGCCACAGATATGAGCGCATCAGAGAAACTCCGGGCCGCTGTCGCCAATCACCTGTTGCCGATGAAAGATCACCAGGACTATGTCATCGTTTTCTACGGCGAACGCCAACATCTCGCGGATGAAAAGCGCAAACGGGTCGGCGCCCTGTCTCAACAATATGAAGCTGTTGTTGAAGAAATATTCGCCGCCGGCATCGCCAGCGGTGAGTTGCGTGCAGATCTTGATGCCCGCCTCGCAACCTTGTCCCTCATAGGCTTGTGCAATTCTGCGACTCCGTGGCTCAGAAAATCACTGCGATTTACAATTGAAGATGTGGTTGAGGCTTTTTCAAATATCCTGACTTCCGGGCTCGTCAATGATTAACCAAGCGTCTGATCGTTTTGGCTATTATCCGTATCTATAAAAACTGATTCAGGCGCACCATTCGAACTGTTATATTCTATTGAACGTTCTATTGATTTAATATTATTGCCTGTTTATGCTAATGATTGTTAGCCGAAAAAAATTGATTACCAGTCAGTATTGGTGAGCATAATTTCTATTTGTTATGAATGAAAGCAATCGCACGACCAGAAAGATTCTGCGCCTGGCAATTTGACTATTCTTTGAACGTGCGGTGAAATTTAGGGCAGGAAATAATGAGCAATTGAACGGATGCCGTCAGGAGGAATTGTGAGTAACAGCAGACAAGAAACAACCCGGACAAAATGGCTGGCGACGCTTGAGAAATTCAGGCTTGATTCCGATGCTCCCGGGTCCGGGGAAATGTGGTCACCGCAACTGGAAAATATTTCCCGGGACAAATTGCTTGATATTCAGAACGAAAAAATAGCCGCTGTATCACCGTTCCTTTACGAAAACAGTGGATTCTATAAGCGCCGTTTTGATCGCCTGGGATTGACACCTACCGACATTGCGTCTGTGGAAGATTTAGTGAAATGGCCGGTCGTTGACAAATCAGAAATGATGGAAGACGCCACCGCCAATCCGCCCTACGGCACCTATAGCACTATGGACGAAGAGCTTTGGCGCAAGCGCGGCTGGATGATGTTTTCATCCTCCGGCTCCACCGGGGTGCCGCGGGTATTTCGCTATTCACAGATCGACCGGGAATATTGGTCATGGGCCAATGCTCGCGCACTTCATTCGATGGGGATGCGCCCAACAGATTCCATGTTTATCTGTTCGGGCTACGGACCCCATGTTTTTGCCTGGGGCGTACAATACGCATTGCAACGCATGAACATTGCCATGATCCCCGGCGGTGGCATGGACAGCCAGGCGCGTGCCGGTATCATTGATCGCTTCAAGCCAACGGTCCTGACCTGCACCCCGTCCTATGCGCTTCATCTTGGTCGGGTCATGCAGGAAAAAGGAATTGACCCAGCAGCCAGTTCGATCCGCCTCATCCTTGTTGGCGGCGAGCCTGCCAGCGGCATTCCCAATACGCGGAAACGGATTGAAGAATTGTGGGACGCCAGGCTGGTTGAGTTTTACGGCTGCACCGAAGCCTCCCCCCATTGCGGCGGTTATTCATGCAAATCGTCAGATGAAGACCCGGCCTTGGTCACAACCCATCTGATGGAAGATATCCAGGTATGGGAACTTGTTGACCCGGACAATATGCAGCCGGTCGGGATTGGCGAGCGGGGCCTGACGGTTTGCACAAACCTGAATTCTGAAAGCTCTCCGCAACTACGTTTCCTAGTGGGCGATTATACAATATTCAATCAGGACGCTTGTTCTTGTGGCCGCACCCACGTTCGTGCCGTCGGCGCGTTTTCCGGCCGGGCCGATGACCTGATCAATCTGCGTGGGATTAAAATGTACCCGACCCAGATCGAAGAAGCGGTACGGGCGGTAGATGGCGTTGGCGACGAATATGAAGTGGTGATCTCCACAGACGAAGCAGGCCTTGATCTCATGAATATCCGCGTTGAACATACAGACGCGGCAACAGCCGAAAAGGTAGCATCAGAAATCCGCACCCGTTGCGAAGTCCGTGTTGGCGTCGATGTTTTGCCGCTGGGAACTCTTCCAAAGACAGAGTTCAAAGCCAACCGCGTCAAGGATCTCAGGCGGTAGAGACCGGGCGTTGGCGAGTTTTTCAGCTTTGCACCTTGGTAGATACTGCTCGCGCAGCCTACCACTCGACCTCAGTCCAGATCCAGTCCATGCAATCGTAGAAGTCGTCCGGGGTACGATTGAGAAATTGCGTGTTGCGGGATTCAACATCCGCGCCACCGACGTGATAGACTGTCCACAAATCGCGGGATTCCAGTTGCACCCGGGCGGTACGGGCCCGGCGTAATTTTTCATATGTCATAAATGCGGCGGAGACATCTTCACCCGAATTGCCAAGGCAATCGGCGAGCACGACAGCATCTTCAATGGCCATGCAGGCACCCTGAGCGAGGGATTGAAACGTGGCGTGAACAGCGTCACCAAGCAATACCGTGCGGCCGTCCGACCAGCCTTTCAGGGGTTTGCGATCCGCCAGTTTCCAGCGGCTGGTAAAATCCATCAATTTAAGCACCGCCAGCATTTCCGGGTGCCCGTTGGTGCAACGCTTCAAGATTTGAGCGCGCCGGGCCTCATGACCTGTTGCAGGCTCTTCACTTTCACCGCCCATGACGAGAACAAAATTCATGCCGATATTGTTCGGCATTGGATAATAGATAACGTGATAACCGTCACCCGCCCACATGATTACCGGGTCCTGACGAATGATATCCGGCACCTGGTCGAAGGGAATGATCGTGCGGTGCGCTACATAGCCAACCGGCTGCAATTTGCTTTGCGGGTGCATTTGCTCCCGTAACCGGGAATTGATGCCGTCCGCACCGATGACAATGTCACCTTCAATATCGCCGTGATATTCGGTTCTGGCGATGGCCCGGTCGCCGACCTGTCCATACCCGGTAACTGTCACGCCTTTCCGCAATTCAATATTGTTTGACCTGGCGCAGGCATCCAGCAGGATCATGTGAAAATCAGCGCGATGGATGCAGATATAGGGATATTTGAAGCGCGCACGGAACCGGTCGCCGAGAGGAATATTCCCGATCATTTCTGCCGTATTGGCGTCCACCAATTGAAGGGCGCTGGGCAGGTGGGCCTTTTGCAATATTTCCTGGTCTATTCCAAATTCCTTGAAGATCGGGAATATGTTCGGCCCGATCTGTATGCCGTATCCGATCGGTTCAATTTTCTCGGACTGCTCCAGCAGAGTGACCTTGTAACCGGCCTTGCCGAGCGCCAGAGCCGCGGTAAGACCCCCCAGTCCGCCGCCGACAATAATACAGTCCAGATTGCGAACCATGTGCCAACCCTCACAAATTCAGAGACACAATTTTACTATGCATACATATAATTAAATGAACATTTTTGAACAAGAACCGGTCTGACAGATCACAAAAAATTTTATATCAAAATCATTTGCAATCTGTCAGTTACATTCTTGAGGGTCGAATAACCTGGCCAGGTGACTAACTGGCAGCTTCAACCTTGTCCTGTGTATTGGTATAGAAATCACTGGCATCATGGCGTTCATGAAGCTGCTCTTCAAGCGGACCTGAAACCCGGTTTACCATCCGCCCGCGAATGACGGCCTCACGGGATGCAATTTCTCCGGTCCAGCGATGTAAGTGGGTATAGGTCCCGGCATCCAGAAATTCAGCCGCCTCGTAAACCTTGTTCGCGACCAGCGCACCATACCAGGGCCAGATTGCGACATCGGCAATGGTATATTCATCGCCGCACATATATTGACTTTCTGCCAGATGGCGGTCGAGTACATCCAGTTGGCGTTTTATTTCCATGGTGAAACGGTCGATGGCATACTCAATTTTGAACGGCGCATAGGCATAGAAATGCCCAAACCCGCCGCCAAGATATGGCGTACTGCCCATCTGCCAGAAAAGCCATGACAGACATTCCGCCCGTTTGGCCGGGTCGGTTGGAATCAGCGCTTCAAATTTATCCGCGAGATACATCAGGATCGCGCCAGATTCAAAAACCCGTGTCGGCGGCGTGGTTGAGTGATCCATCAGCGCCGGGATTTTGGAATTCGGGTTGGCATCGACAAAGCCGCTGCCAAATTGTTCGCCGTCTCTGATCTGGATCAGCCAGGCATCATATTCAGCGCCTGTTTTGCCGAGCGCCAGCAATTCTTCCAGCATGATCGTGACTTTCACGCCATTTGGCGTGGCCAGCGAATATAATTGTAGCGGGTGCTTGCCCACAGGCAATTCTTTTTCACTCGTAGGGCCAGCGATCGGGCGATTGATATTGGCGAAAGTGCCGCCACTTTCCATTTCCCATTTCCAGACTTTTGGCGGCGTATAAGATGGTGGTTGGTTCATTCGTAAAGCTCCATTCGTGCGCGTGAGCGACCGGTTTTACATCAATGGGTTATTTCAGATTTTGTAGACTAAACCAGCAATATACTGGCACCGGACGTGGTGCCACTTTCAATTGCCTGGTGCGCTTTCACGGCATCCTTTAGTGGATATTCGTAATTGATGTTGGGCTCAACAATACCGTCTCGGATGGTTTGAAACAAGACGTCAGCGGCGGCCACCATCTGGTCCCGCTCAGCCATATAATGCAGGTATGCAGGCCGGGTTATGAAAAGCGACCCGCGCGCGCCAAGATCCTGAATGATATCGACCGGATCGGGCGGGCCGGACGCATGGCCATAGGCGGCGCAGACACCAAGTAGCCGCAGGCAATCAAGCGATTGTTGTAACGTGTCCTTGCCGATGGATTCGTAAACCACGGCAACCCCTTTGCCATCGGTCACGTCGCGACATTTGGCGACAAAATCCTCATTCGTGCGCACAACAGGATGATGGCACCCGGCGGCGCGGGCAATCTCCGCCTTTTCCGGGGTGCTGACGGTGCCGACAATATTGGCACCAAGGGCTTTGGCCCAGCGGCACAGGATCAGCCCCATGGCACCCGCAGCTGCATGAACCAGGATCGTATCGCCCGGTTGCACGGCGTATGTCTTGTGCAACAGAAACTGCGCGGTCAGGCCTTTCATCAACAAAGCCGCCAGGGTCCGGTCGTCCATATCGTCGGGGACATGGAGAAGTTTATCCGCCGGGAAATTACGTGCTTCCGCATACGAGCCCATCGGAGGCACCGCATAAGCGGCGCGGTCGCCGACTTTGAAATCGGTAACGCCTGTCCCGACATCTTCAACAATTCCGGCTGCTTCGAACCCGATCACGGCGGGTAAAGGCGGAACCTTGAGGGGATGGGATATCCCGCCCCGGTGATATGTATCAGCAAAATTGACGCCGATCGCGGTATGCCTTAGGCGGACTTCACCTTCGCCGGGTGGTGGTACGTCCCAATCTTCCCAGCGCATAACGTCCGGTGCTCCAAGCTCTCTAATCACTTGTGCTTTGGTCATGGGGTCCCTCTTTCGAATTTTTGATGATCATTGATACGTCAAACAGCCAAGTCTAGTGATTTCCGGTTGGCAAACAACCGGCAGGCATTGTCAACAATTCACCAGACAAATTGATCACAAGACTAATCGGAATTGGCAATCACTCTCCAGAGGCGTACAAATCCTGGAGCCGGTCTAATTGCCGGGCAATATTAGAGGCCAGCAACATGACCGCGAGTAAGACGCACGATGCCAAGGAAGATGGCCCGCTGACCGGAATTGTTGTGGTTGATCTGACGCGGGTGTTGGCCGGACCCTATTGCACGCGCATATTGCGCGACATGGGTGCGCGGGTGATTAAAGTTGAACCACCCGGTGGTGATGATGCGCGTCAGGTTGGGCCATTTACCGGTGACATATCGGCATATTTTCTATCCCTCAATTGCGGCAAGGAAAGCATCGCGCTTGATTTGAAAGACGATGTCGACCGCGAGATATTTACAAAGCTTTTGGCGGGCGCTGATGTGTTGGTGGAGAATTATCGGCCGGGCGTTCTGGAAAAACTGGGCTTCGGCTGGACGCATTTGCAGGAAGCATTCCCAAAACTGGTTTACGCCGCCATTTCAGGATTTGGTGCCACCGGGCCATATGCCAACCGGCCTGCTTACGACATGGTGGTCCAGGCCATGGGCGGGGTCATGTCGATCACCGGGCATGACGATGATGACCCGGTCCGGGTCGGGCTCTCGATTGGTGATATTGCCGCCGGGCTGTTTGCAGCCAACGCCATTTCAGCTTCATTGGTAAAGCGCGGCAAAACCGGCATTGGTGCGCGTATCGATATTTCAATGCTCGATTGCCAGGTAGCGATCATGGAAAATGCAGTTGCGCGCTATCACGCTACCGGCGACGTCCCGGGGCGGATCGGTGCCCGCCATCCGGCCTCAACGCCGTTTGACGCGTTTGCCACCAGCGACGGCCATATTGTGGTGGCGGCGAGCAAAAATCCGGTATTCAAGCGTTTCTGCGATATCATCGGTGCCCCTGAATTGTACGCACAACCGGATTATATCGACAATCTGAAACGCACCGAAAATCAAGCCACCCTCAAGGTCGAGATCGAGCGGGCGCTTGGCAAAAAAACCAGCGCCACCTGGCTGGAATTACTTGGCCGGGGAGACATACCTTGTGGGCTGATCAACAATATTGCAGCGCTTTCTGAAGACCCGCAAATTCACGCGCGTAATATGATTGTAGACGTGGACGGCGAGGGGATGGAGGATATGAAAATTTCCGGTAACCCGATTAAGATAGCTGGCGTCAAGGATGCGTCTTCACGCCCACCAGCCCCCCGGCTGGACCAGCACCGGGATCAGATTTTGACCGAAATTGCCAAACGCGATATCGGGTAGCGAATAGAAAGCGGAACAGACATTATGCCTCTTTTACATGCCAATAAAATCAACATCTACGTCGAAGATAGCGGCACCGGAACACCTATTATTTTTATTCATGAATTGGGTGGTGACCATCGAAGTTGGCATGGTCAGGTTGATGAATTGTCGCGAAGTTATCGCTGCATAACCTATGCAGCGCGAGGCTACCTGCCGTCAGACATACCAAACGATGATGCCGATTATGGATGGCAGACCTCGATCGATGATTTGATTGGTATTCTTGATGCACTTGATATCGAAACGGCGTTCCTTGTTGGTCTCTCCATGGGTGCCTATACCGCTGTGATGGCGGCGCTCCAGCATCCGGACAGGGTTTCCGGGGTGATTTTTGCCAGCGGCGGCTCGGGTTCCCATGAGAAGACCCGCGAGAAATTTTCCGCCGATGCCTATGCCTTGGCCAACCATATACTAGAAACCGGATCGACCGACCTGCCAGCCTTTTTTGAAGGCCCAAGCCGGGTGCAATTGCAAAACAAGGATAGGGAAGCGTGGCTCGATTTCACAGATCAATTCAGAGAGCATTCCTCTGTCGGGACAGCCATGACCCTGCGCTATGTTCAGGCGGTCCGCCCGTCGCTTTATGATTTCGAAAGCGAGTTGGCCGCTATGACCGTGCCGATGCTGATCATTGCCGGCGATGAAGACGAGCACGTGCTTGATGCCAGCTTGTGGCTTAAACGCACTATGCCGTATGCGGGGCTAAGCGTATTTCCTAAATCAGGCCATATCATCAATCTGGAAGAAAGTCAGGCTTTCAACCGTCACGTTCGGGAATTCCTGACACTGGTTGAAGGCGGATTGTGGTCCCGACGCGATCCGCGCAGTGAGGCGGCGCTCTGCGTTTAATCCGGGTCGCCGGTCTTACCGGTTCTTGAAAATTGGAGTGCGCTTTTCGGCATATGCCGCCCGGCCCTCAGTATAATCTTCGCTGAGCGAGGCGTGACGAATGAGGGCTCCAGAATCTTCAGCACTGAGGCCGCGATCGCCTTTGGCGAACGCGTTCAGCAGGGTTTTGGCGCCAGCAATGCTGAGCGGTGCCAGCTCAGACATTGTCGTGGCCCATTGATTGGCCAGCGCGATCACATCATCGGCAATTTCATCAACCAGACCCATGTCGTGGGCCTGATCCACATCCATCCGCTCGGCCATAAACAGGATCCGCTTGGCGTTGGGCAGGCCAACCACGGACAGCAGGTTTTCGGTTTCACTTGCGCCATAAACAATGGACAATTTTGCAGCAGGAATACCAAACTGGGCGCTTTTGTCGCCAAGCCGGAAATCACACGCCGTTGCCAATCCGCAACCGCCGCCGAGGCAATAGCCGGTGACAGCGGCAATGGTTGGTTTATTGATGGATGTGATGGCTTCGATACAATCATCAACAGCGCGCTGATAGACACCCAGATTTTCCGGTGAGCTGCGCAATTTTCCAAATTCCGAAATATCAGCCCCGGCACAAAAAGATGTACCGGCACCATGCAGGATAACAACACGGGTATCTGTTTTCTTGTTCAATTCCTGGAAAATTGTCGCCAATCCCTGCCACATTGCAAGGCTCATCGCATTATTTTGCTGTGGCCTGTTGAGGGTCACCAAAGCAATCGGCCCATTATGCGTGACGTTGATCCGGTCCATGACGCGTGCTTTCAAAAATGTGGCAGAAGTTGAGAGATTTAATCCCGTTCAGAATCGGCGTCCGCCATCCGCTCAGTGCTGTAACGGTTGCCGACGATGACCTCTTCGTTGATGAGTTTATCCAGTTGCGCCATTGTCGCGTCGTCGAGATTGATATCCATGGCTGCCAAATTTTCTTCCATATATTCGATATGTTTGGTGCCCGGGATCGGGATCATTTTCTTATCATGGCCATTGAGTAGCCAGGCAAGGGACAATTGCGCCATCGAACAATTATTAGCTTTCGCAATCTCTTCAAACGGCGCTAGCAATTTTGAATTCTCGGCAAAGGCTTCCACTTCAAAACGAGGACGTGCAGTTGTGAGCCGTATGTCCTTTTCACTCATCGCCGTCACATCAATTGCTTTCCCGGTAAGAAATCCGCGCCCAAGCGGAGAGAAGGGCACAAATGCTACTCCGAGTTCCGAGCAGGCATCTAGAATGCCGCGCTCTGGTGTGCGGGTCCAGAGCGAATACTCAGATTGCAACGCCGCAATAGGATGCTCTTTGTGGGCGCGTCTGAGATTTTCGGTACACACTTCCGACAGGCCAATTGTTTTGACCTTGCCTTGTTCAACAAGCCTGGCCATGGCGCCAACACTATCCTCAATTGCCACCTTCGGGTCCATCCGGTGCAGGTAATAGAGATCAATCACATCGGTGCCGAGCCGCTCAAGACTGGCTTCGCAAAGTCCGGCAATGATTTCAGGTCGACCATCAATGCCATCGCGCGACAAGCCACATTTGGTTGCGAGTACATATTCATCACGCCGGTTTCCAAGCGCCTTGCCGATCAGGGTTTCGTTGCGTCCGCTGCCATATACCATCGCGGTGTCGAGAAAATTATACCCTGAATCAAGCGCCTGATTGAGCAGCCGGGTCGATACAGCATCATCGCCCTGACCATAGCCAAACGACATATTCATGCAGCCAAGCCCGATAGCGGAGACTTGAAATGGGCCTAAGGGTCGTTGTTGCATGGGTCTTCCTTTTTATAAATCTGATGAATATTGGCAAATCCGGAAATGACCGGCTTGGCGATTAAAAAAATATTGGGAGGGTCCGGGACGTTGTGTTTTGGTTAAACCGTAACTGGCAGATGGGCGAGTACTATCTGTAACAAAATGGTGCGTCTCCCCATCACCGAATTTCGGCTACAATATCCATGCAGATGCCAAGGAGCAAGTCCTACCAATCCGAATCAAGCGCCGTCTTTGAGAATGGCTGCAATTTCATTTTCGCTCAGACCTGCTTCCGACAAAATTTCGCTGGTATGTTCTCCGAGTTGTGGATGGTGGCGGTGAACCGGCAGCGGGTCGCCGTCGAGACGGTAGGGTGTATCCGGGATTTCCATAGCGCCTTCGGTTGGATGTTTGAAAGGTCTGAAAAACCCGACCGCATTAAGATGTTCATCGTCGCGAAGGTCTTCCAAACGATTTACAGGCCCGGACGGAATTTCAGCTTTCTGTAAAACCTGAAGCCATTCCTGGCTGGTCTTTTGCACCAAAGTTTCGCCGACAAGTTTGTAGAGCGTGTCAATATTTTTTGCCCGCTCACCAATATGGACAAATCTCGGATCGCCGCTCAGTTCGGTCTGGCCGGTCAGTTCAAAGAAACTGCGCCAATGCCTGTCGGTATAGGCCATCATGCAGATAAAGCCATCGATGGTGCGATACGGGCGACGGTCGCGCGACAGCATACGCGGATATCCCGGACCGCTGAGTGGTGGGTCAAAGACCGCGCCATATTGATGCTCGATCAGGGTGTAGCCCGCCAGTCCTTCAAACATTGAAGTTTCAATAAAGACCCCTTTTCCACTGGCCATGCGCCGGATAACGGCCGCGAGCAATCCGTTGGTGGCTTGAAGCGCCGCGGTTTTATCTGCGACAATGGTTGGAACCAGCACCGGTTCGCCGTCACGCGCGGTAAAGGTGCCGGCAAGCCCGGACTGGCCCTGAATAACATCGTCATATGCCGGCATGCCGCTATAGGGGCCATCCTGATGGTAGCCGAGCAGGGCACCGTAAATGATATCCGGTTTGCGAGCGAGCACCGCGTCGGGGCCAAACCCGAGCGCCAGCATTTTCTGAGGCCGGATATTATGGACAATCATGTCGGCGCCATCGATCAATTGCCACAGGGCATCCCGCGCATTTTCGTTTTTCAGATCAAGCACGACACTGCGCTTGTTGCGGTTTGAGCCAAGATATAAAGCCCCCATATCCGGGCTTTTTCCGGGTCCGATCGCCCGGGTCATATCTCCGTCCGGTGGTTCAATCTTGATAATATCAGCGCCAAAATCGCCAAGGGTTTGAGTGGCGTAAGGACCATAGACAACGCTGGTCAGATCCAGCACCCGAAGGCCTGAAAGCGGGGACGGAAATCCTGTCAGCTTCATGACCCGCTCCGTTGTGAGAACCGGCGGCCCACCAGCGCAGCTGCAATATTGGTTTTCTGGATGTCGATGGCGCCACCGGCAATCCCCCACCCCCAGCCATCGCGCATTTTCTGCTCAATCGGGTAGGCTCCCGAATAGCCGTATCCTCCCATAAGTTGCATAGCTTTGCCGGTGACGTCGCGTACCATTTCGTTGGCGAAACATTTGGCTACCGAGCTGTCATTGATCGACGGCAACCCGGCTTCAGCATTGACCACGGCGCGGTAGAGCAACAGCCGTGAGGCGTCGAGTTTCATTTTCATTTCAGCCAGCGACATTTGAACGGCCTGGAAATCCACCAGCGGTTTACCGAATTGATGGCGTTCCTGAACGTAATCCCGCACATAATCAAAAGCCGATTGACCAATCGCCAGGCTCATCGTGGTGTTGCCGCAGCGTTCCAGATCAAACGCTTCCATGAGTTTGCGAAAGCCCCCTGCCGGGACGACCATATTGCTGAGCGATACTTCGACATTATCAAAATACATGTCGGCGCTGGGGATACCGCGAAATCCCATATGGTGTTCGCGGGCTCCAAACGTGAAGCCGGGCGCATCCTTTTCAACCAGCACCGCGCCGATACCTTTGGCACCCGGTTCGTCAGACATCTTGCAATAAACCAGATAAGCGTCAGCATGACCGGCACCCGAGCACCATCTTTTTTGGCCATTGATAATAATCCGGTCGCCATCAATTTTTGCGCTAGTTTTCAAATCGGTCAGGGCACTGCCAGCATCGGGCTCCGACATCGAGATGGCGACAATCATTTCACCACTACAGACTTGGGGAATAATCCGCCGTTTCAAATCTTCAGGCGCAAAATGCTGGATTGCCAATACCGGGCCAAAGCAGGATTCAAACACCGGAAACGCGATCGCTGATGAGATTTTGGCAATTTCCTCCAAGACCAGAACTGCGTCGAAATGGCTAAGACCCGCGCCGCCATTTTCAGCATCAAGATTAATCCCGAGAAATCCCATTTTAGCGAATTCCCGAACCAGGTCACGGCCCGGTGGCTCGTCATCCTGTTCGACCTGGCGCGCAATGTCAGGCAGCTCGTTCCGGGCATATCTACGTGCGGTTTCCTGCAAGGCGGTCTGTTCTTCGGACAGTGTGAAATCCATATCCATTCCTCAAATTTGATGAAACGATTTTCATCGGCAGAGACGTCAACAATCGTCAAATTTCAACCCCAGCACAATAGGGTTTCCGCTGAATCAGATTCCAAACAATTCGCTGCCCAACAGGATAAAGGCAATCGGGAACGGCAACACCGCAATAGCGACAGTCAGAACAAATCCGGGGAACGAGAACAGCCCGCTGGTTCCGGCCAGCAGGGCAATGCCGCCGCCGCCTCCGATCAGGAAATTCCCAGGCAAATTGATCGCAATCGCTAAAGCCACGTAACGGTATTTAAGCAGAAACGGGACGAAACGATTGGGCGCTTTGGCAATCAGAAAGGCAAGGCGGTCTTTCGTCGACATCGGTTTGATGGTTTTCAGCAATGCAGCGGCACGCGCAAACCGGATCTGTTCGAGAAACCTGATCAGGCTGCGTAAAGGCACCAGCCGTCCCAGAGCGTAGCCCAGAGAGAGGCCCATAATCGTGGCAATGTATACCAGGAACACGATTTTTGGCCCGAGCATTGCCATCAATCCCAGCCCTACTTCAACGCCGGGCACAAACGGGGTTGCGATAAGCATCACATAGGCCGCAGCGAAGATCATGATCAACCGGTGAATGGAAGTTTCATTGGCTGGCCGCAATTCAAATTGCATCAGATCCGATATCCAGTTTGCGAGCAGATTGGCACCGATGATCAACGCGAGCAGGCACGCCAGTTTAAGTAAAATCTGCCAAGGAAAATTTTTGAAAAACGAGTTCAACGAAGGGCCCCTAGTCGTTTGTGGGCAGATCGCCCGTATTAACCAGTTGACCCTCATACAAAAAATCTTTTCGAATGGTCCAGTACCAGCGGGCAACGGTCCATGTGAACTGACTTTTAATGGTACCGTTTTCAACGACTCCACGCCATGAGATGCTGGCATCATTATCGGAGCATCGGGTTTCACCGATAAATTCGATCCTGTTCCCGATCTGGCGTACATAATAGGGCGCGCGCGGATAATTGCACCAGGTTTCGCATTCAGAAGATACGAAAGTGCCATTGGCGAATTCCCAGGTGTCTTCAACATTGAGCGGGGCACCTGTCATCCCGACCATTCCGGCAAATCGCATTCCGTCCAGGGGGCCGGTAGCCCCAAATTGCTCAGCTTCAATATTGGTGATTGGAGATGGCATTCTCGAAGCGGACAACATGAACCAACCGCCAGCGAATGCAACGAGCATTGCGGCAACGGTGATCAGTTTTTTTGCCCCGCCAATCATTGGCTGATACGGTTCCACTTGGAGTGAAAAGATTTTCTATTTTAGGGTTTCTTGTCGACAGACACAATCGGTATCAAAAAAACCAGACTTGAAGATAAGATTGAGCTGTCTGCATCATTGATTCATATCAAGGCAAAAACATGGGCAAGTGAGAGGATTGCAGCAGAGATTTTGTGGCAGGTTTCGTTGATAGGTGCAGCTTTAAGGGGAAACGAGCATGGCAATATTGCAAAGCAGATTTGTGAAGGAAAAAACGGGGTGCGATTTTGTTTCATCACACAATCCGGCAGTTTTTGCGGCTGTTTAACCTGGACCGAAGGAGGGTCAATCATGAGTTTCGAAGATATCCAGGCTGAAATCGCATTGCTGGTCAATGAGATGGAAACCCAGCCCCATGATCTGCACGAGCTGCAATTGCAAATTCATCAAAAACTGAGCGAAATGAAAGTTTTTGGTATGCCTTTGCCGGCCGATTTGGTGGCACTGGAAAAAGATCTGGACGCATATTTTTCACAAAATCCGAAATCCTGATTTCGGTCTAATCGGGGAGATGCAAGTCACACGCCCGACACGCTGCAGATAATGTCTGTTCCGGGGTGCCGCCCGCATCTATCTGAACCCAGGAAACCGACCCGGCGCCCCGCGCCAATTGCCCACGCACAACGTCACGGGTGGCATCTGAGGCATCACCCTTGCGGGCTTCAACCCGGTTGGTAAGGACGTTTTCGTTAGCATCCAGCCACAGGCCGGTGAAGGATATTCCGGCATCTTTCGCAATTTTTTCAATCGCAACCCGTTCATTTTGTCGGAGGAATGCGGCATCCACAACAACCGAATATCCAGCTTCAAGTGCGCGTGCCGCTTTGTCATAGACCCGCGCAAATATTTTTTTGTTGATCTCTTGCAGATAGCATTCCGGCCCGAGCCTTGTGGTCTCGGATACCCCAAAAAATGCTTTCCGCTCCACGTCGGTTCTAATGTGAATCGCGCCGGGGCAGCGGCATAGAAGCGGCGCGATACTTCTGGCGAGACTGGTTTTTCCGGTGCCCGAAAACCCGCCAACGGCAATCATCCGCGCTTGTTCTGGCTCCAGATAGTCAAGCGCGGTTCGAAAATAAGAGCGTGCCAAAACATTATATTCGCTGCCTGCATCTTCGTTCGCCTGCGCGGCTCTGGCCATCGCCACCATGGCGCGGATCCCGGCCCGACAGGCCATAAAGAGCGGCATGGCCGCGAGCCCGTTGATATTGTTGACGTCTGCGCTCGCCGACAGGTAGCGGTTCATGACCCGATTTGCTTCTACGTCCCGCGACCTGTGACCCAGCTCCATCAGCAAGAATGCCAGATCATACAATATATCTGTTGTCGCAATCTCGTCGTTGAATTCAATGGCATCAAACAAGACCGGTTGACCGTCAAGCACGACAATATTGCCGAGATGCAGATCGCCGTGGCAGCGACGCACATAGCCTTGTTGGCTGCGGCTATTGAGACAGGACGCAACATTTGCCAGTTCTGACCGGATGCGGCTGGCAAATTTCTGGACGTCCTCAAGCGAGATCAAATCCGGCGCGGCCTGGAAGGCGGCGACCAATCCGTCAATAATTGCCGCCATACGGTCCCCGCCATTGTCAGATATAACCTGCGGTGCGGTCTCGTGATAGCTGACAATCGCATCTGCCAACCGGTCAAGGAATTCAGGTCCAGGCCCATCGTGCGTGATGGCATTTTCCAGCAATGCCTCTTCCGGGAAGCGGCGCATATGAACCGCCCATTCCACCACATTGCCGGGCCCATTGAGTTTCAAGTCTCCATCTGGATCGCGCGTGATCGGAACAACACCGAGATAAATGTCCGGGGCATGAGGCCGGTTGATCGCAACTTCCTTGCGGCACACCGCTTCGCGTTTTTCCAGGCTGCTGAAATCCAGATACGGATAGACCAGTGCCTTCTTGATTTTAAAAGCATCGTTACCTGCCAGAAAGACCATCGCCGCATGGGTTTCAATGACGGAAACGGCATCAGGAACTCCGCCTGACAATTCCGTGTATGCTTCCGGTTGGCGAAGAAATTCAATAATTTCTTGCTGCTTGATGTCAGTGGGTGATGCAGGCTGGTTCATGGTGCGTGCTTGGCATTTTTTGATCTCACAAAGAGAATGATATTCTTCGCGATGACCGGGGTCCAGACCCTTTGCCTTTTCCGATATTAATCAGTGAAAATCTCTGGAGGGAAACAGGGTTTTTGCCTGATCCCGCGGGTGGCGGAACTGGTTGACGGGTTTTTGGGATTTGGCCCGTGTCGCCGCATCTGTATCTGCACTTTCCGGGGTGGCAAATTGCGCGTCATTGAGCCGGTCCAGATAATGCGAGCAATCTTCGATTTTGTCGGCAATTAGATGCGTAACAATACCCTTCCGCTCCAGAATGCCGTATATCCGCACCAGCCTACCGGTCATGACGGCACGGCGATATTGCTCGAACGTCTTGCGCCAGATAACCACATTGATGCTGCCGGCTTCATCTTCCAGGGTCATGAAGATAACCCCTTTTGCTGTACCGGGGCGCTGGCGGGCCAGCACCAGCCCGGCCACATTCATGGTGGTTTTATGGGGCGCTTCAAGCAGGTCCAGGCTCTGGGCCGCGCCATTGAAACAGGATCGCAAAAGCTTGATCGGATGGTCCCGCAAGGTCAGCCGAAAGGAGAGATAATCCTGCACCACATTTTCGCCCATGGTCATTGCCGGCAGAAGAACATCGAGATCAAGCGATTGCTCGTCTTCTTTTGCGTGGGCAAACAACGGCAACGGGCGTTCGCCCTTGATACCGCTGGCCTGCCAGAGCGCCCCACGTCGATCCAGAGATAGTGATTGAAATGCATCAGCCCGCGCCAGCTTTTTCAGGACTGCCGGGCGAATCCCGGCCCGCACCCAAAGATCGCGCACCGTGACATAACCGTTATTTCGGGCGGCCGAAATCCAGTCAGCATCCTCTTGCCGGATGCCTTTGATCTGGCGCAGCCCCAACCGCAGGGCCAACCCGTTGATGGTCGGTTCCAGACGATTGTCCCACCCTGAAAAATTAACATCAGGTGGGCGCACCTCGACATTATGTTCGCGGGCATCGCGGACGATTTGCGCCGGGGCGTAAAACCCCATCGGTTGGGAATTCAGCAACGCGCAGGCAAAAACCACCGGATAATGACATTTCAGCCAGGCCGAAACATAAACCAGCAAGGCAAAGGAGGCGGCATGGCTTTCCGGAAAGCCATATTCGCCAAAGCCTTCAATCTGCTTGAAACAACGCTCCGCAAATTCGGTTTCATAGCCATTGGCTTCCATGCCCCGGACGAATTTCCCCCGGAACGAATTGATCGTCCCCATCTTGCGAAATGTCGCCATGGCGCGGCGCAACTGGTCGGCTTCGCCAGGCTCAAACCCGGCACCAACAATGGCAATGCGCATAGCTTGTTCCTGAAACAGCGGCACGCCGAGGGTCTTGCCCAAAACCTCTTCCAGTTCTTTAGAGGGGTATTTGACCGCCTCCTCGCCATTGCGGCGGCGAATATAGGGATGCACCATATCTCCCTGAATCGGGCCGGGACGAACAATTGCCACTTCAATCACCAGATCATAAAAGGTGCGTGGTTTCATCCGCGGCAGGAAAGACATCTGCGCCCGGCTTTCAACCTGAAAAACCCCGACGCTGTCTGCCTTGCAAAGCATGTCGTAAACGGCGCTGTCTTTTTCGGGAAGCGAGGCGAGGTCATGAGAAACCCCGTAATGGGTTTCCAAAAGTTCAAAGGCCTTGCGGATACAGCTCAGCATACCAAGGCCGAGTACATCGACCTTCAAAATCCCCAGCGTATCTATATCGTCCTTGTCCCATTCAATGACCGTGCGATTTTCCATCGCGGCATTTTCAATCGGGACAATATCATCGAGCCTGGATTTGGTGATAATGAACCCGCCCACATGCTGCGAGAGGTGGCGGGGATAGCCCATAATGGCTTGCGCCAGTTCGGCGCAGAGTGCCAGCCGGGTATCGTCCGGGTCCAGCCCGGCTTCCCTGATCTGGTCGCGGGTAGCGGACTGGCCGCCATTTGACCAGCCCCAGATCAGCGATGTCATGGAAGATAATATATCTTGCGATAGGCCCAGCACCTTGCCAACCTCGCGGATGGCGCTACGGGCGCGGTAACAGATAACGGTCGCGGACAGCCCGGCGCGGTGGCGACCATACTTCTTATAGATATATTGAATAACCTCTTCGCGCCGCTCATGCTCGAAATCCACGTCGATATCGGGCGGCTCATCCCGCTCGGTCGAGATAAAGCGCTCGAACACCATATCGAGCCGTTCCGGGGAAACCGATGTGATGCCGAGAATATAGCAAATCACGGAATTGGCGGCAGACCCGCGCCCCTGACAAAGGATGCCTTCGCGGCGGGCAAATTTTACAATGTCGTAAATGGTAAGGAAATAAGGCGCGTATTTCAGTTGCCTGATGATCGCCAATTCACGCGCAACCAGATCGGTCACAGATTCCGGTATCCCGAGTGGGTATTGCTGGCGCGGATAGCGAACTTTTATTTTCTGACCAACCAGACGTTCCAATTCTGTCTGGGGCTCCTGGCCGTTGGAAACCTCGTCGGGATATTCGTATTTCAACTCATCCAGAGAAAAATCAATCCGCCGACTGATCTCGCATGACCGCACCACCGCTGCCTCATAACCGGAAAACAGGTCGCGCATTTCTTCAGCATTCTTGAGGTGCCGTTCGGCATTTTTCTGCAACCGCTGCCCGGCATTCTCGATTTCACAATGTTCGCGGATACATGTCAGCACATCGGCAATGGCGCGGTTTTCAGAGACATGCATCAGGGCATGGTTGGTAGCGACCACAGGGATTTTTTGATGCCCGGAAACCGCGAATAATTTAGCAAGGCGCTCATGATCATGCCCCTGTTTGAGATTGTCCGCTGCCAGATACAAATCCTGTTTCAGGTCATCGCTCCAGGCTTTAAGCCGGGATTCAAAATGCGCGCCAATATCTTCGGGTGGCAGCAGAATGAAAATCATGCCAGTGGACCATTCAAGAACATCTTCGCGGTGGATCAGGCATTGGCCTTTTTCAGCGCGCTGGCGGCCAAGGCTGATCAATCGGCACAGGCGGCCATACGCCGCCCGGTCGGTTGGCAGCGCTACCAGCCGCTGGTCATCGGAGAGAAAAAGCTCGGCGCCGATTAAAATTCGCTGGCCGATTTTTTTGGCTTCGGCATAAGCCCGCACGATCCCTGCCAGAGAATTGCGGTCTGTAATAGCGATAGCTTCAAGCCCTAATTCTTTGGCGCGCCGCACATAATCTTCAGGATGTGACGCCCCTTCAAGGAACGTAAAATTGGTGGTGACATGCAGCTCGGCAAATTGCTCATCCGGGGGGTGTGTCGGTGCGTCCATGTCAGCTTCCAAGCCCATGGACGAACCATTGTATCCGCGCCGGATCAGCGACCCGGTAAAGCCATAATAGAGCGCCTGTATCGGTCTGCACCCACCAATAATCGCGCGTTCCTGAATGCCATTGAGGGTCATCGCGCCACCAGTCCGGCTCGATCCGTTCAGGTCCGGTCAGGGGTGTCAGGCGGCATTTTTGGTTTTGCCAGATAATGCTTTCAGGAACATCCATACCGGAATTTTTATCCAACCACACCGCAACGGGTTTGCGAAACAATCGTAAGGGGCGTTTGCGCAAAGGCACGGTCCAGCTTTGGCGGTGCGAAGAATAGAGGGCATATTCCCGGCTAAAGGCCCGCTCTGGAATATGGCTGTCGGCAGGGGAAAAATACTGGACCCGTTCATACCCGAACATATTGGACAAGGTGTCGATCAACCCGTTAAGCGCATCTTTTTGCTCATCCACCTGACGGTTGCCCAGCCCCATTTGCTGGCCTGATAAGGGCGCTGTGTGCCGGGCATGCAGGACCATCCGCTCGATGCCGAAACCAACATCCATCTGTTCCAGGTGACGGGCAAAAAGCCGCTTGAGGGCAGGGATATAGCAGGTTGGCCGGATCGTCTGGATTGAGAAAGACAAGGCCGCATGATCAACCCGCTCCAGCGTGAGGTGGACTTTGCGGATGCCTTTATGCGTCGATAACAGGCGCGCACACAAGCGGGTCAGAAGGGTTTCCAGAGCCATCTCCACACCAACACTATGCCCGATCGGGTCGGGGAATTGCATCTCTTCAACCAGCCGTTGCTGATGGCGGGCGAATTTGGTGACCTCAACTGCGCGCCCAAGAAATTGGTCAATGCGTTTGATGCCATCCAGCCCGATGCGGCTGGCCAGCGTGGCGCGTGGCAGGGCAAGCAGTGCGTGAATGGTTTTAAGCCCCAATTGGCGGCAAAGAATTGTCGGCCCAAACCCCATTTGCAGGGCTTCCACCGGAAGTTCTCCAGCCGCTTTGCGCAGATTTTCTTTCCCGATATTGCTGCGGTCGGGGCCGTAATGGGCAAAGCCCCAGGCGGCTGCTTTGGTATCGGCAAGGCCGACCCGTGCGGTAAAGCCAAGTTTGGTCAGGCGGTCCTGGATGGTTTTTAATAAAGCCGGTTCATCGCCAAACAAATGACTGGCCCCGGCAATATCGAGAAACAGATCGCAAGCGCTACCGCGCACCAATCGGGGCGTGAACCGGCTCGCCCAGCGCAACAGGAATTGCAGGCATTTGGCATCGCCCAGAGGGTCAGCTTCAAGATACAGAATGTCAGGGAATGCTGCCTGAAGATCGCTCAAGCTCATGCCGGGGACCAGACCCAGATTATCAGCGGCCCCGCTCAGGGCCGATACATACAGCCGGTTGGCTTCGCGCAGAACAAGCGCAAACGGCTTATGCGCCAATTCCGGTTCTGCGCGGATCAGCCGCTCGCTCGCCAGCAAGGGAAGCCAGATGCAAATGATGCGTCGCATGGTCGATCTCCACAATCCAGTGATGGGGCCGCCCGCGCCGGTTCTTTGTCAGGCCAAGTGACAGCCGGGTCTTGTCTGTTGACCAGGCATTGACGCATACATGCCAGCGCGTCACGGCTGAGCTGACCATGCCGGGACTTTCGCCCGACGGGGCATCGCGTGCGGAATTGATAACCAGACCGAGCACGGACGTTGCCTGGGCGGCCAGTTGTAATTTGCGTGCCTGGGTCTGGTTAAGGGGTTTTTTCAGATCCAGCAAAACGCAACCCACTGCCCCGGATGCCAGAATTTCATAAGCCGCATTCAGGATATCGGAGGTGTTTTGCAGATAGAGCGCCAGAAATTTTTCCGGCACCCCGCCATATTGTTGCAAGGCTGCAGGGTAATATTCCAGCCCGGCCCGCTCGCTACTGAGCCAGAATGTGGTCCCGCCCCGGCGTTGAACAATCAATTGGGCGAACAGCGCCGCTGCCGGGCCGGTAAATTCATGGATCGCCCCCATGTCCAGCCCTCCCTGCAAGGCCTGGTCAATGGCCGCAATATCTAGCGACAGAACCTGCCTGCTGACCCGCCCCATTTCCAGGGCCATGACTTTTTCTTTCAGGGCTTCAAGGGCCATCAGGATTACCGAATTCCTTTGTTTATGTTCCTGATTTGTTCTTATTTTATATCCACTAAAAAGTCAAAACAGGGAACTTCATCCATATTAGTGAAAAAAGGGCCTAGTTGGGGCCTTTTACGAAGCGTCGGTCACAATTAACAAGGCCACTTGGTCCATCAAGGGACGCCACGACAAGTTTGAGAAAATCGCAGATAATTTCGATAAACAGATGAAAAAAGTCAGCTAACCGTTCGCTAGATATTTATTTGTCCGTATTTTCGAAAATTTTACCTAACACGTGCAGAATGGTCGCTGTTCACAATTTTGCGGACCGGTTTGTGCCCCAATAGCGGGCACAAATTTTCTGTATCGCCCTTTTATATTTGCTGAAAAACCGCAATGGGCATACGTAATTTGAGGAGAATTGCGGGTGGTCGATCAAACGGTTTCATACCAAAATGCCAGCCCGGACTCGGCCAGCCTTAATCAGACATCTCAAAAAAATTATAAATTCCCTGCGACCAGCGGCGCAGTTTCTGAGATGAAATTCGAACCATCGGACCAAATGTTATTTCTGTCCGGTCTGAAAAATATAGTCTCCAGTTCAACGCGCCGGGTGAAAAACGTATTCATCGCGACCCTCAATGTGCTGCCTCTTCCGGTGGCAAATTCCATTTCCGGATTAATCTATTGCCTGCTCCCGCATCGCCTGAACATTCTGCCGTCTATTGCGCGTGCATGGCTGCAATATAAATTTTCGCCAACAATCGCCCCGATGCCCAAACTGACCGGTACGCCTATTGGCTTTTGCGGTATCGTCGGTAACCCGGACACAGACCAGTTGTTGCGCGGCTATCAGGAAGGCTTCTATCCGTTTTCCCATCTGGGACCGGTAAAATGGTTCGCCAGCGATGAACGTATGGTGATGTTCTTTGATGAAGCACATGCGGAGAAGCATACCCGACGGTTTCTGCGCAACGATAGATTCCGCGTCACAATGGACACAGCTTTTGAGACAGTGATGATGGAATGCGCCGCGCCGCGACCGGACAAAGCGCCGCTAACCTGGATCACCTCGCAAACCCGGAAATTGTTCATGCAACTGTTTGAAGCAGGCCATGCTCATTCCGTTGAAGTGTGGGATAAGGAAGACAATCTTGTTGGTGGATTGTTCGGGGTTGCATCAGGCCGCGTATTTTTCACCGAATCCCAGTTTCATCTGGCCTCTGGCGCGTCCAAAGTGGCGTTCGCCGTCCTCAACCGCCATCTGGGCCATTGGGGTTACGCCATGAATGATGGCAAGGACTGGACCCCGTATCTGAAGGCCCACGGGTTCAGACTTGTTAATCACGATAAATTTCAGGACATCCTGCGCCAGCACGCGAAACAACCAATGCGTGTTGGTAAATGGCAGCTTGACGACGACCTGCAATGGCAAAACTGGCAGGGCGAAATGGAATGCCAATATTCTGGCACATTGCTTGCGCCTTTCCGCCCGGGACCCTGAAAATAGGGTCCCGATTCGCAGTTTCAGATTGAGATATAGTTTGTGACCCCTGGACCGGTAACGAATTTACGAATGAATGCTTGACTTTAGGCAGGTATCGGATGATACCCGCGTGTCTTTTGGCTGCCGCGTGAGCAGCCCGCGTCCGACCAGAATTGCATTTTTAAATGCAGGTCTTTTATGGCGCCAGACATTGCAAAGCCTCCTGGCAGCGTTTTAACGCCTCAGGAGCCAACCAAAAAGTTCCCAATTCACGCGGGGTTCTGACGATCTTCCAGTCTGACCGGACAAATGTCCTGGGCTGAAATGATCGCAACCGCATTATACGGTCACCACCCGCTTAATTTAGCGTTTGGTGGTTTGCCGTTTGTTTTTTTGGCGTCAGGTTCAATACGTGCCTGGGCCTATTGAAAGGTAATTAGTTTGACTCAATTCGAATCTCTCGGGCTCGCCCCATCAATTCAGAAAACCATTAAATCACTTGGATACGAAACTCCAACACCGATCCAGGTTGAAGCGATCCCGCTTGTCCTGGAAGGTCGCGACCTGATCGGGCTCGCCCAAACCGGCACTGGCAAGACGGCGGCTTTCGGTCTGCCGCTTATCCATCATCTGCTTAGTGAAAAGGAAAGACCGGCATCCAAAACCGTTCGCGCTCTTATTCTTGCGCCAACCCGCGAACTGGCAAGCCAGATCGCAACCAACTTGCGCGACTTTGTGCGCCATACGCATCTGCGTATCGGTGTTGTTTTTGGCGGCGCTTCGATCCATTTCCAGAAGAAAAACCTTGAACGCGGCACCGATATTCTGGTGGCGACACCGGGTCGTCTGCTCGATTTGGTCGAGCGCAAGGCACTGCGTCTCGATACCGTAAAATATCTGGTGCTCGATGAAGCTGACCAGATGCTGGATCTGGGCTTCATTGTTCCCTTGCGCAAAATCGCCGCCCTTTTGGGTACTCCGCGTCAAACGCTTTTGTTTTCGGCAACCATGCCAAAACAGGTCGAGCAATTGTCGCAGGCCTATTTGAACAATCCTGTGCGGGTTGCAACATCAGCGCCAGGACGCGCCGTCGACAAGATTAATCAGTCGGTTCATTTTGTTTCGCAGCCCGATAAGGCAGCGTTGTTGAAAGTCTGTCTGGCAGAGCGGGAAGATGACCTCTCGCTGGTTTTCGCCCGGACCAAACACGGTGCCGAAAAACTGATGAAGCAGCTTGTAGCGCGCGGCTTCAAGGCAGGTTCGATCCACGGCAATAAAAGCCAGGGCCAGCGCACCCGCGCCATCAAGGCCTTCAAGGACGGTGAAATCCGCATTCTGGTGGCGACCGACGTTGCCGCCCGCGGCATCGATATTTCAGGCGTCAGCCATGTTTATAATTTCAACCTGCCGGAAGTGCCGGAAAATTACGTCCATCGTATCGGGCGCACGGCGCGTGCTGGTGCATCGGGAAAGGCCATTGCCTTCTGTGCACCGGAAGAATTCCAGCTTTTGCGGGATATCGAAAAACTGATGGGCAGCAGGATAGAGACCGAAGGCGGTGAACGCCCGGCCGATCCGGTCGGTAGATCGTTCGGCAAAGGCAAAAAGCGCTCCCGCAGCAAGAACAGCTTCAACCAGAAAGTACGCGGGCGCCAGCAAAGCGCCAAATGGTCGCCGGACAGAACAGGTGGCGCAGATGCATCAGCACCCGGCGGGCAAAACAAACGTCGCCAAAATGCAGATGCCGGTGAAACCAGAACATCGCCGGATAATGTCGTGGCGATACGCGATAATGCGGGTCAGAAATTTCAGAAGCCCGGTGGCAACAATAACCCCAACCGTCCTGGCAAGCGCCGTCGGGTCAGGCGGAAACCTGCTGCCTGATCAAGGTCAGTCAGCCCGGCAACCACATGCCTGATACAGAAAATACTTCGATCCGGATTCTGGTTGATGCCGACGCTTGCCCCGTCAAGGATGAGATCTACAAGGTTGCCTACCGCCTTAAAATCCCGGTCAGCATTGTCGCCAACAGCTATATGCGGGTTCCCCGGGACCCGTTTGTGGAGCAGGTGGTTGTCAATGCTGATATGGATGCGGCGGACGATTATATTGCCGAACATTCGGACGCATGTTCTGTGGTCATCACGGCAGATATCCTGCTTGCCGCCCGGTGCCTCAAGGCAGGGGCTTCGGTGATCGCACCCAATGGAAAACCGTTTACGGACAATTCCATCGGGGCGGCGGTGGCAACCCGGGCGATCATGGTGGATTTGCGCGCAGGTGGCGATCAGATCGGTGGTGCCAAACCGTTCAGTAAATCAGACCGCTCGCGGTTTTTATCGGCTCTGGATGCCGCTCTTGTCCGGATCAGGTTGAACAAGTGAGCAGCGCTAATATTTTTGAATTTGACGCCATCATCCTGGGCGCAGGTGCGGCCGGGCTGATGTGCGCCGCGATTGCCGGCCAGCGCGGGCGCAAAGTGCTGCTCATCGATCATGCCGACAGTCCGGGCAAGAAAATCCTGATTTCCGGCGGTGGGCGCTGTAATTTCACAAACCTGCATACCCCGCCCGAGCGTTATCTTTCCACCAATCCTCATTTCGCTAAGTCGGCTCTTGGCCGCTACCGCCCGGAAGATTTCATCGCGCTTGTTGAGCGGCATAATATTGCCTGGCACGAAAAAACCCTGGGCCAACTTTTTTGCGACGGGTCGGCAAAACAGATTTTGGCGATGCTGATCGAAGAATGTAAAAAAGGTAACGTGACCCAGCAATTGGGTGAGGTGGTTAGGGATATAGACCATAGCGATGGCCGCTACCGGATAAAATGTGGTGACATGATCGCCACTGCGCCATCATTGGTGCTCGCCACCGGCGGCCTTTCGATCCCGAAAATGGGGGCGACCGGGTTTGCGTATGAGGTCGCCCGGCGCTTTGGCTTGAAAATAGTCGAACCGCGCCCGGCTTTGGTGCCTCTGACCCTGGGCGGCAACGAGATTTTGTTCCGGTCTCTGTCCGGTGTCTCCATAGACATTATCGTCAGCTGCGGCAAAACCTCGTTTCGCGAAGCTGCCCTCTTCACCCATAAGGGATTATCCGGCCCGGCGATTTTGCAAATATCCACCTATTGGCGACACCGGCAGCCGGTCAATGTCAATTTTCTGCCCGATCTGAGCAGCGATTGGATGGTTGCGTTGAAACAATCTGACCCGCGCCTGCAAATGCGTGCCGCGCTGGCCCGTGCGTTGCCGGCCCGGTTGGCGGAAACGCTGGCCGAACAATTGGCGCTAGAGGGTGAGCTTGCCAACATCCCCGACCGTAAACTCGACGACGCGGCGCAGCGCCTCAGCCATTGGTCCTTCAACCCCAACGGCACTGAAGGCTTTGCTAAAGCTGAAGTAACAGCAGGCGGCATCAGCACCGACCATCTGTCGTCGCAAACAATGGAAGCCAAATCCATGCCCGGTCTCTATGTTATCGGCGAAGCGGTTGATGTGACCGGATGGCTGGGCGGATATAATTTTCAATGGGCCTGGTCCAGCGGATGGGCAGCCGGACAAGCGCTCTAGCGGGAGCGGCCCGGAATATACGCCGAATTCTTTAAAATTTCCGATTATTGATTGCTGGTGAGATTTTCCTGACCATAGCCGTATCTTTCTTCTGGGGAAAATTTAATCCAAAAACCTTGTTCAGAACCCTGTCAACTTGACCTGCATCAATCTCGCTTGCTCTAGCCCGTGATTATTTGTTGTCAGTTTGGCAGATGTGTGGGGTTTTATGACCAAAACCATATTTGGTTTTTTCTTTACTGTTATCCTCGCCTTGCTTGCCGGTTTATCGCCGGTACGCGCGGAAGATGATCTATCTGTATTTTTGGCAGATACGCCGGTAAATGCGATTTTTCCTGAAGCCGATGCCTACGGGACACGCCGCGATGACGCCCCGATCATCCCGGTCCTGAAAGACGGCGAAACCATTGGATATGTATTTCTGAACACCGATTTTGTCGGAGCTATAGGCTATTCCGGCAAACCGATTTATATCCTGATCGGGCTGCGCGAAGATGGCCGGATCGCGGGTGCGCGGTTGGTCAAACATTCTGAACCGATTGTGCTGGCGGGCATCCCGGACGAAAAAATACGGGATTTCATCGCCGGCTATATCGGCACCGACATTCTGACCATGGCGCGGGAGAAGGCGGGCGAACCGCCGCCGGTCGATATCGTCTCCGGGGCCACCGTCACGGTAATGGTGATGGACGATTCCATCAAGCGGGCATCGGTCCGCGCCGCCCGGATTTTGGGCCTCGGTGGTCTGCAAGCACTGGCCACGACAACGGGACCCACAAGGACCGTCGACACCTCCAGCGAGGACGTTCTGGACTGGACCGACCTGATCGGCAACGGGTCTGTGCGCCGTCTTCAGCTATCAATCGCAGACATCAATCAGGCGTTCCAAGATCAGGGCAATGAAAGGGCGATTGCCCGCCCTGAAAAAGGCGAAGACGATGAGACTTTCATTGATCTCTACGCAGCCTCTCTGGCGGTCCCTGCCATTGCTCGCTCATTGCTTGGCGAACAGGAATATGGAAATTATCTGGATCGCCTTGAAGAGGGCCAAAACGGTTTCCTGATTATGGGAACCGGGCGTTATTCGTTCCGTGGATCAGGGTATGTGCGGGGCGGTATTTTTGACCGGATTCAGGTAACCCAGGGCGAAGAACATCTGCGCTTCAGGGATCGTGGCTACAAGAATATTGGCGATGTTGCTGCCATCGGCGCACCGGATTTTACCGAAGTTGCACTCTTTTATACGCCAAAAGATGTGGTCTTTGATCCGGCCAATCCGTGGCAACTACAACTTCTGGTACAACGCGCCATTGGCGCTCTTGAAAAGGTCTTTGTGGCTTTCGAGTTATCCTATCAGCTCCCCGACGCTTACGTCATTGTGGAAGCGGCACCGGCTGGAACCTCCGCTGTGAGCGAACAGGCAACTGGCCAGCAAAGCCTTGGCGACCCACAATCCAACGCATTGTGGTTGCGCATCTGGCAGCAAAAACCTTATCAGATTGCGATCCTGCTGGCGGCAATCGGCATCCTGACCATGATCTTTTTTGCGCAGGACCAGCTTGCAAAATACCCGAAACTCGGCGACTGGATTCGTACCGGTTTTCTGACATTCACCCTGTTCTGGATTGGGTTCTACGCCCAGGCCCAGCTTTCGGTGGTCAATGTATTTGCCTTCGTCAACGCCCTGCTGTCTGATTTCCGCTGGGAATATTTTTTGCTGGAACCGCTGATTTTCATCCTTTGGGCTTCGGTCGCGGCATCTCTCATCCTGTGGGGCCGGGGGCCGTTCTGCGGCTGGTTATGCCCGTTTGGCGCGTTGCAGGAATTGACCAATAAAATCGCGAAGTTTTTCAAAGTACCCCAGATCACAGTCCCCTGGTGGATCCACGAACGCCTTTGGGCGCTGAAATACCTGATCTTTCTCGGCCTGATCGGTATCTCGATTTATTCCCTGACGCTGGCCGAGCATCTGGCCGAGATCGAACCGTTCAAGACCGCGATTGTGCTGCGTTTCATGCGTGCCTGGCCTTATGTGCTGTTTGCCGGGGCGCTTGTTTTCGCCGGCCTGTTTATCGAGCGTTTTTTCTGCCGTTATCTGTGCCCGCTTGGCGCGGCCCTCTCGATCCCGGGCCAGTTGCATTTGTTCAACTGGTTAAAACGCTATTCCAATTGCGGTGACCCGTGCCACATCTGCGCCCAGAAATGCATGGTCCAGGCAATTGAGCCTTCAGGCCGGATAAACGGCAACGAATGCATGGACTGTTTCCATTGCCAGCAACTCTATAACGACAAAAATATCTGCCCGGTCATGATCCACAAATTTGCAAAAGCCAACAAGGGTGCAAGCCCGAAAGAATCCGGCAGCACATCATCTGCCGGTAATCCTCTGTACCGCAAGCCGCGTCGGCTTGGCCGGACAAGGGATATTCAATCGTAACCCCTAATTTTCGTGAAGACAAAAGGAGACGAAAATGAGTGAAGACAAGAAAACAGAAACAGGTTTTTCCAGAAGAGCATTGCTCGGAGGAACAGCTGTTGCTGCTGGCGTTGGTGCCGTTGCCAGTGCTGGCATGTTGACCGGTAGTACCGTACCTGCCCGGGCAGCCGGTGCTTCAAACGAAGTTGCGCCGGGTGATCTGGACGATTATTACGGCTTCTGGTCTGGTGGCCAATCGGGTGAAGTTCGCATCCTCGGCATGCCCTCGATGCGCGAATTGATGCGTATCCCGGTCTTCAACCGGTGCAGCGCCACGGGCTGGGGCCAGACCAATGAGAGCCGTAAAATTCTCACCGAAAACATGCTGCCCCACGAAACGGAATTTTGGGCAGACAAAGGTGGCATCCCGTTGAACGGCGATACCCATCATCCCCATATGTCATTTACCGACGGGACCTATGATGGCCGCTATATTTTCGTGAACGACAAAGCCAATACGCGCGTTGCCCGTATCCGCTGCGACATCATGAAGGTGGACAAGGTTATCTCAGTGCCGAACGCCGCTGACATTCACGGCCTGCGTCCGCAGAAATATCCGCGCACCGGCTATGTTTTTGCCAACGGAGAGCACCGCGTGCCGCTGCCGAATGATGGCACTGTGCTTGATGATCCGTCAAAATATGTGGCGGTTTTCTCGGCCATCGATGGCGACGAAATGAAAGTCGCCTGGCAGGTTATCGTTGATGGTAATCTGGATAATGTCGATGCCGACTATCAGGGCAAATACGCCATCGCAAGCTGCTACAATTCAGAAGAAGGCGTCACCCTTGCCGAGATGACATCATCCGAGCAGGACTGGGCTGTTGTCTTCGACATTGCAGCTATTGAACAAGGCGTCAAAGACGGCGACTTCAAAATCTATGGTGGCGATGTGCCGGTTCTCGATGGCCGCAAGGGCTCGAAATATACCCGCTATATTCCGATCTCGAACAGCCCGCACGGCGTCAACGCGTCACCGGACGGCAATTACATGATGATCAACGGCAAATTGTCGCCAACCGTATCGGTGATTGATTTGCGGAAATTGCCCGATCTGTTCGCTGACAATATCCAGCCGCGTGACGCAGTGGTTGCCGAACCGCAACTGGGACTTGGCCCGCTGCATACTGCCTTTGATGGTCGTGGCTACGCCTACACCACGTTGTTCCTCGACAGCCAGGTGGTCAAATGGGATATCGCGAAAGCGATTGCCAGCTTTGGCGGCGATGATGTTGACCCGATTGTGCAAAAAATCGATGTTCAATATCAGCCTGGCCATAACCATACATCCATGGGTGAGACCAAAGATGCCGATGGTAAATGGCTAATTTCATTGAACAAATTCTCAAAGGATCGTTACATTAATGTGGGTCCGCTGAAACCTGAAAGCGAACAATTGATCGATATTTCAGGCGACGAGATGAAGCTTGTTCATGACGGCCCGACCTTTGGCGAACCTCATGACTGTATTCTGGTGGACCGTGCTTTGGTCAATCCGAACCAGGTCTATGATCGTGCCGACCCGACCTTTGCCGCGACATTGGCGCAGGCCGAAAAAGATGGCGTTGATCTGGATTATCCAGCCGACGTTATCCGCGACGGCAACAAGGTTAGGGTCTATATGCATTCAATCGCTCCGACTTTCTCGCTTGAGAAGTTCACAGTGAAACAGGGTGATGAAGTTACCATCATCGTGTCGAACATGGATGATGTGGATGATCTGACTCATGGTCTGACAATGGCCAATTATGGTGTCTGCATGGAAGTCGGACCGCAACAAACGGCGTCCGTGACCTTCAAGGCGGATATGGCTGGAGTCCATTGGTTCTATTGCCAATGGTTCTGTCATGCGCTGCACATGGAAATGCGTGGTCGTATGATTGTCGAGCCAAGTTAGGACTGAAGAAAATGAGCGGGCATCGTCGAAGGCGAAATATAATCGCGGTTGCGGCAGGGTTGTTCCTTGCCGCAACCGGAATACTTAATGCGGCCAACGCTGCACGTATTGATGTGATGTCTGGCCCAGGTTTGCTGGCGGCAGCGATCGTAGCAGCGCAGCAGGGCGATATTTTGATGCTTGCACCGGGGGTTCATACCGGCCCGGTCACAATCTCCAAAAGCCTTGTTCTTGATGGCGGCAATAGCGCCCGGATCGAAGGCGACGGCGACGGCAATGTGATCACCGTCGAAGCGGCAAATGTTGAATTACGAAATCTCGAAATTACCGGTTCCGGGTTGTTGCTTGAAACCCAGGATTCCGGAATTTTTCTGACCCCGGAAGCAACCAATGCCATTGTCTCCGGCAATCACATTTATGAAAACCTGATCGGAATCTATGTCTCCGGTGCCAATGACGCTTTAGTCAGTGCCAACAGAATTATCGGGCGCAGCGATATGCGCCTCAACGAGCGCGGTAACGGTATCCAGATATGGAACGCGCCCGGCGCAATTATCGAGGATAACGAAATCAGTGCTGGCCGAGATGGTATTTTTGTCACCACCAGCAAAGACAATATTTTCCGCAACAATGTCATGCACGATGTGCGCTTCGCGGTTCATTATATGTATACCAACGACAGTCAGGTCACCGGCAATATTTCGCGCGGCAACGATATCGGTTACGCCATTATGTATTCGACACGCATCAAGATGCGCGACAATATTTCCGAAAATGACAGTGACCGGGGCATTCTGTTCAACTTTGCCAACGAAGTCGATGTTGTCGGTAACATCGTGACCGGCGGACCGGAAAAATGCCTGTTCATCTATAACTCAAACAAGAACCGGATTACCGAAAATTACCTCAGTGGTTGCGACACCGGTATCCAGTTCACGGCGGGCTCAGAGCGCAATGACATCCATGGCAACGCCTTTGTCGCTAACCGCAACCAGGTTAAATATGTCGGCACCCGCTGGCTCGAATGGTCAAGCGAAGGTGTTGGGAATTACTGGAGCGACAATAGCGCCTTTGATATTGATCGCGATGGTATCGGCGATGGTGCATACCGGCCGAACGACCTGACCGACCAGATTATCTGGCGCTACCCGGCCGCTAAATTACTCTTGAACAGTCCGGCAATCCAGGTTTTGAAATGGGCGCAAGGAGCTTTCCCTGCTCTACACCCCGGTGGCGTGATCGATAGCCATCCGCTGATGGCAATTCCTGAAAATCTCGCGGCCCGTGTGGGGGCAGGGTCATGACCAAGCCTCCATATATAGAAATTTCAGGCGCAACGAAAACTTATGGCGCGGAAGACGCCGTCCGTGACGTCGGTCTGGTTTTAGAAGCGGGCCATTGCCATGCGCTTGTGGGGCATAATGGGGCTGGTAAAAGCACGCTAATCAAAATTGCTCTTGGGCTAGTGCGGCCAATCTCTGGAGAAATTCAGGTTCTGGGCATCGACCCCCGCGATCGGGCATTTAACAAGGCCCGCAGAAGGATAGGGTTTCTGCCGGAACAGGCCTTGTTTCAGGGCACCATGACCGGGATGGAAACGCTGAAATTCTACGCCCGGCTGAAAAATGCACCGGGTGAAAATCTCAAAGCCCTGTTCGAGCGTGTCGAGCTTGGCGCGGCTGCCACCAAACGCGTCGGTGCCTATTCAAAAGGCATGCGCCAACGCCTTGGATTGGCGCAAGCCCTGATCGGCAATCCTGATCTGCTGATCCTTGATGAACCAACGTCAGGACTGGACCCGGCGTCGCGCAAAAACGTTTACCGGATCATCGATGATATGAAAGCCGATGGTGTGGCGGTATTAATCTCGTCTCACGCCTTGAGCGAACTGGATAGCCGCGTGGACGAAGTCAGCATCCTTGATCACGGCAAGCTGGCAGCGACTGGCAGCATCCCGGCGTTACGTGCGGGTGCCGGGTTATCGTCGCATATCCGGGTCGAGGCCGGGCCAAAACAGATGCCGAAACTAGCCAAACTATTTGCCGGTGAATTTGATTGCGGTCATTTAGTCAATGGAGTCGCTATCCTCGAATGTGCCGAGAAAAAGAAAAGGTTGCTGCTCAAGAAAATCCTGGATCACGGCGTCACCTACAAGGATATCGAACTTTCTGAGCCAAGCCTTGAAGATGTTTTTGCCGCCTTTACAAATCATGGAGCCCGGCAATGAGAAACATCTGGACCATCGCAGCCAAGGAAATTCGCGACGGAACTCGCAACCGCTGGATCGTCATGATCACCCTGATCATGGCCGGGTTGGCACTTATATTGGCGTTGCTCGGCAGCGCGCCGACCGGCACCACCAGCATCAATCCGCTCACCGTAACGGTCGTAAGCCTTTCATCTCTCAGTATATTTTTCATTCCGCTGATCGCTTTGTTGCTGGCCTATGATGCAATAGTCGGCGAAGCCGAACGCGGCACTCTGTTGCTGCTGCTGGCCCACCCGATTTCTCGATGGCAGGTGATTATCGGCAAATTCAGCGGACATCTGGTGCTGCTCACCTTCGCCATTCTTGTGGGCTACGGTCTGGCCGGTCTGGTCATTTCGCAAACCGGCGACGTTGGGGTGACCAAAGCCGCCATTGATAGCTTCATCCGCTTGCTCGCTTCATCGGTGATGCTGGGCGCAATTTTTCTGGCGCTCGGATATCTGATCAGCGCCGCTGTTAATGAACGCGGCACGGCGGCGGCATTGGCGATCGGTGTCTGGTTATTGTTCGTGCTGCTTTACGATATGGGTTTGCTCGCGATGCTGGCGGTCGATGGCGACCACACCATCAGCGAGCGGGTGGTGACGTGGTTATTGCTCGCAAACCCGACCGACGCATACCGCATGTTCAACCTGACCGGCGACGAACATACCGCACTTTTATCCGGGATGGCCGGGTTGAGCGCGCGGCTTCAGGTGCCAGCAGTAGCGCTGATAGCGTTGCTGCTCGGCTGGGTTTTGGTGCCGCTGACAATTTCGTGCGTCATTTTCAGAAGGAGGCAATTATGAATCGTTCAATCCGGTTTTATGTTCTGTTCCTTCTAACTGCGATGCTTGGACTGGCGGCATGCAGCGAAGAGGTGGTGATCCCCGACCCGGTGCCCATGACTCGCGAATCTGTCGGTTTTTACTGCAACATGATTGTCGTCGATCATCCGGGCCCGAAATCACAGGTGTTTGAAGATGGCGTGGAAACTCCCTTCTGGTTCTCGTCGGTGCGCGACGCGGTTTTCTACAATAGCCTGCCGGGTGAAGGGACCAGAATTCTTGTAACTTACGTGCAGGACAGCGCTGCCATTCAGGATTGGAACAACCCGCCCGAAGATGGCCCATGGATCAAGCTCATGGATGCGATTTTTGTCATTGAGAGCAGCAAACGCGGCGGCATGGGCGCACGTGAAACGGTGCCCTTCAGCAATGTTGAAGACGCGGAAAAATTCCGATCTGAATTTGGCGGCCAGGTGGTCAGCTATTCCAACATTCCGGTAGATTACCTAACAGGATATTAGGCCATGGGCACACAGATCTCTCGACGCAGATTCATAACGGTCACTGCTGCATGTGCAGGGGCCGCAGCCATTGGCCCGGCGCTTGGGGCAACAGATGCGTCGTCGTATCGGGTGCCGACAATCTGGCGTGGCATGGCGCTTGGGGCTGAAGCGCAAATCCAGCTTTACCATGAAGATGATGCCTTCGCCGCCGCCCGGTTAGATGATTGCCGCCGGGAGATATCAAGGCTTGAAAACCTGTTTTCCCTGTACCGGGAAAGTTCTGCGATTTCGCAGCTGAACCGTGATGGTGAATTGGCCGAACCGGCCATCGACATGATCGAATTATTATCGAAAGCAAAATCATTTTCTGCCCTCTCAGATGGCGCGTTTGATGGGACTGTCCAGCCGCTCTGGCAGCTTTACGCGCATCATTTTAACGCCGACAACGCAGATCAGAATGGGCCGACAGACGAGCAAATAAATAAAATTTTGCAGCTTGTCGGATCAGACGGAATTTCGATTTCGTCGCGTGAAATCAAATTCGCGCGCCAAGGTATGGCGCTGACCCTGAATGGCATCGCGCAAGGTTATGTGACCGAGAAAGTCACGGCTTTGTTGCGCCGCGCCGGGTTTGATAATGTGCTCGTGCATCTGGGTGAAAGTCAGGCTATGGGGCGTCATCCTGATGGCCGCTCCTGGTCGGTTGGAGTTCCTGTGCCATCCGGTAATGAGGCCCTGCTGACATCAGTACCTCTGGAAAATCAGGCCTTGGCAACATCCGGCGGGTACGGGTCGCCATTATCGGCAAATGGCCAGCACCACCATCTTCTGGACCCGCGCACCGGACGCAGCGCCAATCATCACCGCTCCGTCTCGGTTATCGCCCCCGGCGCCACAAATGCGGATATGCTTTCAACTGCTTTGTCGATTATGCCAGTCGATGAGGCCGTCGGCCTGTTGGCGAGGTTTGACGAAGCCCGCGCGATAATCCTGACCGAAGAAAACCAGATCGTGCGGATTTAGCCATACCAGGCCAGCCTGGATCGCTGCAGCATTTCGCGCAAAAACCCCCACCATCTTGAACAAATCTCGTTCATCCCCATATCTGGTCTGCCGGTGCCTTTTGGGCCGGTAAACTGAATTGCGTGGTGTGCACGCATCAGGTCGCTTGTTGAGAGGACTTGGCAATGTCGCAGATGACCCATTTTTCGAGCCCCTTCATGCTCGGATTTGATGAGATGGAGCAATTGCTCGATCGCATCGGAAAATCCGGCAATGACGGTTTTCCTCCATATAATATTGAGCGCCTGGACGATGATGGCGACAAGGATATTTTGCGCATAACCCTGGCCGTAGCAGGCTTTACCGATAGTCAGCTGGATGTCTCGGTTGAAGAAAACCAGCTGTTCGTCCGTGGCCAGCAAAAGGACGATGGTCCGCGCAATTACCTGCACAGAGGCATTGCCGCCCGCCAGTTCCAGCGCACATTTGTGCTTGCCGAGGGAATTGAAGTCGAGGGCGCCAATTTAGCCGACGGCCTCTTGTCGATTGATCTTGTTCGCCTAGAGCCGGAGCGGCTTGTTCGCTCGATCAAGATCAATATCGCTTGAACCAAAATCCAGAATTTAGGGAGCCTGAATGCGTACCTTGTCAGGGAACGGGCCGCATAATTTTGAAAGGAGACAATCATGGATGAACATCAGGAAAACCGGTTTGCCTCAATGAAGGCAAACGAATTCGCAGCCCTTGGCGGTGGGCAAATTGCTTATATCCGCGAAGTCGCCCATTCCGGCGGTCTGGGCTCAGGAGACGGTGTCCCGAACCCGGTTTCCAGGGTCAAGCTGTTTGCCCTGCACGGAGCCGATGGCCAGCCGATCATGGTATCTGAAAATCGTGACGAAGTGATCGCCAATGCGTTTCAGATCAACTTGATGCCACTAACGGTTCACTAAACACCTAGTCAAGCAAAGCTTCAAAATCCGAAGGCCCCATAATTCGGATCTCTCCACCTCTCGCAATCAAGGCCTCCGCTTTGCGCCATTTGCTGGATTTACTTTCACCTCGGGCCAACCTGCTATCGTCCAATTCTCCAGTCACGAGAATATTGCATTTTCCGGTGACGCTCCCAAGCACATCAAAGCCCAGGGCTGCTGCAACTTGAGACGCTTCCTTTCGAGTCATGCTTGGCATCGATCCAGTGAAGCAAATACCTTGCCCATAGAACGGTCCGTCAGGGTTGGCTGATGGTTTATCTTTCTTGATTTCGAGGTATGCCATCCGCCCACGCGTCACTTTATCCTGTGAGATCTGCTCCCATAGAGTTGCACGCGTGATATCTATGCGTTTCGCCGCTTCCACTAAGACAAACCCTGCTGCCTTTGCATCCGCCAGCGCATTGTGGTGCTCAAACTCAATGCCCAAAACCTTAGAAATTTTGCCAAGACCGTATCCACTTTGTCGGTATTCTGGCCACCCTAGCTTTACGGCCCTAGCGCTGTCATGCCACTCGATATGAGCCCATTCTAAACCGACCTTCTCCGCCGCTCTGGTGGTAGCTGTCTTGTCAAATGGCATATGGCACACCGTTCGGTTGAAGTCCTCTGAGAGCCACTTGTTCAGGACTTCCAATCCCTGACGAAGCTTAGGAGCGTTTTGAACTTGGCTTTGTTCTATGCCGTGTATGAAGGTGTTCGCGAAGTATGTTTCGGGATTAACCAGAGTATACTCACCTCCTACCAACTCACCATCCCGGAACTTTGCTACACCAATGGAGCAAATAGAGGCAAAATTCTCGTTGGCCGTTTCGACGTCTACAACTGCGAAATCTAAAGTCATCTCGTTCAATCCCGTTTTCACCAACAGCTAACCATGTTGGTGTGCGGCCTGTCACGCCAACAATTGCCGACAGTCAACGGTTCTAGTAGGTTAAGTATCTGGTGATTGTTCATGCTTTGTGCTAGTATTACAATCTGTCCACACGATATAAAATTCGCGGTTCGTACTACACCATCTTGAATCTAGGGTGCGGACTCAATTCAGCCAACATCTGATTGCGAAGATTTGTAGTCTTTTTTTCGAAACGTGTTGTCAGTCTTCTCATATCCTTCATTTTGCAGATGAACCGCTCGACAATGTTGAGCTGGGCATAAAGGTTCTTGTGTAGAAGATGCCGTTCAGCACTTTCCGGTCATTTTTGCGTTGTGGCCGCTTCCCTGTTTGGGTAAAAGTGGAGCAATAATTGCCCATTCTTCATCGCTTAAATCAAATCGTGCCATCAAAACCTCGCTATCTGGAGATTTTGAATCTGATTTGCCAAACTAAATCAATAATTTGAATTGGGTTCACACCCTAGATGCAAAAATGTGTCGAGAATTGAATTCAGGCGGCGTTTGATTCCGCCGTCTGGGTCAACAGGCTGTAGAGCCCGGCACTGTCACGGCACCCACGCAGGCTTTTGGCAATGCCTGGTTCATGAAGCAGCCGGGCAATGCGTGATAGTGCCTTGAGATGATCGGCGCCGGCTTCTTCGGGTGCCAGCAAAACAAAGATCAGATCAACCGGCTCGTCATCAACCGCGTCAAACGTGATCGGTTTATTGAGGCCGGCAAACATCCCGAAAATTTCATTTATCCCGGTCAGCCGTCCGTGCGGAATGGCGACCCCTTTGCCAACGCCGGTTGAACCAAGGCGTTCGCGCTGCAACAATACATCAAAAATAACGCGCTCGTCCTGACCGGTCAGATTGGCAGCATGGGACGCCAGCTCCTGAAGGGCTTGCTTCTTGCTTGATGCCTTCAGCACCGGCACGATGGCTTCGGGCTTTATAAGGTCACTGAGATCCATCTGATCCGTTCCTGCTATACTTTCAAATCTGCCGCCGTCGCAAGGGGCATTGAAACAGTTTTAAAGGTGCAACCAATCTGGATACATCTAGCATATCCGGCACGGTTGCCCAATCCATATGACAATCACAATTTCGTTCATCCACAGGCCGCAAATTCAACGTTTTGATCAAAACGGTCTGTTGCGGCCAATCGGGTTCGCCGCAAATGCTGAAATTATACTGTCTGATAATGTGCGGGCCGGAACCTATGACCAGCCAGCAAATCTGTCAATGCAGATTGCGCAGTTTAAACGGGAATATGATGCCCCTACGTAAATACATCAGAGTGCCTGCTTTTTCTCGCGTCGGCGCTGGATTGAGGAGGGGATACGGAGGGATTCGCGATATTTTGCCACCGTGCGCCGGGCTATATCAATACCTTCGGCCTGTAATATCGTGACAATCTGGTCGTCGGAGAGAATACCGTCCAGTTTTTCCTCATCAATCATGCTGCGAATTCGGTGCCGAACAGCCTCCGCTGAATGAGCGTCGCCACCATCAGCGGACTGGATTGCGGAGGTGAAAAAATATTTCAGTTCAAAAATACCGCGCGGCGTCGCCATGTATTTATTTGTGGTGACCCGGCTCACAGTCGATTCGTGCATCTCAATCGCTTCCGCTACCATCTTCAGGGTGAGAGGCCGCAAATGCTGGATGCCGTAGGCCAGAAAGCCATCTTGCTGGCGAATAATTTCAGACCCGACTTTCAAGATCGTTCGCGCCCTCTGGTCGAGGCTCTTAACCAGCCAGTTGGCATTTTGCAGGCAATCGGCGATGTAGTTCTTTTCGTCATCCGAGCGCGCGGTGCCGGAAACATTTGCATGATATTGTTTATTGACCAGAACCCTGGGCAGGGTTTCCGTATTCAGTTCGATATGCCACGAGCCGTCCGGGCGGGCGCGCACGAAAATATCCGGGATCACGGGCTGCATCAGATGCGGCCCGAAACCATCACCGGGCTTTGGGTTGAGGTCCCGGATTTCAGAAATCATGTCGGTAAGGTCTTCGTCGTCCACCTTGCAAAGCTCTTTGAGCTGCGCCAATTCACGTTTCGCCAACAGGTCCATATTGCCAAGAAGGATTTCCATGGCCGGGTCAAGACGATCTTTTTCGCGCAACTGGATCGTCAGGCATTCGGCCAGATCGCGGGCGCAAATGCCGGGCGGATCGAAAGCCTGCAGCGTGCTCAGTGTCTTGGTAATCATTGCAGTCGGGGCGCCCAGACGATCGGCCAGATTATCGGTATTGAGGCGCATATAACCGGTATCATCGACTGCATCGATCAGATGTTGGGCGATCAACCGCTCAGCGGGGTCAAAGATCACCAGATGCATCTGGTCGGAGAGATGTTCGTGCAGGGTTTTCTCCGCCGTTAGCTGGCTCTGGGAATCAAAGTCGCGGGGGTCAAACCCACCAGCGCTCCCGGCACCCATATTGGCCCAGCCGCTATCTTGAAATTCCTCTGCCTGGGGTTGTGAAGTTGTCGGCGTATCATCGGAAAAATTGTTGTCGTAGTCAGAATCCAGTGGCGTATTGGCGGCGCTGTCGTTTCCGTCCAACCGAAGGTCGGCGACATCTTCACCGCCGCCTTCCGAGGCTGTTCCAGCTTTGTTTTCGTCAGCAGCGGATTGTTCATTACCAGGTTCCTGACGCCGTTCAGCACCGCCCTCCGGGCTGTCATCGGTTTCTAGCAGCGGGTTGCGTTCGATTTCAGATTCTACATAGCTCGATAATTCAAGATGGGAAAATTGCAGCAACTTGATCGCCTGCTGCAATTGCGGCGTCATGACCAGGCCCTGGCTCTGCTTTAACTGCAATTTTTGAGAAATCGCCATAATCGATCTGTGCCTGTAATCCTGCTTCGTTCTTAAAGACTGAATTGTTCGCCAAGATACAGCCGCCGCACATCGGGGCTGTTGATGATCTCGTCCGGTGTGCCTTCCATCAACACACTGCCTTCGTAAATGATGTAGGCGCGGTCGATCAGATCGAGCGTCTCGCGTACATTATGGTCGGTAATCAACACGCCAATGCCCCGGTTGGTAAGGTGATGAACGAGGTTTCGGATATCTCCGATCGCGATTGGATCGACCCCGGCAAATGGTTCGTCCAGCAGCATGAAAGACGGGTTGCTTGCCAACGCCCGGGCAATTTCGACCCGGCGACGCTCGCCGCCTGAAAGGGCAATGGACGGAGTTTTTCGCAACCGGGTGATATTGAATTCTTCCAGCAATTCATCAAGGCGTTCTTTGCGCTTGCGGCGATTGGGTTCCGAAATTTCGAGAACAGCACGGATATTTGCCTCGACCGAAAGCCCACGAAAGATCGAAGCTTCCTGCGGCAGATAGCCGATCCCGAGCCGGGCCCGTCGATACATGGGAGACGCAGAAATATCATGTCCATCCAGTTCAATTCGTCCGCTATCTGCTTTCAACAATCCTGTAATCATGTAAAATACGGTCGTTTTGCCGGCCCCGTTTGGTCCCAACAAGCCAACCGCTTCGCCGCGTGCGACACGAAGGCTTACATCCCGTACCACGGTGCGGTTACCAAATTGCTTGCTAATACCATGAACCGCCAGCCAGCTCGCAGCGCCCAGATCAGGCCCTGGCTCTGATATTGAGACCCCGGATTCCACCTGGACCGGCGGCGCGGCAACACGAACTTCGGGAGGAAGGTAAAAGGGTTCTTCCTCCGGTTCGGCTTTGCGCCTTGAAAAAGGCCAGATATTCACCATGGTCCAACAATTCCAATTCAACGCCACGTGGTTAATTTTTGGTAAATCAACCACGATTCATGCACTGATTATAACAGAGAAACATTGCCGGGTCTGACTATGTCCGACTAATTCCTGCCAAGACCAGGTTGTCAGTTGGCGCGTCTGGGCATGAAGCTGCCCTGGACACGACCGCTTTCCGGGGAGGCGGATTCAAGATGGGTTGTGTTTTCGATCAGATTGATCACCAATTTCGAACCTCTAAGGATATTGTCGCCCTGGGAGATCACCACATTGCCAGTGACAGTGATGAACTGGCGAAGCATTTCAAAAAGCGCACGGTCGCCGGTTAGAGTATTGTCGCCGGAACTAACTACGACGCTGCCTGACGCTTCCATCTTGTCAATTTCCTGGCTGGAACCGTTGGCGCCATCAGTATAGTCAACTTTGAGAATAGCCGTATTCAGAGTGACCTCCCCCTGCACAACTTTTACATTTCCACGAAATATGGCGGTATTCCGGGAATCATCGACCTCAAGACTATCCGCTGTAATATTGATCTCCTTGCCGGAATTTGAAGAAAACCCCGAAAACATGTCCGACATTCCTTGTGCGGCCGCTGTCGCAATCGGGAGACTGAGGCAGGACAGCATCAAAGCCGTTAGAAAAAAATGAAAAATCCTAGTCATCAACAGGGTCACTTGCCTCTGGATTTTCTTCTGTTTGGCCTTGTGTGAAATTCAGGGAGACGCCGTTGAAAAACCGAATTGTCTGGCCATTGTTACCGATCTCGAGACCCTGAGCATTCACAGTACCGTTCATCATCTGAACTTCAACCGGATCATCTGAAATAACCGTACCGGCTTTTAAATCCACATACGCAGATTCAAGTAGCACGTCATACCCGTCGCCCGACTGAACACGCACATCCCTATCCAATCGAAGGGTTTCCCGCTCGCGATCATATTGTCCGCTATCAGCTTCAACACTGGCCCATGCCGCATCGCCGCCGGAAATTTCAGCATCAATATTATCAAGGTCAAACACATTCGGCTGGGCCAATTGCTGGGACGCCGTATCCGCATTAACCACATAGGCCCGGTCATCTTCATTGACCCCGGTAAGGCGGGCATCTTCCATGGTCAGGGTTCCGTCTTCGATCCCGATTCCAGATATCTCAAAGGTCGGGCCTGAGCTTGTTAAAAGACCACTGAAATAAACAATCCCGCCACAAAGCAACAAGGTGGCGGCAGGCAGTGCCAGCCGCATGACCCGCACAAACCTGGTATGACGTTGCGCCAACGCAAAAGCGCGTTCGCGGCCATCATTTGCCCAATTATCGTTATCCGTGACCGTCAAACTGACCTCTTGTCATGCCTATTACCGAACACAAAAGGATGTCGGCTAGCAACACCTGTCGCAAAATTATGAATATTTTACGGCACGTGCCGCTTCGAATATTATTGTAATTCTACCACACAATAATCAGTGGGAGAAAATATCCTCATCCGGCCATCCGGCCAGGTCGATTGCCGCGCGGGTCGGCAGGAAATCAAAACAAGATTGCGCCAGCTCAGCTCGGGTTTCACGCGCCAGCCGGGCTTCAAATATCTCTTTCAGCTTATGCAGATACAGCACGTCGGAGGCGGCATAAGTTTGCTGTTCCTTACTGAGGGTTTCAGCGCCCCAATCAGAGCTTTGCTGGGCTTTGGACAAATCCACCCCGAGCATTTCCCGGCATAAATCTTTGAGCCCATGGCGGTCGGTATAGGTTCGGGTCAGACGGGATGCTATTTTTGTGCAGAAAACCGGACGGCAATCGGTACCGAGATACTTGTTGAGCATGGCAATATCAAACCGGCCAAAATGAAATATCTTGAGAACAGCCTGATCATCGATCAGCCGACGTAAATTCGGAGCATTGATACCATCGGCCGGGATTTGAACCAGATGGGCATCTCCGTCACCGGCCGATAACTGCACCAGGCACAACCGGTCGCGGTGGGGATGAAGTCCGAGGGTCTCTGTATCAATGGCGACGGAAGCGCCGAGGTCAAGACCGTCCGGCAAATCGCCTTTATGCAGAATGATGGTCATGGTTTGGTCTCTCGACGGTTGAATAAGCTGCGAATGGTGCCCAGAAGAAGACTCGAATCAAAATTTATAAACTCCTTATATATCTGAATTATAAGGTGCATTTTAGAAGCCTCACCTAGCGAACATCAACAATTTTAGACACGAATCAGACACACTATTGCCTGTGGTCAATACCTGTCCGATACACAGCGTAAACGGCCATATCGGTCCTGGACTTGAACATGACACCCAACTGCCAGCATTGCTGACCTTTTTAGTCGACGTAATCACGAAGTACAACACCACTTGTTTCCGCAACCGATGGTGAGCCAGTCTGCAGTCATAATCCAGCAATTTCACCGATACCTGATCTATGGTGAAATTCTTAAGGCCAGTGCAGTTGGTGACCAGCATCCGGGCACAATTTATTGTCGCGTTTCAGGTGTAATCGTTGAAACTTGTGTTACCCAAGATAAAAATTCACTGACCTTTTTCTTGGTCGCTAAACCGGTCCTCACAGAACCTTCTCGTATGAAGTGCCGACGGGATTGAATGTCCTCCACGCGGTCTCCAGCGCCAGTGCAAGCTGTATTGGAAGGCGAATTGAACTTGCCGGTCAGCAAGGCCTAGTGCGCCCTTCTATATGCATCAATGGGCGTCCCGGTTTTCCCATTGATCCGGGGAGCAAGCGGTCCTGTCAAGCAAACTCAAAATATTGAGGAATGCTCCATCTGGAACCGGACAGGACGCCCTTTTCAATCCGATACTTCATGATAAAAATCTTTACGCCATGCGCAACATCGTCGAGCGCCTTTTCTGCAAGATGAAGGACATGCGAAGATTGGCAGCCCGTTTGGAAAACTCAGCAGAAACATTCTCGCTATGTTACATATTTTCACAATCAGACAGTGGTGCAATTGTGTCCACAACGTACAAAAATATTGAGAAATCTCAGGAGATCAGGTCAAAACTTGACATCACGTTTCTGTGATCTACATAATAGGGCACATCTATCACCTATATAACGAAAGATTCGTGGGCGAGTCAGACAGGTCTCCGATATCGGTGTTCTTTCTTCATCAACCTGCTTCAAAATGAAAGCTTTCCGTGCGTCAGTAAATCTCGATTTCCTAAAGAAATTTTCTTTTTCCCTAACCAGAGATGGTGAAATGGAAAGTTCCAGTTTAAAATGGTTTAATTTTCAGGAAACAGGTCAATGTATAGTTTTTGTGTATTTAGGCCAAATTGCAATTTGGTCAGAACCAGTCCAGCAGTAAACAACAGCTGCATATTATCGGGATATTTAGATATTGAATAACTCTGATTTAGATGAAGACGACGTCGCTGAAGATAAACGCCTCGCATCAATTTTAACTATAGGCAAAGCGGCCGAAAAACTTCAAAATATTGCAGACGAGCAAGAATTTGAGTTTCTTTCCCACCTGCTACGAGCGGTTGTATTGGAAACCACAAGTCTTTTGCAAGAAGATGATCTGGATGAAAAGTAGAGCAGCAGCGCTATAATTCGGCTTCAGCTTCGGCATCAATCTGCTTGCCAATTCCAGGGTAAAAAACACGGTTCGTGCATGCTCAATATCATCTACCGTTCGTTTTGTAGCTCACACAAAGTTTCCCAAACTGCGATTGGTTCAATGCTATGTCGCTTTGGCTGCATTTGTATATAATCTTGCTGGTTTTTGGATAGAAGGACTCCTTCAGAAACCTGCAGGTGGAGCAAGTCCCAAATTGTTCTCTGTTTCGATCATCGGTTATCCGCCCCAGCATATGATCCAGCATTTTTGCCATCATCGCCTGTTGCTGTTCAGGCAACTCTGCAATCACTTCCACCAGGTCCTCGAAAGGGTCCTTTTTAATCAGTTTCTTTCCCTTTGCTGTGAGCTCAATGTTGTAGCTGCGAGCGTCGAGACGCGAGCGAGTGCGTTTAAGGTATCCTTTGTTGGTGAGGCTCTTGATGGTCTGGGATGCTGTGCCGCGGGTTGTTGCGTGAAATTTAGCGAATGCCGAAAGTGTACGTGAGATTATGTTTGCTCGTGCGAAGTACCCGAGAGCAGTCCATTGAGCGCTCGTAAGGCTGTATGAAAGCCCATCTCCGCGTACAAATCCACCGTGAGTCAGCCGCCCCAAATGAAGCAACATTTCGGCGGCCAAAGCAGCTTTTTTTTCAGTGTCATATGCCATTGTTGGCATGTACCCATAAAAATTGCGGACTGTATATGAGTTAGATCAATTTAGCTTAATATATTCATTTCGCATCGAAACTTTCGAAAAAATGCAGAAAACAATTATATCAAATAAAAAATCATTTATACCGAAATAGTTAACGTGATAAATCAAAATTATATTTATAATTTAATTTAGAAAACCAGATTTTTACATATATATACAGAATTTGAAATGGTACCGCTTTGTTTTATAAATGAAATATATATCCTAATAACGGTGGACTTAGTTGATCAATGAAACACACTCAGCAAACCTCTCTGCTGGGGTTTGATATTGCAAGGTGTTACGAGACCGTTCATTCAGTTACCATGCAATCGCACCCGGTTTTGCTTGAGAATGCACAGGCAGGTCATGACCCCTCGGCGGATACTGTCGTAGCTGGCAGTTGGTGTGTTCGTTTGACCCGCGTTGCCAAGGTGATTGTGGGGTGCAAAAATAGACCTCGACATCCGTTGCCATTGTCAGACGTGGATGATCTGCCAGTTCCTTGCCACGATCCCAGGTGAGGGATTGGTAGAGTTCACGCGGTAGCCTTTGAGACGGTTTGATCAACGCTGCGACAACGCTTTCGATATCTTTTTTGGCAACCTTGACCAGCGTTACATGCCGGGAATGGCGCTCGACCAGAGTGACAATATAATTGTCCTTTAATCTGCCGACCAGGTCACTGTGCGGCGGCTGGGACAACGCGGCTGGGACAAAAAGGGAAACTGGCGAAAGGTAAGGATTTGCGAAGACCGGCAATCCGGTTCGAAAAAGGCCGTCAGTTTCCTGTCGATGCTGCGGCTCTATGCAAACGGGTGTTGGTTGAACTTGGCCACACCCTAAACAATGGGATGGACAAATTCATTGGGAGAGGATCAGTTCTCAAGGTGATCTATAGTGGACATCTTTGGTTGATGATTCATGCATATATCGTGGATATCCGAAGCAGACAGCCCTTCTTTTAAACGAGTACAGAAATAGGCCATTGCAGCGTCATCATGATCATTGTCTATTTTGAGGAATTGGCAGGTTGAACAGGTTCCGAAATATTGCTTTTGTGGATCCGCAACGATGCTGGCCAATATGTCCTTAAGGATCACTTTCAAGTAATCCAGGTGAAATTCGGGTTGTACTGCGATTGCTTTGGTAAGAATTTCGAACGGGTCTCTGTCACATAAATTGCGGCCTTTTTCTGTCAGATCGTAACGAGCACTCCGCTTGTCGTGTGCGGATAGCGTGCGCGTAAGGAGACCTTTTTTGACAAGGTTTTTGACGGTTTGCGAGGCGCTGCCTTGTGTCGTGGAATGGTATTTGGCGAAGTCGGTGAGTGTGCGTGATAACTGGTTTACCCTCCCGAAGAATCCGAGAGCCGTCCATTGTGCATTGGTCAAACCGCGAACTTGGCCTTTTGTGTATGCAAGTCGTGACAAATACAAAATCATCTCAGCCAGAAAAGCGGGGTCGGTTTTGGTTTCTGCAGCCATATTATTAAGAGCCTCTGCTACGGCAATCAAACATGCACCTTAGATAATTCTAATATTCTTTCATGCACCTTAGATGATTCGATATACTTTAGCATCGAAACTAAACATTAAATCAATCACAATGATGTGTTTGTAAAATTATCTAGGATTTGAAACGCGCAATTCATCTGGTTTCTCTTTGTGCCCACAATTGAGTTGAGTTGAATAGACTTCCTCGAAGCGCGCGTTTCAAATCCGATTGATGACCAAATGCACTGCCCTGGTAGGCTTGTTGGTGACAGTTGATTGGATTGAACAAGGTGGTAAAATCGTAATGTCTAAAGATATTTTTACTACGGGTAAGGAAGTGTTCTTTGGCGACGATGAAATCATTGTCTCCAAAACCGACCTGAAGGGTCGCATGACCTATATCAACAGAGTGTTTCTGAGTATCGCGGGCTATAGCGAGAAAGAAGTAATCGGCGAGCCGCACAGCTTGATCCGTCACCCCGATATGCCGCGGTGTATTTTCAAGCTGCTATGGGATACGCTCCAACTGGGCAGCGAAATATTTGCTTATGTGGTCAACCGTACCAAAAACGGAGATCATTACTGGGTCTATGCCCATGTTACACCAAGCCGAGATACCAGCGGACAGATCATCGGATACCATTCAAACCGCCGGGTTCCTGACCGCAAGGTCATCGATGAGACCATCATTCCTCTCTACAAAGCACTACTCGCGGTTGAGCAGAAGCAAGGAAACCGCAAGCAGGGCTTGGAGGATTCAACTTCTATGGTCGCGGCGCATCTGGCCGAAAAGAGCTTGGCTTATGACGAATTTGTCATGACCCTTGGGCAGGGGCGGCGTCGCGGTGTCAGATAGAGGTTTATTGGCTTAAACCATTCCCCACTTAGAAAATATTGTACAGCAGATTCCTGCAAAAGGCGTATTCCAATGATTAAAACTAAAACAAGCAAGGCAATTACAAAAGCTCGTGAAGTTTGCGAAGCGGTCGCAGCCGGCGATTTTGAAGCACGTATTTTGGACATCACCGAGAAGGGTGAAATGGGTGAATTGATGCATTCAATCAATTTACTGATTGATCGGTCTGATGCTTTTATGCGCGAAGCCAAGGCTTGCCTCGATTATATTGGGCGGAACCAATATTTTAGACTTATTTCAGAGAAGGGTATGGTTGGATCATTTCTTGAATCCGCTCAGGCCATCAACAAATCAACCTATTACCTTATGGGCCGAAACGAAGAATTCGAAAAAACAGCGGGCCAAGTTGAGGAAAAAATGGCGAAAGTGGTTGAGTCTGTTTCCTCCTCAATTAACGATCTTAAGACAGTTTCCGATGTGGTCAGAAAATCGTCCAGTACAGCGAACGAACAATCGTTGACTGTAGCGGCCGGTGCGGAAGAGGCTTCCGTGAACATGCAAGGTGTGGCGGGAGCAACGGAAGAGCTCACATCCTCGATTGAGGAAATCAATCGTCAGGTTGTGCAGTCTGCTGAAATTACAGCGGTTGCCGTTGATAAATCCGAGAAAATGAGCATCCAAATTGAGAGCTTGACCGAAGAGTCGCAAAAAATTGGCGATGTCATAAATCTCATAAATGATATTGCTGCTCAGACCAACCTGCTGGCGCTAAACGCTACGATTGAAGCGGCGCGCGCAGGAGAGGCCGGCAAGGGCTTTGCGGTGGTTGCCCAGGAAGTGAAAAGCCTGGCCGACCAGACGGCGAAAGCGACCGAAGATACCGGAATCCAGATTGAGAGCATTCAGGTTGCCACCAAGCAAGCCGTGGAAGCTAACAAGGAAATTAGCGAAACAATTGCACTGGTGAATGAGATTTCCACGAGTATCGCGAGCGCCGTGGAGGAACAGAGTGCAGCTACTCAGGAGATTGCACGTAATGTGGAAGAAGCGGCGACTGGCACCACAGACGTGAGTTCCAGCATTATTCTTGTTCGTGATGCGACCGCCGAAACCGAGGACGCCTCGACAAAAGTTCAGGATGCATCCGGGGTTCTCTCCAAACAGGAAACCGTATTGCAAGACCTACGCAAGGATATGGACCAGTTTATTGAGGAAATCAGAAAAGTCGGTTGATCGGCACAAACCCGCAGGTATCTCAAGGAAACAAGATGGCGACAATCGAAGACAAACCGCGAACAAGGTCAAATACGTCTTTTGTGACTGAAAACCAACGGCCGGTTAGTCCTAACCATTCTTCGCAGCAGAATTCCGAGGATTTGGAAACTCCAAAAGTGATGAAAGCTGCTGAAACTGCTGACTTGCTTCCTGCATGGTGTCCGCAAACCTGTAAGAAAATCAAAGATGTGCTCTTATGCGTGACCGGTGATAAATGCTATCTCGAATGCCTTATAGGTGATGAAGATGCCAATACCGAGTGGAGTGAACTTAATGTTCGCAGTAAAAAATGACCCAACTAGATAAGATAAGCCCGGTTCCTGGACCTCATCATTGCTTTGCTGCGGGGAAGCGTGCGCGTGATTGGGTGTTTGAAGCAATAATAAAGGAAGCTGACAAACACAATGGAATTATAAACAGACTTCAAATTGAAGAGTTGAGGCATGCATTCGCCAATTCCAAAAACGTCGCCTTCGATGCCGCCACAGATGTTCATAATTTTTGCATGAAGTCTTATGATCGGAAAAATATTGGGCTTTTCGACAAAACTGTAATTTTTAAATTTTTAATAAAGGCATATATTTCTGACTTACTACCGACAGTTTTCCCTCAACAGCATAAGATAGCTTGTGGAAAATGGGGATCAATTTTCTCAGACTTTGCCGCGGACAGAATACAAAGCAGGGTGAGGACCGACGTATTTACCGAATATTATGATTTATACCAAGCGATTTCGACTAGTAAGGGTCGGAATTTCTCGGCAGCTGATCTGACAGATAATCACGACATTCACGTTTTGACGAAGTCCGTTATCGAGCAAACGAAAAAAATGTTAGCTGATCAAGAAAATATTTCCATTCAGCTTTGCGCTGAGTTGAATACGTACTTATTGCAACAAACATATATTGACAATACGCGCCTTTTGTTCGCAAAAAATCGACAAATTTCAGAATTTTTGACTGCTGTTTCCAAAGTAAAATCCGGCAATACATTTCGAGCAAAAGTCCAAAGAATCAAGTTGAAGACCCCTGATAATCTCTCCCAAAAAGCTGATTTTTAATTAGCTGTCTTTGTTGATCGCGAAGAATTTAACAAACATACAATGGCTTGTATTCCACCTCCTGACAGCCGTTGCCCGTAGCCCGATAGCCTTTTCATGCCACCTCTGGATCAGACGTCAGCGCCATGTCGTTGAGAGCTTCGTGGAGGCGTTCCAGTGACAAACCATCGCCAATAGGCCTCACCAACCAGCCAGGCCGTGCCATTGCCTCACGCATGGCGATTGCGACGTCATACTTTTCTTGCGCGGTCTCAGCGGATAGGCCGGCATCCAGGGCAGCCCAATATTGATTGTCAGCTTCTTCGAACCGGTCCCGCACCTGCCGGGCCTCGTGAATATCGCGCTTACCTGTGGATTTTGTGATCGTTTTATAGCGAGAATCAGCGCCCTTAAAGCGTTCAGGGACACCGCGTTGGTACATCCAGGCCCTGCGGCCCTTTGGTTGCTTCAGATATCTGTCGTTATCTTGTGCTGTCTGCCTTCGCCCATCCATGGTGAGGTTAGGCTCAAATTAGACACACAACACAAGAGTAAACCCCAAAAATAAGGGTTTACTGGAGTTTCCAGGAAATTATGGTGCCCAGGAGAAGACTCGAACTTCCACGGCCTTGCGGCCACTGCGACCTGAACGCAGCGCGTCTACCAATTCCGCCACCTGGGCATAAATGCGATGGATAAGTAGCTTAATCTCCAATGTCAACGCGGATATGGTCTCTGAACCAGCAAATCTTTGCAGAATTGCTGTAAAATGAAGGGATCATGCGGTTAGATACCTGTACAGGATGATTCGAACCGGATATTTCCAGTAAGGTCAGGTCGGGCTTTGCGATTTGAATTTCACGAGGAAGGGTCTCTCAATGAGCAGCGACAAGCTGATAACGGTTTTCGGTGGTTCGGGATTTGTCGGTCGTCAGGTCGTGGCCAGGCTGGCGCGACAGGGATATCGCATCCGGGTGGCCGTGCGCCGTCCAGACCTTGCTGGACATTTGCAGCCACTCGGCGGTGTCGGCCAGATCAAGATGATTCAGGCCAATTTGCGCAACCGGGCCAGCATCGACGCTGCCGTCAAAGGTGCCTGGGGCGTTATCAATCTGGTTGGTATTCTATTCCAGTCAGGCCAGCAGCGTTTTGATATCATCCATGATTTCGGTGCGCGAGCCGTTGCAAGAGCGTCTGAGGCCGCAGGAATATCGCGCATTGTGCATATGTCTTCAATAGGTGCCGATCCCAAATCAGATGCCCATTATGCCCGCTCCAAAGCAGCCGGCGAAGCGGGTGTCCTGGCTGCTTATCCGGACGCTGTCATTTTGCGCCCGTCGGTGATTTATGGCCCCGGGGATAATTTGTTCAATACTATCGCGGGTCTTGCGCGCATAACGCCAATATTTCCGGTGGTTGGCTCTGGAACAAAATTCCAGCCGGTATTTGTCGGCGATGTTGCCGAAGCAATGGTGCGGACGCTTGAAGATGGCAAAGGCATTTATGAACTTGGCGGACCGGAAATTGTCACCATGCACGATATGGTCGAGCAAGCGATTGCGGTGACCGGGCGCAACCGAATTCTGGTACCGGTTCCTGCCGCCTTGGCCCGCGTCCAGGCGATGTTTTTGCAAATGCTGCCAAACCCGTTATTGACTGTTGATCAGGTGAAGATGCTTGGCCACGATAATGTCGTGTCGGACACAGCGATCGGTGAAGGCCGTACGTTCGATGGTCTTGGCATTTCACCAGTGACTATGGCTCTGATCCTGCCAACCTATCTGGAACGGTTTCGCCGTACCGGCCAGTTTGAGCAATTTGTTCGCTAGGCAGAAAGGCCCGGCAGCCAGCCATATATGAAGGCAAACAGGACGGCAGCCAGCCCAAAGCGGTAAAGTGCAAACGGCAACAGGCCGATTTTGCTGACAAGCCGCATCAGGAACGCAATCGCTATCAGCGCTGAGATGAATGTCAGCGTTGCGGCGTATATCCCGTCCATCGGTATGCTCTGACCGGTTTCAACCAGTTCAAACATGGTCAGGCCACCAGCAGCGGCAATTGCCGGAATTCCAAGCAGGAATGAAAATCGGGCTGCTTCGGCACGCCTGAACCCTAACGACCGTGCAACCGTCATGGTGATACCGGAGCGGCTCGTGCCTGGAATAATCGCCAGAGCCTGCGCCACGCCAATGGCGATTGCCTGCTTGATGCCCATATTCTGTATCTCTTTGTCGCGCCGTCCGTACCGGTCAGCCAGCAACATGAGGATACCAAAAATAATTGCGTTCCATGCGACAATTTCGACATTGCGGAACAGGCTCATCAGGCCAAAGGCTTTAAGAAATAGCCCAAACGCGATCGCCGGTAGGGTGCCAATCCCGATATAGAATGCGAGGCGGGAATTGTCAGTCCATTGCCCGCGCAGCAATCCAAAGCTGCCTGAAATAATGCGCAATACATCGCGCCAGAAATAGACGATGACGGCGACAAGCGACCCAAGATGTACCATAACATCTGTCACCAGGCCCTGATCCGGCCAGCCTGAAAAAACCGGCAGCAGGATCAGGTGACCGGAAGACGATACCGGCAGAAATTCAGTAAATCCCTGAATGATAGCCAGAAGCAGAATTTGCTCGATAGGCATGGATATTTTGGTCCGTTTCCGATTGTTGGCCTTGTTCCAAACAAGCTGGCGCTCTATAGCGGAGAAAGGCTCTGTTCACAAAGCCCAATTATATTTAGCGTCATAATTCAGGACAAATCTGTCAGGCCACTTCTGCTCTCATGCACACGATATATCATTACCCGCTTTGTCCTTTTTCCCGCTCCGTTCGCCTGATGGCTGGCGAATATGGAATTGAATTTGATTGGATAGAGGAAAAGGCATGGGACCGTCGGCAAGATTTTCTACGTCTCAACCCGGCAGGAAATTTGCCAGTATTGGCAACCGAGACCGGCGCTGCGATTTGCGGCAACACAATCATTTTTGAGTATGTTGAAGAAGCCGGGTTGCCGCCATCGATCAGCAATTCTTTGATGCCCGAAGACCCGGTCGCCCGCGCCGAGATGCGCCGGATTATTGCCTGGTTCGATCAAAAGTTCAACGACGAAGTTACCCGAAATCTGGTGGTGGAGAAAGTTGATCGCCGGTTCGCGCCAAAGGAATTTGGCGGTGGTCCGCCAGACGGCAATGCGGTGCGTGCTGGTCTCGCCAATATCCGCTATCATTTGCAATATATCGGCTTCCTGGCGGCGCGCTCCAATTGGCTCTGCGGAGATGCAATCACCTACGCCGATCTCTGTGCGGCTGCGCATTTGTCTTGCGTCGATTTTCTCGGTGACGTGCCCTGGTCCGAGAATATTGACGCCAAAAACTGGTATGCCCGGATCAAGTCGCGACCCTCTTTCCGACCGTTTTTTGCTGATACGATTCGGGGTATGACAGCGCCGGATTCATATGCCGATCTGGATTTTTAAGGCGCAAGGCATAATCTGATCGCCCATGACCGAAGATTTGAAATCATTTATCAAGGAACAAGCTGTCCTTGCGGGGTTTGACCAGTCGGCCTTTGTGCGCATCGCTGATCTGGGCGATAGTCGCGCTGGTCTTGACGACTATCTTGCCAAAGGACATCACGGCAGCATGGACTGGATGGCAACGCACGCAGAACGGCGAGGTCATCCTTTGTCGCTCTGGCCGGATGCCCGTTCGATCATTGTGCTTGGCATGAATTATGGCCCCGAAATTGACCCGATGGAAAACCTGGAGCGGCGGGACCGCGGCAACATTTCCGTCTATGCCCGGGGCAAGGATTATCATGATTTGGTGAAGAAGCGCCTCAAGCGCGTCGCCCGTGCCTTTGTTGAAAAAACTGGCTCTGAGGTGAAGGTGTTTGTGGATACGGCGCCGGTGATGGAGAAACCTCTTGGTCAAGCATCAGGTCTTGGTTGGCAGGGCAAACATACCAATCTGGTGTCTCGGAAATTTGGCTCATGGTTGTTTCTCGGCGAAATTTTCACCAGTCACGATCTGGATGGTGGTGGAAGTAGTGAAGATCATTGCGGGTCATGCCAGCGATGTATGGATATCTGCCCGACGAAAGCGTTCCCTTCGCCTTACAAATTGGATGCCCGACGTTGCATCTCCTATCTGACCATTGAATATAAAGGCCATATCGCGCCGGAATTTCGCAAAGCCATGGGCAACCGGATATATGGTTGCGACGATTGTCTGGCCATTTGCCCCTGGAACAGGTTTGCCAAAATGGCCCGGGAAACGGCGCTTCTTCCGCGCCCGGAAATGGAAATGCCAGCGCTGGACATGTTGGCGTCTCTGGATGATGCCGGGTTCCGGTCGTATTTTTCCGGTTCCCCTGTGAAGCGGACCGGTCGCGATAGTTTTGTGCGTAATTGCCTGATCGCTATCGGCAATAGCGGCGATGCGTCGCTCGTGAAAAGTGCGACCGAAAATCTGGATGACCCATCGCCCCTCGTCCGCGCCATGGCAATATGGGCTTGCCAACAATTGCTCGAAGAAGCCGCATTCAATGATGCCCGGAACCGGTTTCAGCCGGATGAACCAGATAGCGCCGTGCGCCTGGAATGGCAAGACCCGGAGATGGTTTCATGACCAGCCTGTTCATTCTTGGTATCGGCTATAGCGCCTCGGAAATAGCGCGTCGCGCTCGGGATCTCGGCTGGGCAGTTGCAGGCACAACGCGCGATGCGGCAAAAGCCGCGCATATTTCCGGGGCAGGTATTGATGTCGCTATCGTTTCTGGAAATGATTTCCCGCCAGATGTTGCCGACAAAATAGCCAATGCCGATCATATTTTAATATCCGCTCCACCGGGCGAAGCGGGTGATCCTGTGATCGGTCCCGTTACTCATATTCTGGACGCACGAAAAACGATCCCAACCCGCATTACGTACCTTTCCAGTTTAAGCGTCTACGGCAATTTTGATGGTGACTGGATTGACGAAGATGCTGCCAGCGATCCGGCGTCAAGCCGGGGGCAAATGCGTGTTGCAGCTGAGGCCGCCTGGCAGAATCTTGGTGCGCTTTACAATATTCCGGTGGATATCCTGCGCCTTGCCGGTATCTATGGCCCGGACCGGAATATCTTGCTGCGCCTCAAGGCCGGAACCGCAAAACGGATTACCGGAACCGGGCATGTTTTTAACCGCATACATGTGGCTGATCTGGCCGGTATGTGCCTCGCGTTGATGCAGCGCCAAGGCACTAATGGTGGCATCTTCAATATTTGCGATAATTTTCCAACAGCGCAGGAAGACGTAATTGTGTTCGCAGCCGATCTGCTCGGGATCGAACCACCACCTGCCACTTTGCTGGCGGATGCTGGCTTGTCTCAATTGGGGCGGAGTTTTTACGAAGAAAATAAACGCGTCAGCAACGAGCGGGTGCTGGCTGCGACAGGGCATGTTTTAAAATATCCAACCTATCGCGAAGGTCTGACCTCTTTAACCGAGGCGATCAATGGTCGCGATTAACCGGGCGATATCCTGATCCCGGGACAACCGGTGATCGCCATCCTTGATCAATTGCAACACCACATCCTCGTCCTCAAGATGCTCGATAAGTTCCAGCGATAATTGCCAGGGAACGTCCGGGTCTTTCATGCCGTGCAAAATTTGAACCGGGCAATTTGCAGCAAGCGGCGCATCAAGCAACAAATGATCGCGGCCTTCTTCGATCAATCGGCGTGTAATCAGATACGGCCCGTCGTCATACGCCGAGGGGCGTTCATAAAATCCACGCGCCAGAATTTCCCGACGAATGTCATCCGGAAATTTCTGCCACATCAATCGCTCGCTCATATCGATCGCAGGCGCGATCATCACAATGCTGTGAATAGACCCTTGCCCGGCCCCCTGTTCAGCAATCAACTTATTGAGCAGGAGGGCAATCCATCCGCCCATGCTGGAACCAACAATGACTTGCGGACCTGTGGCAAATTCAGAGAAAACCGCATGGGCTTCTTTCAACCAACGGCCAATCGTTCCATCCTTGATGGAGCCACTGGATTTTCCGTGACCGCCGAAATCAAATTTTACCAGATTACGCCCATGTTCCTGCGCCCAATCTGAAACTGCCGACACCTTTGTTGCCGCCATGACTGACATAAATCCATTGATCCAGAATATGCCGGGGCGGCCGCTATCGTCGCCTTCTATGGCGCGAACACATATCGAAACAGGGTCAACAATATCGTTGTGGGCAACGCTGATAAAATGAAATCTATCTTCTGCTGACATAAGGCAAATCAACCTGGCTGGTCTTTGTTTTTCAAATATCTTCAGTTTTACCGGTGATACTGTTATCCGTCTCCGACTCTGTTATAAACCGCATGAGTTTCATAGCGACAATCCAGTTCAAGAAGAAATATAAGTGCCACTCGTCGGACGAACGATATTACATATAAACCCGGCTATGCATGCCGGTGGCGCGGAAGTGTCTATTCTTGACACTTCGGCTGCAATTGTCGCCGCCGGTGGCAAGGCGATTGTGGCGAGCGGTCCCGGGCGCATGGTATCGCAACTGGAATCCAGTGGAGCGACATGGATTCCATTTCCGGCAGAAACCAAAAACCCGGTTATAATCGCCCGCAATATTGCCCGTCTGGTTCGTCTGGTTCGCGACAACAATGTAGATATCATCCATGCTCATAGCAGGGCACCGGGCTGGAGCGCCTATCGGGCAAGCCGACAATTAAATGTTCCGTTTGTTACAAGTTTCCACGGCATTTATGGATCAAACAGCCCATGGAAACGCTGGTATAATAGTGTGATGGCGCGGGGGGACATTGTAATTGCAAACTCTCAATACACAACCACACATATTACCGGGCAATATCCGGAAAGCCGCGATCGAATCAAAATTATTTATCCTGGAATAGATGTCGAACGGTTCAACCTTGCCCGGGTTTCAAAGGCGCGAATTGAAGCAATAGCCCACACGCTGAATATAGATACAACAGCGCGCATTATCTTGCTGCCCGGCCGTATTTCCGGGATCAAGGGGCAGCGGTTGTTGATAGAAGCTGCCGCACTTGTCAAATCCAGGAGTGACGAGAATATACAATTCGTAATGATGGGTGAGGCTGGGAACAAATGGAAACAGCTGGCGTCATTGAAACAACTGATCGCGGATTTGAACCTGGAAAAGACCTGCATTCTGGCAACCCACAATCACGATATGCCAGCTGCTTTGGCACTTGCTGATTTGGTGGCGATGCCCACCTTACGTCCCGAATCATTTGGCCGCACTGTCGCTGAAGCCTCCGCCATGGAGCGTCTGGTCATCGGGACAGATTTTGGGGCACCTAAAGAGACCATTCTGGCACCACCTGAATATAGTGATGACAAGCTGACCGGGTGGCGGTTTGCGCGTGGCAATGTGGAAGCGCTCGCGAATACCATTTCACATGCTTTGTCGTTTGATGCAGCGGAACGCAAGAAAATAGGCAAACGTGGCCGTCGCCATATCAAGGAAAATTTTTCACTTTCCGTCAGCAATGCCGCAATGATTGATCTGTACAGCCAGATGTTGAATGTGGGTAGCTGATGCTGGTCAGGCTATTGACTTGCGTTGAATAGTTTTAAATTCTAAAAACTTCAAGCCCTTTGATGGTATACAGACAGATGGCGAGCAAGCCGACTATTTAAATTGCAACAGGAGAGATTGAGATAGCAAGAAGACCCTTCAACACCACCCCAACGCGGACAGGCCCTCGGGTAAACGAATTAATCACCGCCGATTCTGTTCGCCTTATTTTGGAAGACGGAGACAATAAAGGCGAAGTCTCGATCGCGGAAGCTTTGGAGATAGCCCGCGAAGCCGGGCTTGATCTCGTGGAAGTTTCACCGAATGAGAAAGTGCCGGTTTGCAAAATTCTTGATTATGGCCGCTTCAAATATGAAGCCCAGAAGAAAGCCGCCGAAGCGCGCAAGAAGCAAAAGACGGTAGACGTCAAAGAAATTAAGATGCGCCCCAACATCGACACCCACGATTATGATGTGAAGATGCGGGCCATACAGCGTTTTTTTGAGGCTGGCGACAAGGTCAAGGTGACCATACGTTTTCGTGGCAGGGAAATGGCTCATCAGGAACTAGGGATGAACCTTCTCCAACGCGTCAGCGCTCAGACCGAGGATATTGCCAAGGTGGAGTTCGAGCCAAAGCTTGAAGGCCGCCAGATGATCATGATCCTGGCACCACGTTGATCAATCAAACTTGTAAAATGACAATTCGGAAATCTTCAGACCCTAAAGGTCATGAGGGTTTCCGTCTTTCAGTTCCATCGCGCCATTGGCGCCGGCGCCGCTAACCCGTTCCAGCTGCAGGTTGTCACCTTCACGGTAAACTTCAAAACAACCCCATTGACCGGCCGACCAGCCATTGCTCCATTTCCGGCAATATTGGCCATTGTCATCAACCCGCCATTCGCCGTCGCCGCTTTCGTCATTGCCGCTGCCCCAGCTTCTGCCAGCCATCGAACCATCTGTATTATGGACGGCGGCAAATTCCGAACCTGGATTGCCTACATAAACACTGTTGCCAGCAAGGGTCGTCCGTAATTCTTCCGCCCCAAGCGCAGACCGTTCGGTGGTTCGCGCCACCCGCTGTTGCGCCGGAGGTGTTGGAACCGGGGCCTGCCTGTTGCTTGTAGACTGTGTCTGGTTGGAAGAACTTGCCTGAGTATCAATATCCGAGCCGCTGCTGCTGCAGGCAGCGGTTAAGCCCAGTAAAACAACGCTGGCCACGCGCGCTGACCGGTAAAAAAAATTCATGTATAGCAATCCTCGTATTGTTCCGCATCTTCAAACAGGACTTTTTGCCCCGCGCCTCGCGCAGAACCTACCACAGCAAAAGCGGGTTCTGGAAATTTTTGTCCGGCAATTCACAACCCCTAATTAGCCTCAATCTATCCATAATGAAGAATGCAACGCAATAATGAGGTCTGCTTGAGTCTATGGGGCTTAAAATTTGGGATGGAACTTGCTTTTGCAAGGCCTCACAGACCTGTTGTTTTTGCAAACCCAACTGTGTATAAGCCTCTGATCGAACCGACCGGCAGGGCATGCCGTGGCGGTTCATGAATGCGAAAAAAGACTTTGGTTCATCGCCTTCGTCTTTGAAATTACCAACAGCATTCCCGGATCAAAAGCCTGTGTGGCAGAGTTTCTCTGGTGCGCATTTTGAGCGGGAAACAAGGAGTTAGCAAAATGCCCAAGATGAAGACCAAGAGCGGAGCGAAAAAACGGTTCAGCTTGACGGCAAGTGGCAAGGTTCGTGCGAACCAGGCCAACAAACAGCATGGCATGATCAAACGGACCAACAAGCAGATCCGTAACCAGCGCGGGACTACAATCCTGGCGCCACAGGATGCCAAGATCGTCAAGCAATTTCTCCCCAACGGCTAATTCAAAATTAGCTTGATCAGGATTAAAACCGGAGTTTCCAAATGTCCCGTATCAAACGCGGCGTCACATCACACGCCCGCCACAAAAAAGTTCTCAAGGCTGCCAAAGGTTTTTCCGGCCGCCGCAAAAATACCATCCGCGTCGCCATGCAGGCGGTCGACAAAGCCGGCCAATATGCCTATCGCGACCGGCGTGTCAGAAAGCGGAAATTCCGCGCTTTGTGGATCCAGCGCATCAACGCCGCTGCCCGCGAGCATGGCGTCACATATGGCCAGTTTATCAACGGCCTCACGCTGGCAGGCGTCGAGGTCGATCGCAAGGTCCTCGCGGACATCGCGGTACGTGAGCCGGCGGCATTCAAGGCGCTTGTAGAAAAGGCACAATCAGCCCGCGCCTGAATCCTCTCGGCATAATCGATTAAATCACCGGTTTTGATTTGGGCACTTTGCCCACTTCAAAATCTGGTAAATCGAGACGAGAACTTCATGACTGATATCGAAAAAATCGAAGCAGATCTGACCGCCGCTATTGCGGCAGCGGGTGATGATGCTGCGCTGGAAGACGTGCGCGTTCAGGCGCTTGGCAAAAAGGGCCAGGTCAACGAGCTTTTGAAGGGTCTTGGTGCCATGAGCCCGCAAGAGCGCAAAAGCATGGGTCCGGCGCTTAACGGCCTCAAGGCCCGGTTGACCGATGCAATCCAGAGCCGACGCACCGAATTACGCGGCGAAGCCCTTGAAGCACGTCTGGCTACAGAAAAAGTCGACGCTACGCTGCCGGTTCGCCCTGGTCCCTTGCAGGACGGGCGCATCCATCCGGTCAGTCAGGTGGTAGATGAAGTGGCCGCGATTTTTTCCGATATGGGTTTTTCAATCGCTGAAGGCCCCGATATCGAAAATGATGAGAATAATTTTACCGCGCTAAATATTCCAGCCGAACACCCGGCCCGCCAGATGCACGACACTTTTTATTTTGGTGAACAGGAAGACGGTTCCCGGAAGCTGTTGCGGACCCATACCAGTCCGGTCCAGATCCGCACCATGAAAACACAGGAACCGCCGATCCGGATCGTTGTGCCCGGCCGCACCTATCGGTGCGATTCCGATCAAACCCATACCCCGATGTTCCATCAGATCGAGGGCCTTGTGATCGACAAAGAATCTCATATGGGGCATCTGCGCTGGATTTTGGAAGAGTTTTGCAAAGCCTTCTTCGAAGTTGAAGAAGTGAAAATGCGGTTCCGCCCGAGCTATTTCCCGTTCACCGAGCCGTCCCTTGAAGTGGATATAAACTGCCGCCGGGACGGCAACGAAGTGCGCTTTGGCGAAGGTGACGACTGGTTGGAAATTCTTGGTTGCGGCATGGTCCATTCCAATGTCTTGACCAATTGCGGCCTCGACCCGGAAGTCTATCAGGGCTTTGCCTGGGGCATGGGGATCGACCGGATCGCCATGCTGAAATACGGCATGCCGGATCTGCGCGCATTCTTTGACGCCGACAGCCGCTGGATCAACCATTACGGCTTCAAGCCACTGGATATTCCGGGGCTTGTTGGCGGATTGTCGAGCTAGGGAGACAACAGATGAAATTCACTCTCTCATGGCTCAAGGACCATCTGGAAACAGAGGCGACGCTTAATGAAATAACCGACATGCTGACCATGGTCGGGCTGGAAGTCGAAGAGGTCGATGACCCTGCGGCGAAATTCGCACCCTTCCAGGTGGCATATGTTGAATCCGCCGAGCAGCATCCAGATGCCGACCGGTTGCGGGTTTGCATGGTCAATACCGGCGACGAAATCGTGCAGGTTGTCTGTGGTGCGCCGAACGCGCGTGCTGGCATGAAGGGTGTGTTTGCGCCTTCCGGCTCTACCATTCCAGGTTCAGGGCTGGTTTTGACGCCGGCCAAAATTCGCGGCGTTGAATCCAGCGGTATGCTTTGTTCTGAACGCGAAATGGGCATGTCCGACGAACATGACGGCATTATCGAACTTGCTGGCGATGCCGAAGTCGGAACGCCATTCGCCAGCCTGATGGGACTTGATGACCCGGTTATTGAAATCGCGATCACCCCGAACCGGCCCGATTGTCTTGGCGTTTATGGCATCGCCAGGGATCTGGCAGCGGCAGGCCTTGGCACGCTCAGGGATGTTCCGCCTGAACAGATAAAGCCTGCATTCCAGTCGGACCTGAAAATTGAATTGCGATTTGATGCTGACAATGCAGACGCCTGCCCGGCCTTTGGCGGCCGTCGGGTGCGGGGCCTTAAAAACGGCTCCAGCCCGGCCTGGATGCAGCGCCGGTTGCGGGCCATCGGTCTGCGCCCGATCAACGCCCTTGTCGATATCACCAATTATGTTTGCTACGACCGCGGCCGCCCGCTTCATGTTTATGACGCGGCCAAAGTTGAAGGTGTGCTTCATGCCCGGCTTGGCAAAGAGGGCGACCATTATCTGGCCCTTGACGGCAAAGAATACGATGCCGACGGCGAGATGTGCGTCATCGCCGACGATAACAATATTCTTGGATTTGGCGGCGTCATGGGCGGTGTTGCATCCGGGTGCACCGAAGCAACAACCGAAGTGATTATCGAATCCGCTTTGTTCGACCCGATCCGCACTGCCATGACCGGACGCCGCACCGGCATCCTTTCGGATGCCCGCTACCGGTTTGAACGTGGCGTTGATCCGGCCTTCATGGTGCCGGGCATTGAGTTGGCGACCAAGCTGGTTCTCGAACTCTGCGGCGGCGAACCGGCAGAAATCGTTATTGCAGGCGAAGCTCCTGTTCCTGAAAAAATAATCGAGTTTCCAATTACCGAAGTGAAACGGCTTACCGGCCTCGATATGCCGGCGCGGGAATCAAAAGTAATCCTCGGCATGCTTGGCTTCTGGGTGGCCGGTGGTGGTTCTGAAAAAAGTTTCAGGGTTGCCGTTCCGTCATGGCGTCCTGACATCCATGGCAAGGCAGATCTGGTTGAGGAGGTTGTCCGCATCTCCGGCGTCGACCGGATAAAAGCAACACCGATGCCGCGTCTCAATGATGTGGCGAAACCGATCCTGACGCTGGCCCAGCGCCGTCGGTTCAATGCCCGTCGGACACTTGCCGCGCGCGGCATGAATGAGGCAGTAACCTGGTCGTTTATTTCTCCGGAGCAGGCCAAGGCCTTTGGCGGTGGCAGCGAAGATTTGGTGTTAGCCAATCCGATTTCAAACGAATTATCGAACATGCGTCCCGGATTGTTGCCGGGATTGATCATTGCCGCCCAGCGCAACGCGGATCGCGGCTATCCCGAAGCAGCGATTTTCGAAGTCGGGCCGGGTTATAAAGGCACCGGCGAGACTGAACAATATATGGCAGCCGCCGGTATCCGCCGCGCCAGCGCCCACATGGCGGGCAGCGGCCGGCACTGGTCCGAAGCTTCCGGCAATGTGGATATTTTCGACGCCAAAGCGGATGCGATTGCCGCGCTATCTGCGGCAGGCGCGCCGGTGGACAATCTTGTGGTCCATGACACTGCACCATCCTGGTATCATCCGGGCCGCTCTGGCGCTTTGCAGCTTGGCCCCAAAAATGTGCTGGCCTGTTTTGGTGAAATTCATCCCGGCACTCTCGAAGCGCTCGACGTTGCAGGCCCGATTGTCGGCTTTGAAGTGTTTCTCGATAATATCCCGGCACCCCGCGCCCGCGCAACCCGCACCCGACCGGCGCTTGATGCGTCTGATCTGCAACCCTTGAAGCGTGACTTCGCCTTTATCGTTGAACATGGCGTTGCTGCGGGTGATCTGCTTCGAGCTGCCCGTGGTGCTGATAAAAACCTGATCACCGGCGTCAGGTTGTTCGATCTGTTTGAAGGTGACCGCGCCGCCAGGGCACTTGGGGATGGCTACAAGTCGCTTGGGCTTGAAGTCACCTTGCAGCCACGGGAAAAAACCCTGACCGACGAAGAGATCGAAGCGGTGGGCGCAAAAATCGTAGCTCAGGTCGAGAAGGTTACCGGTGGCAAGTTGCGCGGTTAATCTTTAATTCCCAACTATACCTGTAAGATGACCCCTGAACATATTTTTGGGGGCCGTAATTATGGCCATATTCGATTCCATTCTCGACCGGATCGCCCGGATGGTGACCGGGGTTGTTCAATCGGAGGTATCCGGCTACGAGCCGTATACGCCGTCCGATCCGGCAACCCTGAAAGCAACGCTGGAACCCGGCGATATATTGCTGGTTGAAGGCAATCAAAAGCTTTCGGCGGCGATTAAATACCTGACCCAGTCGACCTGGTCCCATGCAGCGATTTATGTTGGCGACAGGCTGCCACCCGATCCATCAGGCGACCATCGCTGCCTTGTTGAGGCTGACATTCGGGAGGGCGTGATCTCTGTGCCGCTTTCCAAGTATGAGACCTTCAACACCCGTATTTGTCGCCCCATGAACCTCACGGAAGATGATCGCGAGGCCGTTCTTGATCACGTTATCGGCCGGATCGGGCATCATTACGATACCCGCAATATTTTTGATTTGCTTCGCTATTTAATCCCGACCCCGCCAATCCCGATCCGCTGGCGCCGTCGCATGATCGCGCTTGGGTCCGGTGACCCGACCCGCGCTATTTGCTCGACCATGATCGCCATGGCGTTTCAGAAAATCCGTTATCCAATCCTGCCGCTGGTATCGTCCCCTGACGATCCTTCTCCCCGGGTACGGAGCTGTTATTCACGCCACGAAATCATGCATATTCGCCATCATTCCCTGTTCGCGCCTCGGGATTTTGACGTTTCCCCATTCTTTCGCATAGTCAAGCCGACCATCGAAAGCGGGTTCAATTACAAAGGCCTGAAATGGGGCGAAGATACCGCCGCCGACGGTCAGATTGGCTCGGATGTTTCTAATTGATTTAATTGCTGCCAGCCGCCTGTGTGACTAAACTGGCAAATAGCTCATCCAACTCGGACGCGAGCGCCGCAAGCTCTTCCCCGCCTTGATCCATATAGGGCGCGAATACGCGGCTTGGAATTTTATATGAAATCGTCGCGGTAGCATCTTCATTCTCGGTCAGATAAATCCGGATCGGGGCTTCTATCCCTGCCGCCACGCTGGCCCCCAGCATCCGCACCGCAAAGCGTGGATGATAAAGCCCCATCACCATATTGCCGGGGATATCAACATCCAAAACACGCTTGGCCCCAATCGTCGCCGATGCCCGGGTCACGATGCCGATTTTGTTGTCGCCAGCTGCAACCTCAACCCGGCTCACAAGATCGCCAAAAGAATGCTCCGTCGCCACAACAACCCAGCCGTCTCGGGCTTCAATGCCAGCGGCGTGGGTGGGTGAGGGGAAATACACCAAGCTTGCGGCGCTAACCATCATCAGCGCCAGCACGAGGGAAAGGATTTTAGAAGAGGTCATTTGGGTAGTCTCTCGGCCATTTTTTGGTGTCAGTTGGAACCATATATTGTCTTCCTGACAACAGGAATATGGGAAGCAGCGGATCAAGCCAATGTGATATGGAGGCGCAGAACAGATCATGTTTGCATTCCCTGCTTGACCACGCCTCACGTGGTGCTATTACCGCCCCGATGACTGATCTTTCCCATATCCGCAACCTTGCGATTGTCGCCCATATTGACCATGGCAAATCGACACTTGCCGACCGGCTGATTTCCCAGACCGGGGGCTTGTCTGACCGTGAGATGAAGGCGCAGGTACTTGATTCGATGGATATCGAGCGCGAGCGCGGAATCACGATCAAGGCCCAGACAGTGCGTCTCACCTACAAGGCGAAAAACGGCGAGACCTATATTTTCAATTTGATCGACACCCCCGGCCATGTGGATTTCGCCTATGAGGTCAACCGCTCGCTGGCTGCGTGCGAAGGGTCGCTGCTGGTGGTCGATGCCAGCCAGGGCGTTGAAGCCCAGACGCTGGCCAATGTGTATCAGGCGATTGAAAATGATCATGAGATCGTACCCGTCCTGAACAAGGTGGATTTGCCCGCAGCCGAACCTGAGCGGATTCAGCAACAGATCGAAGATGTGATTGGCATCGATGCCAGCGAAGCGCTTTTGGTTTCGGCCAAAACCGGCCTTGGGATTGACGATGTGCTGGAAGCGATTGTCGAGCGTTTGCCGCCGCCGGAAGGCAAACCTGAAGACCCTCTCAAAGCCCTGCTGGTGGATTCCTGGTACGATTCCTATCTGGGGGTTATCGTCTTGGTTCGGATTATCGACGGCGCACTTGAAAAGGGCATGAAAGTCCGCATGCTCGGCACAGATGCGGTTCATATTGTCGATCGGGTCGGTGTGTTCACGCCAAAACTTGAAGAAGTGGATATGCTTGGTGCTGGCGAAATCGGATTCCTGACTGCCTCCATCAAGGATGTGGGTGATACCCGGGTTGGCGATACCGTGGTTGAAGATAAAAAGGGCCAGGACATCGCGCCGTTGGCAGGTTTCCGCCCGGCCCAGCCCGTGGTTTTCTGCGGCTTGTTTCCGGTTGATGCTGCGGATTTTGAAGAATTTCGCGCCGCCGTCGGCAAATTGCGCCTGAATGACGCCAGCTTCTCCTACGAGATGGAAACCTCGGCTGCCCTCGGTTTCGGCTTTCGTTGTGGCTTTCTTGGCCTGTTGCATCTGGAAATTATCCAGGAACGGCTTGAACGCGAGTTTAACCTCGACCTGATCGCAACCGCCCCGTCGGTGGTCTATCAATTGACCCTGAATAACGGCGACGAGATTGAATTGCATAACCCGGTTGATATGCCGGATGTGGTCAAGATCAGTGAAATTCGCGAACCCTGGATCCGCGCCACGATCCTGTCGCCGGATGAATATCTGGGACCGATCCTGAAACTTTGTCAGGAACGCCGCGGCGTCCAGGTGGAACTGACCTATGCCGGCACCCGCGCCATGGTGATCTACGATCTGCCGTTGAATGAAGTGGTTTTCGATTTCTATGACCGTCTGAAATCAATTTCCAAGGGTTATGCCAGTTTCGATTACCAACTCACCGATTATCTGGCAGCCAATCTGGTCAAGATGCAGATTTTGGTGAATGCTGAACCGGTCGATGCGCTCTCGATGATGGTCCATCGCTCACAAGCTGAAACCAGAGGCCGGGTTATGTGCGAGCGGCTCAAGGATCTGATCCCCCGGCATTTGTTCAAGATCCCGATCCAGGCGGCGATTGGTGGCAAAGTGATTGCCCGCGAAACCATCGCGGCATTGCGCAAGGACGTTACCGCAAAATGTTACGGCGGCGACATTTCGCGAAAGCGGAAATTGCTGGATAAGCAAAAGGCCGGCAAGAAGCGCATGCGCCAGTTCGGCCAGGTGGAAATTCCACAAGAAGCCTTCATTGCCGCCTTGCGGATGGGCGAAGACTAGGCTGCCGCACTATTTTACCAGTTCTTCCGTCAGGCGATTTTCAGAAACCGCCAGTCCGGTCTTGAGAAAAACAAACCGGCTGAATCCCATATACGACAGACACATGGCTCCGGCTGAAGCCACCGCCAGCGCCCATAATGGTGGCAGGCTTGGAATTATTAGCAACAGGCTTGCGTAAATCAGATAATTGACCGCGCTTGAAATGGCGACAATGCTGCCATAGCGCACCCCTTCTGCGGTCTGATTGACGTCATCTGATTTGAATGTGAAAGCCCGGTTGAGCCGCCATGTCACCAAAGCCGCCAGACTGATCGAGATGATCCGCGCCGTGAACGGTTCGCCAAGGCCGCTCGAAAGCAAGGTTTGCAGGATCAGGGCATCCACCAGAAATCCGGTGCCGCCCACAAGGCCAAAGCGGAATATCTGCATTATTTGCTGCATTATTTGCCCCATTACTGAATGCGCAGGGCCGGGACAGCGAGATAGAGAATTCGTTTCTGCTCGATCCGGCTGCGGCTGACGCTGTCCAGCACCAGACCGCAGGCCGCTAACAAAAAGGCGCTCGTCATCAGGCCGGTTGAGAGAACCGCGGTCGGGAGCCGGGGCACCAGACCGGTTTCCAGCCAGGTAACTACCAGCGGCCATGAAATTACCGCTGAAGCTGTGGCGAACATGGCGCCAATAATGCTGAAAAATGCCAGCGGCCGGGTTTCCTTGAACAATAATCCGAAGGTGCGCAATATTCTGACACCATCACGGAAGGTATTCAGCTTGCTGTCAGAGCCTTCGGGGCGACGGCCATATTCCAGTTCGACTTCAACGGTCGGGATCCGGAGCTGGCTGGCATGAACCGACATTTCGGTCTCGATCTCAAACCCGCGCGAAATGGCCGGGAAGCTTTTCACAAATCTGCGGGTAAAAGCGCGATAGCCGGAGAAAATATCCGAGAAATCGCGCCCGAATAGCAAGCCATAAATCCGGTTGAACATTTTATTGCCAAAGGCATGGCCTTTGCGCCCGGCATCTTCAACAACACCGGCCCGGCGGGCTACCACCATATCCACCCGTTCGCGGATCAGGGTCCGTACCAATTCAGGCGCTCCGGAAGCGTCATACGTACCGTCGCCGTCAGCCATCAGGTATATATCAGCATCCACGTCGGCAAACATGCGGCGCACCACATTGCCTTTGCCCTTGCGCGGTTCGCTATAAACGGTGGCCCCGGCTGCGTGCGCTACTGCAATGGTATTGTCGCTAGACGCATTGTCGAAGACATAAACCACCGCGCCGGGCAATTCCTCGCGAAATTCCGAGACAACGGCGGCAATTGTCATCTCTTCATTGTGGCAAGGCAGAACAACGGCAATATCAATGCCGTCAAATTCGGAAATCTTACGCATTATTAAACAACCCGGTTACGCAAACTTAACTGCAGTCGATTCTAATCATGTCACGTCAGGGTTAAGACACCGTAATTATGGATAATTCTCATGTCTGATATCACCGCAACAGGACCAAATCTCGCAGATTTTGGAGAAAAACAGTCAGTTAACCGAACCGGACAGACCGGATTGCTGCCAATATTATTGTTGCTCGGGGTCTGGTTGGCCGTATCTCTGGCCCTTCTGGGGCGCGGATACGAGGATATTTCCAACGGCAATCTGTTGGGCAATGACGATGCCATGCGCCTTGTAGAAGTGCGCGATTATATGGCCGGCCAAAGCTGGTTTGATAACTTGCAACGCCGCCTGAGCCCGCCTGATGGGGTGATGATGCATTGGTCCCGGCTGGTAGATGCGCCGATCGCTGCCATGATCAGCGGGTTTGAAATGTTTACAGATAGAAGCCTGGCCGAACGGTTTGCCATGTCCCTCTGGCCCCTGATTTTGTTGCTGGCCGCCATGGGGACTGCTGCTTCCTTGGGTTCAAAAATTGGCGGGAGAAAAGCCATGATTGCTGCAATTATCATAGCACCAACAACAATGGTCGCCTTGACCCAGTTTATGCCGGGCCGGATAGACCATCATAATTTGCAAATCGTTCTGACCATGTTGTTGTTGGCTTTGGCTGTGCATATGCGTGAACGCCCGGTGGCGGCTGCAATTGCTGGAAGTGTCATTGCAGTTATGTTGGCGATTGGCCTGGAAACCCTGTCATATATGATGCTAGCCCCCATGATCCTCACTCTTTGCTGGGTCGCAACGGGCCCGGCCTTGGCGCGCACGATGATTTTCCTTGGCATGTCGCTCGCTGTCTCGGTCATTGGTGTTTTTGTGGCCACCATACCGCGCGAGCAATTTGGCGCTGTGCAATGCGATGTATTGGCTTTGCCCCATGTTATGGTTTTTGCTCTTGGCGGTTTGGGTCTCGCGGCAATGGGACTGGCATCGCGGGAAACGCTGTTTGCCAGCCGGCCCACCCGTTTTGTTCTGGCGTCAATCGTCGGAGGCGCGATCGGGAGTTTTGCGTTTTATTCGTTCCCGCAATGCCTTTCAGGCCCCTATGGCGACGTTGATCCCCGCCTTGTTGATTTATGGCTCAGCAATGTATCTGAAGCGCAGAGTGTTTTCGACCTCGCTGCCAAATCACCGGACCAGGTTTTGGCCAATTTCGGGTTTCCCGTGGCGGCTCTGATCATTGGTATATATGCTTGGTTCCATGGCAACGCGGACACGCGGTTCAATTGGCTCTTTATCAACGGTTTTGTCCTGGTGGGCATCGCGGTTGCCTGTTGGCAAATTCGCGGTATCACGTTTGCCAACATGCTCGCGATCCCTGCATCGGCCTGGATGCTGTCCCGGATTTATCGGCGCATGTCTGGAGAAAAAAACCCGGCCCGGCGATTTTTGCGGGTTCTTGTGGCCGGGCTGGTTCTCAATAATTGTTTTTATATAGGCGCGGCGGACGCGCTGTCTTTTATGAAGCCGGATATTGTCGCTGACACTGGTGCCGCAAAAACCTGTGTTTCGCCAGCAACCTTGTCGTCATTACAAAGCCTGCCCCCAGGGGTCATCCTGTCGTTCATTGATCTGGGCCCGCATATACTGGCCCATACCAGCCATAGCGTTGTGGCAGCGCCCTATCACCGCAACATGCGTGGTAATCTGCTCGCCATCGATGTGTTGATGGCGTCGCCGGATCATGCGCGTGGATTGGTGGATGCGAGCGAAGTCGATTATATTCTGTATTGCGAAGGTATGACCGAAGCCCGTGATTATGCGGCCCATGCGCCGGAGGGGTTGTTGGCCCGGTTACAGGCTGGCAATAGCCCGGAATGGCTGGCCCCGGTTGTGTTGGCCGAAAATTCGCCGTTGCGACTTTACCAAGTGGCGCACGCTGCCACCGCCCCGCAAACCGGGAACAACGGTCGCCTGACACCAAAGGAAAATGCTGCCGACAACCCTTACCGGGTCAATGCAGCTTGGCGGCCTTATTCTCAAGCAGCGAATAGGCTGGTATCATCCACTCGAAACGTGAATCGCCGGAGAGCCAGCAATGAACGCCATCGTGGAAATACCGCAACTGGTAACAGGGAAGCAATATCCGGTATCAGAAATTCTGATGCCAAATCGAGGCCCGCAGCGACGCGCCAGCATGCCACAAAAGCGCGTGCCGGGACTGCTAGGGATCGTAATGACAATGGCGTTCGCCGTTCAAGTCTTGGCCGTGCAAAATCCAGCGATCGCCGCCGAACCGCCCGCCAAGGAATTGTTCGGACACGTGGCCAGACCCGCCAACATGACGCCGGCATCCAACGGGTTTTACACAAGGGGCTGCCTTGCGGGAGCGGCGCAGATGCCCGCCGACGGTCCGTATCATCAAGCGATGCGCCCGTCACGAAATCGCGCATGGGGGCATCCCAATCTTGTCGCGATGTTGCAGCGTCTGGCAGAGACAGCAAACCGGGAAGCCGGATGGCCCGGTCTCCTGATCGGGGACATGTCGCAGCCCCGCGGCGGACCGATGTTAACCGGGCACGCCAGCCATCAGGTCGGGCTGGACGCCGACATATGGATGATGCCAGCACCACCGCGCCGGTACACAACAGCCGAGCGCAACGCGATAAGCGCCGTGTCGGTCCTGGCCGAGGACAAGAGCCTCGTCGATCCGACATTGTTCACGCCAGGCCACGTAACGGTGTTGAGAGCCGCCGCGCGCGACCCGGGCGTCGCGCGGATATTCGTAAACCCCCCAATCAAACGCGCCCTGTGCGCAGCAGCCGGCAACGACCGGAATTGGCTCCGAAAAATTCGACCCTGGTACGGACATCATTATCATTTTCACGTCCGCATGGCTTGCCCGCGCGGCCAAAGCGGCTGCCGCGACCAGGACCCGCCACCACCGGGTGATGGTTGTGGTGCGTCACTTGATTGGTGGTTTACCGATGAGCCTTATACCCCGGCGCCAGGCCCGCCGCGCCCGCCAAGGCCTCCGGTGCGCCTCGCCGACCTGCCGCAAGCATGCACAAATGTGCTCAATGCGGAATAGTCTATACGGCCACACCTGTCCCAATGGGGCAGGCAACGCCAGTACCACCCAATCCGCAATATCCGCCCGGGTTTTTGGCTAGATATTGCTGATGCCCTGCTTCGGCAAAATAAAATGGACCGGCCTCCAGAATTTCGGTCGTGATGCCACCAAAGCCCTGTTTGCCAAGCGAAGCGTCATAAGCTGCCTTTGAAGTTTTTGCCGCGTCGCGCTGGGCATCTGAACAATAATAAATCCCGGACCGGTATTGGGTGCCATGGTCGTTGCCCTGACGCATGCCCTGGGTTGGGTCATGACCTTCCCAGAAAACGCTCAGCAAATTTTCGTAGGAAATCACCTTCGGATCATAGACCACAAACACCACTTCGTTGTGCCCGGTCTGACCACTGCAAACTTCATTGTAAGTGGCGTTTGGAGTATGCCCGGCGGCATAGCCAACAGCGGTTATATGGACACCGGGTGTAGACCAGAAAATCCGCTCCGCGCCCCAGAAACATCCCATACCAAACAGGGCGGTTTCCATGCCGTCAGGATAGGGAGCGTGGAGATCATTGTCGTTGACGAAATGGCGTTGTGCGGTCGGAATGGCTTCACCGCGCCCGGCCAAGGCGTCAGTGGCGGCGGGGATCGTTGGCGGTTTCCGTGAGAAAAACATTCAGAAAATCCTTTATCGTGAAAGTCTCTATCAATCTTCGCTATAGGCGATGCTCGCATCCCGTTTCTTGCGACCGATATACAAGAATAGTGCGCCCAACAGGCCAAATACCAGCCAGATAGGTGCCAGCATGACGGTCAGCAAAACCGGATCCCATAAAAATGGAAGCGTGTATCGCTCAACAATTGCCTGCAGGAGATTGATACTTGGTGGGTGCAGTGAAAACCATCCCTGGCCAAGCGGGGTCAGGACAAGGCTGGTGGCGGCGATGCTTTTGATGCCATCCACCACCATGGCGATGAAAGCCATGGCAAGCAACCATAGTCCGATTATTCGGAAGAAAACCATAATTCTGTCCCTGATCTGCGCCTGCAGAGTCTCCGAAAGATATGTGCAGCTTATATAGTATTCTAGGCCAAACTTAAAAGGTGTGATTGCGGGTGGCGGAAATGCAGGTTCGTTGTTGCCCGAACGCGCGGGATGGTTATAGTGCGCGGCGTCTGGCGTGAAAAAACTAGAATCAACGCAGGGCAAAGGTGGAGAGGTGGCCGAGTGGCTGAAGGCGCCCCGGCATTTGGCTTTGCCAATTGCCATTAAAGGGGAAGCGTGCGCTTGTCTTCAGACCAATCGGAGTTACGCTCCGTGACGACAATGTGGAGAGGTGGCCGAGTGGCTGAAGGCGCACGCTTGGAAAGCGTGTAGGCGGGCAACCGTCTCGAGGGTTCGAATCCCTCTCTCTCCGCCATTATTCATTTTAACTCATTGATTTTTTTTTATGACAATTTTTTATTGAATACCAATTCATACCACATATTTATGTGCGTTTTGTAGCACGTCACGGGATATTTATGGACATCCCTGTCTTTTTGACGAGCGCGTATTTAGTTTAACTTGGTGTTTGAAAAATGGATAGCAGCTCAAGGAGTGCCCATGAACGGCTAGAAGCTGCTAGTCCTTAACTGTCCACAGAACCGGGGAAACTCCATTATGACCAATCCCGGTAGCGGCATAAAAGGGCTGAAATCCACTTATAAAACTCAGCCAAACTGTTCAAACAAACCGAACCACCTCTCATTCTGGTTTTTGATTATAGCTTCTCTCTGAGCGCTTCGTGAAGTGTTCTACCTTCACGCGCCGTACGTCATTTTTTTCGAGCATCGGCACGAAACTCGCTCGGCGACTTTCTTGTCATGCTCTCAAAGGTGCGGGTGAAGGCGCTACGGCTTTGAAAACCCACCAATCCCGCGATACGTTTAACCGGCAATTCGGACTGCTCCAGGAGCGAGCATGCAAGCTTCATTCGCAGTTCCCGCAAGAGCTTCATTGGCCCACTGCCATAAGCAACGTTAAACCGCTCGGCGAATGAAGAACGGCTCATGCCAGCTATACTCGCGAGACTTTCTACGCTGTGCAGGTCGCCTGGCTTATCGAGCATCAGGCGTAGCGCGCTCCAAAGCCTTTCGTCAATCAACGCCGCCATCCAGTTCAAGGCCGGGTCGAGCGCCAGCAATCTCTTGCGCAAAAGATGGACCATGCATTCAAGCAGGAGCACGCGGATCATCGACCGGCTCCCCAATGTCGGCGTGGACAGCTCTTGCAACAGCTGTTCAACAGGTGCGATCATTGGGCTGCTTGCTTCGACGCGTTCGACGAGCGGCTCACGCACCAAATCAACCAAGTCGTCAACGCCACGCAAGCCAATATTTACATGGCTGCAGATGGCCAGCAATTTTCCGTCGGGCTTCTCCTGCTCGCCTTTGAGAAGATGTTGCGCGAGGTCAAGTTCGGCCGGACGGCATCGTGGAATTGGCTGACTGCGGTCGCCAAAACTGCGTAAAATATGGAAACGAAATGCGGGCACGAGTACAAAAGATCCCCGCCCGACCTCGATTGATGAGCGGTCTTGAAAAACGATTTCTCCATGGCCCGCCAAAACATAATGCAGCGTTGCCTCTGAGAGACAGCCCAGTCCCAGATCGCACTTGCCATGCAATTCACACAAGGCGAATGGTTTGGCCTTGATCTCCATCTCGTCGAAAATATGTTCAAATGACGTCATATGACTATACGGTTTTGGACTTAAGGGCATATTTTGGTCATAAATAGCACGGTTTTCGGACGAAAAGACACATCTAATCGTTCATGTTGGTAAGATGATGCAAATCAACAAGGGGAAGATCATGTGCGAAAATCACGACGACAAGTCGATTAACCGACGTCAGGCGCTGAAAGGCGGCGCCATCGCCGCGACGGCTGCAGCTGTGGCTACCGGGATGGCTGCCACCGGCGTATCCGCAGCAGACAACCCATATGCAGATCCAGCAAATCCGGCGTTGCCACCAAGCGACATGACGCTCGATTTACGGCGGGCCGCGCTTGTGGTTACCGACCCGCAAGTCGACTTCCTGAGCCCGGACGGCGTGACATGGGGCGTCGTCGGACAATCCGTAACTGAGCACAACACGGTCGCCAATATCGAGGCCCTCTTCACGGCTGCAAAAGCTGCTGAAATCACCGTTGCCGTCTCGCCACATTATTATTATCCGACCGACCACGGTTGGAAATTCGAAGGCGCGTTGGAAAAACTCATGCACATGATCGGCATGTTCGACCGTCCAGGTGCGCTTAACCTTGAGGGGTTCGAGAATTCCGGCGCAGACTGGATGCCGCAATACAAGCAATACATCAACGACGGCAAAACTATCGTCACGTCGCCGCACAAGATGTATGGCAACGAAACAAATGATTTAACCCTGCAATTGCGCAAGCGCGGCGTCGATCAGGTTATCTTGTCCGGCATGTCCGCCAACCTCTGCACTGAATCGCACATGCGCGAACTGCTTGAACAGGGCTTTGAGGTCGCTGTAGTCAAAGATGCCACTGCCGCCGCGGTCCTGCCAGAAGGAGATGGCTACCTCGCAGCCCTGACGAATTTCCGTTACATGGCTAACGCGGTGTGGACTACCGACGAGGCAGTTCAGAAAATCAGTGAGGCCAGCTAACAATAAACGGTGCGCATCCGATGCGATGCGCACCCATCACGTTGGGTATCCGTAAGTATATCGGATGTCTGCTCATCTGACTTCATAAAATGGCTTTGCACGTGCACTCAATTGTCCAATTCCAACCTCATTGACGTCCCGACATAGTGCGGTCATCAATCCAAGAACCAAGAGATTTGCGGGCTCTTTCCGTGATTTCGAATTGAACCGGTTGTTTAGTTTTGCTCTGCAAAACAGATGTGCGCTCTTTAACCCTGCCAGCAACATGGACATCTGAAACAGAAAGATGGACCAGATCACAATCTCGCAATTTGCTATCGATTGCCAAATTGAACAATGCGAGATCACGTGTCTTATCTGTTAGTTCTAGACGCACCCGAATGGCCCACACATGTTTTGGAAGCAAAGGGCACTTCTGTCCGATGATCCGACCACGGTTCCAAGAACTGCGCGGAGGCATAACAGCTGGAAGGTTGGGAACAGTCACAACGGTTTCTCCAAACCGTCCCTCCACTCTGCACCATCAACGTATTGCTGACATTGAAGAATTGAATAGCCCCTAGAATTGTAGACACCTTGTCACCTAAAAATGAGGACAAGGAGAACGACATGGGCAAGCCACGATTTACAGAAGAATTCAAGATTGATGCCATCAAGCAGATTACCGAACGGGGTTATTCTGTAGCGGA
>JAJFHA010000008.1 GCA_021775875.1 Hyphomicrobiales bacterium | reverse complement strand
TTACTCAATAATGCCTGCAACGACGCCGGCGCCGACTGTGCGGCCGCCTTCACGGATGGCGAAGCGCAGCTTCTCCTCCATGGCGATCGGTACAATCAGTTCAACCTCAACCGCGCAATTGTCGCCGGGCATAACCATCTCGGTCCCCTCAGGCAAATGCACAACACCGGTTACATCCGTCGTCCGGAAGTAAAATTGCGGACGATAATTCGTGAAGAACGGCGTATGACGACCGCCCTCATCCTTGGTCAGGATATAAGCTTCAGCCTTGAACTTGGTATGCGGCGTTACCGAGCCCGGCTTGCACAATACCTGCCCACGCTCAACATCTTCCCGTTTGGTGCCGCGAAGCAACACACCAACATTGTCACCAGCTTCACCGCGATCAAGCAGCTTGCGGAACATTTCAACGCCCGTACACGTGGTCTTGGAAGTGTCGCGGATACCGATAATCTCGATCTCGTCGCCAACATTCACAACACCGCGCTCGATCCGGCCCGTCACAACCGTGCCACGGCCAGAAATCGAGAACACATCCTCGATCGGCATCAGGAACGGCTGGTCAACAGGACGATCAGGCTGCGGGATATATTCGTCAACCGCTGCCATCAGCTTGAGAATGCTCTCTTTGCCGATCTCGTCATCGCGACCTTCAAGTGCTGCCAGAGCCGAACCCTGGACAATCGGAATATCATCGCCCGGAAAATCATAAGAGCTCAGCAGCTCGCGGATTTCCATTTCAACAAGCTCAAGCAATTCCGGGTCATCAACCTGGTCAACCTTGTTCATGTAAACAACAAGTGCCGGCACACCAACCTGGCGCGCAAGCAGGATATGTTCGCGGGTCTGGGGCATCGGGCCATCAGCCGCTGACACAACAAGAATGCCACCATCCATCTGCGCCGCACCGGTGATCATGTTCTTCACATAATCCGCATGGCCCGGGCAATCCACATGGGCGTAATGCCGGTTCTCGGTTTCATATTCCACATGAGCGGTCGAAATCGTAATCCCGCGGGCGCGCTCTTCAGGCGCCTTGTCGATCATGTCAAAGGCTACAGATTCTCCGCCACCAGCCTGCGCCAGCACACTCGTAATCGCGGCCGTCAACGTCGTCTTGCCGTGGTCAACATGGCCAATCGTGCCAATGTTGCAATGCGGCTTGTTACGCTCAAATTTCTCTTTCGCCATCAAACTTCTCCGCTATCTTCTGGCTTGGTATTAAACAGTTACAAATTCCTGACAAATCGCCTGACAAATCGTTTGGAGCGGGTGATGGGAATCGAACCCACGTCGTAAGCTTGGAAGGCTTCTGCTCTACCATTGAGCTACACCCGCTGAAAAACGCTTCCTACAACTCCGCTTGCATTCCTCTAAACTCTATCCGGCCCTGCTATTCACTACTAAATTCACCATTTGGTGGAGGGGGTTGGATTCGAACCAACGTACCCTTACGAGATCAGATTTACAGTCTGACGCCTTTAACCACTCGGCCACCCCTCCAAATGAAGTATTTGTCCGTACTGACAACCTGGCCGACAACCAAAATGCCCTCAGGAAGAATCGAAACCTTGTGATTGTTGCGCACACAAAAACAACCCCCGCCGCAAGCAACGGGGATAACTCATTGTGTTTATGGTTATAAGGTGGTCACTGTCAACCGGCAATGCAATAACGGGGCCAGAGAAATTGTACTTCTCGCCAAATTGATGAATTTCATAGACCATCAGCTTCAAAAATCACGGAATTTCCATGTCTGAACGCTCAAAATCACACAAATCCTATAAGAATAAAAGAAGTGGTAAGAATCAAGCATCACGATCAGGCAGAAACAGCGCCGCGCTCCCCTCAGGCCAATCTCCAATTTTCGGAATTCACGCCACGTTGGCGGCCCTCAAAAATCCGGACCGACAGATTATCAAGGTTATGGCGACCAAGAATGCCGCTCACCGGATTATTGAAGCTCTGGGTCAGCCTGATTTTCAAATCGAAACCGTGGCTCCGGAGAAAATTGAGGCTGCCCTGCCCCGCGACAGCGTCCATCAGGGTGTGCTGGTTTATGCAAAACCATTACCGGAAAAAACGATCGCCGATATAGTTGGCCTGGGACCGATTATCATACTCGATCTGGTGACTGACCCGCACAATGTGGGAGCGATCATGCGCACAGCCTGCGCCTTTGGTGCTGCGGGCATTATTGTCACAAATCGAAACGCCCCTTTTCCGACCGGTATTCTGGCTAAAGCGGCATCCGGCGCAGTGGAGCATTTGCCGCTAGTCAGGGTTGTCAATCTGGCCCGTGCCATCGACGAACTGAATGACGCAGGGTTTCAAACCATCGGTCTGACTGATTCCACCGATAATTCGCTTCTGGAAGTGATTGACAAAGACGCGGCTCCGCGCCCGATTGCGCTGGTCCTCGGTGCTGAAGGCCGTGGCATCAGAACCTTGACCGCGAAAACCTGCACTGATTTAGCGCGAATCGACCTGCCTGGCCCCATTGACGTCCTGAATGTATCAAACGCCGCCGCCGTTGCATTAACGCTAGCGACATATTCACCCTAACACCCCACGCAAACAAAAAAGGCCAGCGAAACTCGCCAGCCTTTATGAGGTTTTTCAACAGGTTGTCAGTTAACGAGAGCCTTCGGCTCCATGACTGTAGCCACCGTACGCGCCACCATAGCCGTAACCGTAACCGTGACCATAACCGTAACGATAACCGCGATGACCATAACCGCGATGACCATAACTGCGATGACCATAACCACGACGATAGCCATAGCTGCTATACCCATATGGATAGGGATTGCTGTTATAATGACGCCGGTAGCTACGATGCTGCTGGTGCTGAGCAATACCATTGATAATGGCACCCACAATGGCAGCGCCCTGCTGGCTGCCATGGTGCCGACTATGCACATTCACAATGCCATTTGACACTGCGCCGTTGCCAGCAATCGTTTGCGGCACATGAACTGCGCCAGCATTCGCCCCTCCGGGCATCATTACAAACACACCAACAAGGGCAGCCGCCGCTATAGAAGGTAACCACATTTTCATATCAGGCCTCCAGTTTCTCCTAACCCCGTACTGGATATATAGTGTATCCGGCCGTAAATTGCGCCCTTCTGGTGTTCACTTTTTGTTAATCAGTATACATGGCGTAGAAAAACCCTGTCATTGTGCGCAAATTTATTTAACTTCCCGATGGACAAAAGCCCAAGATTCGCATAATCCGGGCGGCACAAATACCGGATTTAAAGGCACGAGAATATTCGTCGCGGATCCCGAATTTGGCCGGCTTAGCTCAGTTGGTAGAGCACCTGATTTGTAATCAGGGGGTCGCGGGTTCAACTCCTGCAGCCGGCACCATTTTTTCCCACCAAGCATCAGAATTCAGATCAATCCCCCGAAAGCCAGTCGGCCAATGCCGCAGTTACAATTTCAGGGCGCTCGAAGGGGGCGAAATGGCCGCTGTCTTCGAAGATGACGAGCTTGGCGTTCGGGATCATCTCGGCCATGACCTCGTGCTGGGCAACCGGGCTGAAGCCGTCTTGGCGCCCGACGGCCACCAGCGTTGGGCAATTTATGATCGAGAGCATTTTTCCCGCATCTGATCGCCCGATCAGCGCCCTCATCTGGCGTTCGTGGATTTCAGGCGTGCGGCGCAAGATCATATCCATCAGTGGTTTCATGATCGCCGGGTCGTCATGGCGTAATGGGTGAACCATCGGCGGCAACCAGCGCGCCAGCAGAGCTTCCATGCCCTCTTCATAGGCCAGCTTGATCAGCTCTTCACGCACCGGCAATTCACTTTCAGCGAGCGGGTGAAACCCTGTATCGAGCAAAGCAACGCGCTCAATGCGGTCCGGTGCCAGCGCGATCATTTCAAACGCCACCCGCGCGCCCATGGAATGCCCGGCAACCGCAAGCTGGCCCGGATTTTGATCCAGCACATCAACGGCCATCTGCTGCAGGGAGTCTTGTGTGAAGAGATCCGGGATCGACACCAGCATGCTCTTCTCGAAATGCGCTTTCGCATGTTCCCAGACAATACCATCGGACAATAAACCAGGGATCAAAACCAGCGTCACAGGATCTTCACTCACAGAATTCAATCTCCAGATTTTTTCAGTCTTACGCCAATAAAGCCAGCCCGACCACGGCAAGCATCGACAGTGCCATGAGGATATTGATGGCGAATTGAACACCATCCGGCAAATCAAGCCGTTGCACCATCACCCCTGCCCCCAACCACGTCAGATGGATCGGTATCCAGATCGCATTCAGAATCAGGAATTTTACAATCGTTTCAAAAACGAAATTGCCGGGCATGAACGCGAAGCCAAAAAACAGCGCCGTATTCACCGCGTAAGCCTTCGGGTTGATCGCCTGCAACATCAGGCCATTGACCAGCCCCGGCGCGGTTTTGCTCTCGATGAAGGCCAACCGGTTGCCGGAAAACGCGATCCTGAACGCCAGATAGCAAAGGTAAGCGGCGGACGCGAACAACAGAATTATCCGCATCTGCGGGTTGGAAAGGATCAGCGCCGCAAGCCCGGTCACCACTGCCAGACCGACAAGAAAATTGCCAATGCACAGTCCGGTCACATACCCAAGACCCGAACGATACCCGAACGCGGCACCGACGCCAGCGGTCGAGAGAACACCTGGCCCCGGCGTTATAAGGAGGAAGAATACAGCGAGCGCGAAAGAAATCATGGGCGCTTATAGAGGCGCTACATTGAAAGATATACCTTCAAATCTTTTTCACTTGGGCTTCCCAATACGGATCTTTCAAAAGATTTTTCTGGATTTTACCAATCGGCGTTTTCGGAAAATCATCGACGAATTTTACCAGTCGCGGGCGCTTGAAACGTGCGAGCCGGTCGGCGCAATGGGCGACCAGATCATCTTCGCTGATCGTCGCGCCCTCTTTGAGAGATACATAGGCCGCCGGCACCTCACCCCATTTATCATCAGGGATACCAAAGACGGCGCATTCATAAACATCGTCATGTTCATAAATCGCGTTTTCAATCTCTTTCGGATAGACATTTTCGCCGCCCGAAATGATCATGTCCTTGGAACGATCAACGAGGGTGATGAAGCCCTCGTCGTCGATGGTGCCCACGTCGCCAGTCCAGGCCCAACCATGCTTGAAGAATGCGGCGGTTTGGTCCGGTTCGTTATAATATTCAAGCATCACATTATCGCCGCGCGATACAATTTCGCCGATTTCGCCAATCGCGACCGGCTGGCCGTCCGGATCAACCACGCCGATGTCAACATTATAGGCCTGGCGTCCGATGGAGCCGAGTTTTTCCGGCAGATACCAATAGCGCAACGCCGTCAGGACCCCCATTTCAGACTGGCCATAAATTTGGGTCATCCGCACGTCCGGCAATTTCACAATGACGGCTTTTTGTACCCAGTCCGGCATCGGCGCTCCGGCAAAAGAAAGCTTGCGCCAATGGGTAAAATTTGAGGCGTCAAATTCCGGATCGCTTACCGCCATCCCGACCTGGGTCGGCACCATGAATGCCGCCGTCATGCCGGTAGATTTCGCCATGGCCGCAAAATCGCCAGCATCCCATTTTGAGAGAAACGTCACGGTTGCACCAGCAAGCATAGCCGGTTGGAACATAATATTGAGCGCCGCCACATGGAACATCGGCGTCACCACGCCAACGATATCGCGGTGATCAATGGCTTCTTCAACCATGACCGTATGGGCGGTAACGACGCGGTTGCGGTGCGAACATAAAACCCCCTTGGGCCGCCCGGTCGTGCCGCCGGTATAGGTCATGCTAAAAGGATCGTCTTCGTGGATTTCAATGTCGGGATAACCCGCATCACCTCCCGCAATAAAGGCGCCAAAAGCTTCAGCCGCATCGCTGGTGTCCCCGATCATCAGATAGCTGGAAACTTTAGTCAGACGACCACGAACGGCTGCGATTTTTTCAGAAAAAATATCTTCAAAAATCAACAATTCCACATCGGCCTTGTCGAGAACGAAAGCCAATTCGTCGGGCGCATAAAGCACCGAAACATTGACCAACACACAACCGCTTCTGGCCGTGCCGAAAAATGCAATCGCATATTCGGTCCGGTTGCGGCAAATGATGCCAACTTTCGCACCCTTTTTCAGGCCCAGCCCGATAAGTCTGTTGGCAAAACGATTAGCGGCCTCATTCAGGTCCCGGTAAAGGAGAACCGAGCCTTCCCAGAGGATAGCGGGTTTATTCGGAAAGCGCTCGGCTGAGCGCCGCAACATATCACCAGTCAGCATTTACTTTCGCCCCTACAACAATGAGCCAACAAGGCCACCATCAACCGTAATATTCTGGCCGGTAATATAAGATGCCTGGCGCGAACACAGGAAAGCACAGGCCGGACCAAAATCTTCCGCTTCACCAAGCCGTTTCATGGGAACGGACGCCGCCATCCGCGCCTGAGCTTCATCTTTGGTAATATCAAATTGCGCCGCTTGAGACGCATAAACCCGTTGCAACGCCGGGGTATCCATCAAACCTGGTAGCAAATTATTGACAGTCACGCCCTTGTCCGCCACTTCGCGGGCAAACGCCGACATCGCGCCGGTCAGTCCGGCACGCACACCCGTCGCCAGCCCCATATTCGGATACGGCTCGCGGACCGAAAAAGACGTCACATTGATAATGCGTCCAAAGCCGTCTGCGATCATGTCGGGCAGCGCCAACTTCGCAAAAGCAATTGCGGGCAGCATGTTGGTCTCCAGCGCACTCAACCATGTATCATGCTCGTGGACCTCCATTGGTCCAGGCGGCGGGCCGCCGGCATTGGTCACCAAAATATTGATAGGCCCTGCCAATTGTTGAGCGCTTTCAAAAATACGCGCCCGGTCTTCGGCGATAGAGATATCGCCAGCAACCGCAAAGGCATTCTCGCCAAGCTTTGCCGCAGCCGCCAGGACCTTGGCTTCGTCGCGGCCATTGAGAACGACTTTTACACCCTCAGCGTGCAATGCACGGGCACAATCAAATCCAAGACCCTGGCTGCTACCAAGAACCAGAGCCACCTTGTCTGCAATACCTAAATCCATATCGTCCCCTCGCTCAAACCGAACATTTTGACTGCCAGGTGCATATCAACACTTCGATATTATGCGCCACCTATATAACCAGTCCAGCTAGATGGTGCATAACTTTCATAACAAAACTGATTATACGAGTCTGTCACCAATTGACTCAATCTCTAACCCGCCCTATCAATCTCTCACGCAACGGTTCCGGATGAAAATCCGGTGAAGAGGGAACGCGGCAGGAATATTTCCAAACGGAATTTTTCTGGTCCGCGGCTGCCCCCGCAACTGTCGGCGGTGAGCCCTGCTCCAATAAAGCCACTGGACTTATGTCCGGGAAGGTGGAGCAAGGGTGTTGACCCGCCCAGCCAGGAGACCTGCCGCTGCGCGTCACCCATCCTTCGCGCGGGGCGTGCGTAGGAACGGCCTAATTCCGTAGTGGTGGCGAGTTGTCAATGGCAACCGCTATTTGGTTAGGGCGTCGTGTTGTGGGTGTTTATAGCTGCATCGAAAGACATCATCGTCCCGTTCCAAATCGCGGTTGGAGAGAACCGCTATGGAGCTGAACTATGAGAAACTATACGCGCAAGTTGCGTAACTGGGCGGCTATTATGCCGTGCTTGCTGATACCTTTTACCCCCGTCCCGACAATCGCCCAGACCATATTCCATTTCGATGAATTGGTAATTTCGGGTAGTCACACGCCGACAAACAAAAACCTGACGGGCAGTGCGAATACTGTCCTTAATGCGGAACAGATTGAACGCACCGGCGTCATCTATGCCGTCGACGCCCTGCGTCAGGTGCCGGGCGTTACGGTCTCCCAATCAGGTCCAAGTGGGGCCTTGGCGCAAGTCAGGATCAGGGGATCCGAAGCCAACCATGTTCTGGTTCTGATTGACGGCGTTGAAATGAATTCGCCGGGTGATGGTGAATTCGATTTTTCCCGCTTGCTGGCAGCCAATATCGAACGAATTGAAGTCATACGAGGTGCCCAAAGCGGCATTTATGGCGCCAACGCTCATGCTGGTGTGATCAACATCATCACCCGCTCAGGGCGTGGTGAGGACGGCCTGACAAGTCACGCATTTGCTGAATACGGCTCCTTCGATACCGTCACTACAGGCGTCGGGTTTACGGCTGGTGTCGGGCCAATCGATATGGCCTTCAACATTGCCCATAACAGGACCGACGGGTTCAACATTGCCCCGACCGGCAATGAAGATGACGGATCGTTCAACACTACGGTGACCGGCAAAGTGGGCGTCGATCTGAACCAACATTTCCGCCTGGAAACAGTATTGCGGGTCGTTGACCGCATGTCTGAAACCGACAATCAGTTCACGCAATTCGTGACGGACGGAAACAATCGGTCCGATGGACGCGATGTCGCCGGTCGGGTCGCCCTGCTTGGTGAATTCATGGACGGCGCTCTCACCAGCAAGGCGCAATATTCCGGAAGCCGCACCGAGTTGGTGAGTTTCTTTGGGGCCCCCGCTTTCTTCTTTGGATCGGAGGCCACCCGTCTGAACTATTCGTGGCAAACCGATTACCGGTTCAGTTCCAACATGTTTGGCGGCACTGATCACACTATCACCGGGTTTATCGAACATGAAACCCAGCAATTCTTCCAGTTTGGTCCCTTTGCTGCTCCATTGTTGTTGGGACAGCTAGAGCGCGACATGACGGGAATTGCCGGCGAATACCGGATCGAATTTGGCGACACGAGTTCCATATCGGGCGCTCTGCGCCACGATATCAATGACGCCTTCGATGATGCCACCACCTGGCGCTTAACCGGGTCGCATCGCTTGGTGAATTTAGATACCCGGTTCCATGCCAGTGTTGGGCGCGGCGTCACCAACCCCACCATGATCGAACAATTTGGTTTCTTCCCACCATTTGTCGGCAATCCAAACCTTACTCCGGAAAGCTCGATCAGTTGGGACGCAGGTATTGAACAAGCATTCCACGACGGTGCCTTTGTGATCGACGTCACATATTTCTCTGCTGTTCTTGAAGATGAAATCGTCACCAGATTTATACTGGGCGCCAGCACCCCGATCAATTTGGCTGGTGAGAGCAAACGCCGGGGCGTTGAAGTTTCTGCCAACTGGAACCCCAATGCAAACTGGAGTTTCAACGGCAGCTACACCTATACCCATTCGGAAGAACCCGGTGGCATCCCCGAAATTCGCCGCCCGAATCATCAGGCCAGCGCATCGCTCACTCACAATTTTGCCGACGGTCGGGCACACCTGACCCTGAACGCCCTCTATAATGGAGAAATGCCGGATACGGTGTTCACCTTCCCGGTTGCGGGCACAACAATATTGGATGATTTTTTTGTCGTCGGCGTGACCGGGAGTTTCGAAGTCCGGGACGGTGTCGAAGTGTATGGCCGCGTCACAAACCTGTTTGATGAAGATTATCAGGAAGTGTTTTCATTCGAAACTGCGGGCGTGGCAGCCTATGCCGGGGTCCGGGTCAAGTTCGGACATAGCGCCAGATAGAAATAAGAAAATGGTGTGACGGGTCTGCTGGATCCGTCACACCATTATTAATACGTTCAGATTTCATTTCGAGAAGGAACGTCCCAACGCCTGAAGCCAGCCCGCGACACGCCGGTCTCGTTCAGCACTCCCCATACCTGGTTCAAACGTCCGGTCGCTTTGCCACAATGCAGCGCACGCGTCTTCAGTCTTGAAAATCCCCGCCGCCAATCCGGCGTGGAATGCGGCCCCAAGTGCCGTTGCTTCAGTTTGCTCGGCTCGATCTACTGGAATATCCAGAATATCTGCCAAAAATTGCAGAAACCAATTGTTACGTGACATCGCCCCGTCAACTTTCAACCGTTGCGGCGTTGCAATCCCGGCGTGTTTCAAATCATCGTTCATGGCAACCATCAGGTCCCGCACCTGAAATGCAACGCCTTCAAGGGCCGCACGCACAATCTCTGCCCGCCCCGCCGCTCGAGTCATGCCACCAATCATGGCGCGCGCATTGGCGTCCCAATGGGGTGCGCCCAGTCCCTGAAATGCTGGCACCAGATAAACCCCTGAATCCGGGTCTGCCATCCGGGCGAGGTTTTCCGTTTCCGCTGCATTCTCGATGATTCCCAGATTGTCGCGCAGCCATTGAATGGTAGCACCAGCCATGAACAGGCTGCCTTCAAGGGCATATCTGCGCTTACCATCAATTTGATTGAGGATCGTCGATAACAGGCGGTTTTCAGATGCAACTGCTTTGTCACCAGTATTCACGAGCATAAAACACCCGGTGCCAAAGGTTGCCTTTATGCTGCCCGGCTCGAAGCAACATTGGCCATAGGCTGCTGCCTGTTGGTCACCGGCAATCCCGGTTACGGGAATTTCCGCACCCACAAGATCCCCATCAGTAACCCCAAAATCCCCCTGACAATCTGTGATTTCGGGAAGTATGTTTTTCGGTATTCCAAATTTTTTGAGTAAGGCCTGATCCCATGCGCCTGAATGAATATCGACAAGCATGGTCCGGCTGGCATTGGTGGCGTCGGTGGCGTGAATTTTACCACCAGACAGCTTCCACAAAAGCCAGCAATCGATTGTTCCAGCGAGCAAATCTCTGTTTAACGCACGCTCTTTCGCAAATTCAATATTCTCCAGAATCCAGGCGATTTTCGTTGCCGAGAAATAAGGGTCAAGCAGAAGCCCGGTTTTTGCCGAAACCTCTGCCTCAAAACCGGAATCCCGCAATGTCTTGCAATAATCAGCCGTGCGTCGATCCTGCCACACAATTGCATTCGAGATCGGTTCGCCCGTGACCCGGTCCCATAAAAGCACTGTCTCGCGCTGGTTGGTGATGCCCATGGCGCGGGGTATTTCCCCGTTGGTCTGTTGCAAAACATCACGAATTACGGCGACCGCATCGGCATAAATTTCATTGGCGTCATGCTCAACCCACCCGGCTTGTGGGTAAATTTGCGCCAGCGGTCGGGTCGCGGCTGCCAGAACCCGGCCACCAGCATCAAATATGACTGCACGGGTGCTGGTTGTCCCCTGATCGAGCGCCAGAATACTATCTTGCGGCATATCCCCTCGCAATTTTTCCCGGAGCCGTGAACCATAACCGCAATCAGGTTGATGACGTTTGGGTGCCGGGTGTTTATACTGTCACACGAAACCAGCCGTCTCGGCCAACTTCAAGTAGCAAATGACAAAATCAAAAATTGAAAAAATCTCGTTTGTCGCCAGCAATGGGAAAGACGCACAGGAAGCTCTGGAGACCCTCACCCGTCTCTATGGCAACATCGACGCCGACAATGCGGACGTGATCGTAGCCCTTGGCGGCGATGGTCTGATGCTGCAAACTGCCCACAAATTCATGAATACCAATATTCCGGTTTATGGCATGAACCGGGGCTCTGTGGGCTTTCTCATGAATGAATATGATGAGGAAAATCTACCGGATAGGTTGCAGGCCGCCGAACCAACTAAAATTCACCCCCTTGGAATGACGGCCATATGTACGGACGGCACATCCCATTCGGCACAGGCAATCAACGAAGTGTCGCTCCTGCGCCAAACCCATCAGGCGTCGAAATTGCAAATTTCAATTGATGGCCAGGTCCGCATGAAAGAGCTGATTTGTGACGGCCTGATCATCGCCACACCGGCCGGCAGCACCGCTTATAATCTTTCCGCCCACGGCCCGATCCTCCCGATAAACAGCCCGCTATTGGCGCTCACACCAATTTCACCGTTCCGGCCCCGGCGCTGGCGCGGTGCTTTGGTGCCAAACGAAGCACAGATTAGAATCGATATTCTTCACTCCGACAAACGCCCGGTAAGCGTCGCCGCTGATCACGTCGAAATTCGCGATGTTGCATCGGTTGAGGTTGCCGAAAATCAAACCGCATCAAATCTGATGTTGTTTGATCCGGGGCATAGTCTGGATGAGAGGATTTTGCGAGAACAATTCCTGTACTGAGCAATAGCCTCGTAGCCTTACGAAACCCTGCAATTTCATCGATCATTCCTATCACTCTTTCAGTCATTTTTAAGAGTTTAACCCCATGGTTAGCAAATCATTACGGAGTGACGTCTGGTTAGGTTTGCATTCCGGACAACGTTTGTGAGACTGGAAACCGATGAGTAAAATTGCGTTTGATCGCCTGAGCTTTCTGGTTGTCGACGACAACTTGCATATGCGGCGCCTTGTTCGCTCGCTTCTGCATGGCTTCGGCTCACGTCAGGTTTATGAAGCAGAAGATGGCGCGGCCGGTCTTGAAGGCGTAGAAAGCTACAATCCAGATATTCTAATCACCGACTGGGCAATGCCGATATTTGACGGACTTGAACTTGTGCAAATGATCCGCAACCCGGATTCATGTTCAAATGCCTATATCCCGATTGTCATGCTGACCGGTCATTCTGAAAAAGAAAAAGTCATCCAGGCGCGAAATTATGGCGTTACAGAATTTCTGTGCAAACCAATTTCGGCGAAATCTCTTTATGACCGTATTTTCAATATTGTCATGAATCCACGCCCCTATATCAAAACTGCGGGATTTTTCGGGCCCGATCGACGTCGCTTTGATAATCCAAATTATGCCGGCATAGAAAGACGAGCCACCAAAGAAGTGGGCAACGAAGCCCAGGACGACATTGACAAGATGTTCGGTTGATAGCGAAACGCTAATTATTCGCGTCGCTTGTTACAAAGCCGACGCCAAAACATTTCAGGTGGACCTAAATGAAAGTAAAAATTACCGAAGAAAAAGGCATTGAGTGGCATGAGCCAGATAATTCTCTGGCCAACCAGGTTGTTATTCCTGGCACCAGCGAAATTGATTATGAAGCTATCGAACGCGCAGAAACAGCACTTAACAATCTGTCAGCCAGCTTTGAAGACTGGATGCAGGAAGAATGCGAAAACCTGATAAAGGCGCGTGACATCCTTCACCAAGAGGGTCCCAACGCCGAAACGCTGGAACGCCTGTTTCATGTCTCGCACGATATCAAAGGTCAATCAGCCACCCTCGGCTACCCCCTTGCTGCCGGACCCGCTAACAGTCTTTGCAAATTACTGTATGAAATTCCCCGCCCCGAACGTGGCCCGGTTGACCTGATCGATCATCACGTGGATGCCATTTGTGCTGTCGTCCGGGAAAAAATTCAGGATATAAATCATCAAACAAGCATCGAGATTTCCCGACGATTGACAATTGTCACCGACGATTTCCTTCGCCAGGAAAACGACATCTATTCCAGAAAAATGGAAATCCAATCTGAATCCAACGACGCTCAGGAATAAGTCTTCAAAGCCGATCAGGCCGCATGAGACTCTATCTCCAGTTGCTCCAGATCAATTCGTTCGCGCGCATCTTCACGCGCCGCGTCATTGCCCAGTTTTGTCAGCAAGCCATATAGATAGCTTATATCTTCAGGTGCAAAATCCTGATAGGTGGTCAGCATGCGTTCAACCAGCCTGAGGCGGTCAGATTTGGACGAGAAATCAAATCCTTCCTTGCGGCACTCGATGACGGTTCGGACCGATAGCCGGAAACCATAATGGATCGCTTTAGGAAGCCCGGCGCTCGCGAACAAAGCGAACATTGTTGTCGCCCGCCGATCATGGAGCAAGCGGTTGACCCGCTTCACAGGCAAGGCCGACAGCAGCGCCAGAGATTCTGCCACTAGATGCAAATTACCGGCGGACAATGCCCGCATCAACAATCCGGGTGTGAGCTTGCCGGACAGCGACAAATGCGCAACCAAAGCCCGTTGCTCAGCGTCATTTGCGGTTTCTGTAAATTCAATCGTGGCCTTTTCACAAGCTTCACGAAGCACCAGCCGTGCGCGATCGGGGGTCATCCATTGCTGGACTGTTATGAGAGAACCAAGAGCATCCGAAAGTTTGGATAAAAGAGCATGACGAATATCGATCGGAATATCTGCACGCGCCAATAGGGCTGCCCGTAGTTCGGGATTATCTCCAAACCGCTCGGCCAACCGGACAAATGAAATATCAGCTATATCTACATTTTCATTTTCGATTAAAACAAGACACGGGCCTTCTTCTCCGACTTCCGCCAGCGCAGCTGCGACAGATTGTTGTAAATTGATCCGGACCGCGATTGCGCGACGCACCGCTTCTGTCCCCTCGCCTACAAGGTCAACCAGATCAAACTCAGCCAGCGCCAGACAATCTTCGAGCAACGGCCGCGCCACGTCGAAATTGTCGCGGCAAAGGCATTGAACAATATGTGTTGGAGGAAACCCGGTCTTTGCAAGACCTTCTGCCAGCACCCGACGTACCGTTGCATCGGGATCATCCAGTACCAGTGTTAAACCACGTACCAGTTCTTCCGCGCCAAACTCATCAAGTTCCCCCGCTTCAAAAGCCCGCACCATTACCTGGACCGCCAATGATCTTTCATGGGGGTCAGCGGATTTCAAAAACGCAAAGAAAGAACTCTCGGACACAGGATTACTCACAAAACGCAATAAACAACATGCCTATGGTGCCCCTCAAACATTAAGGAACCGTTCAGCATAAATCGCCCGGCTTTGTGATTAAAAACCAGCCCGCCCTAGCTGCTTCTTTCCTCAGATTCTTCAATCGCCGTAACAGCCGCAACAGGTGTTGCCCGTACTGCCACATGGACAAATTCACCGCGGTCATCGTCAGATACCGCCGCACGCTGCGTCATACGCCACAGGGCATACACTACAAGCGCCAGATGAATTACAGCGCCAAACGCGAAAAAGGCATTCACAGAAATATAGGCCATCAAGGCACCAACAAGTATCGGGCCAATGACAGCACCGAACCCGTTGACGAAAACCAGCTTCGCGCTCGCCGTCAACATTTCATCGACTTCCAGATAATCGTTGGTATGGGCAATGGCGAGGGAATAGATCGGTAAAGAGAAAGCCCCGAACAAGCCAAATATAATAACCATATCGCCAAATCCAGCACGCCCGGAAATTGAAGCAAATGCCGCAATCGCGGTCACAATCAGGGCCGATCCGGCTATCACCCAGCGGCGATCCAATCTGTCCGAAATCCATCCGATTAGGAATTGAACCGGCACCACGCTGATCAGCGCTGCCGCCATGATCGTTCCTGTTTGAACAACGCTCATACCAATTTTAGCGCAAAAAACAGCACCCATCCCAAACAATGCCCCCTGGGATATTCCAACCGCGAGGCTCGTGAAAAACCCAAGCGGAGAACTGCGCATCAGCTTCATCAGGGAAATTGGTTTATGCATCGCAATTTTTGGTGCCGGCAAATTTTTTAGTGAAATCGGGACAAGCGCCATGGACACAAAAATTGAAATGATGATGAATGGCAAAAAGCTGTCAGGCCTGCTGATAAACAGAATGCTCTGACCAAGCGCCATACACGCATACATCGTCACCATATAGAGCGAGAGGGTTTTACCTCTGGTCTTGTTGGTAGCGGCATCGTTGAGCCAACTTTCGGCGACCACATAAAGCCCGGCCATCGCGACGCCCGTTACAAACCGAAGCCCGAGCCAGACCCAGGCAATGGGAAAGACCGCATGCAACAACACGGTGGTGGAGGCGATTGAGGCAAATGCTGCGAATACCCGGATATGGCCGACATTTCGGATGAGTTTAGGAGCCAGAACAGACGACAATAAAAACCCGCCCGAATAGGCCGACATGACCAGCCCGATCGTGATTTCGTCAAACCCTTCAATCGCAGCCCGCAACCCAAGCACGGTTCCCTGAAGACCGTTCCCGGTCATCAGAAAGCCAATGGCTAAAAAAAGAGGCCAGACGCCCTTTAAAATTTCTTTCATGGCTACACCGGAAAAACAGCGTCTAAAATTCCGAAAATGATGTGGTTACAACATGTCCACGCTTGTTCCATGCGTGAAGCAGGATCAGACGTAACGCAACAAAAATTATCCGGATTTGTGTTTTTTTATTTGTCAGGCAATCGCCGCCGGGTCGTCACCGCCCCGGTCGATATCTGACCAGACAGCATGGCGGGAATAACTCGCACTCGCGGTAGCGGCGGCAAGGGTCGGCGGACCGTAGACCTGACGCTGGCTGGAAGACGACATTGAAAGCCCGCTCCGGTCGGTCGGCGCAACCGGTTCTTCCGTTAAATGGTCGAGATTTTCCGTAGTGAAATAACTCGAAAATGGTTGTTCTGATCCACGCCCGGTAAAGGCCCGAAACAACGAATCAAACAGGGAACCGATTCCTGCCGCGCGCTGTGCTGGTGGAAATTCACCAAGAATTTCCCGCGCTGGTGTGTCGGCGGCTTCGTGTTTCCGGTTCAGCAAATGATATACGTCGGCGGTATTGCGGGCGCGTCCGTCGCGTTCATAAAAAATCGAACGATTGGCCCGCGCCGCATCAGGAAATGCCCGTGCCGCACTGATCCCAGGGCGCTCTTCGGCAAGCGAGATTAATCGCCCCGCCCCGTCAGCACCCAAAAAATGCGCCATATACAATTCGCCATCGGTTGGGCTGCGCCCCAACGCATTGCTCAAATTGGCGCCATTCTCGCGGGTCAACGCACCTGCCATCAAGGCGGCGACTTCCGGGTCGTGGCGCATATTCAAAATTTGTTCACGAAGCTGGCTATCGTGCACCGTGTAGCGCCCCTGCCCCGTCGCCTCAATCGCCTCCGCAGCCTCGCCTAACCCAAGATCAGGGCCTTCGGTTTTCAAGGTACGCAGCCAGGTTGATTCAATGAACTGGAACAATCCAGCTGCGGAAGACGTGCTCGCCTCGGCATCCGGCCTGAGGCTGGATTCCTGCATCGCGGTACGCATCAGATATTCGAATCCAACGCCTGTACGCTGGCTCGCATTCTGCAACGCACCCGAAATATTTATGCCCGGTATTTCCGAAATAAATCCGACCATAACCAATTGTCCAGCAGCTCAAGAAATTTAGGGTCTTTAAGAATATGTTGACCATGGTTAACCAAGCGTTAATGAACCAGGTCAGAGATAACCCAAAAATCGTCATTGTGTCCGCATTGAAAGGGCTATATTTTGCCGGATAACGCATCATTGAATTAGTGAAATTTGTGACGGAGAAAGTGAATGAGCGGTCTGTTTTTCGAAGATTTTGAAGTCGAGCATGAATTCCATCACCCGCTCCGGCGCACGGTCACCGAGATGGATAACATGCTGTTCTCGAACATGACCCTGAACCCCCAGCCTTTGCATATCGACCGGCATTTTTGCGAAACCGAAACGGAATGGGGCCAGCCCCTGATGAATTCGATATTCACTCTCGGATTGATGATCGGGATTGCCGTCAACGACACCACGGTCGGCACCACAATTGCCAATCTTGGTATGCAGGATGTGAAATTCCCGCACCCGCTATTTCAGGGTGACACAGTCCATGCAACTACAAAAGTTGTTTCCAAGCGTGAATCCAAATCGCGCCCTGACGCCGGCATCGTTGAACTGGAGCACAAAGCCTACAACCAGAATGACAATCTTGTAGCCATTTGCCTGCGCCAAGCCTTCATGCGCAAAAAGTCTGGAGCCTGATCCATGCGTTCATGGTTGTTTGTGCCGGGCGATAGCGAGAAAAAGCTGGCAAAATCTTTGACGTCAAATGCCGACGCGGTGATCCTCGATCTGGAAGATTCCGTTGCGCTAGCCAACAAAAAAAGCGCCCGCGAAATCACCGCCGCGTTTCTTCAAGGCGCAAAAAATAACGGACCCGCTTTCTGGATACGCGTCAACGCCCTTGATACGGGTCTTACAGATGACGATCTCAAAGCTGTCATGGACGCCCGACCGACCGGGATCATGTTGCCGAAGACTTTATCCGGCGCGGATGTAACCCATCTGGACGCCAAACTGACCGTCCTCGAGGCGAAGAATAATATCGAAGACGGCACTACCCTGATCAGCGCTGTGGCCTCAGAAACAGCCGCTTCACTTTTCACACTCGGCACCTATCAGGGCGCCAGCAAACGGCTATCTGCGCTGACCTGGGGAGCGGAAGATTTGAGCGCTGATCTTGGCGCCCAGACAAGCCGAGACAATGACGGTGGATTGACCGACCCTTACCGCCTGGCCCGCGCCCTCTGCCTTGCGGGAGCCGTCGCCGCCGAGACCCAACCGGTGGATACAGTATTTGTGAATTTTCGCGACGATGATGGCTTGAAGGTCGAATGCGATGCCGCCTGTCGCGACGGGTTTACCGGCAAGCTGGCAATCCACCCCAACCAGATTGATATCATCAACCAGGCATTCACCCCGTCTGAAGACACAATTCAACGAGCAACCGAAATTATCGCTACATTTGCGAATGCTGGCAATGCGGGCGTTGTTTCAATCAACGGAGAAATGTTCGACAGGCCACATCTGTTGCGGGCTGAAAAAACCCTTGCCCGCGCAAAACTGGCGGGACAGGATTAAACCCTAGCGTTCACCCTCAACAACCGGCCTGGATAGCGAAAACAAATTATCCACGACCGCGTAATCCATATAGCCAAGTCTGGAAATCGGGCGGATTCGCAACAGATCAATCATCCCGTCTTCGATGCAGGCTTCATCGATATGGATGCCTACCACCTGTCCGAAAATCACGTATGAATCCAGTTCTGTTCCGGACAAATCTTTGGGCCTGATGGTTTGGAGGTATTTGCATTCCATCGCGATTGGGCTTTCGCCAACCCTTGGAACCTTGACTATCTTGCACGGCGCTTCGGTCAATCCAGCCAACGCAAATTCATTGACCCCGGACGGCACCATAGCCGAACTGGTATTCATTTGTTCTCGCAAATCCCAGGTTGCGAGGTTGCAAACAAATTCCCCGGTTGCCTCAATATTCTCGACGGAATCTTTCCGCCCCGTGCTTGAGAACATGACAATGTGCGGATTTTCGTTCACGCCGTTGAAAAAACTGTAGGGCGCGAGGTTGGGACTGCCATGCTCGCTCAGAGAAGAAATCCATCCGATCGGCCGGGGCGCAACAATTGCCTTGTAAGGGTCATGCTTGAGACCGTGATTATTCTCAACTGCATCATAAAAATACATTTGTTTGCCTTTAATTTACGACCGATATCAGCCGGTCCAATATTCCGTAATTTCATCAAGCTCCGGCCTGCGTCGGTCTTCGAACGAGTTACGCGCCGTCCCTATATATATAAACCCGGCTATTTTGTCCGACTCGCCAAGATTCAGGGCATCTGCAACATCTTTGTCGAACGCTGGCCATTGGGTAAGCCATTGGGCGGCAAACCCAAGTCCGTTGCTGGCAATCAAGATATTTTGGCACGCAGCACCAGCCGACAAGACCTGTTCCCATTCCGGCACTTTTGGATGTTCAACAGGGCTTGAAATAATACCGAGAACCAAAGGCGCGCGCGCAAATCTTTGCCGCTCGTCTTCAAGTTGCTTGTCCGCGGCATCAGGGTTTTTCTTCAAAACAATGTCGGCGAGCACCTTCCCAAACGAGATCCGGGTGTCACCTTGAAAGACAATGAAACGCCACGGCGCCAATTTGCCATGGTCCGGCACCCGCGCACCGGCTGTCAAAATTTTTTGCAATTGGGCCGCATCCGGTCCCGGTTCTTCGAGCATCGCCGCTGGCACAGAACGCCGTGCCAGCAAGACATCAATTATTCCTGCCATTTTCCACCATCAAAAAATTGAAAATCCAGACGTTAACTACTTCCCCATGTAACCCGCCCTGTCGCCCACCTCAAAATAGCCTAGGTCGGTCGCAAATGATATATCTGATTCAGTTACTGCCTTGAATTGACCGTGATTCGCGTGTCAAACGGGGCCAGTTAGTTTGGGCAACCGTGATCGGGTTCGCGATCAGGTTTAGGGAACAGATTTACCAGATGCTGCGCAGCTTCGTTTCATCGCTGAAAATTTTACCGGCGACAGCATTTCTGGTAGTCGCGCTGACCGCCCAGGTTTTCGCAGCCCAACCAGCTTTGGTTTATGTCCTTGATTCATCAAACAGCATGTGGGCGCAGATCAATGGCGAGCATAAAATTGTCACGATCCGCAATGGCTTCAATTCCAGTTTTGGACGTCTATCAGGGCGCATAAATGCAGGCCTTGTCAGTTTCGGCCATACCCAGGCGAGTGTGTGCAGCGATATCCAAACCATGATCCCGGTCAGCAATATTGATCAGGCAGCTTTCAGCCAGATCGTTGCCAGCATCAACCCCAAAGGTGCGACCCCGATTGCAGCAGCTTTGCAGCAGGCGGTTGGCGAAGCGCATGATCCGGGAGCGGCACGGGCTATTGATGTAATCCTTGTATTCGATGGACCGGACAATTGTTCAGGCAACCCGTGCGCGGTTGCGGCGGAATTGAAACAGCAAAATCATGGCCTTCGCATTCATCCAATTGCGTTCAATGAAACCATCGGCGCAGACCATGAAAACCTCTCATGTCTTGCAACTGCAACAGGTGGGAATTTTTACCGCGCCACTAATAATCAGGAATTCGAGGCCGCATTGATCGCGATTGAAACGATTGCCCTTGGTGGCACACCCGCACCTGCGGCAATGGCTTCCGGCCCCGCACCTCAACGTCTCGCGACTGCCAATCCGATGATCGACACCACGACCCCGGCTTTCACACCCGCTTTGCCGACACTTCGTGAAGACCCTCTGGTGGCGAATGTAGCAAGCGTTGAAAATGAAGCCGATGAAACAACAACTGGCAGCCTGACCGATGCCCCGGCCAGCTCAACCATGATGTTGTCGGGCGAGACAATTATCACCGATGCGATTCCAACCAACGAAGTTGTCGCACGGCTGGAACAACAAATCGCCAGCGAGGAACAACCCACCCAGACCGGAATTCTGCGCGTTTCAGCAACCCTGACAGCGGAAAGCCCAGCACTGCAAAATGGTTTGGTGTGGCGTGTATTTTCAAGCACGCCTGACGAACTAGGAAATTTCAAAGTGGTCTCTCGCAAGGAAGAAGGTAACCCTTTATTCCAACTGCTCGCGGGTGATTATATTCTCCACGTCGCCTATGGCCGGGCCAATGCGACACGTGAAATCACACTCACCGAAGGCATGCTCGACGAGGTTATTATTTTGAATGCGGGGGGCTTGCGCCTTTCCAGCCGCCTGGCCAACGACCAACCGCTTCAAGTTACCCTTGCCCGTCACTCCGTATATTCTTCAGAACAAGATGAATTCGGCCAGCGTAAATTGATTATGCCCGCTGCGCCGGAAGGATTGATCCTCCGCCTGAATGCCGGCACCTATCATATTATCAGCCAATATGGCGACGCCAACGCGATTGTCCGTGCTGACGTGCAAATCCAGGCCGGAAAATTGACCGATGCCGAAATCAGCCACAGCGCGGCACAGATCACATTGAAACTTGTGACTGACGAAGGCGGCGAAGCGCTTGCAGGCACGTCTTGGAGCATCCTGGATGAAGACGGGAATATCGTAGCTGAAAGCGTCGGCGCATTTCCCAGATACCTGCTGGCGGCGGGAAATTACACCGTATTGGCGCGTAACGATGGCCAATCCTTCAACCGCAATTTCTCTGTCATTCCCGGACAGGATTTCGAGGTCGAAGTTCTAACCCGTTGACAAACTTATACCTGATCGGGAGCGACCGCTTCGGCTATCAAAGATTCAATCGCGTCTTCAAGCTTCACCGTAACCTGATCACGCGACCCAAGGCGGCGGATATTTACCGTGCCCTCTTCCACTTCACGTCTCCCGGCCACCATTATCACCGGCACCTTTGCAACTGAATGTTCGCGGATTTTGTAATTGATCTTTTCGTTCCGCACATCAAATTCAGCCCGTAACCCGGCAGCCACACAAGCATCCCGCACTTTGACCGCATAATCATCGGCATCGGACGTGATGGTCGCGACAACGATCTGAAGCGGCGCAATCCATAACGGGAAATGCCCGGCATGATGCTCGATCAGAATGCCAAGAAAGCGTTCCAGCGACCCAAACATCGCCCGGTGCAACATAACGGGGCGGTATTTCTCACCATCCGGCGCGATGTAAAATGCGTTCAGCCGTTCCGGTAAATTGAAATCCACCTGAAGCGTGCCGCATTGCCATTCACGGCCAATCGCATCGCGCAGCACATATTCCAGTTTCGGTCCGTAAAACGCGCCATCCCCCGGATTAAGTCCCCATTCACTGCCGGACGCTTCAATTGCTTTTTTGAGAGCATCTTCCGCCTTGTCCCAAATCTCGTCAGATCCGACGCGCTTTTCCGGGCGGTCCGAGAAATTGATGCGTACATCGGTAAACCCGAAATCCTTGTAAATCGACAACATCAATTCGTTGACCTTGAGGCTTTCCTCAGTGATTTGATCCTCAGTACAGAAAATATGAGCGTCATCCTGGGTAAACCCGCGCACCCGCATCAGACCATGCAACGCGCCGGATGGCTCATAACGATGGACAATCCCGAATTCAGAAATTTTCAGTGGCAGATCGCGATAGCTTTTGAGGCCATCCTTGAATATCTGCACGTGCCCCGGGCAGTTCATCGGCTTCAGCGCAAAGACCCGGTCGTCTTCGGTCTGGGTCACAAACATGTTTTCGTGATATTTTTCCCAATGCCCCGACGCTTCCCACAACGAGCGATCCAGCAATTGCGGCGTATTCACTTCCACATACCCGGCCTTATCCTGACGGCGGCGCATATAATTGATCATCGACTGGAACATTTTCCAGCCTTTAGGGTGCCAGAAAACCGTCCCCGGCCCCTCTTCCTGAAAATGAAACAGGTCCATTTCCCGGCCAAGCCGACGATGATCGCGGCGTTCGGCCTCTTCCAGCCGGTGCAGATAGGCTTTCAGATCGTCGTCATTGGCCCACGCCGTCGCGTAAATGCGTGACAGCATGGTATTATCGGAATCGCCTCGCCAATAGGCACCCGCCACCGACATCAGCTTGAAGGACGTACCGATTTTCAAGGTGGATGGCATATGCGGCCCGCGACAAAGATCAAGCCAATCGCCCTGGCGATAAATCTTCAGGTCCTCGCCTTCCGGAATGGTCTCTACTAGCTCAACTTTATAATCTTCGCCGCTCTCCCTGAAATGCGCGATCGCTTCATCTCTGCTCCAGAGTTCTCGCGTAAACGGCCGGTTCTGCTTGATAATCTGACGCATCCGGTTTTCGATTTTTGGCAAATCTTCCGGCGTAAATGGCTCCTCACGGGCGAAATCGTAATAAAACCCATTCTCGATGGTCGGCCCGATTGTGACCTGCGTACCGGGAAATAAATCCTGCACCGCCTCCGCCATCACGTGGGCGCAATCGTGGCGGATCAGCTCAAGGGCTTCGGGGTCATCCCGCATGATCAGTTTGACGCTGGCATCGGCATTCAATTCATCGCGAATATCGGAAAGCTCGCCGTCCACCATCATGGCGACGGTTTTCTTGGCCAGTGATTTTGAAATATCGTTGGCAATATCAAGCCCGCTAACCGGGGCTTCAAACTGGCGCGATGCGCCATCGGGAAATGTGATGGAAATCATTGTTCTGTCTCCTGCTCAATCGCTGCATACCAGGCAGGTAAGCGGTTTATCGGCCATGAGGGCCGGTTTCAGCTCTCCCTTACCCCAATCATCGGATTCGGGCAATTGCGGACATTGGTGGGGGTTTGGGATTCTGGGACTTCATAGCGACAAGTGGACCTTGCCGTCGTTGACCGACAAAACAAAGTGATCAAGACCGTAAGTTCACGTTGGCCAAAAACCCCTTCACATCTCCAAATTGCTGAATAATGATGTACTCCCATGATTCGGAGAACATTGATGTCTGACAGTTTTGGCGAAGCTCCGGATATTCCTGACGATCTATTTGAATGCGCGATACACTTAAAAAACAATGTCGTTGGCCTTACGACGGAGGGCGGTTCGGATATTGAGTACAAATTAGCTCGAACAAAGCTGATGGGAGACCCAGCAAGCAAACGTCTTATTCCAGATTTCGTGCGTTTTTCGAACGATGCCGCGTCGGTGCAAGCGGCGCTTTCATGCGTTGCAAGTGGCCAAGGATCCTGGGCCGTGCGCCGAGGCCATGTCAACGAAAAATTCAAACCATTGTTGACCTTTTTGGAGGCTGGCGGAAGTGCTGCAGACGACACGATTACGGATGGTCTTACTGTCTACGATGCACCTGCGGTTCATGCTTTTTGGGCCAAGGCATTGGAAAGACGGGCTACGGACCCGGAAGGTGCCGTGACCGCTGCAAGCGCCCTTCTCGAAGAGGTTTGCAAACACATTATCGAAGACAGCGGCGGAGAATGGGGCAATAAGTGGAATATGCCGAAGTTATATGCAGAGGCTTCTAATATCTTGAACCTCGCACCGTCTCAACATCAGGAAGCAATTTTCAAAACAATCCTGGGAAACTGCCAAAGTGTTGTTCAAAGTATTGGGTCGCTGCGTAACAAAAGCGGAGATGCCCATGCCGGGGGGCGTTCGCGCGTTCCATTCAAGCCGCGTCACGCTGCTTTGACTGTAAATCTTGCAGGATCAATGGCCTTGTTTTTAATTGAAACGTGGCAGTCAAGAACTGAAAAAGACCGAACAAGCAGAATGTAAAAACGGCCTCAAAGCGCTCATTTGCCTCGTCACAAGCACAAGCAGCACAAGCACCACCTGCAAGCAATCAAGAGCCCTAAAACTTAGCCTTCCTCATGCGGGCCGTGCCAGACCCCGTAGCGCCATGGCAAATACCAGCGTGCGTTTTGATTCAAACTATCAGGAACGGAGTCGAACCCACTGGAACCTAACGGATTACACCGGGTGATACGGGCCAGCGCCATCCAGCCTCCGGCCCAGACGCCGTGTCTGGCAATCGCGCCATCGGCATATTCTGAGCATGTGGGCAGATACCGGCAGGTGCGCCCGGCAATCGACGACCAGGTCAGTTGATAGATGCGAATAAAGCCCCGCGCCACCCGCCGCATGAAACGCGACAATGGTCCGGGCGAAATTACGAAAACCGGTGGTGTCACAATCAGGCTCTGGTCGAGGCTTCGAGATCAGGTTCCAGCGGCACGCCATTCTCGATATTGCTGATCGCCTGATCAATCGCATCAAAGGTCAGCAATGTGGATGCGTGCCGGGAGGGAATATCGCGAACCGGCTGGAAACAGATAAAATCTGCCCATTTGCCATCTATTAGCGCGTCTTCTTTCAACATAGCATACATTTTCGCCCGTAAATCGCGTAATTCTGCCGATGTGATGCCTATAACATGAGACGCCATCAGGGAAGAACTCGCCTGCCCCAGCGCACAGGCTTTCACATCATGGGCAAAATCTACAATCCGGTCACCATCCATGACGATATCGACGGTCACCGTTGATCCGCACAGCCTGGAATACCCGGTCGCGGTTGCGTCCGGGTGCTCTAACCTGCCTAACCGGGGAATATTTCCTGCCAACGCAAGGATCTTCTTGCTATAGACGTCTTCCAGCATATTCATTCTTCCTGTTGGCGATTGGCTAAGCCTCTTGCCAGATAACGTATTGTTGACCGGTATGGCTTGCGAACGCAATCAAGGCTAATATATATGCAGTTGTGGGCAGATATCAAAGCGCCCGTTTCCGGCGAGCGTATGTTCCGCTTAGCCATACTTAAAAAGCTTGGAAAGGCCCGCGGATGGACGCCTCTGTAAATTCGAAAAAACCCAAACGTCCCGTCATCGGCAAGGGCCCGCAATTGCCCAAGCCGTCACGCGAAGAAGCCATGGATGCTGTCCGGACGCTGATTGCATGGGCTGGCGATGATCCAACACGCGACGGCCTGATCGATACCCCGCAGCGGGTCGTGAAAGCGTATGAAGAATTTTTCAAAGGCTATGACGAATGCCCACTGGATGCCCTGTCCCGGACATTTGAAGAGCCAAGCGGCTATGACGACGTCGTGCTGCTTCGCGACATCGATATGAATTCCCATTGCGAACATCACATGATCCCGTTTATCGGCAAGGCCCATGTAGCTTATTATCCGTCAGATGACCGCGTCGTTGGTATCTCAAAACTGGTACGTGTTGTGGAAATTTTTTCGCGCCGGCTCCAGACTCAGGAAACCATGACCGCGCAAATCGCGTATGCCATTGACGAAGCGCTGGAGTCACGCGGCACCGCCGTCATGATCGAAGCTGTCCACCAATGCATGTCACTGCGCGGCGTCCAGAAGCCGAATGTGGCCACCATCACCACCCAATATACCGGCATCTACAAAGATGACCCGGATTTGCAATCGCGCTTTCTTCAATTGACGTCCGGCAGATAGAGAATCATCCCGTGTCCGATGAAATTCAATTTTCTGCGCGCGGCGACAAGACGGAAGTCGAGTTAGGGAGCAATTTTGCGCCTCTCTTCAACGATGATGGCTTGATCGTTTGCATCACCACAGATGCCGACAGCGCCGAAATCCTGATGGTTGCGTGGATGAACGCTGAAGCGCTTGCCGAGACCATTGAAACCGGCATTGCCTGTTATTGGTCCAGATCCAGAAAAAAGCTTTGGCGCAAGGGTGAAACCAGTGGATCCAGCCAGTCCGTCCTAGAAATACGAACCGATTGCGACCAGGACGCTTTGCTGCTCCGGGTCCGGGTAGCCAACAGTGGCGCAAGTTGTCACCAGGGTTATCGGTCCTGCTTTTACCGCCAGGTGAATGTTGGCGAAGACAATCAGGTTTCGCTGAAATTCACAGAAGAGCGCGTTGCCGATCCGGACAAATTATACCCGAACAAATAGGCTCTGCTTTTTTATTCTGCTTGATCAGCCGGTCGCAATATACTCGCGCATCGCATTGGCTTCAAATTCCGTTTCCGCGATCCGCTGTTTCACCACGTCGCCAATCGAAATAATCCCGTCCAGAATACCGTCTTTGACCACCGGCAGATGGCGGAATTTTCCAATGGTCATTTTTTCCATCAAATCGGCGATGCTTTCTTCAGCATTGCAAGTAACCACATCCCGCGTCATGAAGTCCGTCACGGGGCGCAACAATGCTGCGCCGCCATTTCTGGCAATCGCGCGCACCAGATCGCGCTCCGAAATTATACCGTCAACTTTGCCGCCGCCAGAACTGGCAATTAGAGCGCCAATCTTTTTCTCAGAAAGCAATTGCGCCACAGATTCAATCGTGTCGCCAGGATCAACCGTCACGACGCTGTGGCCCTTGATGGATAAAATAACTGATACTGTCATAGCTCAACCTCCTCAATTTAGTGAGGCGGGGCCCGAGATACAGTCCCGGCCCGCACCGGAAATGGAACTTGATACAGCGCCATGATGGACCGCAAACGCCTTGCAGGCAAGGGGCGCACACCCAATATCAGTAATCGGATCAATTGACAGGGCATGGGTCCCGGTTCTGAGGAGCTTGTTGCGCTTTCCGGAATTCGGGCTTTAATGCCGGTCTGGAACGTAGCGATTCGACGGTTTTATGTCTGACAGCAACTATTTAAAACGTCTGAAAATAGATTTGCCCACCTGGCATGAACAAGGTTGGGTATCTGAAGACGGTGCCCGCGCCATCTTGAATTCGGTCCGCCAAAATCCTGCAAAATCTCGTTTTCCGATAATTATCGGGTTTCTCGGCGCGAGCCTGATCGCCGCTTCAGTCATGTCATTTGTGGCAGCAAACTGGGAAGATATTCCGCGAATCTGGAAATTAGCTTTGCTGCTCGGTGCCATGGCAGTTTCCTATTTCGCCGCTTGGCGACTTGTCCGCAACGACCATTCCGCTTTTGCCGACGCTGCCCTGTTGGTCGGCCTCGCATTTTTCGGTGGCGCAATCATGCTTGTGGGCCAAGTCTACCATATCGGCAATCATTACCCCGATGGTCTGTTGGTCTGGACCATCGGTGCGCTCGCTGCAGCCTTCCTGACGTCTTCGCGATCCGCCATTGTCATCGGCCTCGGCACAGCCCTTTATTGGTCTGGCACCGAGATAATGGAATTCAACTGGGATTTCCATTGGCCTTTTCTGGTGCTGTGGGCAGCGTTCGCCGCTCTTGTGGCGCTCTGGAAATGGGGTGCCGGGTATCGCCTCACAATCCTGACAATCATGGTCTGGCTGGCCATCACTATATTCAAATATGCAATGTTAGCTGACTGGAACCCCATGCATCTGACAGCAATTGCCGTGACATTCATGGTCGCAATATTCGCCGCAAGCCATTTGACAGGTCACGAAGAAACACCGATTACCGGACTGGACCGGTGGCTCGGTTTTGGACTTTCCGCCAAGCCTTGGGCACTGATTTTCATTCTTGGTGGCGTTGGCCTACTACGGCTGTTCATCGACTTGTCGGGCAATGACGCTTATGCAGATCAACTCACCGGAACCGAATTCACAATCTGGTTTGCCGGTCTGGCAGGGCTTGCCGTGACTGCAGCAATTACGCTTGTCCTCGCCATCACTCGAAAAAAATTACGCATTCTGGACGCTTTTGCACTGATAGTCGCAGCACTGGTTCCAACCATTTTCGCTTTAATGCCTCAAATACTCACAAGCCTGACGCCGCAGGCTTTGTCCGCAATTGCGGCGATCGGGCTAGGCATCTGGGCCATAGAATACGGCCAGGAATATCATTATCTAAAAGCGATCAATCTGGGTTTGATTGCCTTTGGGCTTGTGGTGCTGGATATCTATTTCGCAACATTCGGTACCCTGTTGGACACCGCTATTTTCTTCCTTCTTGGCGGAATTTTACTGCTTGCTTTGGCATGGTTCCTGAACCGATTGCGCAGCCGCTTCAACCAGCCAGAGGAAGAAGCTACATCGTGATAAAACGCTTTCCCCTTATTTTACGCCTCATGGTTCTGTTCGTATTACAGGCAGGTATTCTCGGCTGGATGATTTGGGACCGGGCGCAAATATTGGAAAATGGGCAAACCGTCCGACTGGCAGTGGAACCCGTTGACCCGCGCGATATTTTCCGTGGCTATTACGTTACTCTGAATTATGAGATCAGCCAGATTTCTCCATCTGAATTGGACAGCGAAGAACAATTTGAAAAACACGATATCGCCTATGTAACGCTCGCCGAAGGCGAAGATGATAATTGGCATCCGATCGCAATCTCTCACACGCAACCCACAAGCGGCTCCGGCGAAACCGTCATTGCAGGCAGGGTGCGTCATCTCACCTCACCGCGACGCATCACTTCATCAGATGGCGAAGTGGTTTGCAGTTCGCGCTGCCAGCGGCTCACCATTCGCTACGGCATCGAACAATATTTTGCCCAGCAAGATGCCGCTCAGAAGATCGAAACCGCACAGCGAGGCAATGACGTTGAAATTCTTGCGGCAATAGAACCCAGCGGCACAGCCGCGATCAAAGGAATTATCGTCGACGGCACATTGCGCTACGAAGAGCCTTTATTGTAGCGGCTCGTCTGGCGATTCACGGGGCGGCCATTCCCCGGGCAAAAATTGTGACGACTGACGCGGTGGATCAAATAGGCTGAAACCCAGCAAGCCAACCAGAAATCCGCCAATATGGGCCTCCCAAGCTACCTCACCTTCGCTGAGGCCGATTGGCACAATGCCTGATCCAAACAGAAAATTTATACCAAGCCAAAGGGCCAGGAAAATAAAAACCCGGCGATCCCGAAGAGCATCAAACAAAGGCGCTGCTGGTGTGTGCATTTTTTGCTGCCCAGGGCCAAACGATGGGGCCGGTCCTGTTAGCGCAAACCGGATCGCGGCTCCCATATGGCCGGATACAGCGGCGGACGCGCCAATCGTAGGTACCAGGCCACCCCAATGAGTGACCAGATGCAATAAAGCCCCGCCAATAGTCGCGATCAAACTCAATGCCAGAAACCGTGCTGCGCCAAAACGCATCGCGACTGCTGACCCGAACGCCACCATCCATGCAAGATTGACAAAAAGATGGGTCCAGTCCGCATGCAACGCGCCATAGGTCACGAATGTCCAGATATCGGCCAATAAACCGCCCGGAAATTCAAAATCAACTGGCAGGTTGAAAACGGAAAGATCGGACGCATACCGCGCCGGAATGAACGAAAATAACAGGATCGCATCGATATCCTGTTCCCTGTCCAGCAAATAGGTCCGGATCAGATGCACCCCGACTAGCATGGCAGAAAGCGCTAGAACGACACTGGGAATATTGAAAGCTGGTGGCTGGCGACGCGACATGAAAATGTAATTCCTTCCACGAAACCCGTTTCATAACCGAGCGAATGGTTGCCCACAACAAAAACCGCATCATGCGGTCGGTTGGCACGGCAAATGCTCCCTACCCTTCCGAAGCATTCGAAAGAGGCACGAAGTGTCTCATTGCCGGACAGTTTGTCCCGAAAAGGACAGCGACAACAGGGAATGGTAAGAAAACATGGAAAATCCGACAACATTGCAGCTTTATTCTTACTGGAAGCAGCTGAAGGGAAACCGTCCAGCGCCGGAACGCAGTGAAATAGAACCCGCCGATATCAGAAATCTGCTGCCGGATACTTTCATTCTTGAAACAGATGAACTGGAAGGAACAAGTTTCCGCCTCGCCGGCACCCGCACCTGTGCACTATTTGGGCGGGACCTCAAAAATGCCGACCTGCTCAGCCTATGGTCTGATCGGGACAAAGAAACGCTTGCCTCTTCGCTCCATATCTTGCGCCAGGAAGCAATGGCCATTTCGTTACGCTGGGAAGGCAGAACCGCCCGCTATCATGAAACCTCTGGTGAAATTATTATGTTGCCGTTGATCCAGGAAAACATGGTGTGCCGGGTCCTGGGAACTCTGGTAACGCAAGATACCCCCTATTGGCTGGGCACATTTCCGCTTTCGACACTGGACATTACCGGATTGCGCATGATCCCCGTCCATGAGCACAATAATCCGGCCTATAGCTTCGCGCAAAACCAGAAGCCACATCCGGCCCTTGGAGAAAATCGGCCAAGCCGACAAATTCGCCACCTATCAGTTTTTGAAGGCGGTCGCGGCGGCGTCTGATCCAATTCTAACCTTTCGTTTACCCTGTCTGGAGTAAGATTTCATAAATATGGAATCACCACGCCTATCAAATAGTTAGCCGCGTGAAACTCAGGGCTCAAAGGAATGTCCCTAACTACATTGTCCGGATCCGGGGAAAGACGTCGTTTTCAGCGGGTAAAAGTCAATCTGCTTGGCCGGTTCATGCTGACAAACAAGCTTGAATATCCTTGTCAGGTATTGAACATGTCTCCCGGCGGTGTTGCGCTTGTAACCCCTGTTGAGGGTGCGAGCGGAGAACGCATCGTCACCTATATCGACCATATCGGCCGCCTCGAAGGTGAAGTCTCACGTCAATTTGACGGAGGTTTTGCTGTAAATTTCAGGGCGACTGAGCGCAAGCGCGACAAACTCGCTTCCCAACTAACCTGGCTTGCCAACCGAAATACGCTCGGCTTGCCGGAAGACCGGGTGCACGAGCGGGTCAATCCCAAAAACACCGAAACCAACATTGTCCTGCCCGATAACAGAAAATATGAGTGTCGGATAATCGATATGTCGATTGGCGGGGCAGCGATCGATATTGATGTGCGGCCTGCGCTGAATAGCGGCGTGACATTGGGCAAAATGCGCGCCCGCGTTGTGCGCCATCTGGAAAACGGCATCGCTCTGGAATTTTCAGATGTTCAGAATATTAAATCATTACAAGAACATTTTGAACTCGAACCCGACGCCGCTGTTGAAGATATTGCCGCTGAATTCGAGACCGTCAACGCCGCCAACGGCTGATTTCACGACGACGCCATCAAAATATCTTCAATCACCTTGTTCCGGGTTGGAATATCCATTTCCGGCAACGGCACAATCCGGGCAGCGAAGAACCCCGCCAAAAGTGCTAAAACTAATTTCTGACTTGGCTGGCACCCCCCCCATTACCCGATTCCTCATCAACCAGACCAAGTATCGAAGATATCAAAATAAAACCGCATAATGGACAGGACTCGAACAGGTCAGCAATCAGGAAACACTCAGCTTTCTCTTGAGCGCGTGCAGGTCAGCCAAATACGGTAATCTGGCCTGTGCCTTGGCGTTGGCTACAATATCAATCTCTGCCGCAATCAAAGCTTCGCTGTCCCCGGCCCGCGCCCTGTCCGCTCCATCCGGTGCGACGATGCAACTGGCGCCAAGGTATTTTGCATCGCCCTCTTCGCCCGCATGGTTGGCATAAAGCAGCCAAACGCCATTTTCAAAAGCTCTGGTGGGCATCAATTGAAACGCGACCGAGCGCCAATTATCCACAAGCGCTGTTGGGACAATCACAACCTGCGCCCCGGCTGCGGCAACTGCACGAACAGATTCCGGAAATTCAGCATCGTAGCAAATCAGAATGGCGCATCTAATGCCGTCAATCTCAAACAATGACGGGCCATCACCGGCGGAAAAATATGTAGATTCGAACCCTGGCGGTGGCAGCATTTTGCGATAATTGGCCAGAACCTTGCCATCCGCCCCGATACACAAGGCCGAGTTGAAAATATTGTCTCCATCCCGTTCCGGGTATCCATAGACAATCGCTGTCTCGTTTGCCTCAGCAAGATTGGAAACCGCACCCGCAAATTCACCGTCAACAGATTCAGCCAAAGCGGTGACACGTTCGCCAACATTGTAGCCCGACATAAACAGTTCCGGGCATACAATTATATTCAAATTGTTCTGCTGAAGGTGCACCTTCAAACGCTCAAGCCGTTGGTCCGGCGTCAACCCGCCGCCCGCGCATTGAAAAATTCCCGCACGCATCGGCTAATGATCCACCACCAGAAGTTCGCGCGGATAGTCCGTCAGATATTCGCAGCCTGTTTCAGTCACAACGATTGAATCACCAATCCGACCGCCAAGTTTCCCGTCAACGGAAATGCCGCCATCGACAGCAAATGTCATACCGGGCTGGAGGATGGTTTTGTCCCCAGGTTTCAATTCAGGCGATTCAAGATAGGCCATACCGATGGAGCGCCCGGTGCGATACCCGGTTTCAAACCCGCCGGCGCGATAAATCTCATCAGCAGCTTCCGCAATCGATTCCGCCGTCACCCCGGGTCGGATCGCCGCTATCGCCGCCTGCTGCGCGGCAATGGCGGCTTGTTGCACCTGCGCCGCTTCGTCAGACACTTGTTTGATGAAGAACATCCGGTCAAAACCCAATTTGTACAATTTAAATTGAGTCATGTTGCAAAAGCAGAAATAAACCGGATCGCCTTTCTCCAGACGCTTCACGCTGGCCCGGCGATGAACCATCGAGGTATCGCGCCCGGACTGCATGATTTGAAGATTATGGATCATGGGAGAAATAAAAGCGTCCCAGCCCTTGGCGGTCAGAAAGCCCGCCGCTTTTCGGGTTCCGGCATTGATAACCGCCAACGCCGCCTCATATTCCGGTTGGCCTTCAGCAAGAGCATTTTCTGCAGCTGCCATCATGGCACCACCAATCTGGCCCGCCTGACGCATGACTTCAATTTCGCGCGGCGACTTAATCATCCGCATGGCGCCAAGCTCAGATGTGATGTCTTCAAGCTTGGTCCCTGGCAATTGATCATCGAACCAGTTTCGCACAATTGCCGGCAAAGCCCCCACCTCCACTGCAACCCGGCCCGGCCGATCACCAAGCGCGGACTTGAGTACATTTTCCCATCGATGCGCTCCGGCATCTTCCCAGGTCATAATTTTCTCGACCCAGGTCATTGCCGAAACCATCTCACTTTCCATGAGCGGCGTAATAATAACGGGCTCATCATCCGGGCGTACAATAAGGAATGTCGGGCGGCCAAATTCCACCGACAGATATCCCCAAAAACCTGCCAGATAAGCAATCGAGCTTTCGTCTGTAATCACCGCGATATCGATGCCTGCATCTCTGAGGTTGGATTGGAATTTTTTGGTGCGGGCGCGCGCTTCTTCCAACATAATCAGGCTCCTGAAAATCTGAATTTGACAAAACCATATTGCTGAATTCAAATTTCAGCGCAAGAAAATTGCACAGGACAAACCAATGACAAATCCGTCTAGGAACGCTTTGATATCAAACGCGCTAGACGTTCGCTTCGATCACGGGCGTCATCACCGGGCCAAAATCGGATATGTGCTGCTGGCAACAGAACAAACCATTCAGGATGACGTCATGAAACTCAGGCCGGATGGTGTCGGTATCCATTTTGCCCGTGCTGCCATTCCGGATTCCATCACGGCCTCAACCCTTGCAGCTCAAGCCGACCTTCTCGCGCCCTGCGCCGCCACGCTGTTGCCGGATGGCAGTCTGGACGTTGTATGTTACGCTTGCACGTCCGGTAGCCTGGTAATTGGAGAAGACCGGGTTTTTGCCGAATTGAACAAAGGCGCACCCGCCGCCAAAGCAACTTCCCTTGTGACCGGCGTCATCCGCGCCTTGCATGCGATCAAAGCCAAACGGATTGTCATTGCCACCCCGTATCTGGATGAAATCAACGAGCGCGAAGCCATATATTTTGAACAGGCCGGGTTTGAAGTCCTGTCCATCACTGGGCTGCAACTTGAAAAAGACAGCGACATGGTACGGGTCGCACCGGACTATATCCGCGAATTCGCCTTGTCGCTTGATCGCCCGGACGCCGATGCGATTTTCATTTCTTGCGGTGCGTTACGTACTCTGGATGTGATCGGTGAGATCGAAGCCGCTGCTGGAAAGCCAGCAATCTGCTCCAACCAGGCCATGATCTGGGATACGTTCAGGCTCGCCAACATTCGTGACAAAATCGAAGGCTATGGCCGATTGCTATCTGAATGTTGATGCAAAGCATAAGACCGCCGCGTCCTTGAAGGGCCGAATAAAGGCTGCAAGCTTAGGTAAGCAAACTCTTAAACCCACCCTCGCAATTGTAATAAAATGTCACTGCTAATCTTAGACGAAACGAAAAAAATTTGTGGCACTGTCTCCTCAAGAACAAAAAAAGGGGCGACAAAATGAAAACCAAATTTGGCAAAATGGCCGCAATCATCGGGCTGACAATTGCAACAGTTGCAGCCAGTTCAATTTCACCAGCCAGTGCTGCACGCAATGCCGGGCAAAACACCCAGGCCACCAGCATGCAGGTCTATGATGAAACCAGAGCCCCGATCGGCCACGTTCTTTTTTGTCGCGCTTATCCCGGCCAGTGCCAGGCAACAAATATTTCCAACCCACGCATCCCGCAGCTGACCATCGAGCGCTGGAGCCAGTTGGTTGAAGTGAATGATAGCATCAACCAGTCTGTTATTGCGGTCACTGATATGGACCTTTACCAGACCATAGAACACTGGACCTACCCACAAGGTGCTGGTGATTGCGAAGATTATGTTCTTGAAAAACAGCGCCACCTCGTGGCTCTGGGCTGGCCTGAAGAATCCCTGCTGATCACAGTTGTCCGTGATGAAAATGGTGACGGCCACGCTATCCTGACGGTGACGACGGACGCTGGAGATTTCCTGCTCGACAACCGCTATCCGATGGTCCGTCGCTGGCAGGATGCGCCTTACACGTTCCGCAAGCGCCAGTCCCAGCAGAACCCGGCAGAATGGGTATCACTATCCCCGAATACCAATATTTTCAGCCAGCTGTTGCAGTCTTCCAACCGCTCATCCCCGGTATCTTCGCGCTAGGAAAAGAATTCGCAGTCCGGCGTCCCCCGTCCCACACGTCAATTGCCGGACTTGTGTAAAAGGCCGGTCCCCATCCCAGGGGCCGGCCTTTGTCTATTTTGCGGGAATTTCCTGCAATCCGTCACGGAAACGCTGTGAGTTTTTTATGTAAATTTCCGCTGCACCCCGCAACATGGCGATCTGCGCTTCATCAAGCGTTCGAATGACCCGGGCAGGAGACCCGACAGCCAGGGAATTATCAGGAATTTCCTTGCCTTCGGGAACAAGCGCGTTGGCGCCGATAATACAATTCTTGCCAATCTTTGCACCATTCAGGATCGTCGCACCCATCCCAATGAGCGTATTTTCGCAGATATTGCAGCCATGCAATGTCACCATATGACCGATGGTGCAATCGGGTGCGATTGTCAGCGGATAGCCCAAATCCGTATGCAGCACGCAATTATCCTGCACATTTGACCGCGCACCAATATGGATCAGGTCGTTATCGCCCCGCACCACGGTCCCAAACCAGACGCTTGATTCCGCATCCAGCCTTACATCACCAATAATTACAGCCGTTGGAGCCACATAATAAGGCCCGTCGGGAAGCTGGGGCGAAACATTTTCAAGGCTGTAGAGAGGCATGTGTAATCCGTTTCACGTTTTTAGGCCTGAAGAGCAAGCGCCATGTGCAGCACGAACAATCCGGAGATGAAACTCCACATGGTTGCAATGGCAATGGTGCCCGCCAACCAGCCGGGATGGCGATGCTCTATCAGCCAACCGCGAATTCCGTTCCGCATTAAAATGACTGGCCCGACAACCACAATCAGGCAGGCAATCAAGAATTTAGCGAACACCGTCAAGTCCGGAATTTGAAAACTAACCCGTTGATTGGTGAGTAAACTGAATGTGCTGGAACCGATCCCAGCAGCAACAAACCCGGTTGCCACAGAAAATCCAAATGCGAGATACTCAGACATAACCTACTCCGCCCTTTCCCAAAACTGTTCAGTTTTGGCTAACCATGTTTTATTTTGAACCAAAATCACGGAAAACAGGCGCGATTCCGACTATTGGCATCAAAACAAACAATTCCCGTGCCAATTGCCGCTCCAACGTGGAAAGGCCGCCCGAATCCTGATCTAGTGGAGTACCGGATCGGCAATACAGAGAATTTTCTGAGAGATTATCGTGCCGTCATCACGTGATTCATTTTGGTCATTTCGGATTGCCCTGACAGTCCTGGTGACGGCGTTGGTAACAGTGGGAATCGTGTTTTTGACCCGGTTCAGTCTGGTGCTCTGGTCAAATACATTGGCAGAAGCGCCCTTGCCTGTAGTTTCCGATGACCCGGTAATCGTATCTCTCGGGCAACAACTATTCGCCATTCCCGGCAACATGCTGACGAATGCTACGGGCGATGCCGTTGAACTGGCAATGATGTGGCCAGGACTGGTAGGGAGAACAGAACGAAATATAACTAATTTTCAAGATCAGGACCCGGCCGCACCTCTTTTGCGCTTGCGCCTTGATCAAAACCGGGAAACCATCAATTCTGAAGAGAGATTTGAGCGTATAATCATGCCGGCATTTGCTGGTGAGCTACTGCCGGCGCCGGTAGGGCTTATTGCCCGACATTTCAGACCCGGAACAGGGTTTGGCCCGGATGTGCTTTATTACGGGCCACTGGACGAGCAACCCAGCCACCCCATCCGTTATCTCGCATTTTGCGCCGAGCCGTTTGATCGATTACCGCTATCAGATACATCATTTTGTCAGCGCGTGATCCAGCTAACGCCGGATATCAGACTGGAAATACGATTTTATCCAAACCTACTTAAAGACTGGAAAAAAATAGATGATGAAGTGACAGACTTGGTCAGAACGTATCTGATTGATTCACAAATTTCCGACTAACGGTTTAATCTTCCGCCAGATCAAAACCAAGAATTGCCATCTGGAAAGAATATGAAACATCATCGTCATCTTCATCATCGTCGTCACGAAACAGCACGCCAATAAATTCTTCGCCGATATAAACCTCGGCGGAATCATCTTTTTGTGGGCGTTTCACGACCTTGATCGAGGGTAAATCAAACAAGCCCCGCATGTAGCGCTCAAGTTTTTCAGTTTCCGTGCGTTCCAACGAAATCTCCTGATATTTTCAACAAAAATTCGAGAATCAAAATCTCGGACGAATGGTCTCTAACCAGTCACATCTTCGTCGCTCACGTCAACCATCTGGTTCATGCTGCGTGAAGGCTCAGGACAATCAGCATGGCCAACGACTTTTGCAGGTACGCCGACAACTGTTGAATTCGGGGGCACATCCTTTAGCACCACCGACCCGGCGGCCACGCGTGAGCATGCCCCGACTTCGATATCGCCGAGAATTTTGGCACCCGCTCCGATCAGGACGCAGGCGCGGATTTTTGGATGACGCTCCCCGCCCTCTTTGCCGGTGCCGCCAAGCGTTACCCCGTGCAGGATAGAAACATCATCTTCGATAACCGCAGTTTCCCCCATGACAATAGAATGACCATGGTCAAGCATGATGCCCTTACCTATGCTAACGGCCGGGTGAATATCGATCTGGAAAATCTGTGACGTACGGCTTTGCAGATTATAGGCAAAATCCTTGCGGCCCTGGTTCCACAGCCAATGCGCCAGACGGTGAGTTTGCACCGCATGAAACCCCTTGAAATAAAAGACCGGTTCAAGATAGCGGTGGCATGCCGGGTCACGATCATAAATGGCGGCAATATCGGCGCGGAAGGCTTCCCCGATTGCGGGATCATCAGCAATGGCCTCTGCGTAGGCCTGACGGATCAATTCACCGCTGATATCACCATGATCCAACCGGGTAACGATGCGATGGATCACGGCATCTTCCAGGTTATCATGGTTGAGAACGGTTTCCATGGCGAAACTCGCCAATTCCGGCTCGTTCTGGATCATTTCCTGGACTTCATTCCGCAATTCTTCCCAGATAGGATCAACGCGGTGAAGGCCTTGTTTCGTGCGTGGGCTATGAATGCTCATACCAATTTCCCTTTGGTCCAATTTCTTGTGTCCAATTTTGGGCAAACCAAATTCCGTTTGCTGCCGGGCGTGACTACCAGTTGTTGAAATCGTATCACACCTGTCAAGTTTCAACAGGGAACCTGATCACAATTTTGTTCGATCAATTAATTTTTCGCAAAACCGTATGTTTCTCAGATTATTAGACCAGAAAATCAATCGCAAGATCCAAAGTCTCTAGGATTGGGGTGCATCGGGCAATTCGCGAAGGAATTCCAGGACAGCGCCTGCAAAAATATCATTGCGATCACCAGCCACCATATGGCCAGCACCGCTGATATCGGCAAATTTCGCGTGCGGCACCATTTCCAAAAATTCCGTCACATGCTCTTCCTCAACCAGTTCGCTTTCGCGCCCGCGCACAAGCAGGGTCGGGATGCTCAAAATTTTGGCGGCATTCGTCAATGTTGTGCTGAGCTCCTCGCGGTCTGTACCTGCTGTGCGCGGTCCGTCCCAAAATTTCGGATCCCAGTGCCAGCGATAGCGCCCGTCTTCATGAAGTCGCAAATTCTTTTTCAAACCTTCGAGATTTCTGGTGCGTTTCCGGTTTGGCATATAAGTCTGGACCGCGTCGGCTGCTTCTTCAAGAGACGCAAATCCATCTTTCATCTGGGAAATCATAAAGTTGCGAATTTTCGAAACGCCTTCCATATTGACCCGCGGCGTAATATCGACGAGCACAAGCGCCCCCCAGGTTTCGCCCGGATATTGGCCCTCAGCCGTCAGACTCGCCATACCGCCCATAGACGCACCCACTGATACTGGTTTTGCACCATCACGCTCGATCAATTGAAGGCAAATTTCGCGTACATCTCGCGCAAAATCAGCATGGGCATAATGGCCGTTCGCCACCCATTCGCTATCCCCGTGGCCGCGCTGGTCTAGGGTGATGGCGCACCAGCCTTCTTCCGCCAGACGGATCGCCGTCGGGTTCCATGAATGCCGGGTCTGTCCGCCACCATGCAGCAGCAACACAGCAGGTTTCCCGGTATCCCCATACTGGTCACCAGCCAGCACGTTCCCATCGGCGCCGGTAAAAGCAATATTTTCTGGCTTCACAATTTCATTCCTATCTGATGTTTTTTGCTTCAGGGCCGCCCTTGAAGGAAGTTCAAAACACCTTCTTTGTAAATTTTATCGCCAACGGCACGCATATGATCCCGGTTCGGGATATCAAGCGCCTTTGCGTTCTGCATCAATGCCGCCAGATCATGTGCCGAGCCCGCTATCTCATCCCGCGTGCCAACAGCCACCAAAGCCGGGACCGAAAGACCCGCCAAATCATCTGCCATGATTTTACGCCGTGCCGACCGGATACACGCAGCAAGTGCAACCAGATCGTTGCCGGCAGCTTCCGCAAAAATTCTGAAGGCGCGCCCGACCGGATCGGTTACGTGTGATATATCGGGTGCTTCGAGCGCCACCGCGATGATTTCGGAATTACCGACCCCATCGACCATGCCCATCCCAAGCCCGCCAAAAACAATACTGCGCACCAATTCAGGATGCGCCAGAGACAAATAAGCTGTAATCCGCGCGCCCATGGAATAACCCATGACATCAACAGATTTGTGACCAAGATGGTTGATCAGACGATACGCATCACCCGCCATCATATGGGCTTCATAGACGGCAGTTTCGTGCGGTTTTTCGCTTTCGCCGTGGCCCCGATTGTCGAATGTAATGACAGTCCGGCCATCGGCGACAAGGCTTGCTACCCAGCCTGTATCCACCCAGTTTGTGCGCGCGTTTGACGCAAATCCATGGATCAGGAGAATTGGGTCCCCTGACCCTTCTACGGAATAAGCGATCTGGACACCGTCTGAATCGAAATGCTGCATGGGATCTGATTAAACCAACTTGACCATTACGTAAAGGTGAGGAAAAAGGGAAATTTGTCGCAGATGTAAATAGGCCCTATTCTTGAACCTGCTACAAGGTTAGGGTCAAGCATTGATTCAAATGAAACGCTTCCGAGGGACCAAATGGCCGATCATGCCACGCCGCATTTCCACAACGATATTGGCACTTCCGTAATCCATATTGGTACACGGGAATTCAAATGTATCGGTGCCGAACCGCCCTACGATCACCCTCATATTTTTCTGGATATGGGTACGGAAGACGAAATTATTTGCCCTTATTGTTCGACGCTTTACAAGCACCGGACAGGCCTGAAGGTAACCGAAACCGAACCAGCCGACTGTTTCCATTCCCCAGCACCCTAGCATAACTAAGCTCTCGAAAATTGAGTTTGAAACAAATCTGACGGGGTCGTCCTTCGACAATGTCAACCAAACCACTTGATAAACGCACAATCATTGTTGCTGGTGGCGGCATCGGCGGACTGACAGTTGCACTCACCCTGGCACATCAAGGGTTGCGGGTTGTTGTTCTTGAAAAAGCATCCGGGCCAAAGGAATTTGGTGCCGGCATTCAGTTAAGCCCGAACGCTTCGCGCATTTTGCTCGACCTCGGTCTTGGCGACGCCCTGAAAGAAAAATGGACGCTCCCGAAAAATATCAGAATTTTCAAAAGCCGGACCGGGGAAATGCTCAATACCGTACCCCTCGGGAAATTGGCGCTTGAGCGGTACGGATCGCCGTACGGCGTCATACACCGCGCCGACCTGCTGCAAATTCTCCATGATTCCTGTCAGGCATCCCCAGATATTACCCTGGAATATGACAGCAACGTAGATGAACTGGCAGCGTACCCGCGCGGGGTGACCGTTCAGGCAACGAATGTCAGGACAATGAAAATTCACGAATTTTCAGGCATTGGCTTGATCGGTGCTGACGGAAGTCGCTCAAATATCCGCAAGCAAATCCTGGATGACGGACCTCCCAAAAGCACCGGCTTCGTCGCATGGCGCGGCATGGTGTCCGCAAGAAAAGCACCAGATGGGTTCAGCGGACGCTTTACCGGCTTGTGGCTAAGCCGGAATTTGCATCTGGTGCATTATCCGGTGCGAAAAGGAAACTGGGTCAACGTAGTGGCTGTTTTACGCCAGCAGAGCCCCGGTGAAGGCTGGTCAAATATCGGCGACCCGGACATTCTGAATGCACATGCCAAATCTCTTTGTTTGGACATTCGCGAACTCATCGCGACAGTGAAAGAATGGCGCACCTGGGAATTGTTTGACCGACCACCAGCGAAATTCATCAGCGATGGACCCGTTGCACTGCTCGGCGATGCAGCGCATCCGATCCTGCCATTTACGGCCCAGGGCGGCGCATTGGCAATAGAAGACGCAGCCGCAATCGCCACCGCCCTTGTTGAAACTGATGGCAAAGTCCCGTCTGCATTTCGGCTTTACGAGAATTGGCGACTGAGCCGGACCGCACGGGTATGGCGTGAATCCCGCAAGAACAGCCAAATCTACCATATCCCCTACCCCATGAACATTTTCCGCGATGCCTGGATCAGAAACAGCCAACCCCTGGATCTATTGACCCGCTATGACTGGCTCTATGGTGGCGGTAAAACGGGATAAAATTGCCACGCATAATCACCTTCACTAGCCTCCACAATTTATCTGCCAGGCGCTCACTAAATTATCGTACTGACCAGGCTATAGTTCAAAGCAGAAAAATAGGAGACATCATAATGGATTTTACGGTTCTGGATTATGAAATACGCGGGCGCACAGCTTATCTAACCCTGAACCGGCCTGAACGCCTGAATGCGATCGCACCGGAAACTCCGGGCGAAATTGCACGCGCTGTAGAAATGGCAAATGACGACGCCACCGTCCATGTCATTGTCTTGCAAGGCGCAGGAGACGCCTTCTGTTCCGGTTACGATCTCAAAATTTTTGCGGAAGAAGATAATGACGTTATCCAGACGGAGACGCCCTGGGACCCGATGGCCGACTATAAATTGATGAAGGGATTTACCGACAATTTCTTTTCGTTATGGCGAAGTTACAAACCAACCATCTGCAAGGTCCAGGGCTATGCGGTCGCGGGCGGCAGTGATATTGCGCTCTGCTGCGACATGCTGATCATGGCCGAAGACGCCAAAATCGGTTACCCGCCGGCCCGAGTTTGGGGCTGCCCGACAACTGCGATGTGGGTCTATCGGCTTGGTCCCCAACTCGCCAAACGGATGTTGTTTACTGGCGACCTGATAGATGGCGTTGAGGCTCAAAAGATCGGTCTGGCACTTGAAGCTGTTCCCGCAGACAAGCTCGATGATGCAGTCGCGAAATTGGCCCAGCGCATGGAAGGCGTCCCAAAAAACCAGTTGATGATGCAGAAAATGATGATCAATCAGGCGTTTGACAATATGGGCCTCGCCAACACCCAAATGGTGGCAACATTGTTCGACGGCATCACCCGCCACTCGCCAGAGGGCGTGTGGTTCAAACAATTCGCGGAAAAAGAAGGATTTGCGGCAGCTGTTGCCCACCGGGATTCCGGTCAGGCAATCCCTGAAAGCGCTGACGCCCGCTCTGCCACAAAGAAACTTCAGGAAGACTGAAGCCTGTTAGATATTGCGCTGATGGGAGCGGGCAATCACCACAGCACCAGCCAGAATGAACCCTAGGCCAGCATAGGATAGCGGGTAAATCTGTTCGCCCGCTATAAATACCCCTGTCAAGGTTGCAAATATCGGCATCAATAGCGGGACAATCGCAACCCGGGTACCGCCGATCATTCTGATCAGCAGGAACAGAATGATCGGCGCGGCAGCCGTGCCAAGCAACCCGATACCAAGCACACCGCCCCAGGCTTCGAGCGAAGGCATTTTCTGCCACGGCGCTTCCAGATAGGTCGCCAGTGCCACCAGAAGCACCCCGCCCCAGATGAGTTGCCCAACAATCATCGCGATTGGATGGATATTTCTGTTGCGCCGGGCATAGCCCACACCCGCTGCATACGAGCACGCGGCAAGTACGATCAACAGCATCGACAAGAGATTGGTATCCATGTTGCCGGAATATTTCGGCGCCATCACCAGTAGCAAGCCCACAAAACCAATCAATGCACCGAGCAGACGGATCGGAAGAAACGCCTCATCTCGGGCAATCAGGGGGACCAACACCACATTGAAAACCGGCAGCGACCCGAACAACATTCCGACAATAGCTGTTTCAATATGTTGCTGGCCATACGCAATGGCCGCAAATGGCAGAGCTGCGGTCAGTATGCCCAATACGGAGAACAGTTTCCACGAATCGCCGAAGCGCGGCATGGCACCACCCACCAGTTTCAAAACAACCCAAGCCGCGGGAGCCGCGACAACGCAGCGCAAAGCTGCAACCGACATGGGCGGAATATCCGTCAGCGCAATTTTGATAAACAGGAAAGAAACACCAAACAGCGAGGCTGCGCCCAATATCATCGCCCAATGGAGCGGCGATAGACGTGCGACACTGACGCCTGAAAGCGCGCTAGCTTTTGTCGTGTCGGTCACGCGAGTTTTACACCGGAACAGATGCGCGCATGCATATCAATATGATACCTGCCGTCCTTGATCAAATCGCCAAAGCGCGCCTCGACTTCACGGTCAAATGCGGCGCGGTCGCCTTCGGTCGCCGCATCCCGTGGACGCCCTACTGCCATATCAACCATCGCCGACCAGAATGGCCTGTCTGTCGGCAATTTGGGATGGAGTTTAATATCCTGCTCACCTTCCGTTTCAAACCCGGCGTCACGTAGCAGCGTTTCCAGCGCCCCATTTTCCGAAAGGCTGAATGGCAGATCAAACTCAAGTTTTGGATTGTCGGTGCCAAATATTTTTTTGGCCGCGCCGTCGATGACGGCGAAGGAAGAATTATTGGATTTCGGCCCCCACACCATCCATGTGGCACGCCCCCCCGGTTTCAAAACGCGAAAGGCTTCCGATACCGCCTTCTTTTTGTTCGGACAGAACATCAGACCAAACCGGGAGATCACCCGGTCATAGAGGTTAGCGTCGGGTGGCAAATCCGCCATATCTGCGATCATATAGTCGATATTGGTCAAACCCAGATCGTTCGCCCGACGCTCCGCACCCGCGATCATTTCTGGCACCATGTCGCTCATGGTCAGGTGGCCATTCGCACCGACCAGCTTGGCGACCGTCAATCCAGGTTCACCGGAACCGGTCGCGATATCGAGAATGGTTTGGCCGGGTTGAATATCTGCAGCCTCGATCAAAGGCTGGTTCAACCGCTCGGCTGGTTCCGCAACCATGTCCGCATGCCGATCCCAATGCAAAGCACGTCCGGCCCAATCCTCACGGACAGCTTCGCGCTGTTGATCACCTGCCTCGCTATCACCTGGTTCACCGTTCATTACGACTCCTGTTGCGGAATTTCATTTCCGGACGCTATGCGCAAATAGCGCGGCGTGCCAGCACAATGAAAGAAATGTTTGATAAAATGTCCGTCACAGGTTGGCTCAAACCGGCCTAGCCCTCAGCCAGTGCCTGGATCGCTAAATAATCCATCTTTCCCGTGCCAAGAACCGGCATCTCGTCGATAAAAATAATTTTCTTTGGTAAATGAAGTTCAGGCACACCGTTGGCCTTGGCCCATTTTTGCAATTCAGAGCGGTCGGCTTTTACCCGGTCAGTTATCAGCACAAGCTGCTCACCCTTTCGCTTGTCGGCGATTGACGCGACCGCGTGAATATTGTCCGGCCAGGCCATCGCGACATGATTTTCGACAGCCACCAGAGAGACCATTTCACCGCCGAGCTTGGCGAACCGCTTGGCGCGGCCCTTGATGAAGACGAAACCATCTTCATCGATTTCAACAATATCACCAGTATCGTGCCAGCCATTTTCCGGCGGCTGCAACTCGCCAGGCCGGTCATGGGTAATATACCCGGCCATGACATTCGGCCCGTGGATGACAAGACGCCCGCCTTCTTTCAAATCTGGCACAGGCTCGATCCGGTGGTCGATAGCGGTAAATAATTTTCCAACGCTGCCCTCCTTGGCAGTACCTGGAAAATTGCAGGCAAGAACCGGCGACGCCTCGGTTGCGCCATAACCTTCGTAAAGTTCGATACCAAACCGCTCACGCCACAATTCCCGGGTTGAGCTTTTCACCCGCTCCGCGCCAAGAACGATGAAACGGATCGTCGCAAAATCTTCCGGATCCGCGACCTTGCCCCAGCCAACCGCAAACGTGTCGGTGCCAAACAGAACGGTCGCGCCAAATTCTCGCACCAGCGGCGGGATCTGACGATAATGCAGAGGCGAGGGATACATGAACACTTTCATCCCCGTCACCACCGGCAAAATAAAAGCCGCCGTCATACCGAATGAATGGAACATGGGCAGCGCATTAAATACCTTGTCGTCTTCACGCAAAGCTTGCGTCAGCATTATTTGTTTGACGTTTGCCAGCATGTTGGAATGGCTGAGGACAACCCCTTTAGGCACACCTTCAGTACCTGATGTGAACAGAACAACCGCCGGGTCGGACGGAACCGTGCCGGTTTTCGCCAACATCCGACGCGGGAATTTTGAGCGGATCAGCCCGGCAATTTTATCAAGCGTTGAAATCGATTTGCGCACATCCTCAAGCCAAACGATCTTCACAGCTTTTTCGAGCGCTTCGATCAGGTCTTCGAGCTTGCCAAGCGCCACAAACCGCCGCGACGTGAATACCGTTTTGATCTGGCCGGTCTCGCAGCAGGAAATCAGATTTTTGATACCGGACGAAAAATTCAGCATCGCCGGAACGCGACCCGCCGCATGGCAGGAAAAAAACACAACCGCTGCCCCATTGCTGTTCGGCAACAACAACCCAACCCGTTCTTTTGGCTTGCTGAGCGCTGAGATTTTACCGGACAAAACACTGGCCCCAAGTAGCAACCGGTCCAGCGTCATCGGTTCACGCTCGGCATCCTCGATGAATTCATGCTTCCCGCCCCGCCGGTCGCGGGCATCAAGCATCGCCTCAAAAAGGGTCCGGTTCAGGAAGGCCGGATCAAGCGTCGCAACCTCCGGCTTTTCAGTCAGCATTTCGTTCATGATACCCCCGTAACAAATTCGACGCATTGAACCCACGCCATTTTGAGGGACATTGCCACAACCCGCCCCCCGCTTCACGCTGCAGTGCAGTATGGAATGTCGGATTGTGGGTGAAAAATCCTCGATTGTTGCGTAAGAAATCTTTGTTTTCAAACGCAAAACTGAGTCTAGCAGTATATAGGCCTAGGGTCTGGATCTTAAGCAATTAGCCAAGCATTCCACGTGAATTCAAATAATCAAGTATATTGATATATTTCAATTCAAAATAAACAGTATACAGATCAGTTCTATATTCAAAATAATCCACTTATCTCTCATAATCTATTGGCACAAATCGTATTTTTAAACTATCAAAGTTGGATGCGAATTATAAATGACGGGGTGGGACGTATAGTAAAATGAAAAATTCATTGAAGAGTAAAATTTTCTGCACATTGATTGCAGGAGCCGTCTTGGTTCCGTTTGCCAACACCGCGAATGCAGGTGGGTTTTCTGTGCGTGAGCAATCCGCAGAAGGGCAAGGCGCGTCATTTGCAGGTATTGCCGCGGGTGGCAGCGACCTGTCATCAATGTTTTTTAATCCGGCCACGATTACGATGCATGAAGGGTTACAGACAGAAAGTGACGCAGCTCTGATTTTTCCTTATTCCAAAGCGAATAATGGCGTGACCACACCTGGTGGCCTTGGTGGACCCGGCAGCGGAAACATCGGTGAGATCGCATTGGTGCCGTCGTCTTATGCGTCTTATCAGTACAATGAAAACCTGTTCCTTGGTTTCACGGTCAATTCCCCGTTTGGTCTAGTTACCGAAGGAAACCCGGCTTGGGCTGGCTCTTTTCATGGCATAAAATCGGACTTGTTCATGGTACAGGCTGGCCCCGTTGTTGGATATAAAATCAACGATATGGTTTCTGTAGCTGCGGCTGTACGTGCGGTTTTTGTAGACGTGGAATTGACGCAAAATGCCGGCGCCGCTGGCGTTGGGACCCTGGCAGGGGATGATGTGAGTGTAAATTTTGCACTCGGCATATTGCTTAATCCGGTAGAAGGCACCCGCATCGGCATCGGCTATAATTCCGAGACCAGTCTGGACGTTGAAGGTGCTTTGTTATTTAGCGCCGTTCCAGCGTTGAACCAGCCGGTCACAGCCAGTCTTACAACCCCCGGCACATTGACCGTAGGTTTACGCCAGACGCTTAGCGACAATCTTACATTGCTGCTCGGCTTTGAGTGGACCGACTGGTCGCAATTGCAACAATTGGCACCAATCAATGCGGTAACAGGTGCACCTGCGACTGCGGCAACCCCATTTTTATGGGAAGACGGCTATTATTACTCAATCGGCGCCGAATATCAGTATGACGATAATACAACCCTGCGGGCGGGCTTTGCATATGAAGATTCTCCGGTCCCAGACACAACGCGCGGCGTACGGGTTCCCGATGCCGACCGCTATTGGTTCTCGGTAGGCGCAAGCCGGGTGATTAACGAAAAATGGCGTGGCTCTGTAGGCTATACGCATATTGTTATCGATGACGGAAATGTCAGTTTGGCGCCGGGTGGCGGATTACCGGGTTTAGCTGCAACCTTCGAGCAGCATGTTGATATTGTTGCTTTTTCAGCTACATATAGGTGGCACTAACAGGTCTCGGTTTGTAAATTTCAGAGGCTAAACTGGAGCCACCAGTTTGGACAATTCAAATCGGGGTTCACAGCTAATGTTGTGGGCCCCCCAAAATTACAAAAACGAAGTCACCCGCAGAAACTAATGTTTCATCCACAAAATTATCATTTGTAAAAAAAATGGTGCGGACGGCGGGACTCGAACCCGCACGGAGCTCAGCTCCTCAAGATTTTAAGTCTTGTGTGTCTACCAGTTCCACCACGTCCGCATGTTTTGCCGAGCAAGAACGCACATCTCTCACATGTTTGTTCCGATGGCTAGTCCCTTTGAAAATCTCGTTCAGTCTCCAGACCCGCGCAGGGGCGGTGTGAATTGCAACTCCATATCCCAAGGGAAATAGATCCATGTGTCCTGTGATACTTCTGTAATGAAAGTATCCACCAGCGGCACTCCCATGGGCTTCGCGTAAACGGTAGCGAAATGCGCTTTTGGCAGCAAGCCGCGCACGAGCTTGGCGGTCTTGCCGGTATCGACCAGATCATCAACGATCAGAATACCCTCGCCCTCACCGCCGGCCACATTGGCAACTTCATCGCTGGCAGTTTTCAGGACACTGAGTTTGCCTTGCGCCTGGTGATCATAGGAGGCGATGCAGATGGTTTCGATCAGGCGAATTTCGAGTTCGCGGGCGACAATGGCGGCTGGCACAAGCCCGCCGCGCGTGATGCTTATGATCGCATGAAAATCCCCATCCTGGCGGCCGGACAAACGCCACGCCAAAGCCCGCGCGTCACGGTGAAACTGATCCCATGAAACCGGGAAATGTTTCTGGTTCGGATCAACTGTCATCTTATTTCTTTCTGTTCATTTTGAGCGTTTTGGTCAATTCCTTCAAAAGGCCGCGGACCTCGCCGGTTGCCTCTCCAAGCGCCGCTTTATTGCGGCTACGCAAAATGATGTTGGTGCCGTATTCACCGTTCCTGAACCAGGGGTAACTGCCGATCAGGACATCATCGTAGCGCCCTTGCACGTCGCCAAGAAGCGGCGCGAAATCGCCTTCGGTGACGCGGGATTCGACCGTCTCACTCATCATCACGACGCCCCCCTTGAGCAAGGGCGCGGCGGCATCCAGCATGACCTGCATGATTGCCGGGACGCCTGCAAAAACAAAGACGTTGCCGATATGAAATCCGGGCGCGGCGCTTATGCGGTTCTCCACAAGATCGGCACCAACAGGAATGCGCGCCATACGCATCCGCGCTTCGTTCATTTTGAAGCGACCGCCCTCTTCGATCCGCTTTGTCAGCAGCGCCACAGCTTCAGGATTATGTTCGATTTCAACACCAAAGGCTTTTGCAACAGCATCCGCAGTGATGTCATCATGGGTTGGGCCGATGCCGCCAGTGGTGAAGACATAGGTGTATTTTGCGCGCAACTCGTTGAGTGCGGCAACGATGACATCTTCATCATCAGAGACCATCCGCGCTTCACACAGATCAATCCCCATATTGGTGAGATATTCGGCGATATAGCCGATATTTTTGTCTTTGGTACGCCCTGACAACAATTCGTCGCCGATCGCCAATATTGCAGCGGTGGCCACGTCGCCTGCCGTACTCTCTTCATTTTGAGGCTGTGAATCCTGATTTGTCATGCTCTTCTATACCAGTGCAATGCTCTGGCAAAAAGTAATAGTCTGCGCCAATTCACAGATACGCTGTCCGGCCCTTGCGCCTTGGCCCGGTCCCGGTTATCGAAAGTCATGCAATTCAACCTGCCGCTTTATCCGGGAATACTGGAAAAACGCTACAAGCGATTCCTTGCCGATGTGCGCCTTGATAGCGGAGAGATGATCACTGCTCATTGCGCCAATCCCGGATCCATGATGGGCCTGAACACGCCAGGGTCACGGGTCTGGTTGACAAAATCAGATAATCCAAAGCGCAAACTCGCCTATTCATGGGAACTGCTGGAAGTAGATTTGGGTGACGGCCCGGCTCTCGTCGGCATCAACACCAACCACCCGAATAAAATCGTCACCGAGGCGATTGAGGCTGGCACTGTCGCTGAACTGACTGGATATGAGACTTTGCGTCGGGAAGTGAAATACGGCGTCAACAGCCGCATCGATATCCTGCTCGAAGACCCGGACCGCCCGCTCTGTTATGTGGAAATCAAAAACGTCCACCTGATGCGCCAATCCCGGCTCGCCGAATTTCCGGATTCAGTGACCAAGCGTGGCACCAAGCATCTGGTTGAGTTGGGTGACATGGTTGAAGCCGGCCACCGCGCCGTCATGTTATTCCTGATCCAGCGCACTGACGCAGACCACATGACTCTGGCACGGGATATCGACCCGAATTACGCTGAAACACTGGATCGCGCCATATCACGCGGTGTTGAAATTCTGGCCTACGATACCGAGATCAATTTTGAAACGGTAACCTTGCGCGATTTCATCCCCTTCAATCCAGCGTCTATTTGACCAGTTCAAACACAATATTTTCTCGGTCCCGCAGAATTTTGCGGTAACCGAGCGATCGGCAGAGAGCAATACAATCCTTGTCCCATTCAGTCCGATTGTCTTCAATTATCAGCAATTCGGGCCACAGGGATTTTGGCGCAGTTTCAAAAAACGGTATCAACACCTGATCTTCGACACCTTCAACATCAATTTTCAGCGCGGAAATTTTTTCCAGTTTTCGCTCCTGCAAAACCTTCAATAAAGGCCGCACTTGGACGGGCACCGAGGCTGAAGGTACTTCCTTGCCGCGCACTTTCAGGCTCGCCTGGCCCTTGTTGCCACCATGGAGAAGAAGCCGCATTTCGCCGTCTTCGGCACCAAGGGCAAAACCATGAATTTGGATCGGAGCATCTGGGTTGAAGGAAAGGCTGGTGCGAAACCTCGACAGCATTTCAGGTTGCGGCTCAAACGCCAAAACACGCGTGTCCGCAGTGCCAAGCCCGACCACAAAAAAGCTGTAGGCCCCTGTATTCGCGCCAATATCCAAAAATACAAACCCATCACGGCACCGCTCAGCAAGCGCAGCCCGCACCAATGGGTCAAAATGTTGAGGTGCAAAAAGGGTCCGCGCTTCGGTGACGTTATCGAACCCGTAGAGTCGCATTTTCTGACCGTATACAATCATATCCAGAGGCGTTGTCATCCCCCATCTGAGAATGCGCCTGATCAGAAAAGATATCCGCATACCAAGCCACGAATAGGGCATCGCGCGGGAAATCCGCAGCAATAGCGTCTGCATTCTGGACGGCGCAAAATGGCCGAATGGTTGATCAGGTTTGGTTTTCATGGTCAGGGAATGTTTTATAACCGCAGGCTAAGTCTTGCATACACCCGGCCATAGGCTAAATTCAATACAGAAGCGAAGCAACGGACCGAATCTACAATGACATACATCACCGCCAGCGAAGCGCCAGAGCGCAATACCGGCCAGATCAAGCTGCATGGCGAAGACGCCTTTGAAGCGATGCGCCGCGCTGGGCAATTGACCGCCCGTGCGCTGGATATGCTGGTACCCGAAATCAAGCCCGGTGTTACCACCAGGCATATAGATGATCTTGTATTCGAGTTTGCCTGTGATCACGGGGTGGTGCCAGCAACTTTGAATTATCGCGGTTACCGTCATTCGTCCTGCACCTCGATCAATCATGTTGTCTGCCATGGCATGCCCAACGCCAAACCCCTCAAAGAGGGCGATATCATCAATATCGACGTGACCTTGATTGTCGACGGGTGGCACGGTGATTCAAGCCGCATGTATCCGATTGGTGAAATAAGCCGCCGGGCTGATCGGCTGATCCAGGTTACGTACGATTCCATGATGCGCGGCATTGAGGCAATCGTTCCCGGCGCCACCACCGGAGACATTGGCGCCGCCATCCAGGAATTTGCCGAGGGCGAGCGCACCAGCGTTGTGCGCGATTTTTGTGGGCACGGGCTAGGGCGACTGTTCCACGACGTCCCCAATATTCTGCACTATGGCAGGAAGGGCGAAGGTGTCCTCCTTAAGCCTGGCATGTTGTTCACGGTGGAACCAATGATCAATCTTGGTCGCCCCCATGTAAAAGTTCTCTCCGATGGCTGGACCGCCGTTACCAGAGACCGCTCATTATCCGCACAGTTTGAACATAGTGTCGGGGTTACCAGCAAAGGCGTGGAGATATTTACTTTGTCCCCCGCAGGCTTCCATCATCAACCCTATGGCGGCGCGAATGAATGACGCCGCCAAGGATGTCAAAGGTGCTAACACGCCCCATTATCATGGCCATAGAGACCGGCTGCGTGGAAAGTTACGCGACAATGGCGGCACTGCCTTTGCAGATTATGAATTACTGGAGCTGGTCCTGTTCCGCGCCGTTCAACGGGCCGACACAAAACCCCTTGCTAAACGTCTGATCGGCAAATTCGGCAGTTTTGCTGAAGCTATTTCCGCTCCCCCAACCAGGCTGCTTGAAATCGATGGCGTTGGTGAAGCGATTGTCACCGAGTTAAAAATTGTGGCCGCAGCGGCAGAACGTATGACCCGCAACATTGTTCAGGAAAAGCAGGTTCTGTCTTCCTGGAAAAACGTTCTCGATTATTGTCGAATATCCATGGCGTTTGCCGACCGGGAACATTTTCGCATTCTGTTTCTCGACAAAAACAACGCCCTGATCACCGATGAATTGCAGCAATCGGGAACAGTCGATCACACCCCGGTTTACCCCCGCGAAGTCATAAAACGGGCACTTGAATTGTCCGCTAGCGCAATCATCCTTGTGCACAATCATCCAAGCGGCGACCCAACCCCCTCCGGCGCCGATGTAGATATGACCAAAAAAATTATCGAGATCGCAGCCCCGCTCGGCGTCCGCGTGCACGACCATATAATTGTCGGTCGCGACGGTCACGCCAGTTTGCGTGGCCTGAAACTACTTTAGCCGCGGACTGTTAAGCGCCAAATCATCCAAAATCGGGCAATCGGGTCGATCATCTCCGTGGCAAGCGTTAACGAGATTGGCCAAAGTCTGTCTGAGAGATTCCAAGTCAGATATTTTGCGATCAATGTCCGCCATCTTCTGACTTGCAAGCGCACGAACGTCAGCACTGGCCCGCTCTTCATCTCCATAAAGCGCCAATAAGTTGCGACATTCTTCAACTGAAAATCCAAGACTGCGCGCACGTTGGACAAACCGCAACGTATGCAGGTCACTCACTTCATAATCGCGATAGCCATTTTCCAACCGGGCAGGAATAACCAGACCGATATCTTCGTAATAACGGATCGTTTTGGTCGAAAGACCGGATTGGGTCGCCGCGCCGCCAATATTCATGGGATTATCCTTTAATCGGGGGATCCACTCTAACCTTCCAGTTTGGTTAAGGTCAACGAGTTTGCATTCGGTATTATTCTGATGAAGCACTGACCTGATGAGGTATGCTTTTTGCTTCTAGGCCCAACAAGGCGGCAGAATGGTCCAGATCGCCCTGACCCAGATCATCGCGTATAAACCGGAACATTTTCAGCATGGCCTCTGCAAGCGGCATTGCAACACCCATGTTAGTTGCTTCTTCAAGAACATTCTCCAAATCCTTGATTTGGGTATGTATTCGCCCACCCGGCTCAAAATTTCTTGTCAGCATACGCTGCCCGTGCTGGTCCAGAATTGTGCTGTCGGCAAACCCACCGGACAGCGCGGCCCGCACCTTTGCCGGGTCGGCGCCCCCGGCGCTTGCAAGCAGCAACGCTTCCGCCACCCCGCCAATGTTTATCGCAACGATGGCCTGATTGGCCAATTTGGACAATTGCCCGGACCCGGAAGGCCCGACCAATATCGCCCGGCCCAAGACAAAAAATATATCCGCCAGTTCGCCAAACACACTCTCATCGCCGCCCGCCATAATGGCTAATGTTCCGGCTTCAGCACCCAACGTGCCACCGGACACAGGCGCGTCGATATGGCGAATATCAAGGTCCGCCAATCGCGCGGAATGAGCACGGGCTTCGCGCGGCTTGATCGAACTCATATCAACGAGGATAGAACCAGCCTTCATGGCACCGGCAACACCTTGATCGAAAACAACGTCTCCCACCGCAGGCCCGTCACTCAACATGGTAATCACCACATCTGCATTTTTGACGGCATCCATAGCGCTTGAAGCCACCAAGGCACCATCAGGCGCTAGAACGGACGCTTTTTCCAGGCTGCGGTTCCAAACGGTCACCGGATGACCGCTCCCCAATAAACGCCGCACCATCGGGGCACCCATTAAACCTGTTCCTAAAAATGCAACGCGTCTGGATGTGGCCATGAATGATCTCCAAAAAATTAGGCTGCGGACTGGAATTTTGCATCCTATTTCCAGGAGGCCTTTTACGCAATTAAAGCGACAGAACCCATCTGGAAGACATGACAGGTCAAATCACGTTCACATATTTGGCAGAACCAACGGAATCCGCTTGACTTACGCAATGATTGGGTTTCTTATTAAGAATGCAAATCGTTCGCAATAGCAAATGAATTGCGGGCAAAGTAGCGATCTGCGCTCTTGTATGATCCGCGCCCAGGCGCGCTCAAATTTGTAAGTTTTACCGGGGTCTGTTCCCCCGATAATGGAGCGAGACATGATTTCCAGATTGTTTCTGGGTATAGCCGGAATGGCCGCAGCAATCGCCATTCTGACAACCAGCCTGATAATTTCTTCGGGAAACGCGACCAAAGCCGAGGTCAATGTGTATTCCTACCGCCAGCCGCAATTGGTGGAAGGCCTGTTTGCAAAATTTACAGAAGCCACAGGTATCCAGGTCAACACGATTTACGCAAGCAAAGGCCTGATCGAGCGGATGGCAGCAGAGGGGCATAACAGTCCAGCAGACATTTTGCTGACAACCGACATCAGCCGCCTGACAGCCGCAACCGAAGCCGGTTTGGCGCAACCTGTCATGTCTGAAATTCTTGACAACAATATCCCCGCCTCATGGCGCGATCCCAACAATGAATGGTTTGCCCTGACACTCCGCGCGCGCGTCATCTACGCGTCTCGCAAACGTGTGGCTCAGGAAAGTATTTCATACGAAGACCTGTCTGACCCGGAATGGCGCGGACGCATCTGCACCCGCTCCGGCCAGCATTATTACACCCTCGGGTTGATCGGATCGATGATCGCTCATCACGGCGTTGAAGACGCCGAAGAATGGCTCGATGGCCTGCGTGCTAACATGGCCCACAGACCAACCGGCAATGACCGCGCACAGGTCCGCAGCATCTATTCCGGCGAATGCGATATTGCGCTGGGCAACACCTATTATATGGGCCGGATGGAAACCAACACCAATGAGACCGAGCAACAGGATTGGGCGCGTTCCGTGCGCATCATTTTTCCGAATGCTGAAGACCGGGGCACCCATGTAAACGTGTCCGGGGTCATCATGGCGCGTCACGCCCCTCACCCTGAAGAAGCCCTCGCCCTCATGGAATTTCTGATCAGCGAAGAAGCCCAGCAAATATACGCTGAAGTAAACCACGAATATCCGATCCGCCTGGGCGTCTCCGCGTCTGAACGGGTTATGTCCTGGGGCGAATTGAGCGCCGACACTTTGGCAATCAGCGACGTCGCCGGACATTCACGGGAAGCCAGCGAAATGGTAGACCGGGTTGGTTTCGACGATGGTCCGAATTCCTGAATTTACTTCGATCCGGAAAACAACTAGCTGCTTCTGTCACGGACTGATTTCAAGGCGTCCGGCGTATCCACATCCAGCAGGATATTTTCATCCGCCTGGATTTCAAACACCACATCTTCGTTGCGCCCGATCAGGAATTTAGCCCCCATATCGCCATCCAGGTCTGCGATGGCTGGCCTGAACCTCGATCCAAACAATACCGGGTTCCCGCGTTTTTCTTGAAAGACCGGCGCAATGATCAAGCGCCCTTTTTCAGGAGCGTAAGCCGCCATCATTTGGTCAAGCAGGTTTTTTGAGATACCAGGCATATCGCCAAGGCAAACAAGAAATCCGTCGATATCTTCATTCAGACCGGCGACACCCGTTTTTAGCGAAGAACTCAAACCGTCAGAATAATCAGGATTATGGACGAAGGACACATCCAGACCTTTCAAGACAGCTTCCGTTTGTTCATGCTCGTGCCCGGTGACCACCAAAACCATGCTTGCTTCACTGGCGCAGGCCGCTTCAGCCACATGGCGCAGCATCGCTTTGCCATCAATTTCCTGAAGCAATTTATTGATATTGCCCATGCGCCGCGATTGCCCCGCCGCCAGAATAACGACCGCAAAGTTATGATTTGCATCACCATCATGCGAAGCGACCGCACGGCGCGGATGGGGTCTTGAATAAATTTCTTTGTAGAGCCCCCCAGCTCCAAGTGCGACCATGGTCTGCGGCGTCACACTTTGCCGGGCCATCATCTGCTCCAGCACCCGGTCAAAACCGTTTTCCGCAGGGCTTCGCGCACATCCCGGCGCTCCGACAATGCGACCTTCACCCAAATGCCCTAGCAACAACAGATTGCCCGGATCAACAGGCATACCGAAATGATCGACAACTCCACCGGCAGCTTCAATGCCCAATGGCACCATATCGCGGCGGTCCACCGTTGCCGACGCTCCAAAAACGATCACCGGTTCATGACCTTGACCTATAAGTTTTGTGATGGCTTCGGAGATGCTTGTCTCCGTGTGATCACACCGGATTTCTTCACCCAATTCCGACCCCAATTGCTCAACCCGGCTGGTCAGCAAACGCGCCGTTTTATCGAGCATTTTTTCGGGCGTGCCGGAAACACGAGTTGCAACCAACCCAACCTTGTGCGCAACAAACGGCGCGATCGACATTGAGTTTTCAGACCCTGACAGAAGGTCGAGCACCTGTTCCAATAATGCGCGTTCAACGGAAAACGGAATGATCTTGATCGTGGCAATCATCGTGCCAGTGCTGACCCTGGTGCCCGGCATCAATGTAGCCAATGTAATGCATTCATGAATTTGATTAACCCCATGAATCAATGAGGCATCCAGAGATAGAACACCGTCGCAATTTGCAAAGAGATTGACCCGTCCGGTAAAAGCTGGCGCTGTTTCAACTCGCGCCCCGCTTAGCGCAGATGCGATCTCAAGTGCAGCTTCGTCCTCATGAACATCATTCTCGCCAAGTCTGGCGACAATAATGCTTTCAATTCCAGACGCCATCAGCGCGGCGATATCGTCGCTATCGATAAATTTTCCCTTGGCGATGCGACCGTTTTCCACCGCAACCGAATGAGCATTGATTGCGCCTTCAGCTTCAGCCACGGGAACGGGACCAAACTTCATCCTTCCCTGTCCCCGGATGCGCGAAGACGGAGAGCCGCCGTCAATTGCGCCAAAATCGAAACCGCAATTTCCGACGGGCTTTTGGCGCCGATATCGAGACCAACAGGCGCTGCAATTCTTGCGATTTTAGCCTCGCTAAATCCAGCCGCCGTCAACCGTTCCACCCGCCGCGCATGGGTCTTTCGGCTCCCCAAAGCGCCGATATAAAAAGCATTTGAATTCAGCGCGAATTCAAGCGCCGGATCGTCGATCTTCGGATCGTGTGTCAGGGTCACAATTGCAGTGTAAGCATCAATGCCGAGATTTGGAAAATGATCCCCCGGCCAGCCTGTGATCAGCTCAATATCAGGAAACCGTTCATCGGTCCCGAACGCCTCGCGCGGATCAACAATAACAACGTCATGACCACATGCCCGCGCCATCGGGTAAAGCGCCTGTGAAATATGCACCGCCCCCGTCATGATCAAACGGGTCGGCGGCGTAAAGACATTGAGGAAAAGCTCACCGTCCTCAGTTTCAAGAGACCTGCTTTTGCCCCCGCGGAATGCCGCCAAAAGATCTTGATGAAGCGGGTCACCTGAATCTAATTCCGATTCACGAACAACGCGTTGCGAGCCAGTCTTCAGATCAGTAATGAAGATCGTCGCCAGTCGTGCGACGCGGTCCACGTTGATTTGCTTTAATAGGTTTTGGTCCACGAGGTCTAATTCACCTTCTCAACATAGACACGAATTTTACCACCGCACGAGAGCCCCAACTCCCAGGCATTTTCATCCGCCACGCCAAATTCCAGCAAAGTTGGTTTACCGCTGGAAATAACGCCCACTGCTTCGGTAATAACCGCGCCCTCTACACATCCACCCGAAACCGACCCTTCAAAATTGCCATCTCCATCTATCACGAGCTGGCTACCTGTGGGCCGGGGCGCCGATCCCCAAGTAGAAATAACAGTGGCAATCGCAACTTCGCGCCCATCGCCACGCCAATTCTCCGCGATATTCAAAATATCGTCGTGTCTTTCCATGTAGCTCATAATGTCAGCTCGCTTCCCTGATCCAGTCCATGGGTGATTTTACCACAGAATTGCGTGCTTCAAGAGATTTCGCCAAATCTGCAATCGAATCCAGATTATGCACCGGGCGGAATTCATCCACATGCGGCATGATCGCCCGGACACCTGAGGCAAGCGCTTCAAATCCATCGAACCTTAACAACGGATTGAGCCAGACCAGACGGCGGCTGGACTTTCCAAGCCGCTCTGCCTGGCTGGAAAGCAATTCGATATCGCCGCGTTCCAACCCGTCCGTTACCAACAAAACAACCGCCCCCTGCCCCAATACCCGTCGCGACCAGTTACGGTTAAACGCACTCAGGCAGTCCGAAATACGGGTGCCGCCCGACCAATCCCGGACAATTTCAGAGACCCCTTCAAGCGCCTCATCCGGGTCAGCCACCCGCAATTGCCGGGTAATATTTGTAAGCCTGGTTCCAAACAGAAACGTACTCACGTTGGGCCGCGATGCGGTCAGCGCGTGCATAAAATGCAACAGGATTTCAGAATATCCACTCATGGAACCGGAAATATCAATCATCGCGACGATGGGCGGATGTTTGAGACGCGGGGTCCTGTGTTTGAGCTGGATCACATCGCCCCCGGCGCGGATGCTGGCCCGCATGGTCGCCAGCGGATCAACCCGCCGGACCCTGTTTGAACGCACCAATCGGCGGGTCTTGATTTGATCTACCGGCAATACAATTTTCCGCACCAGACGCCGCGCCTCGATGATCTCATCCGCACTCATTTGCTCGAAATCTTTGGCTTGCAGAATTTCGCGGTCAGAAAAAGTAAACTGCGCGTCGATTTCTGTTTCCTGGGCCGTCGTCTCGCGTGGCGGTCGCCGGGTCTCCAGCGCATCCGCAATACGTCTGCTCGCCGCTTTGGCTTTCTTTTTTTCGGGCGGCACGATGGTTTCCGGCAACAGGCTGGCCATCATTTTTTCAATCAATCCCCGCCGCCGCCAAAACATCTCAAATGCCGCGTCAAAAACCGGGCGCTGCTCGCGGTTGGTCACCAGGGTGGCATGGAGCGTCCAGTAAAAATCTTTTTTGTTCCCGATCCCCATAATCGCCAGTGCGCGCAAAGCGGTGAGCACCTGCCCCGGACCAACTTTCATCCCGGCTTCGCGCAGAAGACGGGTAAAATGAACAACATTTTCGGAAAGCTTGCCGCCCGGCTGATCCGTGATCACATTAATCATGATCTATTCCGCCGCGGTCTGGCCGGTCCGCACTTCATCAATCACCTGCTGGACCAACCCACCCCGGAGTCGCTCAATATCATCCTGATATTTGAGGATGACACCAAGCGTATCGGATACGGTCTTGGCATCAAGCGCCACCGCATCAAGCTCACTGAGCGCCGTTGCCCAATCAAGCGTTTCAGCGACGCCCGGAGACTTGAACAGGTCCAACCCCCGGAGTGACTGTACAAACCCGACAATCTGTTCTGCCAGTGTTGCTGAAATATTTGGCACCTTGAGCCGGACAATTTCCAGTTCCCGCGCTGCATCCGGATAATCCACCCAATGATACAGGCAGCGTCGTTTCAGCGCATCATGAATTTCTCGCGTCCGGTTGGAGGTTATGATCACCAGCGGCGGCTCGGTCGCGGTGATCGTGCCGATCTCCGGAATGGTAATTTGGAAATCCGACAATATCTCCAGCAAAAAGGCCTCAAACGCTTCGTCAGTCCGGTCAAGTTCGTCAATCAGCAGAACCGGTGGGCCGTCCTCATGAGGCATGATCGCTTCAAGCAACGGGCGGCGGATCAAAAAGTCTTCGGAAAAAACATCCCGCGCCGATTGTTTATTCCCGCCGGCCTCAGCCATGCGGATAGAAATCATCTGAGCCGGAAAATTCCATTCATAAAGCGCCGACGCGGTATCCAACCCTTCATAACATTGTAACCGGATCAAACGCCGCCCCAGTGACGCCGCCAACACTTTGGCGATTTCGGTTTTGCCAACACCGGCTTCGCCTTCCAGAAACAATGGTCGCCCGAGTTTCAGCCCCAGCAGCAAAATTGTGGCAAGCGAGCGATCAGCAATATAATCACCGCTTTGCAGCAGGGCCTGGGCTTCATCAATTGTATCCGGCAATTTTACTGTCATAGAAGCCAACAAGTCCAAGCTAAAAAACAAACGGCGGAAGATTAAACCTCCCGCCGCTTTTGATAATCGTTGCTAACAGCCGTCAGCCATTAGCGGCATCAACGGCGCGTCTGGCCATCACCCCGATCAGATGGGCGCGATATTCGGATCCGGCATGAATATCACTAGCCAACCCGTCGCTTGATACCGAAACGCCTGAAATGGCACCGGAAGAGAAATCACCGCCGAGCGCCGATTCCATATCGGCGACACGGAACACGCCGTCTTCGCCAGCACCAGTCACCGCGACACGGACGCCGTCACCGGTTTGGGCGACAAACACCCCGACCATCGCGTAGCGCGAAGCCGGATTGGCGAACTTCATATAGGCGGCTTTGTCAGCACCCGGGAACGTCACGCTGGTGATAATTTCACCTTCTTGCAGAGCCGTTTCGAACAGGCCGGTGAAGAAATCATCAGCTGCAATCGACCTTTTATCGGTGTTGATGGTGGCTCCAAGGGCAAGGCATGCGGCTGGATAATCCGCCGCCGGGTCGTTGTTCGCGACCGACCCGCCAATTGTGCCCATATGGCGCACATGGGGATCACCAATGCCACCCGCCAATGCAGCCAGCGCCGGGATGTTGCTAGCAACATCACTGGAGCCTGCCACTTCGGCATGGGTTGTTGCGGCGCCAATTTTCACGCCGCCGCCCTCAACCGATATGCCTTTCAGCTCTTCGAGAAAGCCAATATCAACCAGGTCGGACGGGCTTGCGAGCCGCATTTTCATGGTTGGCAGCAAGGTCTGGCCACCCGCAATCAGGGAGCCGTCATCAGCCTTGCCGAGGGCACCAGCAGCATCTGCAACGCTTGATGCGCGATGATAATCGAATTCGTACATGATCGTTGTTCCTATTCAGCTGCTTGTTTGGTTGAAGACTGGATGGCCTGCCAGACCGTGGCAGGCGAAGCCGGCATTGGCACATCCTTGACCCCCAACGCATCGGTAACCGCATTCATGACCGCGGCTGGCGAGGCAATCGCTCCGGCCTCTCCGCAGCCCTTGACCCCGACCGGGTTCGAAGGACAAACAGTTTCTGTAAAACCGAGCTTGAAGCTTGGCAGATTATCAGCACGCGGCATGCAATAATCCATGAAGGAACCGGTCAGCAATTGGCCGGATTCCTTGTCGTAGACGGCTCCTTCTACCAGTGCCTGGCCAACGCCCTGGGCGATACCACCATGGACCTGACCTTCGACAATCATCGGATTGATGATGGTGCCGAAATCGTCCACAGCCACCCAATTGGCAATTTCCGTGGTACCGGTTTCCGGGTCAATTTCCACTTCGCAAATATGACACCCGGCCGGGAAGGTGAAGTTGGCGGGATCAAAAAACGCGCCTTCCTTCAATCCGGGCTCCATGCCTTCCGGCATGTTATGGGCAACGTAGGCAGCCAACGATACTTCGCCAAAGGCAAGCGATTTATCCGTACCTTTGACCGAGAAGCTGCCATTTTCAAAGACGATGTCGCCTTCGGACGCTTCCATAAGATGGGCAGCAAGTTTGGTGGCTTTCGCAATCACCTTGTCAATCGCGTTGGACATTGCCGACATGCCGACAGCACCAGAGCGCGAGCCGTATGTCCCCATCCCGAACTGCACCTTGTCGGTATCGCCATGGACGATACTGACTTGATCCATTGGAATGCCCAAACGGTCGGCGGTGAATTGAGCAAACGTTGTCTCATGGCCCTGACCATGGGAATGTGATCCCGTAAGAACTTCCACATTGCCGGTCGGATTGACGCGAATTTCAGCAGATTCCCATAATCCAACACCAGCTCCGAGCGAGCCAACCGCCGCCGACGGCGCGATGCCACAAGCTTCGATATAGGTTGAGAAACCAATCCCGCGCAATTTGCCATTGGCTTCGGATGCGGCCTTGCGTTTGCCAAATCCGTCATAGTCGGCAAGGTCAAGCGCCTTATCGAGTGAGGCTCCAAAATCACCAATATCATAGGTCATGATAACCGGTGTTTCATGAGGGAATTCAGCAACAAAATTTCGCCGCCGCAATTCAACTGGATCGAGATTTAATTCCCGCGCTGCGGTTTCAACAATCCGCTCGATAACGTAACAGGCTTCTGGCCTGCCAGCGCCGCGATAGGCATCCACCGGTGCGGTGTTGGTATAAACCGCATCCACCTCGCAAAAGATCGCGGGCAGATTGTATTGGCCCGACAGCAAAGTTGCATACAGATAGGTCGGCACGCTGGACGAGAAGGTCGATAGATAAGCGCCGAGATTGGCAACCGTCTTGACCCGAAGGCCGAGCATCTTGCCATTTTTATCAAGCGCCAGTTCGGCCCTGGTTTCATGGTCGCGACCATGGGCGTCGTTCAGAAACGCATCTGCCCGTGAAGATGTCCATTTGATCGGGCGTTCAATTTTACCCGCTGCCCAGACACACAATGTCTCTTCGGCATAAACAAAAATCTTGGAGCCAAATCCGCCACCAACATCCGGCGCGATAACGCGGAGTTTGTTTTCAGGCGCCAGCCCGATAAATGCGGACAGGATCAGTCGCGCAACATGTGGGTTCTGGCTCGTGGTATGAAGCGTAAAATCTCCTGTACCAGCGTCAAAATCACCAATCGCCGCACGTGGCTCCATTGCGTTCGGCACCAGCCGGTTATTGACAATATCAAGGCTGGTAACATGATCAGCCGCCTCGAACGCCGCGTCTACCGCAGCTTCATCGCCAATCGCCCATTCATAAACCGCATTGCCGGGCGCTGCGTCATGGATTTGCGGAGCGCTTTTGTCTTTGGCCTTGCCGGTTTCAACATTGGCATCCAGAACGCCGTAATCCACCTCAATCAATTCAGCCCCGGCACGGGCCTGCTCAAGCGTTTCACCAATGACCATTGCAACATGATCACCCACATAGCGAACCTTGTCGTTGGCCAAAGCCGGATGCGCACCAGATGCCATTTCACTGCCGTCTTTATTGTGGATCATCCAGCCGCAAATCAGCCCACCAATTCCAGCTTCCGCCACATCTTTGCCGGTGAACACTGCTACGATACCAGGCGCAGCTTCGGCGGCCTTTGTGTCGATTCCGTTGATCGTGGCATGGGCGTGCGGTGAAAGTACAAAGCTGGCATAGGTCTGGTGCGGGACGTTAATATCGTCCGTGTAGCGGCCTTTGCCGGTGATGAATCTTTTGTCCTCGGTGCGTCTGACCGGGGCTCCAATACCTGTTTCAGTCATGATGATCCCCTACTTGTCCATTGCCGCAGCACCAGCCGCGATTGCTTTGACGATGTTGTGATAGCCGGTACAGCGACAGATATTGCCGTCAAGCTCGTTACGGATGGTATCTTCATCCAGCTTGTTGCCGCGACGATTCGCTAAATCCACACCGGCCATGATCATACCGGGGGTGCAGAAACCGCATTGAAGGCCATGATTGTCGCGAAAAGCTTCCTGCATCGGGTGCAGGTCGCCGCCACTCGCGAGACCTTCAATTGTGGTGACCGCAGCGCCTTCACACTGAACCGCAAGTCGCGTGCAGGATTTGGCGGCCTTGCCTTCAACATGCACCACACAAGCGCCGCACTGGCTGGTATCACATCCCACGTGGGTACCGGTCATTCCAAGCGTTTCACGCAGAAAATCCACGAGCAGCGTATTAGCCGACACATCGCCTGAAACACTTTTCCCGTTCACCGTCATCGATACGGTTGGCATAAACATCCTCCTCACAAAATAAATATAATAGGCCCCTCAGCAGCTTACCCTGAAGGTGCTGCCTTATTTGAAGCGCTAAGTTTTGCGCGTTGAAGGGCGATGGTCAAGGTTTGGAACATGCACCAGCCCCTTTTTTTGATCAATTCCAGTTTACCCAGTCAAAAAATGCAACCACGGCTAGCCCCGAAACTCACCGGGTATTTTCATTATTGTGAATTGAGACAGGTTTTTTCTGGCATTTGGGGAATAAATCAGCGAGCTTTGCTCCGTCTAAAACCTTCGTACCAGCAGGAGACTTCCATGCCCGAAGCCATGATCAACGGCACCAGCATCTATTATCAGATCGACGGCTCTGACGATGCGCCAGTTTTGTTGATGTCCAATTCGCTTGGTACCAATCTCCATATGTGGGACCGGCAAGTGGAAGACTTTACCAAGTCATTCCGGTTAGTGCGGTACGATAGCCGCGGTCACGGAAAATCCGGAGCGCCAGATGGAGCGTATTCTATTGAAATGCTGGCGAACGATGCCCTGGGCCTGCTCGATCATTTGGGCATTGAGAAAGCCAATTATTGTGGTCTCTCGAAGGGTGGCATGATCGGGCAATGGATGGCAGCCAACGCCCCCTCGCGGTTTAACCGCATGGTGCTTGCAAACACATCCGCCTATATGCCCAAGGGGGCGACAACCTGGGAGGACCGGGTGAACATGATCATGGATGGCGGTATGAAAGCCGGCGTCGATATGATCACCAATATCTGGTTCACAGAAAATTTTCAGGCGGATGACCCGGAAGCCATTCTAAAGGTCCGCGACATGATCCTGACCACCCCGCCGATTGGCTATTGTGGGTGCTGCTGGGCCATTGCAGCCATGGACAACCGGGACAGCAACAAATCCGTCCCTGTTCCGGTATTGGTGATCATTGGCGAGCATGACGTGGCCACACCGCCAGACCATGGCGCAGCGATTGCTGATGCCATTCCCGGCGCGACGTCAGTGACCCTTGATGGTGCTCATTTGTCGAATATTGAAGACACGGCAGGATTCAACAAAGCGGTGCTTGAATTTTTGAAAGATGGCTGACGATCAGCGGCAGATCATTCCTGGTCCGGGTCAAGCCGAAATTGCTGCGGCGTCGCGCCTGTGGCTTTGCGGAAAAATCTGGAAAAATAAGACGGATCTGAAAAATTGAGATCGTAGGCAATCTCACTTACCGATAAACCGCTATAGACAAGTTGCCGTTTGGCTTCGATCAACAAACGCTGGCGAACCATTGACCCGGCTGTCTGTCCCGTGATCCGTTTGCAATGTTCGTTCAAACGGTCCGGCGTCATGTTGAGCCAGCCGGCATAATCGGTCAGATGGCGGGTCTCGTGGAAATTATCTTCGATGAGTTGGCGAAGCCGTTCAATTTTCTCATCCGTAAAGGAATTGTATTCGTTGCCTTCGGCCCCGCCTACACCAATCAGCCGCGAGATTTCAACAATGATCAAGGCGAGCCCGGATTTCATGGCGATCTCGTAACCATCGCGTCGCAACGCGATCTCGCCAACCATATCCCCCGCCACACGCTTCAGGCGGCGTGCGACCCGGTCTTTCTTGATCTCCACAAACATGGCCCGTTGGGCTGCCATCAGGCGCTCGTGCAGACCACCCCGCAAACCGGTCTTCCCACGCACCACATCGTCGGTGAAACTGATCACCACGCCTTCAGCATTGCTATCAAACTGGAAGCCGTGAGCTACATCCGGCGGCGGCAGCACCAAAACTGGTCCAACAAGGTGATGGGATTTAGTTTCAATTGTGCAGGTACAGCGCCCGTGAGTGAGGAACACCACTTGCCGAAGATATTTGTGGCGATGAAGCGATATCAGGCCGCCAGCCTGCCGCGCACGCACCTGTATTGGCTCCGCATGTACAAAGTCATAAGCGGTGTCGTTGAGGTCTTCCCCATACAGATGAAACTGCGGTACCGAGAGCAATTCCGTCATCCAATGATAATAGGTCTTGTGACTTGGTGGGTAAATCCCGTTTTCAGCCGGACAGGCAATATATTTCTGTTGGTAGAGCATTTTGTTATGACAACATTTTGACTTTTCATTGATTGGCCTTCGGTATTTCTTATGCGAGAAACGCGATGAAGAGTTTTGAAATGGAAGGGGTAAAGTCCAACTCGGTGTCGATGAGTACAACTACCTCCGCCAGAGCTGGATATTAAAAAAATGCCTGACAGGCCAGAAATTGCACCGACCCCAACCCTCGGGACTCAAGGCAAAGACATGGTGCGCTGGTATGCTCCTCTGGCGCTTGCCGGCATCGGCTTGCGTGCCGCAGCAGCGCTTGTTGTTGGTGGTCTGGCAGACAATCGGGAAACACAGGAACAAGGCGACCCGATCAGCAAGGCCAAATTTTCTGGCATTGTCGATTACCGAACAGGCAATACCAACAAGGATTTCTGGTTTGATTTTTCCGCCGACGTAGGTGACGGGTTTGATCCGGCCTACGCAGTTGCCCGGTGTCTTGCAAAAGACGAATTGTCGATCGGTGACGAAACTTTGCCACGTGGTAGGTTTTTGGTTATTGGCGGCGACCTGGTCTACCCCAATCCTTCCAAAGAGAATTACGAAGACAGGTTTATTGTTCCCCTCCGCGAAGCTGCAAGGGGCATCGCCAAAGGTGATGTGGATAATTCTGACAGCGTGGAACCATTCGCCGACTTGTATGCCATTCCCGGAAACCACGACTGGTATGATGGCCTCCAGGCATTCATGAACCTGATCAGCGCCGCCCGATTTGATCGCGCCAAAGAGTCAGACAAAAAGGGCCAGGTCATTGGCGGTTGGCAAACCCGCCAGCGGCGCAGCTATTTCACCCTCAGACTTCCCGGTGACTGGTGGGTGATTGGTGCCGACGACCAGTTTGGAAATTATCTGGACCGGGCCCAGACCGAATATTTTAGCCTGATGGCGGATCGCCACCTAAAGGCAGGGCAAAAAATTATATTATGCACCGCTACCCCAAGCTGGGTTCTGTCGAATCATTACAAGGACCCGCGCATGATGGCCAATTTGCGCACCCTCCACGATTTACTCACAAAAAACGGCGCCGAAATTGACCTCCTGATATCTGGTGATCAGCATCATTATCTCCGCTACGATGGCGTCGAGGATCATAACCAGCCAACGTTGATTACAGCAGGCGGTGGCGGGGCCTTTATGCACCCGACCCATCCAACGCCAGAAACCCTCGCTCTTGATATGAACGACGATGGCAACCCGGACCATTATCGGCGCGTTACCGCATACCCGTCCATCGCGCGCTCGCGCCAGATATCCTTCAAAAACCTGTTATTGCCGTTCATCAATCTTGAATTTGCAACCGCTGTCGGCTTGATATACGCGTTCCTCGCCTGGTTCCTCCAAACCCGCAGCATCACCGCAGATATTGGCCTCTCCGACGCATTTCTGGCTATTCTCGGTCACGATGCCAACATGGTGGACGCATTACAAGAAATTGCAGGAAAATTTGTTCGAACGCTGTTTGTGTCACCGGAATTTTTTGCTGTATTCGCTGCCGTTTGGGGTGCGCTGGCAAGTTTTTCCCAAGGCAGTACCGGTCTTAAAATCGTTGCCGGATTTTTCCATACTCTGGCACATGTTGTTGGTCTGTTGCTAGCATTCTGTTTCAGCGTTCAATTGTCTTCGACCATCATATCAAGTCTCGGCATCGACATAACAACTAGCTATTGGCTGCCTGCATTGGCGTCGCTTCTAATGGTAACCTTTGGGGGCATTATTGGCGGAACAATTTTTGGGACTTATCTCTGTGCAGCCGTCAATCTGCTCCATCATCAATGGACGAATTCCTTCTCGTCGTTGCGTATCAAGGACTATAAAAATTTCCTGAGGCTGAAAATCAATACCAAGGGTGAACTCTTTGTTTATGCAATGAAAATCGCGCGCGTCCCACGGATTTTCGGCACCAACCGGCCCTGGCCTGAGCCGGAACCAGAATTAATCGAGAAAATCGGTCCCCTAAACTGATCTCGAAGCCTATAAAAACGGACATTTATTTTGAAAAATCTCTCAAAAAACAAGACCGGTCTTCAGGAAAACTATGACGCCATTGTTGTTGGTTCTGGATATGGCGCCGGAACTTCGGCATCACGGCTATCACGCATGGGGCTAAGGGTAGCGGTCCTGGAGCGAGGCCAAGAAATCCTGCCTGGCAATTTTCCCAAAACACTCGGCGATGGGCTTGAATCTTTTCAGGCTGATCTGGGCTTCACCAAGCTAGGCAACGAAACTGCTCTTTTTGATCTCCACACCAATAAGGGAATTAGCGTCCTTGTGGGATGCGGTATCGGCGGCACATCGCTCATCAACGGCAACGTGATGCTACACCCGGACGACCGGGTTTTTGACACAGAATTTTGGCCTGCCGCCTTACGCAAAGACCGCAAAGACGGGCTTCAAGAAGGCTACCGCCGCGCCGAAGCCATGTTGACCCCCGCCACCTACCCTGATGATGTCAAACTGGCAAAACTGGATGCATTCAGGAAATCCGCCAAAGCGCTTGGCGCAGAAGTCGTTCTGCCACCCATCAACGTTACCTTTGAAGACCGGACAGAAGGAAACATTCCGGGCATGGTGCAGCCCGCTTGCACCTTGTGCGGTGACTGCTGCTCGGGCTGCAATGTGGGGTCAAAAAACACCATCCCCATGAATTACCTGCCGGACGCTGTTGATCATGGTGCAGAAATTTTTGCGGGAATTCAGGTTCACCATATTGAACGCGATGGCGATAATTGGCTCATTTTCTACCGCGATCTCGACGATGACGCAGACGGCGCGGACTTACGCACCCTCTCGGCTCCCATAGTGACACTCGGCGCTGGCACTCTGGGCAGCACGGAAATATTGCTGCGCTCAAAAGAAAACGGCCTCGACCTCTCAGATCAGTTAGGCAAAGGTTTTTCTGGCAACGGTGATGTGATTGCCTTTGGCTATAATTGCGACGAGCAGGTTGATGCCGTCGGCGTCGGCCACCCGCCGATTGTCGACAAAGCCCCGGTCGGGCCGGTCATTGCCGGTCTTATCGATCTGCGCGACACAGAAAATCTTGATGATGGCATGGTCATTCAGGAAGGTGCCATTCCAAGCGTTCTCGGCCCCGCCCTGCCTGAATTGATGGCGGGTACAGGAACATTTTTCGGCAAGGATACCGACCACGGCATTCGCGATTTCTTCGCGGAAAAAGGGCGGATGCTCAAAAGCTTTGCCCTTGGTGCCTACACTGGATCGGTCAACGCCACCATGACATATCTGGTGATGGCGCATGACGGCAGCGACGGTGAAATGCACCTTGAAAACGACAAACTCAAAATTGACTGGGAAGACGCAGGCAAACGCCCTGTATTCCAGAACATCAGCGATACCCTGAAAAAAGCCACCGCCGCACTGGGTGGCACATATGTAGATAATCCCGCATGGTCCAAGATGCTCGGTCGTAACCTTGTATCCGTGCACCCGCTGGGCGGTTGCTCCATGGGCGATAACGCTGAAAACGGAACAATTGACCACAAATGCCGCGTATTCACCGGGAACAGTGACGAGGTTCATCAAGGCTTGTACGTTTGCGACGGGTCCGCATTACCCCGGTCACTCGGCGTAAATCCTGCCCTGACCATCACCGCAATTACCGAACGCGCCATGATGCTGTTTGCGCTCGACTATGACCGCCAATTCGATACCGGGATAAGCGAGAAACGCCAGATCAGGTACGCTTCACCTGACAACGACTCTGTCTAAGATACCATCTGTCCCCGCAGCATTTCGATCACATCGTCCATCTGAGATATATCCCCGGTCGAGCGTTTGATCAGCAGGGCACCCTGCAACATGCTGAACGTCATGCGTGCAAACTTGTCTGGTGGCCCCGGCAAACGGAATTCTTCATTTCCCTCACCTGCGGTCAACACGCTGGTCAGCCAGTCTTGATGGGACACAAAAAATCCAGATGTTCGTGCCTGCATTTCCTCAGGCAACGCCGCAAATTCACCAGCAAGCGCCCCACAAAGACATACCGTTTCAGGCTGATCCGCAAAATCGCGATAGGGTTGGAAATAGGCTTCAATTTTTTGCCGGTTGGTCAGGCTTTCATTTTCTAAAACTGCCGCCAACGCCCCGTCAAACATCGAGGTATATCGCTCCACGACGGCGACACCGAGATCGGCTTTTGACTGGAAATAATAATGTATGCTGGCCTTGCGAATTTCCAGTTCTTCAGCGATATGTGCATAACTGATCGCGCTATAGCCCCGGGTCTGGATCAAATGTTGCGCGCTATCGAGAATCTTTTCCCTGGTCCCGGATGCCGTCACTTCGTCCGCTTTACGCATGCTCGGGTGCCAAGCGAGCTTGGCTCAAATGTCCTTGTTTGCGCCACAACACAGCGCCATCTTTACTCTTGATTTCACATTCAAATCCATTCGGACTACGTATCCACGTCCCAGGTCCATAATCCCTATGCTCATCACTGATCGCGCCGGACAAAACAAAAACTTCTTCGCCGTCAATGATTGATTGTCGCGGCATTGTGGTTCCCGCAGCAAATCTCTCGATGGAGACTTTTTCATCCCCATTCTTATGATTAAAGAGCGTGGCGATGTCATGCCCGACACTAGTCCCCACCTCGAACATGCGTTGATCAGGTTCGATCACGATACGCTTATTATCTTCACGTAGCATCTGGCGAAGCTTCACCAATATCGTGCAACCGGGTTCGGTAAATGGCGTGTGCCGGCTACCGGGCGGATTGCGCACATAGGTGCCTGCCGGATAATGCCCGTGTTCGTCTGAAAACACGCCGTCCAGCACAAGATATTCTTCACCCATGGCATGAAGATGACCAGGGAAGAAGCTATCAGGGGTATAGCGAACGATCGATGTGGCCCGTGCTACTTCACCGCCAATTCGGTCCAGCAACCTTCGGTCTACACCCGGTTGGGGCGAAGGTATCCAGGGAAGCGCGTTGGTATCGAGAACCACTCGCTTATTAAAATCAGCATTCACGAGATCGTTGATTTGTTTGGTATTCATTCAGGTATCCGGTCGAATTTGAACATAGACGGGTCCGGCGCAAATTCCGGACCCGCTTAATGGTGCTAGCAATAAAGGATGGACCTTAAATCCAGCCGAGAATGGTCAGAATAATCGCCACCGTTGCAAACCACCCTATCGCAAAACTGATGGTGCGCAGAAATGGAACCCCGAACGTATAAATGAAATAGTGAGCCAGACGCGCGAAAAAATAGATCATCGCCGCACTGGCCGTAATAGCAGTACCGCCACCTAGGACATGCAGCACAAGAACGGCTGGTGCAAAAATTGCGAGGTTTTCAACCGCATTTTTATGCGCTGCCTGGCAACGTGCGCCCCAGCTATCATGGTGATTTCCATCAACGTCCATTTCAGACATAGCCGGGATCATACCCATGACCTTGATCCGGTTCAAAATATACGGAACCCAGAACAGAGCCGTCATGAGCATTGTGAGCGATAGCCAATAGAGTTCAGTCGTCATAGCAGTCTCCTTTATCAATACGTTTTACCTACTAGAAGGTAGAATACGTTGTCAAGGACATCTTCAACCAGACGGAGAATAATTTCGAACTGCGGACGGAACCCGCAAACAGACATAAAAAGCTTGGAAAATTTTTTGAAGGCAGAGACGCGAACCGCTATCCGAATTGGCTCAAGGCTGGAAAGTGTTCGAGCAGCCAATAGGCGATGTTGCTCATGGAGCCGGTGAAAAATAATATTCCGAACAATACCAGCATGCCGCCCATGAATTTTTCCACATGCCCGAGATATTGACGAAAGCCAGCGGCGAATTTCAGGAACGGACGCACCGCAGCAGCAGCCAGAATGAACGGCAATCCAAGCCCGAGGGAATATATGGCAAGCAGCCCCATCCCCTCACCAACCGTTTCCTGACCCGCTGCTACAAACAGGATCGCGCCCAGAACCGGACCGATACAAGGTGTCCAGCCAAAGGCAAATGCAATCCCCATAAAATAGGCTCCCAGATAGGTGCCAGTCCCGGTATCGCCATGATAACGGGTATCCCGGTTGAGGAGAGGAATGCGGAAAACACCAAGAAAATGCAGCCCCATGATCACAATGATCACCCCGGCAATGCGCGACAGCCATTCAGGATAAGAGACCAAAAACTGCCCAATCGAAGTTGCGCTTGCGCCAAGGAAAATGAAGACAGTTGTGAACCCGACGACAAACAGGATTGCAGACAACACAATACGGAAATACACCGTCCGCGACACACCCTCTTCATCGGAAATTTGATCAAGCGTCGTACCCGCCAGATAGCAAAGATAGGGCGGCACGAGCGGCAACACACAAGGCGACAGAAAACTAATCAACCCAGCCAGGAATACGCCCGAAATTGTCAGACTTTCCATAAAAGTGCGCCTGTCATTAAATTCAAATGCTGAAACTCAATCTGGTGTAGCCAGATCAACAGGGAAAGCAAGTTGAGTCCGCCCGCCTCGCTAGATTGTGAACACAAGCCCACAAACCTGTGACAGAATAGTGATCAAATTTCATACCCGTTAAGTAGCAGACATAATGACAAAGACTGGCACCAACAATCTCATAACCGATATCCCTGGAATTCGGGTTGGTAATGCCCACGACAAAACGGTCCGAACTGGCGTTACAGTCATTTTGCCGGATGAACGTATTATCGGCGCTTATGACGTTCGCGGCGGCGGTCCGGGAACCATCGAAACCGACGCCCTTGACCCTCAAAATCTGGTGGACAAAATCGACGCTTTGGTTCTATCCGGCGGCTCGGCGCTCGGATTGCGTGCCACATCTGGCGTACAGGATTGGTTGCGTGACAATGGGCGCGGTTTCCCGATCGGCCCGGAAGAAGCCCCCTTCGAGAGAATCCCGATTGTCCCCGGTGCGATCCTGTTCGATCTTCTGAATGGTGGTGATAAAGACTGGGGCAAAAATTCCCCCTACCCCGCCCTTGGCCGCACCGCATGCGAATGCACTTCGAAACAATTTGACTTGGGTAGTATTGGCGCAGGGTATGGCGCTACAACTTTCGGATTAAAGGGTGGCCTCGGCAGTGCGTCTGAGATTACAGAAAGCGGATACCTTGTCGGAGCCTTAGCCGCGGTCAATGCGGTTGGCAGTGCCACAATGGGAAATAGCAGGTATTTTTGGGCAGCACCTTTTGAGATTGGCGACGAGTTTGGTGACATCGGCAGCCCCGAAAAGGCACCAGACGGCGCACGCACCTTCAACCACAAAGCCCGACCCGGCGAAAATACAACTCTCGCAATCGTGGCAACCGACGCCGACCTGACCCCGATACAAGCAAAACGGATCGCCACCATGGCCCATGACGGCATGGCCCGCGCCCTGCACCCGGTCCACACACCCTATGATGGCGACATCGTATTCTGTCTCGCGACCGGCGAAAAACCGGTCACCAACGAACCTGAGGCTCTTGCTGAAATTGGCTCCGCAGCAGCACACACTGTTGCCCGTTCAATCGCTCGTGGCGTTTATCTTGCAACCGGATTTGGCGATGGCGTCTGGCAGACATGGCAGGAAAAATTCAAGCCCTAAAACCGGGTCGCGCTATAAGGCGACGGGTCGGTGAAAGGCTCTTCCCCGCACACCATTTCCGCCATCAACTGGCCGGTGATCGGACCGATGGTAAACCCTACATGTCCGTGACCAAAATCAAGCCACAGGCCTTTATGTCGGGGTGCAGGACCCACAATAGGCAATGAGTCCGGGAAGCAGGGCCGCTGGCCTTTCCAGGGTTCATCCTCAACGGCCTCCCCCAAAGGAAAAACTTCGCGTGCGATTTTTGTTGCTCGTTCAAGCTGCACAGGTGACGGCGGAGCTTCCCGATCCGCAAATTCAATCCCCGTCGTCAGGCGGATACCTTGATCCATCGGCGAAACGGCGTAGCCAAAATCGGAATCAACGATAGGCCGGGACAGGGTTTTATTGCCGCGCGGCGCAAAATGTTGGTGATACCCCCGCTTGATCGCGAACGGAAACGAATAGCCCAAAGGTTTGAGGATATCCATCGACCAGGGCCCAAGCGCGACAACAACATCTTTGGCGCTGATTTGGCCAGCTTCTGTTTCCACCGACCAGGTGCCATCGTCATTTTGCTTCAAGCTCTTGGCATCACCGATCAGGAATTCACCACCGCTATTTGAAAACAGCGCGGCATAGGCCTTTGTCACATTGCCCGGACTGGCCACGCTTTGGGTATCTTTCCACCAGATCGCCCGATGAAATACCGGCGCGATATGAGGTTCAATTTCCTGCAATTCCTGCGCTGTCAAAATTTCGTATGGCGCACCATAGGTATCTGAAAATTCCAGATGGTCTTTGAGACCGGCAAAAGATTTCTCGGTTCTAAAAAACCGCACCCAGCCTGTATCTCTGAAAAAATGCTCCGCCCCCGCCCCCCGTGCCAGATCGCGGTGAGCGCCAACAGCTTTCGCCTCGACCACGGAAATGGTTTCAGCAAATTTTTTGATCCGCTCCGGGCTCGATGCCTTTTTCAAAGACCACAGCCAGGGCAACATTTTTATGAGCGCCCCAAGGTGAAAATGCATTTCGGTTTCCCGGTTCAACGCATATTTCAGGATCGCGGATAAATTTGTAGGGAACGTGATCGGGACAAAGCCGTCCCGCTCAATCACGCCCAGATTACCATGGCTGGTCTCTTCGCCTGCCTCGCGGCGGTCAACAAGGGCAACCCGTTTCCCCTTGCGAAGCAGATGATTGGCGGCAGATACCCCGACAATCCCCGCACCAAGAACGATCACATCATATTTTTGCTCGACAGACATTCCCTCAAATCACACTATTAGCCATGAATTTCAACCCACTTGCATTGATCGGGAAGCTTGGCACCATCGGCGTCGCCGCCGGGATTTTCTTCGGCCTAGCCCTGCCCGAATTGGCTTCCTTCTTCAGGCCCTGGCTCGCCGTCACGATATTTGTGATTTTAGCACTCACCATGGCACGGGTGGATCTTGATCATTTGAAGGACATTGTCCGCCGCCCGCGGCGGATTGGTGGCGCGACGCTTGTCATCATGATCGTCTTTCCGCTTGTTGTCGGTACCTTTTTGCGGATCAGCGGCATCTGGGACTTGTCGCCGGATATCGCATTCGCAATCCTGATCATGGCCGCTTCGCCACCGCTTATGTCGGCCCCGGCGCTGATATACCTGATCGGCCTTGATGGCCCGCTGGCCATGGCGATCCTGTTGGCATGCGTCGCGGTAACACCAATATCCGTCCCGCTGATCATGAGCCTGTTCGCTGATGCCAGCGTTGAAATCTCGACGCTAAATCTGGCAATCCAGTTATTCACGCTAATCGCAGGCGCGATCCTGGCTGCCGGTTTATTGCGCTTCATAGCAGGCGACGCCCGGGTCAGCGCAAATACCGGCTCCATCGACGGTTTGTTGATTATTGCGCTTTTCGTTTTCGCCGTCGCCTTTATGGATGGCATCGGTCAGAAAATTCTCGATCAACCCGTATTGATCGGCGGCCTAACCGCACTGGCCTTCGGGATGGCCGCTTTATTCATCCTGATCCTGTCAACGCTCTATTGGTCCGGCGGACGGACAGAGGCTTTCACAATGGGCATCGTCAACGGCAACCGGTCGGTCGGCCTGATCGTCGCGGCGATTGCCGGCAGCATTCCTGATCTAACCTGGGTTTATTGCGCCCTGGCCCAGTTTCCAATTTATCTGCTACCCTTCATCCTGAAGCTGATTGCCGACAGGATAATGCCCAACGCTCCCTTACGCACAGGAGATTGACCATGCGCTTTCTTGCACTTTGTTTTTCACTCGCTGCAACAATCCTGCTTGGGATCAATCACGCCAAGGCCGGTGATCATGCTGAACGGCGCATCATTGGGTTTTCCGAAAACGGTGCCTATTTCGCGTTTGAACAATTTGGCGTCCAGGATGGTTCGGGGTTTCCCTATTCGGATATTTTTATCCTGAATATAGCCAACGATAGCTGGGCTGGTGGATCACCCTTCAGAACCCGACTTGATGATGAAGCCCAAAGCCTGAACGAGGCCCGCGCCAACACCGCTGACAAAGCAGCCGGGGCAATTTCTTCGCTCGGCATCCGTGAAGCAGGCATTCTGCTCGCATCAAACCCGATCACTGAAATTGGCGCCGATGCCCATCATGTTGCGTTTCGCCCGACTAACCAGATCGGTGCCGAATGGCAGCTAGATATCAACCAATTCTCGCTGCCAGCAGCCGGATGCAATGGGTTCGAGCCGGACATTCGCGGCTTCACTCTTTCTCTAACTCTGGATCAGAACCAACCGGTCCGACAACTGCATCAGGATCAATCAATCCCATCGTCACGTCATTGCCCGTTAGGTTACGGCATCTCGGACGTGATTCTCCATGGCGATTATAACGCCCCCAACCAGTTGATCGTTCTGATACGGGTCATGAGTGTCGGCTTTGAAGGGCCTAATTTGCGCTTTATCGCTATTCCCGCGCTGGTAAATTGATCCGCATGCAAATCGCCTCATTGTCCTGTATGATCGGGTCTGCTACGAGGATGACTTATCCGGCACAAATAACAGGTTTTTCAAATGATCCCGCGCTATTCCCGGCCCGACATGGTCTCCATATGGGAGCCCGCCAACAAGTTCCGTATCTGGTTTGAAATAGAAGCTCATGCCGCCACTGCCATGGCAGAGCTTGGAACTATCCCGAAAGAGGCTGCAGAAACCATTTGGGAAAAAGGCAGCAAAGCGGTGTTCGATGTTGCCCGGATCGACAGCATCGAAGCCGAAGTCAAACACGACGTCATCGCCTTCCTGACCCACCTGGCAGAAATTGTCGGACCTGACGCCCGGTTTGTGCATCAGGGACTGACCTCTTCGGATGTGCTCGATACCTGTTTGAGCGTACAATTGGTGCAAGCTAGCGACCTTATTCTGGCAGATATCGACAAACTGCTTGAAGCCCTGAAACGCCGTGCGTTTGAGCATAAAATGACCCCATGCATCGGCCGCAGCCACGGTATCCACGCGGAACCGGTGACATTTGGTCTGAAAATGGCGCAAGCCTATGCCGAGTTTGACCGCACCCGCACACGGCTTGAAGCAGCGCGCGCGGAAATCGCCACCTGCGCCCTGTCCGGCGCGGTCGGCACCTTTGCCCATATTGACCCCCGGGTCGAAGTCCATGTGGCGGAAAAAATGGGCCTAACGCCTGAACCGATTTCGACACAGGTTATTCCCCGCGACCGCCACGCCATGTTTTTCGCAACTCTCGGTGTCGCCGCATCTTCAATCGAGCGTCTGGCAACCGAAATCCGCCATCTACAGCGCACCGAAGTGTTGGAGGCGGAAGAATATTTTTCCGAAGGGCAAAAGGGCTCCTCCGCCATGCCCCATAAACGCAACCCGATCCTGACAGAAAATCTGACCGGTTTGGCGCGCATGGTGCGCAGCTTTGCCTTGCCTGCCATGGAAAATGTCGCCCTCTGGCACGAACGCGATATCTCTCACTCTTCGGTTGAGCGGATGATCGGACCGGACGCCACCATCACGCTGGATTTCGCGCTCGGACGTTTGACCGGTGTCATCGACAAATTGCTGGTCTATCCCGACCGTATGCAAAGCAATCTCGACCAGCTCGGCGGGCTGGTCCATTCCCAGCGTATCCTGCTGGCGTTGACCCAGGCCGGTGTTGCCCGCGAGGACGCCTATCGCATAGTTCAGCGCAACGCCATGCCGGTATGGCGGGGTGAAGGACAGTTCCTCGACTTTCTCAAAAAAGATGCACAGGTCATGGAAGCGATTCAGGAATCTGATCTGGAAGCCCTGTTTGATCTCGGTTTCCACACCAAGAATGTGGACCTGATTTTCAGCCGTGTTTTCGGATAAGAACGTGAAAATATCACTTGTTATCCCAACCAGAGAACGCGCACAATTTTTCAAATATTGCCTCGAAACCGCGATACGTGTGGATGATGAGGATTTTGAAATAATTGTCAGCGACAATGCCAGCCAGGACGGTACGGGCGATATTGTTCGAGCCTGCACCGACCCCCGCGTCAAATACGTAAATACCGGCAAGCGTGTTTCGATGCGCGAAAATTTCGAATTCGCCCTGTCCCACGCAACTGGTGATTATGTCATTTTCATCGGTGACGACGACGCCGTATTGTCTGGCGGCATAAAGATATTGCGTTCGTTGCTGATGAAACACCAACCGGATGTCATAAATTGGCGACTGCTCCATTATAACTGGATGCAAGACCCACCGCACAAAACATCCGGAATACTTCAAATTCCAAACTCTTCTGTATTTGGCCAGATTGAAAAACGCTCGGCCAGTCGGCTTCTGAAAGATTTTGCTTCAGCCAAACAACCACAATATCGACACGGCGCAAATATTTATCATGGCTGCGTTTCGCGTCACCTCATAGACAAGGTTTCCAGCCGGACAGAGGCGTATTTCAACTCCCCTGTTCCTGACGTTTATACAGCTATGGCCAATCTGGCATGCATCAAGGATTTGCTTTGGTTGCGGCATCCGGTGACGATCTCCGGAGAATCCAGTGCTAGCACGGGGGCAGCCTTCTTCAATGACAGCAAGAAGCTATCGAAACCCGCAAACAGCTCTGCAAATTCTTTCATTTCTGAAGTGCAAAGCGACCCAATACAGGCGAAGATTGATGTACGCATCAAGTCCGGAGCCGCACTTTTGCTGGCCGAACTTTGCGACGTCAACGATAAATTTCTCAGCGGTACATTGAACATCAATTTTGAGGGCTGGTACGGGCATATTATAACCGCACTGAACCTGTGCTCACCAGAAATACGTAAGGACGGAATTGGTCATATTTCTGATTTTGCCAACCGTACCGGGACCGGTAAAATTCTTGAAGCGACGATCCCTAAATTTCCTTACCTCGGGAATGTGCAAAAAGCTGACGACATCAAGATCGAACAACCACAGGTTGGTTCTCGCATTTCTCCCCTGAAAATCACCTGCGATTTACGCGAAGGACCCCGACAGGATATTTCTGAAGTTGCCAAGATTGCCGATGAAATTCTCGGCAGCACGTACCGGCCCTACAATATTCCGCTCCCGTCTTTACGAGGCTTTCCGCCGGTGTTCCCACGAGAAATCAAACATTGGGCGGGCGCAGTGATGCGATCTGGTAAAGTGCTGGACAAACATTTTCACGGCAAAAACTAGCGCCGCCGCATGTTCAGCTATTTGATCAGGAATTCCCGGCCAACCTTGACCCTCTTCTTGCCATCGTAGGAAATAATATCCGCGGTCGCATATGTTTCCGACAAGGTCGCGGGCATGAAACTGCCAGTTCCGATGAAATCAACCGGTGCGTTGGCGGCCCCCATCACCTGGCATTTTTGAGAATCGAACCCGGATGACGCGACGATTTCCACCCGTTCATGGCCTTCACTATCAAGCGCCCGACGTACATGGATGATCGATGCGACTGAGACCCCTTTACCAAACAGCAAACGCCGCACCTGGTCCACCAGCATGTTGCTGGCATCAAGCTGGAAGGCCCGTGCGCCCAGAACCGCTTCAACAATATTATATTCCCCGTGCACCCCGAGCCAATCGCCGACTGTGGTGACGGATTTTTCGTAATCCAGCCCTTCGGCAAACCGTCCGCCATGGGTATCCAGACGAATTCCCAATTTCCGATCGCTTTCATGCAACTTCGCTTCGTTATAAAACCAGTCGGCTGAACGAAGGGAATCTGTGACTTCGAGACCGTTATAATCCACCAGCCCAACCAGCATATCTACATCCGTATGGGTTTCAGCGAACAGCTTGAGCGATTGCACTACATCGCCGTCGGTATACCCGACAAGCGCGTGCGGCATGGTGCCTGAACCACGCAATGCGCCATAAAAAGGCGCTGTAAGGTCTTGAGATGACCCAATAAACCCGGTTACGTCTTTGTTCTTCGCTTTAGCTGCTTCGCTCCCAACCGAGGCGCCGTAGGCTGCCAGCAAGTTCATTTCCGGCCCCGAAGCATGCCGCGCATGCATATCGATGAAACCGGCATCCGGCACCGCACGGCACATCTCATAAGCATTGTTGGCGCATACGCACGGCACACCAATTTTCTGCAAGACCAGAGTTTCAACTTCAGAGAGCTCCGAATATGGACCGCGAAGCTCGATAATTTTGGTTTCAGACGGCACAATTTCCCCGTCCGAAAAAAAAGTTTTTACTTCTGAATTGGGCGCCAGCCTCTCAACCAGCCGCTTGGCCGGTTCAAGAGCGGCAATAACCCGGCGGCGCATGAAGACCGCGTAGATAACTTCGCAATCGCCAACCGCCTCAACAATCTCGCGCGTATGGGTGAAATACTTGTCAGTTAAGCTGCTAACGGGTCCCGCCGACAGCATCACATCGATCATCAGATCAAGCGCTTTTTCACGACTTCCAACCGGCAATGAACCGTCCCCTCATAATTATCTCGATTCAGGACTTTACCGTCGCCAGCGCACCCCGTGAGCCCGCCTCAAGAAAGGCCTGATCATTAGCAACATTGATAAACTGAAATCCCATATCCCGGTAGATCCGGGCAATCTCGACATTATTGGCGTATGCCCCGGCAAATTTGCCGTGGGCAGCGCATTTCCGAACCATCAGTTCAAGCGCCTTCATGACCTCGGGCCGGGTCGGGTCGACAAATTTGCCATCGGTCAGGTTTACCGAAAGGTCATTCGGACCGGCAAAAATCATGTCGATGCCGGGAGTGGAACAAATCGCGTCAATATTTTTAAGCGCCACATTGGTCTCGACCATGGCCATGGATACCAGCAGATCGTTGGCCTGAGCCAGATACGTTGCGTTATCCATGCCCATCAAAGCAAGCGCGCGCTTGGGTGCCCATGACCGTTGTCCGTCTGGCGGATATTTTATCGAACGCGCAAACCACGACGCATCCTGACCGGAATTGATCATCGGGCAAATAATACCTTCGGCACCAGTATCCGCCGCGCGTCCCAGCAACCCGTCATCGGCCACCGGCACACGAACAATCGGAATGGTCCCTGCTTTATTGATCGCCCCCACCGACGCCATCATGTCGTCATAGGCGATCAGACCGTGCTGCATGTCGAGAACGATCGCGTCCCAGCCATCGCCCGCAAGCGATTCAGCATGCAGCGCTGATGGAATGGACATCCACGCAGAATAGAGGGTTTCACCGGCGCTCAGCCGCTGTTTAAAACTGGGGGCTGTCATTAGGTTTCCTGATAACCGGGTAAAAAAGAGACTTTAGCCGTCTGACTGTATCTGTTCGATAGCTTTGGCGAACAATTCGTCCATTGTGCGGCGGATCTGATGATCGGACTGATCGACCCCTGCATCGTTCAGGTCTTTTTTGACCTTCACAAAAACGTCGTTGTCGCCAGCTTCTTCAAAATCGGCTTTGATGACATCTTTGATGTACGAATCTACATCATCACCTGTAAGGCCGAGTTTTCCAGCCACCCATTCCCCAAGCATCCGGTTGCGCCGCGCTTCGGCCTTGAACTTCAATTCTGCGTCGTGAGCAAATTTGGCTTCAAAACTCTCTTCGCGCTTGTTGAACGTTGTCATATTTTTTCACTCCGGGATATGGCTGGCATAAACTTCCACCAGCGGCTTGGCCGACAATTCAAAGGCTGTTTCTGAATAACTCGCAGGTCAGGTTAAATCAACAGCAAGTGGCACATGGAATTTTTTACCTGGCATTTATCAGACAAAAAATCACTGTACCCATCACTCTTATATGGTATTGCCCATTCTGTTATTTTAGAGAACGCATACCTGATTCTTGACGTTTTTGTTGGCTAAACTGCAAATCGGTCGCAGGGCTAGCTTAATCTTTATCCACCTTTCAGGAGCATGGCATGAAACGCCGTCGCCGGGTTTATGAAGGCAAAGCCAAAATCCTGTACGAAGGTCCGGAACCCGGCACCCTGGTACAGCATTTCAAAGATGATGCCACCGCATTCAACAAGCGAAAACACGAAATTGTCGACGGCAAGGGTGTCCTCAACAATCGTATCTCGGAGCATATTTTTACCAATTTGAATGAGATCGGGATCCCGACCCATTTTCTGCGCCGCTTGAATATGCGCGAACAATTGATCAAGGAAGTCGAGATCATCCCGCTCGAAGTTGTGGTCCGCAACATTGCCGCAGGTTCTATCGTCACGCGACTCGGGGCTGAAGAAGGCACCCAGCTATCGCGCTCCATCATCGAATTTTACTACAAGAATGATGAACTCGATGATCCGATCGTGTCTGAAGAACATATCACCGCCTTTGGTTGGGCCACCCCTCCTGAAATTGACGACATCATGTCGCTCGCGATCCGGATCAATGATTTTCTGTGCGGGATGTTTATCAGTGTCGGCATCCGCCTTGTGGATTTCAAAATGGAATTTGGTCGCCATTACGAAGATGATATGATGCGGATTGTTCTGGCCGATGAAATTAGCCCGGATTCATGCCGTTTGTGGGACACAAAAACCAACGACAAGATGGACAAAGACCGGTTTCGCCAGGAATTGGGCGGCATGCTGGAAGCTTACCGCGAAGTCGCCCGCCGCCTTGGCGTTTTGACCGAAAACGAACCTGTCACCAAAGGCACCGGACCAGTGCTGGTGAAAACCGAATCTGAGGATTAAATGAAAGCGCGCATTCTGATCACTCTTAAAACCGGAGTTCTCGATCCTCAGGGAAAAGCCATTCAGAAGGCTCTGGGTTCGTTGAATTTTGACGGCATTGACGGGGTTCGCCAAGGCAAGGTGATCGAGATTGATTTGGCTGAAACCAATGAGGTTGCAGCACGCAAACAAGTCTCCGATATGTGCGACAAGTTGCTGGCCAATACGGTCATTGAAAATTACGACATCGAATTAATTCCAAGCGCAGCATAAGACCGTTTCCATTTCTACTGAACAGCAGGCATCAGCGAGCATGAAATCCGCTATCCTTGTATTCCCCGGCACCAACCGAGAGCGCGACGCGGCAGACGCCATCAAGCTTGTCTCGGGCAAGGCCCCAACAATGGTCTGGCACCAGGAAACAGATATTCCCGATGTGGACCTGATTGTTGTCCCCGGTGGGTTTTCCTATGGCGATTATCTTCGCGCCGGTGCCATCGCAGCCCGCTCCCCTGTAATCGCTGACCTGATGAAAAAAGCCAAATCCGGCATCACCGTGCTTGGTATCTGCAATGGCTTTCAAATTCTGACAGAAACCGGATTATTGCCGGGATCTCTGGCCCGCAACACCGGTCTCGATTTTCTGTGCCACGATGTCCATATGAAAGTCGATAACAACCAGACCCGGTTTTCGAATAAATATGCACCCGGCCAGATCATCCGATTCCCGATCGCCCACCATGATGGCAATTATTTTGCCGATCCCGATACCCTGAAAAAAATTGAGGATGCCGGTCAAGTGGTGTTTCGCTATTGCACTCCGAACGGCGATATCAGCATGCAGGGAAATCCCAATGGCTCGATCAACAATATTGCCGGGCTTACCAATTCAGACGGCAATGTCATGGGCCTGATGCCCCACCCCGAGAATTTGATCGACCCGCTACTTGGCGGTACCGATGGCAGGATCATGTTCGAAAGCCTGATAGGGCGGGCCGCATGAGCAAGCTTGACCCGGGCAACAATTCGGAACCAGAAGTCAACGCAGTTCTTGGTGCCGAGCATGGATTGGCACCTGACGAATATCAGAAAATTATCGACCTGATTGAGCGGGTACCGACATTCACAGAATTGGGCATTTTTTCCGCTATGTGGAACGAACATTGTTCCTACAAGTCTTCGAAAAAATGGCTGAAAACCCTCCCCACAACAGGCGAATGCGTCATTCTGGGGCCGGGCGAAAATGCCGGCGTTGTCGATATCGGCGATGGCCAGGTGGTTGTTTTCAAAATGGAAAGCCACAATCACCCGTCATATATCGAACCTTTCCAGGGAGCCGCAACGGGGGTCGGCGGCATCCTGCGCGATGTTTTCACAATGGGCGCACGCCCAATCGCTACGATGAATGCGCTCCGGTTCGGCGAACCGGGTCACCCGAAGACCAGGCATCTAGTCGCTGGCGTGGTTGCCGGCATCGGCGGCTATGGCAATTGCTTTGGCGTGCCGACGGTGGGCGGCGAAGTCAATTTTCACAAACGCTATAACGGCAACATTCTGGTCAACGCCTTTGCCGCCGGATTAGCAGACGCCGACAAGATTTTTCTCTCGGAAGCCAAAGGCGTCGGGCTGCCGGTTGTTTATCTAGGCGCGAAAACCGGGCGCGATGGCATCCACGGCGCTACCATGGCTTCGGCTGAGTTTGATGAGAGCATCGAAGAAAAACGCCCGACCGTTCAGGTCGGCGATCCTTTCACCGAGAAATGCCTGATGGAAGCCTGCATGGAATTGATGGCGTCCGGCGCGGTTATCGCGATCCAGGACATGGGCGCCGCAGGACTAACTTGCTCCGCTGTTGAAATGGGCGCCAAAGGCAATCTTGGCATCAGGCTCGATCTGGACCATGTGCCGTGCCGCGAAGACGCCATGACGGCTTACGAAATGATGCTCTCGGAAAGCCAGGAGCGCATGCTCATGGTGCTCGATCCTGCCAAGGAAGAGGAAGCACGAGGCATTTTTGAAAAATGGGGTCTCGATTTCGCGATTGTCGGGATCACCACCGACGATCTTCGCTTCCGGGTTGTGCGCAACGGCATCGAAGTCGCCGATTTGCCTATCAAGGAATTGGGTGATGAAGCGCCCGAATATGACCGTCCCTGGGTAGCTCCAACGCCAAAGGCTCCGCTTGAAGCTGGTGCCATTCCCGATGTCGATATCGCAGACGCGCTGTTGACCCTGATTGGGTCACCCGACCTCGCTTCAAGGCGGTGGGTCTGGGAGCAATATGATCACCTGATCCAGGGCAACACGATTGTCCGTCCGGGCTCCGACGCGGCAATCGTTCGAGTCACCGGTCACGATAAAAAAGCGCTGGCTTTTTCGTCCGACGTAACACCGCGCTATTGCGAGGCCGACCCGTTTGAAGGTGGCAAACAAGCGGTCGCTGAATGTTGGCGCAATCTGACCGCATCTGGCGCAACACCATTAGCAGCATCTGACAATCTGAATTTCGGAAATCCGGAAAAACCGGAAATTATGGGCCAGTTGGTGCGCGCGGTCGAAGGCATCGGTGAAGCCTGCCGGGCATTAAATTTCCCTGTCGTATCCGGCAATGTGTCGCTCTACAATGAAACCAAAGACGAACCCATTTTACCGACCCCGACTATTGCAGGCGTCGGGTTGATCGAAGATCTTGCAAATACCGCCCGTATGGCTTTCACGGCGGAAGATGAAATAATAGTGCTGGTTGGTGCAACGGATAGTTGGGGCACCCATCTAGGCCAGTCTATTTTTCTCCGCGAGATTTGCGACCTCGAAGACGGTCCACCACCTCCCGTTGATTTAGAACAAGAATTGCGAACCGGCAACCTGGTCCGCGGGCTGATCCACGACCATCTAGTGACCGCTGTTCACGATTGTTCAGACGGTGGGTTAGCGATTGCATTAGCTGAAATGGCCATTGCCTCAGGCATCGGAGCATCTACCAACGCTCCAGCCGACCCTTCCCAGGTCGCCGCTTTCTTTGGTGAAGACCAGGGCCGCTATGTGATGACGCTGCGCCTTGAAGATCGCGACGCATTGTGGGATCGTTGTGAAAAAGCAGGTGTGGGCATTGCCGAGATTGGCAAAACAACGGCCAGTGAATTGAAACTGGGCGAGGCAAAACCCATATCTATAGAAGACTTGCGCGACAGGCATGAAGCCTGGTTTCCGCAATTTATGAAATCATGAGGCGATCTTAATATGGCAATGGCGGCAAATGAAATTGAAGACATGATTAAGGTGGCCCTACCCGACGCCAGGGTAGAGATACGCGATCTGGCCGGTGACGGTGATCATTATTCGGCAACTGTTGTGTCCGAAGCCTTCCGGGGCAAGAGCCGGGTCCAGCAGCACCAGATGGTTTATAACGCCTTGCAGGGCAATATGGGCGGCGCACTTCACGCCCTTGCGTTACAAACCAGCGTGCCCGAATAACAGAAGTCTTTGCAAATCCGGTTTGATCCCTTATCTATCTAGATAAGTTTGGGGCAGGCCATGAGGCCGAAGCCAAAAATAATCGAAGGAGACAGAAATGAGCGATGTAAAAACCTGGATCGATACCCAGGTAAAGTCGGGCGACGTCGTACTCTTCATGAAGGGCACTCGGGATTTCCCCCAATGCGGCTTTTCAGGACAACTCGTGCAGATACTCGATTATCTCGGTGTCGAATATGGCGACGTCAATGTTCTCGCTAACGATGACCTTCGCCAGGGCATCAAGGAATATTCCAACTGGCCGACCATTCCCCAATTATACGTGAAGGGTGAATTTGCCGGCGGCTGCGATATCGTCCGCGAAATGTTTCAGGCTGGCGAATTGCAGGACTATATGGTTGAAAAAGGCGTTCCCCTGAACGCGACCGCCAGCGCCTGACGAATTTGCGCTGGTTGATCATTCAAAAGGAAATGTCGTGAATACAAGACGCCAGGCCGTTACCGGTCTGGCGCTTTCTGTTTTGGCCGCAGTATTTCTGATTCACGGCCTCACCTCCCCAAGCATCGAATTCAACCGGTTTTATTTTCTGACCGACCGGCATTCGATCTTGTCTGTCATTCAGGGTCTATGGAATGAAGGCGAAACATTTCTTGGTGGGATTCTGGCGCTCTTCTCAGTCGCCTTCCCGGCTCTGAAAATCATCGCTCTCACCGCCGCTGGAATAACCACCGCATTGTCGGGGCGCATGGCAAACCGGATTTTACACCTCTCCGTGCTTCTCGGTCGCTGGTCAATGCTCGATGTATTGGTTCTGGCGTTGGTGATTTTTTACGTCAAAAATTCAGGCATCGGCGACGCCAATACCTTGCCGGGGATCTGGTTTTTCGCAGCATCCGTCATACTGACCCTGCTGGCTGCGTTTATCCTGACGGACAAAAAATAACGCTCCCGGAATCAAAAATGCCGCCAGAATTTCCAGCGGCATTTTCTATTTTGCGTATGTGGAACTAGCGGGAATAAAATTCAACCACCAGATTAGGTTCCATCATAACCGGATACGGTACATCCGCCAAAAGCGGAATCCGTGTCAGGCTCGCGGTCAATTTTGAATGATCAGCATTCACATAATCAGGAACTTCACGCTCTGAATTCTGGATCGCATCCAGGATCATAACCAGTTCACGAGACCGATTGCGTACCTCAATCACATCACCAACCTTGAGGCGATAGCTCGGAATGTTGACTTTGACACCGTTGACCCGCAAATGGCCATGGCTGACCAACTGGCGGCAGGCAAATACGGTCGGTGCCAGTTTAGCGCGGTAGCAAACTGCATCCAGACGGCGCTCCAAAAGTCCGATCAGATTTTCAGATGTATCCCCGCGCACACGAACGGCTTCTTCGTAAACCCGCTTGAATTGTTTTTCGGTAATATTACCGTAATAGCCCTTGAGCTTTTGCTTGGCGCGCAGTTGAATGCCGTAATCAGAAATTTTGCTGCGGCGGCGCTGGCCATGTTCGCCTGGACCATAGTCGCGGCGATTGACAGGACTCTTGGGGCGGCCCCAAATATTTTCGCCCATACGGCGATCGAGCTTGTACTTGGACTTGACAATTTTTGTCATTTTTAACTAACCTTATGTTTTATAACGTTTTTAATTGCATTTGCCATCCCTCCTGAAACCCTGAAAGGGTTCGACAGGATGTGTCTGGTTAGTTCACATCCGCGGGTATGTATGGCAGCCCCGAAATGCCGAAATACCGGGGATCAGGGTCTCTAATACGCGCCACTCGATCTGTCAAACTGTATTGCGGCCAAGCGTTTCAGCGCTCTTGAAGTGACCCATCATTTTGACCGCTTTCAGGGTGGGCGCCGACATTGGTGCAGTGGAAAAAAACTTGTGCTCAGGCACATCTGAATCTTGCTCAACGTCTTCACCCAATATTACGACCAGCCGACGTGCGATTGCAGGTGCCGGATCGATAAAAGCCACTGGCCAGGGTGCAACCTTCATCATGATGTCGGTAAGCAGCGGGAAATGAGTGCAACCGAGCACAATATGATCAGTCCGTCCTTGCGCTGCCTCTACGAATGCCGGCGCAATCTCAGCCAATACCGCATCATGGGAAACTTCACCATCCTGAATATAGCGCTCCGCCAGCCGCGCCAGATTTGCAGAACCAACAAGGGTAACTTCGCAAGACGATGCAAATTTCGCAATCAAATCGCGGGTATATTCGCGACCAATTGTGACAGGCGTTGCCAACACGGAAAACATCCGTGAAACACTTTGCTCCGCCGCAACCTTGATCGCAGGTACGGTTCCGACAATTGGCACATCAAGTTGCGTACGAACCAAATCCAGAGCGATGACCGTCGCGGTGTTGCAGGCAATCACAATTGCTTGGGGTTGAAATCGCTGATTGAGATTCACCAACAATTTCTTGATACGGAACTCAAGCTTATCTTCCTGCCAGTCGCCATAGGGAAAGCCAACATTATCGGCACAATAGATAATTTGCTTATGCGGTAATGCCTTCACGATTTCAGCATGAACGGATAATCCGCCAAGACCGGAATCAAAAACCAGTATCGGGGCGGGGTTCATTTCCGGTTGCCACCGAATTTTCGCGACAGTGAAACAATGATCCCGCGCAATGTCCGCACATCCTGATCCGTCAGTTCGGTGCGATGAAAAATATTGCGGATATTCCGCACCATCGACGGACGTTTCTCGATGGGGCGCAAAAATCCGGCATCATCAAGTTCGGTTTCAAGATGTTCGAAAAAACCAACCAGCTCCTGCCGGGTTGCGGGCCTTCGGGTCGGGTGGTCGGGCACACCGGCACTCACCTCCTGCCCATCTTGTGATGCGGCATACCATTCGTAACCCAGAAGCAAAACCGCCTGCGCCAGGTTGAGTGACGAAAAATCAGGATTGACCGGGTAGGTCAGAATATGATCCGCAAGCGCTGTCTCATCATTGGTGAGGCCCCATTTTTCGCGCCCGAACAAAATCCCAGTCAATTGCCCTTCTTGGCCACGACGGTTCAATTCAGCAACCATCGCCTTGGGGCCCGAAACCGGCTTGACCATATCCCTGGAACGCGCGGTTGTAGCCACCACAAATTGTAGATCGGCAATCGCATCTTCAACGCTATCAAATACGCGCGCGTTTTCCAGAATATCAGGAGCGCCAGATGCTGCCACCACGGCCCGCTCGTTGGGCCATCCATCTCTCGGGTTTACCAGCCGCATAACCGTGAGACCAAAATTGGCCATGGCGCGAGCAGCCATACCGATATTTTCACCGAGCTGGGGGTCAACCAGAATTATGACAGGAGACGGTTGTGACATGATAAAATTCAATCCTGTTTTCTACGCCGTAAACGACGCCATCCAAGAATAACAAACCCGCTAAATTGGTCCAATTTTGATCACCATCAAATGTCTGACTTTGCACCGCAACATCACTTTGCTATAGGAGCGGGACACAAGGCTTTCACTAATGCTGATTCCAGCAACCAAACGAGGTTTCTTAATGACAAAGATCAAGGTCGACAACCCGGTCGTTGATATAGATGGCGACGAAATGACCCGGATCATCTGGCAGATGATCAAAGACAAACTCATCAACCCTTTTCTTGATATCGATCTGAAATATTACGATCTGAGTATCGAAAAGCGCGATGAAACTGATGACCAGATTACAATTGATGCAGCAGAAGCCATCAAGGAGCACAGCGTCGGCATCAAATGCGCGACCATCACCCCGGATGAAGCCCGCGTTGAGGAATTCGGCCTCAAGAAAATGTGGCGCTCCCCCAATGGTACTATCAGGAATATTCTGGGTGGCGTGGTGTTTCGCGAACCTATTATTTGCACAAATGTGCCGCGGCTCGTTCCTGGATGGACCCAGCCGATCGTGATCGGCCGTCACGCCTATGGCGACCAATATCGCGCGACCGATTTCATTGTTCCCGGCAAAGGCAAGGTGACCATGAAGTGGGAAGGCGAAGACGGCAAGACCGTCGAGCATGAAATCTTTGATTTCCCCGATGCAGGCATCGCCATGGGCATGTATAATCTCGACGCCTCGATCCGCGATTTTGCCTATGCCTGCCTGAACTTCGCGCTGGATCGAGGGTGGCCGCTCTACCTCTCCACCAAGAACACCATCATGAAAGTCTATGACGGACGCTTCAAGGATATCTTCCAGGAAATCTATGACGCGGAATTCGCCGATAAGTATGCGGCAAAGGGCATCACCTACGAACATCGCCTGATTGATGACATGGTTGCCGCCGCGCTAAAATGGTCCGGTGGTTTTGTCTGGGCCTGTAAAAACTATGATGGCGATGTACAGTCAGACACGTTGGCTCAGGGCTTCGGCTCGCTCGGCCTCATGACGTCCGTCCTGTTGTCTCCCGATGGACGCACAGTCGAAGCGGAAGCTGCTCACGGTACGGTAACCCGACATTACCGTATGCATCAGGCCGGAGAACAGACATCAACCAATTCGACGGCTTCGATTTTCGCCTGGTCACGGGGCCTGGCCCAACGGGCCAAGCTCGATGAAAACAAGGCGTTGGCTAATTTTGCGGATACGCTGGAGAAGACCGTTATTGGCACAATCGAGAATGGTCAAATGACGAAAGACCTGGCCTTGCTGGTCGGACCAGAACAACCCTGGTTGACGACAACCGGGTTCCTCGACGCGATCGAAGAGAACCTGCAAAAAGCTATGAGCTAAGACACATCAAAACCGGGACCCAGGCTGATTTTTAAATCGTCTGGGTGCCGTTTTTTAGGCACCAAGTACCTGTTCGATAGCATCAAGCGCTTCGCCGGATTTGGCACCATCCGGACCTCCGGCCTGAGCCATATCAGGGCGTCCGCCGCCCCCCTTGCCGCCGAGAGCGGCAGCGCCGATCCGAACCAGATCGACTGCGCTGAACCGTTCCACAAGATCATCTGTGACGCCAACGGCGATCCCCGCCCGGCCATCATCGTTGATGCCAACAATGGCGACCACACCCGAACCAACCTTGCCTTTGCCGTCATCGACAATGCCGCGTAATTCCTTGGTGGGCAGGCCCGAAATGGCGCGCGCAAGAAATTTGACATCACCGATCTGGCGAATATCGTTATCGCCTTCAGCCGCACTACCGCCAAGCGCCAATTGACGCCGGGCCTCTGCTAGGTCTCGTTCAAACTGGCGGCGTTCTGAAACAAGCTGATTGACCCTATCCAACATGTCAGACGGCGCTGATTTCAAAAGCAATGATACGTCACGTACACGTTTGTCCTGGGTCTCAAGATACTGCCGCGCCACATTCCCGGCCACAGCCTCAACACGGCGAACGCCAGCAGCAACTGCGCTTTCAGAAATTACTTTGATCAGGCCAATGTCACCGGTACGCGAAACATGGGTGCCGCCGCACAATTCGAGCGAATAGCTTTTGTCATCCTCGCCCTCATTTGTCTCAACACCCATGGAAACGACGCGGACTTCGTCGCCGTATTTCTCGCCAAACAGCGCCATCGCGCCCTGCTCAATCGCGTCATCGACGGACATCAGACGGGTTTCCACAGCCCCATTCTGCGCGACGATCCCGTTGGCAATATCTTCAATAGTCGTCAAATCTACCGCATCAATCCCCTTCGGGTGGGCGAAATCAAACCGGAGGCGATCAGGCTCTACCAGCGATCCTTTCTGTACCACATGATCACCAAGTATTTTTCGCAACGCTTCGTGGAGCAAGTGAGTCGCTGAATGGTGGATTCTGGCACCTTGGCGATGCTCATGATCAACAATCAATTCAAGCGCATCGCCAACAGAAACTTTGCCATCGGCAATTCTGCAGGCATGAACGAAAAGGTCACTGGCACGGCGCTGAGTATCGGTAATTTCGAGGTTTAGCCCGTCCCCAACCATCGTTCCACGGTCACCGACCTGACCACCGGATTCTCCGTAAAAAGGTGTCTGGTTGAGAATTACAAACCCCAAATCGCCTGAACTCAGACAATCAACCTGTTCACTATCCTTGACTAAGCCGACAACAATTCCCTCCGCCCGTTCAGTCTCATAGCCGAGAAAATCAGTCGCACCGGCTTTGTCACGTATATCGAACCAGATGGCATCAGATGACGTGTCACCGGTCCCGGACCAGGCTTTGCGGGCCTCTGCTTTTTGCAATTCCATGGATTTCGTGAAACCGTCTGTATCAACGGTCATGTCGCGCCCACGCAGCGCGTCTTCTGTCAAATCAAGGGGAAAGCCATAGGTGTCGTAAAGCTTGAATGCGACCTTGCCTGCAAGCACATCGCCGGCTTTCATTGAACTTGTTTCATCATCAAGGATCGTCAGGCCGCGTGCCAATGTTTTGTGGAACCGGCCTTCTTCGAGTCGCAGGGTTTCAGAAATCAAATTTTCCGCACGGATAAGTTCAGGAAAAGCACGGCCCATTTCAGCGGTCAGCGACGGGACCAATTTAAACATCATCGGGTCTTTGGCACCAAGCAACTGGGCGTGACGCATGGCGCGGCGCATGATCCGCCGCAAGACATATCCCCGACCCTCGTTTGACGGCAAAACACCATCGGCGATCAGAAAACTTGAGGCCCGCAAATGGTCAGCAATGACGCAATAACTTGCCCGTGTTGCCGGGTCTTGTTGGCGGCTCAACACTTCTTCGGTGGCTCCGATCAAAGCTCGAAACAGGTCCGTTTCGTAATTGTCGTGGGTTCCCTGCAACACAGCAGAAATCCGCTCCAGCCCCATACCGGTATCGATTGAAGGTTTTGGTAGGATGAGACGTTCATCTCCGGCAATTTGCTCATACTGCATGAAAACCAGGTTCCAGATTTCAATGAACCTGTCGCCATCTTCATCCGGACTTCCCGGGGGGCCGCCCGGTATTCTATCCCCGTGATCAAAGAAAATTTCCGAGCACGGCCCGCACGGTCCCACATCGCCCATGGACCAGAAATTATCGCTGGTTCCAATTCGAATGATCCGGGAGTCTGGCAACCCGGCAATTTTTTTCCAAAGATCATACGCCTCATCATCCTCAGCATATACCGTAGCGATGAGCTTGTCGGCGGGAAGGCCATATTCCTTTGTGATCAGGTTCCAAGCGAGTTCAATCGCAACATCCTTGAAATAATCGCCGAACGAGAAATTCCCGAGCATCTCGAAAAAAGTATGGTGACGGGCAGTATAACCAACATTGTCCAGATCGTTATGCTTCCCGCCTGCCCGCACGCATTTTTGTGAGGTGACCGCGCGCGAATATGGGCGTTTTTCGACGCCGGTAAATACATTCTTGAACTGAACCATGCCGGCATTGGTGAACATCAATGTCGGATCATTGCGCGGAACCAGGGGGCCGGATTCAACTATCTCGTGACCATTTTCCTGAAAATAGTCGAGAAATGCAGACCTGATCTCATTAACGCCAGACATCAAATAATTCCCTGTATGGATGCTCTGCCCGTGGGCAGGAAATTCAATTCATCAGACAGATGGAGACCACGAAGCTTATCAACATGTCCAGCCCGGTGTTCGCCTATTTGCCAGCGCACTTTCATATCCGACCCTTCTGCACGGGTCCAGCAATCGATCACTGGAAATCGGATAATAAAAAACCGGGAGCATTTGCCCCCGGCTTATTAATCAGTGAAATATTGCTAAACCCGATATCAAATTACCGGGATGAAGCCAATTGCTAGCCGAGAGCTTCTATTGGGCCATCGTCATCAGCGGTCGGCTTCTTGTCGGATTTTACCTTGTCCTCGACAACTTCCAGCTTCGCCTTGCCACCAAGGCCAGCGTCATCACGAATGCGTTCTTCAATCTCTGCCATCATGTCAGGGTTATCGAACAGGAATTGCTTGGCATTTTCCCGGCCCTGTCCAAGCCGCTGGCTGTCATAGGAGAACCATGAGCCTGACTTTTCGACGATATTCTTGAGCACGCCCAGATCCAGCAATTCGCCGGTCTTGGAAATTCCTTCGCCATACATGATGTCAAACTCGACCTGCTTGAAGGGCGGCGCGACCTTGTTTTTGACAACCTTGACCCGGGTCTGGTTGCCAACCACTTCGTCGCGATCCTTGATAGCGCCGATGCGGCGAATATCGAGACGAACGGACGAATAGAATTTAAGCGCGTTGCCGCCGGTGGTGGTCTCCGGACTGCCGAACATCACACCGATCTTCATGCGGATCTGGTTGATGAAAATGACCATGGTGCCGGATTTCGAAATCGATCCGGTAAGTTTGCGCAGCGCCTGGCTCATAAGTCGGGCTTGCAGACCGGGAAGAGAATCTCCCATTTCGCCATCAAGTTCAGCACGCGGCGTCAGGGCCGCGACAGAATCGATCACCAACACATCAACCGCACCGGAGCGCACCAGCGTGTCGGTAATTTCAAGCGCCTGCTCGCCGGTATCGGGCTGGGAGATCAGTAACTCGTCGATATTCACCCCGAGCTTGCCGGCATAGACCGGGTCGAGCGCATGTTCCGCGTCTACAAAGGCGCAAATGCCACCCTTTTTCTGGGCTTCGGCGACGCAATGCAGCGCCAGAGTGGTCTTGCCAGAAGATTCCGGGCCATAAACCTCAACAACCCGCCCCTTGGGCAGACCGCCAATGCCAAGCGCTATATCCAGCGACAGGGAACCGGTTGAAATGCTTTCTATTTCAGGAATGGCGTCCTGACCGAGTTTCATGACCGAGCCCTTGCCGTGCTGGCGCTCGATCTGGCTCAAGGCTGCTTCCAGTGCCTTCTGCTTGTCCATAGAGTCTCCTTCGACAAGACGAATTGAATTTTTCGACATGTTCTTCAACCTTTATTCCATACCCGGTTATTGTCAACGTGGCATTATTGTACATGGTTTGTTCCGTTTTTCAACCCCCGTTCAAGTTATTGAAAATACACATAAAATAGGTTTATGTTCAGATTTTGTTCACATTCGATGACGCTCCGTCACGAAGCCAAACCGGGAATCAGTTTTTTGACGGCAAGGGGTTTTGCTAGCCGGACAAGTTGCCACCGGAAACTGTGTCATAAAAATCTGCCGCCAGCAGGCCTTGCACATTGCCTTCCGAACCAGCGCCAACGCCAAAACCGGTGCTTAAATCGTCCACAAAATTATCCGTCCCCCGAAACGAAATCACCTTGTCAGTGCCGGAGCCGCTGCCATCCAGATCATAGGCGACCGCGTAGAAGCTCTCAGGATTACCCAAGGCACCGTCTTCCGTCGCAAAAATTGTAGCGTTTCCTATTGAGGTGCCTACTGCGTCCGAACCTACACCAAAATCAACACCCTGATTGTAGCCACGATTGTAAGAATCCATCGCCAAAATGGCTTCAAATAAACTGTTGTTGATAGCCATTAGTTCATATTTCTCCTAGAATTATCTGCGCAATACATGGAAATCGCCCTCGTCCAAAACGTTTGAGAGTTCACGACTGGTAGTCGCACTGGTGCCATCGATATTCCGACCGCGCCGAGTCAACCACCCCAACACATCCTCAATGCCCCTTGTCACCCCGTCCCCCGTGATCGCGAGTGTGATGCGGTTGAGGTTGACGCCTTCGCCAAAAGTGGCAGCCAGATCATCCGGGTCCACAAGCTGCACGCTGGTCGGATCATCGATATCGGTAAATGTCACAAGCATCGGGTAATCGTTGTGCGGCAATACGCGCTCGTCACGCTGGTCTGCCAGGGTGTTGTAGGGCGACCACAACATGTTGCCACGCCCGCGAGACCGCCCGGAAGATGTAAAAAATATCTCCCGATATCGGCGCATCGCTACACTTTTCGTATAATCGACCGAGCCTTCCGAGCGCAGCAGGGCAAATAGCATTCCCCGCTCACCCAGATCGACCACGACCGCCTCGCCTTCAATCGACGGGTGCCGATGACTGCCGGACGGGAACCAATTAGGCGAAAACCGAACCCTGCTAAGAGTAACACTTGAACCGGACACAAGCTCACCATCGACCATCACCTCGACGGTGATGCGCTGGTACCAGGAAAATCTGGGAAAATTGTAAAACCAGACAATGACAAGAACGGCAGCGATTGACGCCAGAACTTTCCACTTCATATCAGGACCTCTCCTTCAGACACCAACACCGCAACCCAGCAACCCTGGCACAAACTCCTCCATGCCCGGAATTCAAAGAACTGCATCCATGGTTATCTCTCAATCGCCTAAAACGACCGCGTGAGATTAGCAGCTACGCCTGCAGTGCAGACTTCACGGTTTCAGCCAGCTTCTTCATGTTGAAGGGCTTTTGCATGAAGGTGAACGCTTCTTTGTCGTCGAGATTTTTGTTGAAGGAATCCAGCGCATAGCCGGACATCAGGATGAAGCGGATACCGGGGTGGCGCTGGCGGGCTTCGGTGAGCAGGGTCGGGCCGTCCATTTCCGGCATCATCACGTCTGAGACGATCAGATCGGGGACCTGTCCTTCGTCGATCAGTTCGAGGGCGTCGATGCCGCTGGCCGCTTCGAGCACGGTATAGCCGCGCCCGATCATGACCCGGGCGGCGGCGCGGCGCACATTTTCGTCGTCTTCGACCAGCAGAATGGTTTCGTCGCCGGTTGTATCATCGACACTGGCGTCGATTGAACTCGCCGCCAATTCTTCCTGTCGAACGATTTGTAACGCGCCTTCCGCCGGGCGATCTCCCGGCGCGGCGATAGCAGCCGATGGCGCTTCGGCCTGCCCCGCCACATAGCGCGGCAGGAAGATGCGGAAGGTCGTACCTTCGCCCGGTTCGCTCTCGACGAAAATATAACCGCCGGTCTGTTTGATGATCCCATACACCGTCGAGAGGCCAAGCCCGGTCCCCTCGCCCAGTTCCTTGGTGGTGAAGAAGGGTTCGAAAATCTGCTCGCGCACTTCGGCCGGCATGCCGGTGCCGCTATCCTCAATTTCCATGAGGACGAATTCACCCGATGTCATGCCCTTGTAATTAAAGTCGCGAGCGGCCTGATCCGGAATATTCGAGGTTCGGATTGTCAATTGCCCACCTTCCGGCATCGCATGGGCGGCGTTGACGGCGAGGTTGATGATCACCTGTTCAAACTGGTTCTGGTCAACCCGCACGTCCCAGAGATCGTGGCCATGCTCTACCTTGAGATCGACCGCATCTCCCATCAGGCGTCCCAGCATGACCATCAGGTCGGTCAGGGAATCGGCGAGTTTCAGCACCGTTGGCAACAGGGTTTGCTGGCGCGAAAATGCCAGCAACTGGCTGACAAGCCCGGCGCCCCGGTTGGCGCTCTGCTTGATCTGGACGATATCCTGAAATGCCGGGTCGGAAGGTTTATGATCGAGCAGCAGCATTTCACTGTGGGTGATGATGACCGAAAGCAGATTGTTAAAATCATGGGCGATGCCACCAGCAAGCTGGCCGATGGCATTCATTTTCAAACCCTGCGCCACCTGCATTTCCAGATCACGCTGCTCGGTGGTGTCGATAATATACAGGATCGCCTTCTCGGATTTGTTTTCAACGTCACCAATCGGGTTCACATAAATCCGGGCGGAATGATCCCGCTCACCATTGGCCGGTAATTTATCGCTTGAGCGCTGGTTATCGTCGGTTTGGGAATTTGCCAAAATCACTTCAAACGGTTGAATTTCTGCCTGCCCGGCGCTGGCTGTCGCAAGGGCTGTACGAATAACGTCCCGGTCAGCTTCGCGCACATAATCAAGCATCGTGGTTTTATCGCCGCCATCATCCAGCCCAATCCGGGATTGGATACGGGCAAAGGCCGCGTTGGTGCTGCCGATGCGGCCATCTTCATCAACGGTGGCGATGGCAAAGGGGGCATTGTTGAAAAAACGTGCGAACCGCACCTGGGCCGAGCGAACATCTTCCGCGACATCTTCAGCGGTGCCGCGGTTCAATACCAGCGTGCGCGATGGTCCCGGCTTGCCATCAGCGGCAAACGATACCCGGTGCAACAGGCGCACCGGCAGATTGGTGCCATCGTGGCGCAGGAAATCCACATCGACAATTTCTGTTTTAACCTCACCCGCGGTCGGGATACTGCGCGCCACCAATTCAGACGCATCACCGGACAATAATTCGCTCAGCATCAAGGCTTTGTCGTCGGGGGCCGCCAGATCGCGACCAAGCCAGCTCGCCAATGTGGCATTCATGTAGCGGACCCGGCCATCGGCATCCATGGAGAAAAATCCGGCTGGCGCATGATCCAGATAATCGATCGCTGATTGTAATTCCTGGAAAACATTTTCCTGACGTGCGCGATCGCGTGTAACATCGACAATATTCCAGATCGCCAGTTTGCCGCGGACCACAATTCCTTCAAGATGACGCCCCGCCGCATCAAGCGGCCTGACCGAAATCCGGTACCAAAGCACGCGGTCATCGTCATTTTCACCAGCAGCACTGTTGATGATCCGAAATTCTTCGCTCCAGCTTCGCGCTTCACGCGCCGCATGTGACAACCGGAAAATCGGTTCACTGGCGTCCATATGAGCGGCAAAGGCACGCTCAAGATTGCTCGGCGCGTCGCCGTCCTGACATCCGGTCATGTTCCGGTAAACATCATTGGCAAACAGAACCTGGCCCTCTTCGCCGGTCACCAATTGGCCATCCGGCATCGAGGTCATGATCCCCGACAGCAAATCGTTTTTCTGGGCATCGCCAATTTGCAGCAACCCGAGCGCCATCGCGAACAGGCTGGCCACCCCAACCACCGATAGCCCTGCCAGCAAATAAAGGACAAACGGCTCGGCGGCTTCCCGGCGCATGATGGAGAGCATAATCGCCGCCCCGATCAGAGCAATCGCCAACACCAGCAGCCACAACAAGCTACCTTGTCCCCGACCGCTCCGCTGCGAGGCAGGAATTTCTGTTTCACTCAATTGCGTTTCACTCATGTTTGCAGACCCGGTCCCCTTAAAGCCCGGCTGAGATTCAACTGGCCGGACTGATTCGCAATCACTTGGTAAAGCATGACGGTCCCTATCGGGAATTTCAATCATCCGGCAGAGATTTGAACGAATTTCACGATGTTTTCGCTCAAAATCAGCTTCACGAAGCTTTTGAGCGCCACGCTTGGCGGTTACGGAGCTGCATCACCACCCCGATCAGTTGTGCAACGGCTTTATATTGCTCGGGCGGAATCTCCTGATCCACCTCAACGCCTGCATGAAGGGTCCGCGCCAACGGCGGATTTTCGATCACCGGCACGTCATTTTCCTTGGCTATTTCCCTGATTTTGAGCGCCGTTGCATCAGCCCCCTTGGCCACACAAATCGGGGCTGCCATGCCGGGTTCGTATTTCAACGCTACTGCATAATGGGTCGGGTTGGTAACCACCACAGACGCGTCCGGCACGCTCGCCATCATCCGCCGCCGTCCGCGATCCATTCTCACCTGACGCAACTTTGCCTTCACAGCGGGATCACCCTCCATCTGCTTGTGCTCGTCCTTGATATCCTTGAAGGACATTTTCAGTTTCTTGAACCAGGTGTAGCGCTGCCAGGCATAGTCAAAAACTGCGATGACAGTAATGACGGCAAGTGCGCCGACGAGCATCTTGACCACTGAAATTTTGATCATGGGCAGCAGGTCTGCGATATCCATCTGAATGAGCAATGGCAGGACATCCACATCTTTGGCCACAATGACATACATCACGCCGCCTACAACGGCCAATTTCACGAGCCCTTTGACAAAATTGACCAGGCTGGTCGATGAGAATAATCGCTTGAACCCTGCTAGCGGCGAGACTTTAGAGAATTTTGGTTTTATCGTCTCGGCGGTGAATACCAGTCTGTGCTGCACAAGATTGCTGACAAGCGCCGCCACGATTAAAAGTCCAAGCGGCATCCACAATGCCGTCAGCATAGCCCCGCCCATATGTACGAATAGGCTACGCGCCTGGCCGCCATTGACGCGAATGTCATGAAAATTTCCGAGCAGAAGTGAAAACGGATTGGATAAACTTGATGAAATGTGGCTTGTCAGCAACCCAACTATGACCGTGCCCGCCAGCAGAATGAACCAGGTATTGACCTCCTGGCTTTTCGGCACCTGCCCCTTTTTAAAGGCGTCATCGATTTTCTTTTGCGTGGGATCTTCTGTTTTTTCTGTGTCATCTTCTTGCTCAGCCATCGTTTCTCATCCTCCGACAAACATGAGAACGATAGATTTGAAATGCGCGAGGAAAAGGGTAATTCCTGCCCCCAGCAATAACGCAAACAACACAAAGCCAATCCAGATATTGAGCGGCATGACCACGAAGAAAATCTGCACCTGCGGCATAAGGCGCGACAACACCCCGATGCCAGCATAGAAAATCAGGCCAAATGCCAGAAACGGTGCCGCGATTTTAATTGCCACCGTGAATGAACGCGCAACTGTAGTAACAGCCGTTTCGCTAAAATCTCCAATCGGCAGTATGTTTCCGGGCCGGAACAATGTGTAGCTTTCCCCCACCGCGCCGAGCATCAGATGATGCAAGTCGGTCAGGAAGATAAGCGTCACAGCGGTCATCGACATGAAGGTCGCAAAAATCGCTGATTGGGTGCCCTGGGTCGGGTCGACATTCTGGGCGAAAGCCAACCCGGTCTGAAAGGCGATGGCCGTTCCCGCAACTTGCAACGCACTCATCGAGAGCCGGATAGTCAAGCCGATGGCCGCTCCCACTATCATTTCTGAAATCAACAACCAGATAATACCAGACAGTGTGGCAGGTAGTGCCGGCAAGGCGTTTGAAACAACCGGGTACAGCACGATGGAGACAGAAAGTGCAAAAACCAGCCTCAATCGTTGCGGCACCATGGTTTCGCCAAGCGCCGGGAGGATCATCATCATGACCCCGACGCGCCCGAATATCAGGAAAAATGAGTAAATCAGGTCAGGAAGAAAATTTATTGTCATCAGCCGCCGACGATATGAACTGACAACCGGTTCATGAAGCCTTCCATGGCCTGACCCATAAACGGCAAAGCCACCATTAAAGCGAGGAAAATGGCAATTATTTTCGGAACAAATACCAGGGTCATTTCCTGAATTTGGGTAAGCGCCTGAAACAGAGCGATAATCAGGCCCACAAACAAACCGACAAACATGATTGGACTGGCAATCTTGATCAGAACCCAGATGCCATCCTGGGCGATATCCAGCGCTTCAGCACCATTCATTATATGCCACCAACAAATATTGTTTCAGCACAGTCAAATCCGAATTGCTCCCCCGAGCCACGCTCCCCTGAGCCATCGTACGATCAGATCGGCATGCGCATGATCGATTCATACGCTGAAATGATTCTATCACGCACCGCAACCATAGTTTCCAAAGCCAGTTCGCTTTCAGCAACCGCCGTCACCACGTCAACAACGTTGGCATTGCCTGCAGCTGCATTCATCGTCACCTGATCACTGGTGCGCCCGGTTTCCACAACCTGATCCACGGCGTCCTTGAGCATGGCAGCAAAATCACCGCCCGAGGCTGCACCTGGAGAAGCTGTCGTAGCCGATGCACTTGCATTATTTGCGATCTGAGAGACCGCATTATAGGCGTTCGTCGCTGCTGATACTGGAATTGACATCCACTACGCTCCTAAATCAGGCTCTTAGAATTCCGATGGTCCGCGCCAGCATTTGCCGGGTCGCGGTCACTATGTTCAAATTGGCTTCATAGCTGCGCTGGGCTTCGCGCATATCCATCGCTTCGATCATGGTATTGACGTTCGGCGTAGCTACATAACCTTGGTCATTAGCCGCAGGATGGCCGGGTTCGAACCGTGAGCCAAAATCTGACCGGTCGAGAATCGTATCTCCAGGGCGCACCACTTGGGCGCCGCTTACGCGATCAATTTCAGTGATGAATGTGGGAATTTGCCGCCGATAAGGCGTGCCACCTTGAGTGTCAGCGGTTGAGCTCGCATTAGCCAGATTTTCCGCGATCACCCGCATCCGACTGGACTGGACCCGCAAGCCCGAAGCTGCCACTTTAAGGGAATTTATTAAATCCATGAATTGACTCCATTTTTTAAACTTAACCGGTTAGGCAAAAAACCTAGCCCCGTCTTGAAATAGCCGTCCGCAACATGCCGAGACTGCGGGAATAAAGAGTTGTCACCAGCTGATAATCCATCTGATTTTCAGCAACTTTCATCATCTGGCTTTCGAGGTTGACCGCGTTACCTGCCGGTGTCACTTCATTAACCGTTATTTCCTCGGCATTGAATGAAGACAGCGACGCGCCCCCGCCACCTAAATGTTTCGGATTGGTGCGTGTGATTGAAGAGCTGCCCGCGCTGCCGGCCCCAAGCATTGCCGAGAAATCCGGACGTTCCATATCTCTGGCTCGAAATCCGGGCGTGTCAGCATTGGCTACATTCTCGGCGAGAACATTTTGGCGGGTCTGATGCCAAGCCATTTTGGTTCTGAGTGCAGATAAAATCGACAGGTCAGTCAGAGACATTGAAGCTCCTGATACGACAGCAAAATCGTGCTGCCGTCGACCATTCTGGGCGACAGCCCGGCACAGGAAGGTTAACCGCCATCCTGACGTTAGGCAGATATTGCCGCGCTATGGTTAAGAGACTGTTAAGGTCCGGCAAATTTTTCCTAACATTTTGTCCCAAAACGATGCGAATTGGGGTAAAGGGTCCAAAATATTAACCATTTGGTAAATATAAACTCGGCAATTCTTGCCTGTGTCTGTTAACCATGGGACCTGTAATCCGGAGCGGCATTTATGGAATTCTTTGAACAAATTTTAGCCCTGACTGAAGACAGGACCGTTCGCATGGCTTTGGCCCTTGCTGCTGTTCTGCTTCTCATTCTGATTATCGCTTTTGTTTTCAGGCGACTCACCCGTCGTGGTCCGTCGGCAAAACGCGGGCGCGTCGCAAGGCTGGTTATCCTTGAAGCGATTCCCGTCGATCAACGGCGGCGGTTGATCTTGCTGCGCCGGGACAATACCGAACATCTTGTCATGATCGGCGGTCCGACCGATCTGGTTGTTGAAGAAGGCATTCACCGCCAGGCCCGCCAACCAGCCAACAAGCGCCCAGCTCCCTCCCGGGCTGAGCCGCCACGCACTCAAGATGCATCTCAGGCAATCGAACAGGCTCCTGCGCCAGCGTCAACGCCCGTGGCTCCAGCATCAACGCCCGTGGCTCCAACCACACCACCCGTCGCGGCAGTAGCTCCAGTTGCAACGGCAACTCCTGTAGCGGCTGCACCCATAGTGGCCGCAACTCCAGTCGTTGCTGAAGCCGCCAGCGCCGCGCCTGAACCGACGCCAGCTATACCGGCTGCAGAAGATCCCCAAATTGCTGAGATGGAGCGCAAATTACAGGATGCTCTGAAAGCGCCATCAGATGATATGCCAAAGCCGGTTCAAGCCGCACCCACCGCGATTGAGCCAACCAGACTGGAACCTGCGGTGCCGCAATCATCGGAATCTGAGCCAAGCGAAAGCGTCAGCATGCCTGATCTGGATTCCACGCTTGAAGCAGCTATCGCCGATGCGGTTTCCAGTGACACCCCGGGAACAAGCGACGATAGCCCGGATAATGGGTCAAATTCACAAGATGACGCATCCGAAAAGTCATCAACTGGATGAATCTTGGCCCCAGCGTCAGGCGTTTTTGTTTTCCAGTTTTTCTTACTTGTTTCATAGCGTTGTTGGCGCTCCTTTCAGGGAGCGCCAACGCCCAGGAAATCACCCTTGGGTTTGACGAAGGCGTTGGCCTGAACGAGCGTGCAATCCAGCTCGTCGCGCTGATCACCATCCTGTCGCTGGCCCCGTCAATCCTGGTCATGGTGACATCGTTCACCCGCATCGTGGTTGTGCTGTCGCTGTTGCGGACGGCTATCGGCACCCAGCAAGCGCCACCAAATTCTGTGATGGTATCGCTTGCCTTATTCCTGACTGCTTTCGTCATGGCCCCCATTTTCGAGACCGCCTACACAGACGGCATTCAGCCCCTGATTGCGGAAGAAGTTGAACTGTCCGAAGCCTTTGAGCGCACCGCTGCCCCGTTCCGCGATTTCATGCTGATCCATGTGCGCGACAAGGATCTGGAATTGTTCACAGACCTCGCCAAGGCCGAAACACCGGAAACCCCCGAAGAGGTATCGTTGCGTATTCTGGTACCCGCCTTCATGATCAGCGAATTACGCCGCGCCTTCGAAATCGGCTTCCTGCTTTTCGTGCCCTTCATCGTCATCGACATGGTGGTGGCATCTGTCCTGATGTCCATGGGCATGATGATGCTGCCCCCGGTCCTTATCTCCCTGCCCTTCAAACTGATTTTCTTCGTCCTGGTAGACGGCTGGCACCTTGTGGTCGGGAGTTTGGTGCAAAGCTATTCGGGGTAATTATGCCGGCGTTCTGCGATGCGCTCTTCCGCCAAGTACCAAAGCGCTACGTCGACAGGGCAGTCTTTACCGTAGAATATCTGGAATTGCTGCATCATCATGCAGCCACCTCGAAATTATAAACCGGAATGCCGGATGAAACCGGTTTCAGCGCCAGATTGCCGTCAAACGCTGGCGCTATATCGGCGGCGCTTATCCGCCGTTCAATATGCACTTGTTGCAACGAACCATCGGCCATCACAACAGGTTCGCCGGCTGCGACCATCTCTTCAATGGCACAATAATCACCGTGTTGGGTCAGGAAACGATGACCGGGAGTGACCTGCGTTCCGTTGGAAAGCTCAATGACTTCTGCAACGTTGTTTGCAAAAATCCGGACTACCGACGCCGAGCGCAATTCCCCTGATTCATCAAAAGCCAAAATCTTGTCGCCAGCAGATATTTGATCGATAGGCAGACTGGTGCCATCGGCCATCTGCACCGGTGTATCTGTTGAAAAGCAGAAGGGGGTACCGAATTCTGCGATAAGGCTCGCATTTGAATCATTCAGCGCATCAACAACCCCTTGCGGCACCGGTTGACCAGTGATCCTCTGTTCAAGCTCCGCCCGCTCCAAAATCCGGGTCCAAAAATCCCGCTGCGCTTCCAAACGAGATGTCGGATCATAAACAGGAATGCCGGTGATTTGCGATATATTCACTTCAGGCACAGCGTCTTGAACCATGCTCTGTAATTCGGAAAAAACATCAAGCATATTCGTTTCACTGCCAACGGGGATCGCCCCACTAACACCAGGTAACCGCGCCGATGCGATGGTCCCTACCGGCAAAGTTGGGCCAAGTAAGTCACCCAATTCAAACAACCAAGTATATGCAACGCCTGCGCTAATATCTGCGTCAAGCCCGTAAACTGTTTTAATTAGTGCAGGGTCGCCTGGCGCAGCAAATGCAGGTCGCGAAATTTCTTTCCCGATTCCAATTTGTATATTTTGCTCGTTTGAAAGTCCTGCAAAATTATCTGGATCCTGGAAATAGACATCATTTGATGAGAACGTCTCATAATACGGCTCTATGGGATTAAAATTAACCCCTGTCGACACAGCTTGAGAGTAATAAAAATATCGAGCATTTGAAATATCTACAATACCGATAGTAACAGAAACTCCCGCTCCAGTTCCTGGGTTGGCGATATCAATTCCAATTCCGCTACCATCAATAGTATTTTGCATTACACCCTCTTATTAAAACAATATATCGAGAAAAACCATTGACAGCACAAAAACCACACCTAAAATAAATTGTATTTTGATAATATCATATAAATATAATCTTTTATGTGAATCATTTTTATGATACTGATAATAAAAACCAAAATTATAAAAATTTAAACTATCCAAATTTACATCATTTTGCTTCGCGTGAAATTTAATTTTCTTCAAAATAAAAATATAACAACAAAAAAACAACAACAACAATGTTACTCTGATTGCAAATATGCCAACAGTATCCGCTCCCACAAATCACGCCTCCCGGAACCCGACATCGCGCCCGGAAAACACCTTTTCCTTCAAATCCTTCAGCATCTCCTCGCTACCGCCGAAGGGGGCGATTATGTCGACCACCCAGGGGCGGTCGCCGCTTTTCCAGTCGCCTGTGGTGAGGCGGGCACCGCCTTTGTTCAGGCGTTCGGCAACGCGCTCATCGACCAAAGCCCATAGCGCGACGCCGACGGGACGGTCTTTGGCGTAAAAGATTCTGAATTGCTGC
>JAJFHA010000007.1 GCA_021775875.1 Hyphomicrobiales bacterium | reverse complement strand
CATTACACAAGGGTTGATGTGGCGTGAATATGATAGCCAAGGCTATCTGGTTTATTCATTCGCTGAAACTGTTGCTGCGCTGCATCCTTACTATGTGCTGCGTGTGCTGGGTGGGTTGCTGTATCTTAGCGGTGCGTTGCTCATGATCTATAACATCTACAAAACCATTCGTGGCGATGTACGGGACGAGGCGCCAATGGGTGCCCCTGCCCAAGCCGCGCCAGCAGAGTGAGGAGATAACAATGTCATTACTCGAAAAACATGGTATCCTTGAGCGCAGTCCGACACTGTTGTTTATCTTTTCTCTAGTTGCAGTGAGCATTGGCGGGATCGTGGAAATCGCGCCCCTGTTCTATCTGCAAAACACCATTGAGAAGGTGGACGGCATGCGGCCGTATACGCCGCTGGAACTGGCCGGACGTAATATCTACGTGCGTGAGGGTTGTTATCTTTGTCACAGTCAGATGATCCGTCCATTCCGCGATGAAGTGGAGCGCTATGGTCCCTACAGCCTGGCGGCCGAGAGCATGTATGATCATCCGTTCCAATGGGGTTCCAAGCGTACCGGTCCTGATCTTGCCCGCGTTGGCGACAGATATTCCGATACGTGGCATGTGGAGCATTTGATCAATCCGCGTGCCCTGGTTCCGGAATCCGTAATGCCACCTTATTCCTTCCTCGTTCGCACCGCCCAGAGGACGGACGATATTGGCGAACATCTTGTGGCCAACCAAATGGTGGGCGTGCCGTATTCCGAAGACATGATTGCGAATGCGGAAGCAGACATGCTGGCCCAGGTCAATCCTGACAGCGATGCAGCCGACGCGTTGGTTGAGCGGTATGGCGAGAATGTCCGGGTTCGTGACTTTGACGGCGACCCCGATAAGCTGACCGAGATGGATGCGCTTGTCGCTTATCTCCAGATGCTTGGAACGCTGGTTGATTTTGAACTCTATGATGCCGATGCACCGGAAAATCTGCGATGAACGATATTACATATGAAATGGCGCGCCATTTTTCGGACACCTGGGGGTTATTGTTTTTATTTCTGGTGTTTGTGGCTGTAATTGTCTGGGTGATGCGACCCGGTGCAGGAAAGAAATATGACCGTAATGCTGAAATCCCGTTTGCGGAGGATGAGTGATCCATGGCTGACAAAGAAATAGACGAATTTAGCGGCACCGAAACGACGGGCCACGAATGGGACGGTATCAAAGAGCTGAACACCCCTATGCCACGGTGGTGGATCAACACTTTTTACATCACGGTTATCTGGGCCATCGGCTATATGATCCTGTATCCGGCCTGGCCGCTTATTTCTGACTATACCCATGGCTATCTCGGCTATTCGAGCCGGGCTGAGCTGTCAGCTGAAATGGTGGTGGCGCGCTCGGAGCAGCAGGTCTTTCTGGACCAGATCAACGCGGCTTCGCTGGAAGAAATTACGGCAAGCCCGGAATTGCAGCAATTCGCCACGGCGGGTGGCCGCTCGGCATTTCTTGTCAATTGTACTCCGTGTCACGGATTGGGAGCCCAGGGTGCGCCCGGTTATCCCAACCTGAATGATGACGACTGGATCTGGGGCGGGACGCTTGAAGATATCTATCTGACAATCAAGCACGGGATCCGGTTCACTGAGGATTGGGATACGCGCGATTCCGGTATGCCGGCATTTGGTCGCGATGAAATTCTGGACCGCGCTGAAATTACCGATATTGCCGCGCATGTGCGGTCTATTGCAGGTCTTGAACATGATGCCAGCGCCGCAGCCAGAGGGGCGCTTGGGTTTGCTGACAATTGCGCCGCATGCCATGGCGACAATGGTGAAGGATTGCAGGAGCTGGGTGCCCCGGCACTTGGCGACGCGATCTGGTTTTACGGGAAAAGCGCCGAAGAAATTGCAGCTCAAATCACAAATCCGAAACACGGTGTTATGCCAGCCTGGGCTGAACGGCTCGACGACACCATTATCAAGCAGCTTGCTGTTTATGTTCATTCGCTCGGGGGGGGCGAATAGAATATAACTGGCCTTTCTGGCGGGTAACTTGAATGACCGAAATGTCGTCATTTATCAAAGAGTCCAACTCTGATGTGGATCGTGTTGAGGTTGAAGCCGTCAACGCGAAAGAACACAGGGATTTATATCAGTCCCGGATCAAGATTTTTCCAAAACGGGTTGTCGGGGCATTCCGTCGTTTGAAATGGTGGATCATGCTGGTGCTGCTGGGCATTTATTATCTGGCACCCTGGATACGATGGGACCGGGGTCTGCACGCGCCGGATCAGGCGATCCTTGTGGATATTGCCAACCGGCGCTTCTATTTCTTCTTCATTGAAATCTGGCCCCAGGAATTTGTATATCTCACCGGGCTTTTGGTGATGGCCGGGGTAGGGCTATTTGTTGTCACGTCCACGATTGGTAGGGCCTGGTGCGGCTATGCCTGTCCGCAAACGGTTTGGGTCGATCTGTTCCTCGTTGTTGAACGCTGGGTGGAAGGCGATCGCAACGCACGGATCCGCCTCGACAAGGCAAAATGGACATTTGATAAGATCAGGAAGCGTGTCGTCAAACATGCGATCTGGATAATGATTGCGGTGGCGACGGGTGGTGCCTGGATTTTCTACTTTGCCGATGCGCCATCGCTAGCTTTTGGTTTTATTACCGGCAACGCGCCCGCTGTCGCTTATACGACGGTCGGTATTTTGACCGCCACCACGTATATTTTTGCGGGCTTCATGCGCGAACAGATTTGTACTTATATGTGCCCATGGCCGCGTATCCAGGGGGCGATGGTTGATGAGCATTCGCTGATTGTCACCTATCAGAAATGGCGGGGAGAACCGCGCTCGGCTCATCTCAAAGCGAAGCCTGAAGCCAAGGCGCCAGCGGGTGATTGTATCGATTGCAATCAATGCGTCGCGGTGTGCCCGATGGGGATTGATATTCGCGATGGTGGGCAACTTGAATGCATTACCTGTGCGCTTTGTATTGATGCCTGCGATGGGGTTATGGAGAAAATCGGGCGACCCAAAGGCCTGATCGCTTATTCCACAACGGGGGTGCAGGAGCAGGCCGAGGCCGGCGATTATGTTGCCATGACGTGGCGCACGATTTTGCATTTCAGGACATTTATCTATGTAGCGATCATGTTAGGAGCCGCGTTTGCAATGTTATACGGCCTGGTGTCGCGTGACCGGCTGGATGTCAACGTATTGCATGATCGCAATCCGTTATACGTGCAATTGTCGGACGGCACAGTCCGCAACGGTTACACGATCAAAATTCTGAATATGCTGCCGGAACCGCGCATATTCAGGCTGTCACTCAATGGTTTGCCGTCGGCGACCATGTTTGTCGCCAGTGATGGCAACCAACCGTCGCGCCATATTGACGTCGCGGTCGCGCCTGACCAGTTGCGTGCCTTGCGGGTTCTGGTTCAGGTCTCGCCGGTTTATCTTACCGGTGAAAGCACGGATTTTCGGTTTTTTGTTCGCGAATGGAATATGGATGTTGTTCAAAACCAGGATCAGGAAATAGTGAGCTATGATGCGCAATTCCATACGGCCCCTGAATAAGAACCGAAAAGGCGTTTCATCATGACCATTCAGACGCCAGAGCCACGGGTTCGGGAATTTACCGGTCGTCATATGCTGATCATTCTGATCTGTTTTTTTGGCGTGATTACAGCAATGAATCTCACATTTGCCTGGTTTGCGCTGGGGTCCTGGCCTGGTCTGCTGGAGCAGAACGGGTATCAGGGGAGCCAGTCTTATAATTCGCAAATTGCCGAATCCCGGGTCCAGCGCGAGCTTCGCTGGCGGTCTGAAATTTCTTTCTCAAACGGCAATCTGGAATTGATCATAAAGACCCCCGATGGGGTCACTGTTTCCGATCTGGAAATTGTCGCAGCTGTTGGTCGCCCAACCCATGAACTGGAAAATTCGGACATATTGTTGGCGGAAACAGATGGCGCATACGCGACGACGATTATGCTCGAAGAAGGCCAATGGGTGATTGCTATCCGTGCCAGCCTGGAGGGCAATGTTGTTTACCGCCGGAACTTTCGCATCCGGGTCAGAGACGGCGCTGTATGAGCGACGCTATCGGGATTGATCTTGCACCTTACGCCAGCCAAGGCGAAAACGGTGAAATGCAGATCGAACTGATCGTGCCATCGGTTCATTGCGCCGGGTGTATTGGCAGGATCGAGCGCAAGCTGCAGGCGGAGCCTGATATTGTCCGCGCCCGTCTGAATTTAGGTTCCAAACGTCTTGTCCTGGCGTGGAAGGGTGACCGGACGCGGGCAAGTGAACTGGCGCAGCAAGTGGTTGCTCTTGGATATGATATTCACCCGGTCAATGATTTGACCGCAGAAGACAAAGATGCGACCGGAAAAACTTTACTCCGGGCCATCGCGGTTGCAGGGTTCGCGGCCGGTAACATCATGCTGTTGTCGGTCTCGATCTGGTCCGGCGCAGATGAAACCACCCGGATCCTGTTTCACTGGATTTCGGCATTGATCGCCCTGCCAGCGGTCCTTTATGCGGGGCGGCCTTTTTTCCGGTCGGCGTTTCGGGCGCTGCTTGCCAAAAGTCTGAACATGGATGTGCCGATCTCGCTTGCAGTTTTGCTGGCCACTGGGATGAGCCTGTATGAAACCCTGCAAGGCGGTACGCACACATATTTTGATGCAGCCGTCACATTGCTGCTGTTCTTGCTTGTTGGCCGGTATCTGGATTTTCGTATGCGCGCCCGCGCCCGCGCGGTGGCCGGAAACCTTCTCAATATTGACATCAAGTCGGTCACAATACTGGTAGATGGCAAGGAAAGCGTGGTTGGCGTTGCTGACGTGGTACCGGGAATGGAAATAAGGTTGGTCGCTGGCGATCAGGTTCCGTTTGACGGGAAAATTACCGCCGGATCAAGTGAATTTGACCGTGCACTATTGACCGGTGAAAGCATGCCGGAATTACTTGCGCCCGGCGCGACAATTCATGCCGGGACGATCAATCTGTCCGGCCCGGTGACCATGCTGGTCAAAGCGGTCGGCAAAGATACGGTTCTAGCGGAAATTGTGCGGTTGATGGAAGACGCCGAACAGGGGCGCGCCAAATATGTGAGAATTGCAGACCGGGCGGCGCAGATTTACGCACCGTTGGTTCATCTGGTGGCGGTTTTGACATTTGCGGGATGGATGTGGGTAACGGGCGGCGATTGGCATACGGCCCTGCTCGCGGCCACAGCGGTTCTGATTATCACCTGTCCCTGTGCGCTCGGGCTGGCCGTGCCTGCGGTGCATGTGGCGGCATGCGGGCGGATGCTCAACAAGGGTGTGTTGGTGCGTGAAGGTGCCGGGCTTGAAAAACTGTCCGAGATCGACACCGTGATTTTCGACAAAACCGGCACGCTGACCCTCGGGACGCCAAATCTGGTCTCCAGCCATTCACCCGATGAAGTTGCGAATGTCGCGGGTTTGGCACGCAACAGCCGGCATCCATTATCACGCGCAATATGCGCGGCGCTTGCTGATGGAGCCAGCATTCCTGAATATGATTCTATTGTCGATGCGCCGGGCCAGGGCCTGGAAGGCCGATTAGAGGGAATTGTTGCCAGGCTTGGCAATGCCGAATGGTGTGGTGTTCCGGTTGAAATTGATGAGAGTGAAACCCGGACCGGTCTCTGGTTTCGGCGCGGCGATGATGCCCCTGTTCATTTTGCCTTTGAAGACAGTCTGCGGGTTGGGGCTAAAGAAGCTATTGTCGAATTTCAGTCTGCGGGCATTGATTGTATTTTACTATCGGGCGACCGCGACAATGTGGTTGAATCTATTGCCCAGGCAGTCGGGATTTCCAAATGGCAGGCGCGGTGTCTACCTGCTGACAAGGTTGCCCGTGTTAAATCTTTGCAGGATGCTGGCCACAAGGTGTTTATGGTCGGGGACGGGATCAATGACGCCCCGGCGCTTGCTGCCGCACATACTTCCATATCTCCGGGTAAAGCGGCTGATATCAGTCGCGCGACAGCCGGGTTTATTTTCCTTGGTGCGCGGCTTGACCCGGTATTCGATGCGTTTGAAACCGCGACCCGTGCTGCGAGCCTGGTCCGACAGAATTTCGCGTTGGCGATTGCCTATAATTTGATCGCTATTCCGGTGGCGATTGCCGGACTGGCGACGCCTTTGGTTGCGGCAATTGCCATGTCGTCATCGTCAATTCTGGTGACACTCAATGCGCTTCGTATTGGTGTTGGACGGCGACAGACTTTAAAATCAGATGCGTCACGTTCGGCACCAAGTGTGTTGAATCGAAGCTCGACCATGGTCGAACCGGGTTGATCGCATGACAAATCTGCTTTTGCTTATTCCTGCCGCCCTGTTTCTCGGTCTTCTTGGTCTTGGCGCTTATCTTTGGGCGCTCAAATCAGGCCAGTTTGACGATATGGAAGGGGCCGCTGCCCGTATACTTCTGGATGATGAAGAGACTGAGGAAGAAGACGGGCCGGAGGACTAGAATAGCCGTTATTTTTTAGGCATCTGGATTTGGCTGGTCTGCCCGGGTATGTTCCTTTTCGTTGTTGAATTCGACCCGGATATCCAGGACAGGTTTTGCTGATGACCATCATAAATTTTATGTCCCGCATTATCTTTGAAGAAGGTGCAGTCCGACATCTGCCTGACGAGATTTCACGGCTCAATGTGACGCGACCGCTAATTATCACCGACAAGGGTGTTTTGCCGATTGCGGAACAATGTCTGTCGCTGCTTGAGGGCAAGGCCGTTATTTTTGACGGCGTGACATTTAATCCAAGCGAAGACGCCGTTTCTGCGGGATTGAAGATGTTTCAGGAGAATGGGTGCGACGGAATCATTTCTGTTGGCGGTGGTTCGGCGATTGACCTTGCCAAAGCCGTCGGGGTTATGGCCACCCATCCGGGAAACTTATGGGATTATAGCGTCAAGATTGGTGGCGTTGACGCCATGGGAGAAACCGTCCCGACAATCGCGGTGCCGACGGCCGCTGGAACCGGAGCTGAAGTGGGCCGGGCAGCGTCTGTTATTTTCAACAATGGCGTCAAGGCCGCCTTGGTGGGTCTCGTGCTTTTGCCGAAGACCGTGCTCTGCGACCCCGAACTGACATATTCCCTGCCGCCGCGCTTTACCGCCGCAACCGGGATTGATGCTCTGAGCCACGGCATCGAGACCTTTGTATCGACGACCTATAACCCGCCTGCTGAAGCGATCGCGCTTGATTGCGTAAAACGGTGTGCCACATGGTTGCCTGAGGTCATGATCGACCCTGACAATAAGGTTGCGCGTCGGGAGATGATGATGGCGTCGCTTGAAGGCGGGCTGGCCCTGCAAAAGGGTTTGGGAGCGATCCATGCCGCAACCCATCCGCTCGGGGCGCTCGGGCATCATCATGGTGAACTGAACGGTATTTTGCTGCCACCGGTAATCCGGATGAACCGGCAATTTGCTGCGGAAAAATATGAAGCTCTTGAAGCTGCTGTTGGATTGAAAGACGGTGTGACCCTTGACCGATGGATCGAAGGGATGCTGGAAGATTTTTCGATGCCAAAATATCTCAAGGATATCGGTGTTGAACGGGCTTTGTTGCCGCAAATTGCTGAAGATTCGGTCGGCGAGCATTTGAACCTGACCAACCCGAAGCCGCTTTCCGGAGAAGAATTTCTTGAGGTCCTTGAAGACGCCTATGCCGCTTAAAATTTTTGACGTCGCGGGAGCGCCGCGTTAGGACGAATATGCAGACCATGAATATACGGGCATTTGGACGAGCATGAACAAACTTGCATCAAGCAGCGAGACTATTGGCCACGCCCGGCGTACTTCCGAGCGGGTGGATGTAGGCAATGTCGCGATTGGTGGCGGGGTGCCGATTGTTGTGCAATCCATGACCAACACCGATACCGCCGATATTGAAGCCACCGTCCGTCAGGTGGCTGATCTGGCGACGGCTGGCTCAGAACTGGTGCGGATCACTGTAGACCGCGATGAAGCGGCCCGGGCGGTTCCGCATATCCGCGACCGGCTTATCCGTCAGGGGGTGGATGTTCCGCTGGTCGGGGATTTTCATTATATCGGTCATAAACTGCTTGCCGCCCATCCGGCTTGCGCCGAGGCGCTTGCCAAATACCGGATTAATCCCGGCAATGTGGGGTTTCGCGACAAGCGCGCCAGCCAGTTTGCGCAGATGATCGAGATCGCTATCCGGCATGACAAGCCGGTGCGGATCGGGGTCAATTGGGGAAGCCTCGATCAGGAATTATTGCAATCATTGATGGATGCCAACGCTGCGCTTGAAACGCCGCAAGGCGCGGATGAAGTGATGCGCGAGGCGATTGTCCAGTCGGCGTTGCATGCAGCGCAGGAGGCGGAAGAGATCGGGCTTGGTGCTAATCAAATTATCCTGTCGGCAAAAGTTTCCGCGGTTCAGGACCTGATTTCGGTTTACCGTGAGCTTGGACGTCGGACCAATCATGCCCTTCACCTTGGTTTGACCGAAGCGGGGATGGGATCAAAAGGGATTGTGGCATCCACCGCCGCCCTCGCGATTCTGCTCCAGGAAGGGATCGGCGATACGATCCGAATTTCACTCACCCCGTCTCCGGGCGGCGACCGAACCGAGGAAGTCCGCGTCGGGCAAGAAATTTTGCAGACGATGGGGCTGCGATCGTTCATGCCGCTCGTTGTTGCGTGCCCGGGATGCGGGCGGACCACCAGTACGGTATTTCAGGAGCTGGCCCAGTCGATCCAGATTTTTATTCGCGAGGCCATGCCGGATTGGCGGGAGCGTTATGAAGGCGTTGAAACCATGAATGTGGCGGTCATGGGGTGTATTGTGAATGGGCCCGGCGAATCCAGGCACGCGGATATCGGCATCAGCCTGCCGGGTACCGGCGAGGACCCGGCGGCACCGGTTTTTGTCGATGGCCAAAAAACCGTGACCTTGCGGGGGCCGGGCATTGCTGATGATTTCAAAAAAATGGTCGAAGATTATGTTGCCAGGAGATATGGCAAGCAGTAGCCTTGATCGGTTATTTTTCGCGGCTTTTCATATAACGCGCCAGATCGCACAATGTGTCTGCGCGGGTGCCAAAAATTTCCAGCGCTGAAATGGCTTTGTCTATTTGTATATCAAGTTCCAGGTGGGCCTGATCCGGACCGAGATTTGTCACCAGGGTGGCTTTACCGGCTGCTTCGTCCTTGCCGACGGCTTTGCCCATTGTCTCTTGCGTACTTTCAATGTCGAGCAGGTCGTCCTTGATCTGGAACGCTGCGCCGATGGCTTTGCCGTAGCGGCCAAGATTTGCCAGTTCGGCTTCGCTCGCGCCAGCAAGTACGCCGCCGGCCTCGCATCCAAACAGGATAAGCGCCCCGGTCTTCAATAATTGCAATCGGCGGATTTCGGCTTCGTTGAGCGTTTTTGTTTCTGCTTCCAGATCAAGCATCTGGCCACCGGCCATTCCCGCTGCACCGGCAGCTTTCGCCAACCGGGTGACCAGATTGGCGCGGATGGCAGGGTTCGGGTGGCTGTTTTTATGGCCAAGAATTTCAAAGGCCAACGTCAACAAACTGTCGCCTGCAAGGATCGCGGTCGCTTCATCAAAGGCCTTGTGGACCGTCGGTTGTCCGCGCCGGATATCGTCATTGTCCATGGCTGGCAGATCATCATGGATCAGGGAATAGCAATGGATGCATTCGAGTGCGATTGCCGTGGGCATGGCGTCAGCCTGGGATATTCCAAACAAGCTTGCGGTCTGAATGACCAGATAGGGCCGCAGTCTTTTGCCGCCATTCAAAGTTCCGTGGGTCATCGCTTCAGCGAGCTGTGCCGGAATATTTTCGTCAGCGAGGCGCTGCGATAACGCCGCCTCTACTGCACTGGCGGTTTCTTTCAAACCAGTTTCAAAGGACGTCATATTTTCAGCCAAGCTACAATCTCTCTTTACCGGACAGGCCAACGCCATATATAGGCAGTCTATGGCGAGGAAGAAACAGGAAAAGGCTGCGGCAAAAGCGGCTCCTGAAGATACAGGCCGGGCAAACAGGTTTGGTCGTGTCCGCTGGTTTTTGAAGCGGCTGGCCATCGTCCTTGCAGTTTTGACTGCGATCCCGCTTGTTCTGACGCCGATTTACAGATTTGTTGATCCGCCGCTATCTGCACTCATGGTGTGGCGCTGGGTCGGTGGTACGCAAATTGATTATCGGTGGCGTGATTTCGACGATATCGATATTGACCTGCCGACAACGATTCTGATGTCTGAAGACGGCCAATTTTGTAGCCATTCGGGTGTGGATTGGGATGCAGTGCGGATTGTTTTTAGCGAGATTGAAAATGGCAGATCGGCGCGGGGTGCCAGTACGATCTCGATGCAGGTGGTGAAAAACCTGTTTTTGTGGCCACGCCGTTCGTATGTTCGCAAATTCCTCGAAGTACCGCTCGCCTATTACGCTGACTTTTTGTTGGGCAAGCGCCGCCTCATGGAGATTTATCTAAATATTGTGGAATGGGGGCCAGGAATTTTCGGCGCAGAGGCTGCGGCACAACACCATTTCGGCAAGGCAGCAGCTGGTTTGAGCCGGCAACAAGCGGCCCGTCTGGCCGTTGTTTTGCCAAACCCGCTGGGACGCTCGGCATCCGATCCTGACCGCAGGACCAGGCAACGGGCGCACACTGCACAAGCACGTGCCCGGGGCGCGGATCAATGGACCCGCTGCCTGGAATAACCTTTTCAGCAAATTCAGCATCTGAACATTTGGGTACTGGTCAAAGTAATAAATTGCCAGTATAAGGCTGGCAATCAGTCAACCAGCGCGCTGTCGCTGTTTGCGATCCAGCACAAATTTTGGGGTTGAACCCCGGGAGTAGCAAAATGGCAGTGCCAAAGAGGAAAGTATCACCAATGCGTCGCGGCAACCGCCGGTCAGCAGACGCTTTGAAACAACCGTCCTATGTCGAAGACAAAGATAGCGGCGAATATCGTCGGCCGCATCACATTGATTTGAAGGCCGGGACCTATCGCGGTCGCCAGGTTCTTGAACCCAAAGACGATATCTAGTCGGCTCAGCGCTAGTGCTTTAATCAAAACGCAATCATGCCGGTGTTTTTCGCACCGGCTTTTTTGTTTTTGAGGGGCAAATATTTTGTGAAACGACGCCTTGCGGTATAGTCTGATTAAATATGTTTTGAGGTTTGCAGGAGACTTAGACATGTTGAGCTTTCCGCTAATAGCGCTCGCTGTGATTGCTTATAATGTAATCGGCTTTTTTGCGGTCGTCCCCTGGACCAGTGAAGTTTTCAGCCTGACCATGGTGTCGGGAACCGTCTGGCGGTTTGAACTTGGCGATTTGTTAATTGTGATAGCGCTCATCCTGCTGTTTTTCGAGATTCTCAAATCGACAAGAACCGGGGCCAGTTCGCTGCTTGATCATGCATTGTCGATGGCTCTGTTCATTATCTGCCTTATGGAATTTCTGCTGGTGCCGATCGCTGCAACGTCGACCTATTTCGTGATCATGGTGATCGCACTGATCGATGTGGTTGCGGGTTATTCGGTGACCATTACGTCGGCGCGGCGCGACCTTAGCGTTGAGCGTCATTCTGGTGGCCCGTTCTGATTCTGATAGTTTTGATTTTTTGATCGCATCCGCGATCTTTCCCCTTTGGAGACAATAATGGCTCGTGACTTCCAATTACCCGGCCGCTCGCCGGTTTATGGCACCAATGGCATGGTGTCGACGTCCCATCCGCTCGCTACTGAAGCTGCGATTGGCGTTTTGCGCCGCGGTGGCAATGCGATCGATGCGGCGATTACAGCGTCCGCGGTTCTGGCCGTTGTCGAACCAGCGATGACCGGTCTTGGCGGTGATTGTTTTGCGATTTACGCTGAGGCTGGCAAGCCATTGGTTGGGCTGATCGGGGCCGGGCGTGCGCCAGCGGCAACCGACGTGCAATGGTTTCTTGATCAGGGTCTCGAAGATGTGCCTGTGGAATCTCCGCATTCAGTAACGATTCCCGGCGCGGTTGATGCCTGGGACAAGCTGCTGGCTGATCACGGCACGATCAGTCTTGGTGACGCCATGCAGCCCGCGATCCGTTATGCCGAAGAAGGTTTTGTGGTTGCGCCAAAGGTTGCTGCTGACTGGGCGAAATTTGCGCCTAATTTGGCGGCCCATGAAGGCACACGTGATGTTTTCTTCAAAAACGGTAAGACCCCTGTGACCGGTGACATCATGCGATTTCCGGCACTGGCCAAAACCCTCAGGCGGATTGCGGATAAGGGCCGTGACGGATTTTATAAAGGCGCCGCGGCGCGTGCCATGGTGAAGCATCTGAACGCTCTTGGCGGGGTTCATACAGAACAGGATTTCGCAGTTGTTGCTGCCGATTATGTCGATCCAATCGGTTGCGAACTGGGCGGCAGACAGCTTTTTGAAATCCCACCCCCGACACAGGGTATTACGGCGCAATTGCTGCTCAAGATTATAGCGCAGTTTGATCTGAAAGACATGGATCCAACGGGTGCACAACGCTTCCATCTGGAACTCGAAGCCGCCCGTAGTGCCTATCGGTTCAGAAATGCGTTTCTCGCCGATCCTGAATTCATGGTTGCAACGTCTGAAGAATTGATTTCAGAAAAGCTGGCACGCCAACTGGCAAGCCATATTGATCCGCAGCGCCGCTCTGCTGACCTTGGACCCGTGTCCTTGCCGAAAGGCTCCGATACGATCTATCTCAGTGTGGTGGATGCGAATTGGAACGCTGTGTCCTTTATCAATTCGATCTATCATGGGTTTGGTTCTTGCCAAACAGATCCTGAGACAGGGATATTGTTCCATAGCCGGGGCAATTGTTTTGTGGTTGACCCTGACCATCCGAACTGTGTTGGGCCGTCGAAACGTCCGATGCATACGATCATCCCGGCCATGGTAATGAAAAACGGGCGGGCGGAATTATCCTATGGGGTGATGGGAGCTGCGTATCAACCTGTGGGCCAGGCACATGCTTTCACTAATATTTTTAATTTTGGGATGGATATCCAGGAAGCGTTCGATCACCCGCGAATGTTTGGCGAAGGCGAGCGGGCGGCGTATGAACGGGGTATTCCGGAAGCAACGCGCGAAGGCCTGATCAAGATGGGTCATACCTTGACCGAAGATGAAAGCCCACGGGGTGGTGGACAGGGCGTTTATCTGGATTGGGACCGGGGCATTTTGATTGGTGGCAGCGACCCGCGCAAAGACGGATCGTCGCTTGGTTTTTAGAATTTCTTCTAAAAATATTTACTGGCGTGTGTGCCTGTTTTAGGCATATCCGGTGCCCTGTTAATGTCGCTATACATATTGCAGGCATAGTCTGCGGGTGCCCGGCGACGTGCCCGGGTTTGGGGCATTCCCATTCTGGTTGCGACCAGGTGGGTAACGAGTGGTGCTGAAACCCTGTTGGCGCGGACCTTGGGCATTGTCTGACTTGATGTATATCCACCAACCGGCACCAGAGCGCGGTGGGTTGGCAATTTGGCTTCGGTTTTGACCAGGCGAATTGCTGGTTCGCCCTGTGGGTGGGGAAGAAACTCCCGATTTTCAATCCGGGCAATCTTTGCAACCTTTTTGGCTTTTTGCCGCAAATGACGTTGAGTGTTTCGGTCGTTGATCTGCATTTGACGCCTGTCTCGTTTTGAAACTTTGTATCAGTGATAGGCAAGCGCCGTGCCATTCTTTCAATGTAGCATTAACCATGTCTACGGAAAAACTGGTAATTCCGTAGAGGAATAGATCGAAAAAAGCCTTTTTTCCCTCGTTTGCGATGGAAAATATCCTGAAAATTAAGAAATTTGACTCAATGTTGAGCATGAATTGGCTCCAATTGGGCGGGAGCGCGGGTTTTTTCCGGCACATTCAAAGCCGGGATATGGGATTAACGTGTGACTTTGGAACAGAAAATATTCAGTCAAATTGAAGAAAAAGATGCGCCGGGCGATCCGGAATCACATCTGGACCTGTCTTCTGTTATGGGTGCGATTGGTGAAGCTGCGTATAATTGGGACATCGCAAGCGATAAAGTGGATTGGTCCGAAAGTGGGCCTCGACTTTTGCAGGTTGATGGCCTGGATGTGATTGCGACGGGTCGACAAATGGGCCGATTGTTCGCCAAGAATAATCCGAACAGTCTTTATAACACGATCATGAAGAGCAAAGCCGTGGATAACGGCAAGGGTGTGCCTTATGAATTGTATTATGCGCTGTTCCCAAAGGGCCGTGGTGATCACAAAATGCTTTGGCTTGAAGATTTCGGCCGTTGGTATGCGGGGCCGGATGGTCAGCCGGTACAGGCTGAAGGTCTGATCCGGGTTGTCACCGAGCGATATGAGCGCGAAATGAAGCTCGCATTCCTTGGCCGTCATGATGAGTTGACCGGGCAGCTTAACCGGGCCAGCCTCAATGAAACCCTGGAAACCGCTTTAAAAAATTCAACCCAAAGCCAGCAACCCACATGCGCGTTCCTGATCGTTGCAATCGACAATCTGGCAATGCTCAATGAAGCGTTTGGGTTCGACAAGAGCGACGAAGTTATTCGCGAAGTGGCCGAGCGGCTGCATAACAAGCTTCGTCGTAAGGATTCGATCGGACGGCATTCTGGTAACAAGTTCGGAATCGTTCTGACAAATTGCAAAGAAGGCGATATGGAAGTGGCCGCCAAGCGGTTGATGTCGGCTGTTCGTGATGCGCCGATTGAGACCGGCGTTGGTCCTGTGTCTGTTACCGTGTCTGTAGGTGGCGTATCTCTGCCGCGCTATGCGACGACAACGCAAAATGCCATGACTTGTGCTCAGGAAGCACTGGAAGAAGCAAAAACTGGACGTCGCGATTCGTTTGTTGCCTATCATCAGTCGAGCCAGCGAGAATCTACCCGAAGGGGCAACATCCTCGTTGCGGACAAGATTATCTCCGCGCTGAATGACGGGCGTATCAGGATTGCCTATCAGCCGATTGTTTTTGCAGGTTCTTGCCAACCGGCTTTGTTTGAATGTCTGGTGCGTATGGAATCTTCGGAGGGCGAATTAATTGGTGCCGAAGCCTTTGTTCCGGCTGCGGAGCGGCTCGGATTGATGCGGCTTCTTGATCTGCGGGTTCTGGAACTGGCCATTGCCTCTTTGATGGAGACACCAGGTGTTAATCTGGCCATCAACATATCCGGCGCGACGGCTATTGATTCTGTCTGGCTGGATCATCTGCGCGCCTATATGCAAACCAACCCGGAACTTGCCAAGCGCTTGATTGTGGAAATTACAGAAACCACCATGATTGGCGATGTGGGCGAATCCACCCGGTTTGTAGAATCACTTCATGATCTTGGATGCAAGGTGGCGCTGGATGATTTTGGCGCCGGGTATACTTCGTTTCGCAATCTGAAACTGCTGAAAGTGGATATGGTGAAGCTCGATGGTGCGTTTGTCGCCAACCTTCGCAACGAACCTGACAATCAGTTTTTTGTGAAAACTTTTATCGACTTGGCTCGCAATTTTGGCCTCGCAACAGTTGCTGAATGGGTCGAAGATGAAGAAGACGCGGCGATGTTGAAATCCTGGAATGTGGATTTTCTACAGGGATTTCTATACGGGACGCCGGAATTGCAATTGCCGGAAAAATATCGGGTTACCGAGGTGACTGACCAGGCGATTTCTGCCTGATCGGTTATTTCGTGCGGTCGCGCACTAAAGAATCCAGTTTGGTCTGCAAATCCGATAATTGGCTTTTGAGCTCATCAAAATCATCCCCTGCTTTTGATGCAGGTTCAGGAGCGGGCCGGGATTGAGCCGCACCTGGTGTCCCAAAAGGCGTGAATGAACCAAGGGCCTGTTCAAATGTCTCCATGTTGGTCTTGACTTGTTCCTGGATTGCTTCGAACGGATTTTTACCCCAATTGTCCATAAGCTGCCGGTTCAGCTTTTCTTGTTCACTGGTCAGGGATTCGAGGCTGAATTCGAGATAACTCGGCACCAGGTTTTTCATATTGGTGTCGTAAAAACCAATTAACTGGCGCAGGAACCCGATGGGGAGAAGGGTCTCGCCCTTGGCCTCCTGTTCAAAAATAATCTGGGTCAGAACCGAGCGGGTAATATCATCGCCGCTCTTGGCTTCCTGGACAATAAAATCACGGTCAGCTTTGACCATATCCGCCAGATCTTCAAGGGTCACATAACTACTTGAATCTGTGTTGTAGAGGCGGCGGTTGGCGTATTTCTTGATGACTATAGGGTCGTCGCTGGTTTTCGGATCTGACACAATTTCATCCTGAGCTGAGGATACTGCCTGAATTTCAGGAAGGATCGCGGTTTGGTTGATTGATCTTAGAAAATTTGCCGGAGCATCGCCACAAAATTGTGCAAAGCAGCGAAATAGTAATTTTGGGCTCTGCTACTAATTAATCATGGGTTTCGGCTATTTGACCCACATTCTACCGTTTCTCCGTTTTGGAATAACTGTTATGTTGCTCGAAGAATATTGCACCGCAATAGACGGATGCAGGTTTTTTCGCAGAAAGGAATGACTATGGATAATGGTGGGGTCGTAATCGTAAGTGCCGCACGGACACCTGTTGGCTCGTTCAACGGCGCGTTCGGCAAGGTCAGCGCAACCTTCCTTGGAGAGACTGCCATTCGCGGTGTGCTCACCCGCAGTGGCATTGCGCCCGCAGAAATTTCTGAAGTAATTATGGGGCAAATCCTCACCGGAGCGCAGGGCCAGAACCCGGCCCGACAGGCTTCAGTCAATGCCGGAATCCCGGTTGAAGTTCCGGCCTGGAACATGAACCAGCTTTGTGGTTCGGGCCTGCGGGCAGTGGCCCTTGGAGCTCAGGCCATTCTCAATGGCGATTCTGATATTGTTATCGCCGGTGGCCAGGAAAGCATGAGTCAGGCACCGCACGCTGCGTATCTCAGGGGTGGTGCCAAAATGGGCAATGTCGAATTTGTCGACACCATGATCAAGGATGGCCTTTGGGATGCCTTTAATGGCTATCACATGGGTACTACGGCGGAGAATGTTGCCAGCCAATGGCAGATCACCCGTGACCAGCAGGATGCATTTGCGCTTGCCTCGCAGAATAAGGCTGAAGCCGCCCAGAAGGCCGGGAATTTCAAAGATGAAATTGTGCCAGTGACGATCTCGTCGCGTCGCGGCGATACAATTGTGTCTGAAGACGAATATATTCGCCACGGTGTTGCGCTTGAAGATATGACCAAGTTGCGTTCAGCTTTCCAGAAAGACGGCACAGTTACGGCCGGCAATGCCAGCGGTATCAATGACGGCGCTGCAGCCGTCGCGTTGATGAGCAGTGCGGAAGCTGAAAAACGCGGACTCAAGCCGATGGCGCGGATTGTATCCTGGGCTCAGGCCGGCGTTGACCCCTCTATCATGGGCACCGGTCCGATCCCTGCGTCCCGTCGGGCGCTGGAGAAAGCAGGCTGGAAAGCTGGCGATCTCGATCTGGTTGAAGCCAATGAAGCCTTCGCGGCGCAGGCCTGCGCTGTCAACAAGGATATGGGCTGGGATACCGACAAGGTGAACGTCAATGGCGGAGCCATTGCGATTGGGCATCCGATTGGTGCATCTGGCGCGCGGGTTCTCAACACCTTGCTTTTTGAGATGGAGCGGCGCGACGCCAAGAAAGGCCTGGCTACGCTTTGTATTGGTGGTGGCATGGGTATCGCGATGTGCGTCGAGCGCGACTGAACCAGAATATTATTTTAACTAGGGAGAGAGGCTGATGGCTCGCGTTGCAATTGTTACAGGAGGCACCCGTGGCATTGGGAGCGCCATTTCGGTCGCGTTAAAAGCGGCAGGTTATGTGGTTGCCGCGAATTATGCGGGGAACGACGAAGCCGCGAATGGCTTTAACAAGGAACACGGCATTGCCGTCTTCAAATGGGATGTGTCGGATTACGATTCCTGCGTTGCCGGCATCGCCAGGGTTGAAGCTGAGCTTGGAGCCGTTGATATTCTGGTCAATAATGCCGGGATCACGCGCGATGGCATGTTCCATAAAATGACCCGGGATCAATGGGATGCGGTGATTAACACCAACCTGTCCGGGCTATTCAATATGGCGCACCCCCTTTGGAATGGCATGCGCGAACGCGGCTTTGGTCGGGTTATCAGTATTTCTTCGATCAATGGTCAGAAAGGCCAAATGGGCCAGGTCAATTATTCCGCTGCCAAAGCGGGCGATCTTGGCTTCACCAAGGCGCTGGCGCAGGAAGGTGCGCGCAAGGGTATCACCGTCAATGCTATTTGCCCGGGCTATATCGGCACCGAAATGGTGAAGGCTGTGCCCCAGGAAGTTCTGGAAAAATCCATCCTTCCCCACATCCCTGTGGGCCGGTTGGGGGAGCCGGAAGAAGTTGCGCGGTGCGTTGTTTTTCTGGCGTCCGATGATTCCGGTTTTATCACCGGCGCGACCCTGACCGCGAATGGCGGACAATATATGGTGTGATGCCTAGAAGTTGCCGGGCTGAATACAGTCCGGCAACTCAAAGCTTAAAAGTTGTCCTTACGCCGGCGAACTTCTGCAAAGACTTCCGAAATTGGAGCTCCTGCCAATCCAACAGCCTGTTGAAGGCCTGGATCGTCGGGGCGCAGAAACGGGTTGGTTTCAAGCTCAACCGCAAGAATTGTCGGCACGGTTGGTTTACCGGCATCGCGCAAAGCCGCGATTTTTTTGGTTCGGGCTTTTAGCGCCTGATTATCCGGGTCAACGGAAAGCGCAAAATTTGCGTTGGCAGTGGTATATTCATGGGCGCAATAAATAACCGTTTCAGGCGGCAACGCCTTGACCTTGGCGAGCGATGCCCACATTTGATCAAATGTGCCTTCAAAAACCCGGCCACAGCCAAGGGCAAACAAGGTGTCGCCGACAAAGGCCGTGTTCTGGTCTTCGAACCAGAAAATAATGTGATCAAGTGTATGGCCTGGGGTTTCAATAATTTTTGCGGTGAAGGACCCGAAATTTACAATATCGCCCTCGGCAACAGCCTGGTCGATGCCGGGAATACCGCCGCCATGGGGACCGATAATCTTGCACCCGGTTGCTTCTTTCAACGCCATATTGCCGCCGGTATGGTCGCCATGATGATGGGTGTTCAGAATATGGGTCAGGGTCCAGCCCTTCTCGGCAAGCGCCGCCATGATCGGTCCGGCTTCTGGCGTGTCGATACTCGCTGTATCGCCGGTTGCGGGATCATGGACCAACAGGCCATAATTGTCGGATAGACAGGGAAACTGGTGGACGATAAATTCAGCCATTTTGAAAATTCCTGATGATTCTTGGTTGCGGACAACCTAGCATTATCAGGTAGAACGAGAAACCATGCGGTCAGCAAAGCAGATTTGAAGCCGATGTATCTTGATATTGTGGAATTGCGGGATTTTTACACAAGCGACCCTGGTCGTGTGGTGCGCCGGGTTCTGACCCGCCATTTGCGCCGTCGCTGGCCAAAAGTTGCTGGCGACGTGATGGTCGGTCTTGGTTATGCCTGCCCGTTTCTTGAAGCTTTTTCCGATGAGGCTGAGACATCCGCGTTGATGCCGGCTGGTCAGGGAGCCGTGAACTGGCCGTCCAAAGCGCCTTTTAAGACGGCATTGGTTGATGAATTTGAGATGCCACTGGCAGACGGGTCAATCGACCGGTTGCTGGTGGTTCATGCGCTTGAAGTATCCGAGGCGCCGGAAGCTTTGTTGCGGGAAGCGTGGCGGGTGTTGGCCCCGGGCGGGCGGATGATGATTGTGGTCTCCAACCGGCGCGGGCTTTGGGCGCGGGTCGATTCAACGCCCTTCGGGTTTGGTCAGCCGTTTAGCAAGGTGCAACTGACACGGTTATTGCGCGATGCCATGTTCAGCCCGGTCGGGTGGTTCGGTGCGCTGCATATGCCGCCTTTCAATTACAGGTTTTTACTGAAGTCGGCGTCCGTATGGGAGCGGATTGGGGGATGGTTCTGGCCGGGATTTTCAGGTGTCATTGTGGTCGAAGCTACAAAGCAGGTTTTTGCCCCGATCGCTGTTGGGCGCAGGCGGCTTGGGCGACAGATCAAACCGGTTCTTGAACCCAATTTGGGACGAACAATCGCCTATACAGATCAGGATCGATTGGGGTGAGTCGCCGGGGCTAAACCGGGACGGTAATCTTTCCTTTGATTTTGTGAAGCTCGCTCCGTATGTATACGCGTTTGTAATTGTTGGTGGATTGAACCATCAAAATGAAATTTTGCGTTTCAGAGGCAACTATCATGGCTGACGAACAGGCGGAACTGGCCAGGCTCCGCAGCGAAATAGACCGGGTCGACCGGTCCATGCATGAATTGTTGATGGAGCGGGGGCGGATGATTTCCGCTCTTCAGGCGGCCAAAGGTGTTGGCGCGGCCAAAGGCTCGGGCGCCATGCGCCCGGCGCGGGAAGCCCGCATGATGCGCGCTATTCAAAACCGTCATCAGGGGCCGTTCCCACTTGGTGCGGTGGAGCGGATCTGGCGCGAGATTATTGCTGCCTTCACCCAGTTGCAGGCTCAATTTGAAGTTTATGCTGCGGGGTCGGATCAGGCGGCGCTGGCGGAATCCGCGAGCTTCTATTTTGGTGTTTCGTCACCGGTGCATTATCTGGCGACAGCGGAAGAGGTTTTGACCAAGGTGCAAAACGATATCCATGCGGTTGGGTTTTTGCTGGAACCGGTTGCTCAAATATCCAAAATGCCGTGGTGGACCAACTTGGCGCTGACGGAAAACAGGAATGCGCGTATCGTTGCGCATTATCCATTTTTGACCGGAGACGGGGATGCCTCATGGATTGTCAGTCAGGCACCGTTTGAACCATCGGGCGACGATTGCACTTTGCTCGTTTTGCGTGATGAAAACGATGTCGCTGCATTTGGGTGTGATGCGACTGAGCTTGACCGGGCGAGCGTGGACGGAAAGCTATTGATCCTGACCGGAATAGATGGCTATTTCACCAGCGAAGATATAGTTGCCCGGAGTGGCGCGGAAACAAAATATGAATATCTGGGGGGCTATGCCCGCATCAGCGAAGGCAGGGACTAAAGACCATGAGTAACGACAAGCAGCGACCAGAACCGCGGCCGGGCATTCTTGGTATCGATCCTTATATTCCCGGCGAATCCGGGGAGCCGGGTGAGGGACCGGTCTACAAACTTTCAGCAAACGAATCTCCGCTTGGACCAAGTCCGAAAGCGATTGCGGCCTATCAGGAAAACGCCGCAGAGATCGGCTATTATCCAGACGGATCAGCGACCGACCTGCGTCAGGCGATAGGGGCGCGGTACGGCCTCAACCCGGCGTATATAGTGTGTGGTGCCGGGTCGGACGAATTGCTTAATTTGCTGGCTTGCGCGTTTCTCGGCCCAGGGGACGAAGCGATTTACACAACGCACGGATTTCTGGTCTATCCGATCACGATTCAGGCGCGGGGGGCGACTCCAGTCGTGGCACGGGAAACCGACCGTAAAGCAAGTGTCGATGCGATACTTGATTGTGTGACAGAGCGCACAAAAATTGTGTTTCTTGCCAATCCCAACAACCCGACCGGCACTTTTACCCCGATCGACGAGGTGCGCCGACTTCATGCCGGGTTACCATCAAATGTGGTGTTGGTTCTGGACGCGGCATACGCGGAATATGTTCGTCGCAATGATTATGAGGCTGGAATTGAACTGGTATCTTCCAGCGACAATGTTGTCATGACGCGGACATTTTCCAAGATTTACGGGTTAGCAAATTTGCGCCTTGGCTGGGTATATTGCCCTGCTGAAATTGCCGGTATCCTGAACCGGATCCGCGGCCCGTTTAACCTGACCGGTCCGGCTATCGCTGCTGGTATCGCGGCACTGGCAGACAAAGATCATCTGGAAAAAGCCATTGCGCATAATGACAAATGGTTGCCTTGGCTGATCGAAAAACTTACCGGGTTGGGTCTGGGCGTCACGCCGTCTGTTGGGAATTTCCTGCTGGTCGATTTTCCGGATGATGGCGTGCACGACATGGCCCATGCCGATGAAGAGCTGAAAAGGCACGGGCTCATTTTGCGCCGGGTTGGAAATTACGGGTTGCCAAATTCTCTGCGTTTGACGATTGGCACCGAAGAAGCCAACAGGCTTTTGGTTGATGTGCTGGGTAATTTTATGAAAAACGGCGGCAAGCAATAATGGCTGAACCTGTTTTCAGGCATGTTGCCCTGATCGGGATCGGGTTAATCGGCTCGTCGCTCGGTCATATAATGCGCCAAAATGGTCTGGCTGGACATGTTAGCGGTTTCGCAAAATCTTCCGCGACGCGCGACAAAGCCATTCAGTTAAAAATCGTTGATGAGATCCACGATAATGCGGCGGATGCTGCAAAGGGCGCGGATCTGATTATTTTATGCACGCCTGTCGGTGCGTTTAAGGTGGTTGCCGCCGAGATCGGTCCGGTACTGAAACCCGGTGCCATCGTGACCGATGTGGGATCGGTTAAAGAAGCGGTCGTGCGCGATTGTGCGCCATTCATGCCGGCCGGAGTTCACCTGATCCCGGGACATCCGGTTGCGGGAACTGAGCAATCAGGACCTGAATCCGGTTTTGCAGATTTGTTTGATAATCGCTGGGTCATTCTAACCCCACCGGATGATGTGGACGAAGCCGCATTCAAATCGCTTGTTCGGTTTTGGGAAGGTTGCGGCAGCAATGTGGAAATCATGACACCGGATCATCATGATCTGGTGTTGGCGATTACCAGTCATATCCCCCATCTGATTGCCTATAATATTGTAGGCACCGCAGATGACTTGGAACAAGTTACTCGGAGTGAGGTTATCAAATATTCAGCGGGCGGGTTCCGGGATTTTACCCGGATCGCAGCGTCAGACCCGACCATGTGGCGGGATGTTTTTGTCCATAACAAAGACGCCGTCCTTGAAATGCTGGGCCGCTTCACCGAAGATTTGACCGATCTGCAACGGGCGATCCGGCGCGGTGATGCCGACCGGCTGTTTGAAATTTTCACTAAAACCCGCTCAATCCGCCGGCGCATTATTGATGCTGGTCAGGAAACCGAAGCGCCCGATTTTGGCCGTCACACAACCGGATCCGGATCGGACTGATCAACTTCGAGGATTTGGGAAGAGCGGGTCGATTCGTGTGACCGGGGTGCCTTGAACCTTGATGATGCCGTCGTCGATATCGATATCGAGCCGCACCGATGGCGTGCCATCAACTGTCGATGGCGTTGCTATGTTGCGGACCATCTGAAGCATGAAACTGACGATATTCAAGCCTGATCCGGTTGAAGCGTTGTCGATGTGCCGGGATAATTGTTCGATGTCGACAATATCAATTGCGATTGCGCCCTGGGGCCGCCCGGTTGGGGTAAGCGTCAGCGACCCGGCAATGTTGGCAGCGGTATCCGGGCCGTCGATCCATAATTTGTCGATTTGCAGCTTGCCGCCAGCCTGTTGCCACGCACGGAAAAAATTAGGCCGGTCTCCGATTTCTCGCAATGGCAGATCAAAAACCGTACCGATTGTCGAAATATCATTGATGGCAATCGGATCACCTCCCGGCGTGATGGGCTGGTGAACGAGATCAGTAGCGTTGGCCGCGAAATCAAAATCCGGCAAGGGGCTTTGACCTGAACCGGATATGGCCTGACGGATATGACCTTCGTAATTCTTTATTGCAAGAAAAGGAGTGCTGGTTAGGGCCGCGCTTGACGCTCCGCGCCAGAAACTCATCTCTGTCGCGGTCATGTCGCCACTGGAAAAATTAAATCCGGAAAGGCGCAGGCTGAAACGCATTTCCGCCCAACTCGCACGGGCAAACCGGTCTGCCTGGCCCGGTTGGCGAACAGCTATGTCGATCGGACCAGATGGTTCGGCAATTATATGTGTGGGATTATAGGCCTGAACAACGCCGCGCAATTTCGGTAGATCAATTATAACAACGCGCCCGGATCGGTTGACCGCAATCCGAGTATTGCGACAGGTCACGATAAAGCGGAACGGGAATCCGTCGAGGGTTCGCTCAGCGCAGGTGATTTCGATGCCGCGCGCTAAATTTTGCCGGATGAACCGATCGATCCCCGCATTTGCTACCTGGCTGGCAATAAACCAATAAGCCACCCAGCCAATCGACAGGACAATTACCAGCCCCAGCGGCAGAGCCATGCGCCACGGGCGTCGGCCGGGTGATTGTTGTCGGGTGCTGATTTTGTTGGTTCCTGGACCTGTTGTTGCGTTCAATCGCAAGCCCTGTTAATCGGGCTGGAATTTGAAATTCTGGCGGTTGTTATGGATGATTTCTGGGTATTTGGCTATGGCTCGCTGATGTGGCGACCAGGATTTCCGTTCGCAAAAAGTGCGCAGGCCAAATTATCGGGTGCACACCGGGCGTTATGTGTTCACAGCTACCATCATCGCGGTACGCCCTCCAGACCAGGGTTGGTGTTAGGACTTGCGGCCGGCGGTGCGTGTCGCGGAATGGCGTTCAGGGTAAATGGAATTGACCGTGATAGCGTGATTGCCTATCTGCGCGAAAGGGAACAGGTGACGCTGGTCTATCTTGAGCGGTGGCGGCAAATCCATCTGCTGGAAAGTCCGCGTAAAAAAGTATCAGCGCTTTGCTATATGGCTGATCCTCGCCACGAACAATTTGCCGGTCGTCTGACAATTGAAGAACAAGTTGCGCGCATCCGCGGGAACATTGGCAAGTCAGGTGACAATGAAGAATATGTACACCAGACGGTCGGGTGTTTGAAAGAGATGGATATTCGCGATCGCCAACTGGAAAAACTGGCCGCGCAGCTTGCTTTAAACGCCGCCTGAGTCTGCAAGGCTGATATCGCGCACAAGACCGGCAGACCCAATGCGGGCAATCCGTTGCAGGTCTTTGGTGATTTGGTCGCGCATATTTGCTGACCCACCGAGCAGATGCACATGCACTTCATTGGCGTTATTTGCACGGGCCCACGAGAGAATGCCCTGTTTGGACAATTGTCCTGGAACCTTGCCGGCCTGACCAGCCCAGAGAATTTGTCGGCCTTCGGTTGGGCAATTACGCACCAGCATAATATTGGCGTCTACATGACCGGGCCACGCATCCAGGCGATAAACCGAATGGACATATTTCCGGCCCGAGGCCCCGAACCAATAGCAATAGCCCACATCATATAATCCGAGATTGGGCTGACCAAGGCTGGATGGGCCTAGATCGGACAGGAATGCGGGTTGTTCGTTCATTTTTTGTTCTTGTATCACCATGAGAACAAAACTAGAACAAAAATCAGAAATGTCAACTAAAATTTTTTAACATTGCCTGATGTGGTGCAGGTTATGTTGTACATTTCGATTGTCCCGTCTGCCCTGACAGACTATGCGCCCCGCGCTTCAACAACCAGCTTGGCGGTGGCGGTTTCAATTTCGGCTTCGATACGGGGCAAGAACCGTTTTCGCGTGAGACCGGGGGGGATAGGGGACAAAATATCAACAAGGATAGTGCCAGGATGGCGTTCCGGGCGACGGCGCGGCCAGTATAACCCAGAATTCAGAGCTATTGGCAGGCAGGGAATTTTCAGATCCACATAGAGCAGGCCGACCCCGGGTTTATAGTCTGGTGCCGCATCCGGGTCCTGGCGGGTTCCTTCCGGGAAAATGATGATTTGGCGGTTTTCCTTTGCCGACAGCCGCGCCTGTTCAAGCATGGCGCGGAGCGCTTTTGAAGCACCATTGCGATCAACCGGAATGCAGCCATATTTGCGCAGAATCCATCCCAATAGAGGGATCCATGTCAATTCACGCTTCAAAACAATGACCGGATCAGCAAATAACGGCATCAGGGCAAATGTCTCCCAAAAAGACTGATGCTTGGCGGCAACCAGAAGCGCCCCTTGCGGAATATTCTGCTGTCCCCTGATCTCATAATTTGTTCCGGTCAGAACCTTCAACCACCACAGGCTTGTGTGGGACCACAAGTGGACGAAGGCCCTGATATATTGTCTTGGAAAAATGAGCAGAGGCATGGCCGCCAAAATAAAGCTGACCAAATTGAGGTAGAAAATAATATTGAACGCAAACGCCCGGACGGCGGAAGATGGTTCTATCCCGTTGCCCGGCGCCATTAATACGCACTGCCCATAATTGTTGCCGTAGCACTATGAAAATTGCTGCGCAGAATTGCTTCGAGATATTTCAGATATTCGGACGCGAGCAATTTTAGCGATCCAGGGTTCGACCACCATTGATCAATTTTTACCCGTTCGGTCACAACTGGATAAGGAATGAACATGATATTTGGCATGGCCCGTTCAATTTCGATAAGGCTGCGTGGCATATGATAATTACTGGTAACTATAATGACCGACGAGAAACCCTGATCCTCGACCCATTTTTGGGTCTCATCGGCATTGCCGACTGTATTGAGGGCCTGATAGTCGAGATCGATACAGCATTCGAACAGGTCTGCAAATTGCGGCATCGAGCGGCCCAACGCACCTCTGGTAGTTGCTGTATTTACGCCTGATATAAGAAGCCTTCTACCTTTGCCTGCATGTAACAATCCGACCGCGATTTCGACCCTGTCGGCGGCCCCTGTTAATGCTACAATCCCATCAGCCTGAGGTAAATTGTCTGTTCCGGTTTTCGGGATTTCATTTATGAAAATAAGAAACCCGCCGAGAAACAAAGCCACTAACAGCCCGCACAAAAACGCGAATGTACGCAAAGTCCGGTAGGGACCGGTGCGCTGTTTTTCTGGTGTAGCCGGGTTATCCGGTTCTGAATTCGACAATTTTTGCATTGATCCTGAATTGGCCAATTATGCCAGTTCCTGATGTTGCTGCATCCGGCACCAAACTAAATTCAATTGTGAATTTACTCAACACTTTTGAGGTATCGATAAACTGTATATCTGGAGGTGCGTGAAGTAAGGATTGCGAGAAACGCAACAATTCCGGCGATAGCGGCAAAACCACTCCATCCAATTGAAACCGCGTGAATGAGGTTGTTGAACTCGCCGTCCAGGCTGCGCGGGGCGATTTGCTCAAGCGCGTAACGGGCCACAATGAACGCAGTCGCCGCCAGCAATCCGCCGGCAAGTCCGCCTTTCAAGCCAAGCACCAGGAAATGACGCTCAAATTCCCGAACAATAAATTTGTCGCGGGCGCCAACCAAATGCAGCACATTCACCACATCGCGGTTTGATGACATGGCACCTTGGGTCGCGAAGACAATGATTGCAATTGTCGCCCCTAACATCAGAATGAGGACCAGGAAACTTGTCCATTTGATCCAGTTTGCCGCCGACCGGACCTGATTTTGCCAAACCCGATGATCGTCAAGCCTGGCGCCTGGGACAATGGCGATCAGGTCTGATGCCAAAACCTGCAAATTTGGAGGGTTGCGGCGATCAATTTCGACCGTAATCAATTGCGGCACCGGAAGTTCCTCGAAATTCAGTTCAGCTCCCAGCCATGGTTCAAGCAATTTCCGGGTCTCTTCGTTTGAAATCGGTTCGGCGCGTACAACACCGTTCACATTTCCCAGATGGCGCATCGCCTTGGTGACTTCGTCTGTCATATTGAGGCCCTCAACAGGCTTGATCTGTAGAGTCAGCTCGCTGGCGGCCTCGCTTGTCCATGCAACGGAGGCCCGGTGGACGGCCCAAGCCGTACCAAGCGCCAGACAGGCTAAAAAACACATGATCGCAGTGACCAGAACCAAAGCCCGGCCAATTACATTTTCAACCGGTACAATCGGTGTTGATTTATGGGTGATACGGTCAAAATAACGCTGTAACCAACCGGCAGGTGCAGGTGTGGCTTTTGGACGCGATTTCGGTTTACCGGGAGGGATGACGGGTTTTTGTGGTTTGCGGCTCATGGCGTTTTTCAGGATTCGATCCCTAAATGACCATCTTCGAGGATCATGTGGGGGGCATCGGACAAGCGCATCAATTCAACATCATGGGTGGCGATAATAACTGTGGTGCCGAGCTTGTTGAGTTCTTCAAACAGACCGAGCAGCCGTTTGGCCATGCTCGGGTCCACATTGCCGGTTGGTTCATCGGCGAGCAAAAGTTGAGGCTGGCCGACTACGGCACGGGCGATCGCGGCGCGTTGTTTTTCACCGCCCGACAAAACCTCCGGGCTGGCTCGCATACGATCACCAAGCCCGACCCATTTCAGCAATTCAACCACGTTGGCCCGATAATCCTGTTCAGGTTGTTCGGTGGCGCGCAGGGGAAGGGCGACATTTTCAAAGGTGGTCAAATGGTTCAGTAACCTGAAATCCTGAAATACGACCCCAACCTTGCGTCGTAATTCAGGCAGATCAGTTGACGACAGCGAGGCTACATCCTGACCGAATAAATTGACGAGGCCACGGGTTGGTTTGAGAGCCATGAAGAGCAGGCGCAACAATGTAGTTTTACCGGCACCAGACGGTCCGGTCAGGAAATGAAAAGAACCTGGCGCCACATGGAATGAGATGTTGCGCAAAATTTCCGGCCCCATGCCGTAACGCAGGCCAACATTTTCGAAGCGAATCACTGCGCAAACCCTTTCATTACCTGCAAAATATGGAACCAGACTTTAGGGTCCAGACCTTAGTTATGTCGAACTAGTTTTAACGCGATCTTAAGCGTAAATGAGGCAATCATTGGCCGACGGTATGTACGCCTTGTTCCAGGATGGATATGCGGCAATTCCGTTCCGAGTATGAAGAGCCTCTACAATGATCCTGACCTGTCCAGAATGTACAACCAGCTACGAAGCGGATGACGCCCTTCTGGGGCCGACCGGACGTAAGGTTAAATGCCATAATTGCAGCAATATCTGGATGGTCACCAGAGATGTGCCTGTTGAGGATATGGCTGATGAAATTGAGTTCGTACCGAACCCGGAAATTGAACACGATCCGGAAATAGATGTGGCAAGCGCTGAAATGGACCCGGATCCCAATTCAGGATTTGAAACTGACCCGGTCCCGAATTTTTCTTCTGATCCAGATGATTTTGGCGAGGCGGTGGAAGTCCCGGATGCTGAAATCTCAACAGAGACCGAAACAGAGGAAACTATCGAAACGCCGGATAGGGATGCCGGTGCTGACGAGATTGCTGCTGCGACAGTTGATATTGAAAAGCTGGCGTCACGGGAAAGGGCACGATCCCGCATTTCCGGTGCTGCCCTGGCATTGCAGGTTTCAAAAATTCAAAAATTTGCTGCGATCGCGGCTGCAATCCTACTTGTCGTCAGCGGCCTGGTAATGTTTCAAGATCCGATGGTACGCCTTGCGCCCGGCATGGCTCGGCTTTACGCGCTTGTTGGAATTGAGGTCAATTTGCGCGGTCTTGAATTTCGCGATATTGCCTATGCCCGGGCCTATGAAGACGGGCTGACCGTGCTGACAGTACGTGGGGAAATAGTCAATATTACCGATGCGCCGGTTGAACTTCCCATGATAAGGTTTTCTCTGCGCAATGGCCATGAGCAGGAAATTTATCACTGGTCCGGAAGCGCGGGGCGCGATTTGCTGTTACCTTCTGGTGCTGTGCCCTTTGAGACACGGCTTGCGTCGCCGCCGGCAGCGCAGGAAATACTGGTACGGTTTGCAAGGTAAATTCATTTATGAGGACCAAGGGTCATCCGGCAACCAGAATTGACGTTCTGTTTGAAGCTGAGAAAATTGCCGCGCGCAATCTGGAATTGGCAGTTGAAATAGCAGCGGGTGATACCGAAAACCTGCTGGTGGTTCCTGTGCTCAAGGGTAGCTTTGTGTTTGCCGCTGATTTATTGCGGGCGTTACATCACGCAGGGCTTGCGCCGGAAGTGGATTTCTTTTCACTTTCCAGCTATGGCGCGGGCACAAAATCCAGCGGTGATGTGAAGATATTGCGAGACGTGGAGACCGATGTCGCAGATCTCAATGTACTTCTGATCGATGATATTCTGGAATCCGGGCGCACTTTGGCATTTGCAAAAGACCTGCTGGTCGCCCGCAAGGCAAAAAGCGTCAAGACCTGTGTGTTGCTTGATAAGCCGGACAAACGAGTTGTTGATTTGCAGGCGGATTATGTGGGCTTTGAATGCCCGGACCTTTTTGTTGTCGGCTACGGGATCGATATGGCTCATTCGTTTCGCGAATTGCCGTTTGTCGGCGTGGTTCATACTGACGACGATTAGACAACAAGACGGTTGGTTCTAGAACCGCCGTAGCAGACGCTCAAAATAATCCAGCTCGATACGAGGGCGGTGACGCTCGCCATAACGGCGACGCAATTCTTCAAGAATTTCCCTTGCGCGTTGTATCTCAATTTCATCTGGCACCTGTACATTCATACCCAGATCGGGATCGTTTGTTGGCCGGGGGCGGCCCAGCGGATCGGTGGTCTGGTTACCCTGGCGGCTACCGCTCTGGGCGAGGCTCTCGGCTAATTGTTCAGCCAGAGCGCCTGCACCTTCGCGCAAATTCTGCAGTGCTTCACCCTGATCTTCTGTTGCCTGACCAGTGCTGCCTTCGCCGAGCGCGTTGATGGCGTCGCCCATATTTCCTTTGGCGTCGTCAAACTCCTCGCCGGAATCAGAATTCAGGTTGTTCAATTGCTCCATCAATTGTTCAAGGGTGGCCTGCAAATCGGCCTGGCGTTGTTGCATGTCACCAAGTTCGGCGCGGCGGTCGCTATCTGAACCATTGGGCTCATCCTGTTGGTCCATGCGGAAACTTTCGTCCATCAATTCGCGCTGCTGGTCGATCATGTCGCCGAGTTGTTCGAGCGATTCTGACATTTGCCGCTGCTGCCCGGTTTGTTGCTGCATCTGGCCCATGCGCAGATTTTCCAGCAGGTCCTGCAACTGGCTCAACATCTGTTGGGCCTGATCGCGGGCACCGTTGCGGGCCATATTCTGGATATTGTCGAGCATGCGGGACAGGTCCTGCGAGGTGAGGGCGTCATCCTGCGAAGATTGCTGCGTGTCCCCGGAAGGATCGCTATTCTGGGCATCTTGAGACAAAGCCTGTAAATAGTCGCTCAAGGCCTGGCGAAGGTCTTCGATTCGTTGCTCAATCTCTTGCGTTGATGCGTCTCGGGCCAAGGCCTGTTGCAGGGCTTCCTGGGCGGCGCGCAATTGCTGTTCGGCTTCCGACAGGTCGCCATTTTCAAGCTTCAGTGCGATTTGCCAAAGTTGCTCGATCACGCTGATCAGGGTTTCATTGTCTTGCCGCAACCCAAGCCGCCAGCGGGCGGCGCGCAGGGCCAAAAATATCTGAAGATCAGGGATGAATGTCTCCGGCGCAATTGACAAAGCATCCAGTGCCCGGCCGACGGTCGCATATTCAGACGGTGTGACGGCGAGCTTGTGACGTTGCTCGATGATGGCGCGAGCCAACGGGTCGGTGAAGGTGCGCACGGGCAGGGTGAATGCTACTTCGGCGCTCTCGCCGATCTGACCGGCATCGTCATAAACCTGCAAGCGCAACAGAACCTGCGTCCCGGCCCAGGGGTGGGAGGTCAGGTCCTGATAAACCTGAGCTTCACCATCGCGGGTTCTGGATTGCGGCAGGGCCAGGGGAAAGCGCGGCGCATCAAACAATGGTGACGTTGTGTCCTGGCCGGTTTGATCGTCTTCGTAAACCGGGGCGCGCTCAATCAGGCCTTCCCCGGCAATGACGCCGTAATCATCGCTGACCCTATAGCCAAGGCGCAGGACACCGGCATTGGAGGATTCAGGCGGGCCGAGCAGCACGATTTTTGGAATTTGATCATGGATGATATCGAGCCGCCATTGACCGATAATGATCTCGCCGTCGAGGATTGTGATTTGTCGATTGTCGGCAATGTTGCCGCGATATTCCCGCACATTCTCATCTGGAGCGGTAATGGCAAAATCGCTGCCGGACGAGGTCGGGTCTGCCGGCGCGCCATTGATAGGGCGCATTCCGATCGAAATTTTCCGGTCGCCCTGCGCTCGCAAAATAAATTCACTGTTGGCAGGGATTTTATAAGTCCCGCTCTCTTCGTCCGGGCGGGCGGAAGCCGGACCGGTCAAAAATAGTGGTGGCCGCCCGGTATAATCCGGCGGCGTAATCCAGGCATCAATCTGGATCGGGCTGGCGGGTGATCGGTCGGCAAAACTGAAGGGGCTGGATATCTGATCCGACCAGCTGGAGCCTGCGAATAAAAACCCGATAATAAGCATCATGGCCAGCGGCACGCGCATGGCATAGGGGTCGCTGCTGGCAAATTCAGAGCGCGGCCAGACCGCCTTCAACCGCGCCATCTGGTCTGCCAATCGGGCCTTGTGTGCTCGCCACAATTTTTGAGCCTGGGGACTATCCTCACCTAGTGTCAGTGGGTCTTCATAAGATGATGCCGGGCGATGCTGGATGCCGGACCGTTGCTCGATACGGCGAAGCGCTTTTTCGCGTGATGGGATCTGGGTGCGAAATACCGGAACAAGGGCTGCGATCAGGGACAGTGCAAATATGGCCATGCCGATCATGCGGATCGTTGGCTGCAGGGTGTCCCACAATCCAAACAGCGCGGATATCAGAAACAGCCCGATCACCAGCATGACTGGCCAGAAGGTGGGCCATAAACGTTCCCAGAAAAGCGCCAACCGGGTCATACCTATCCGCCGCGCCAATTTATGTTGGCCCAACAGATCAGGCGATGACAGATCAGGTGCCGATTGTGTTTCGTCTGGTCGAGGCATGCTCATGGATTTCCCGCCGGTGCCGGGTTTTAACGTCACCGCGTCATTATTTGTCTCCGCTCCCCAAAAAACAGGCTAGCATAGTTTGGTTCAGCTGAGCCAGTCGGGAACAGAATCAAGTGCGATCAGGTCATCAAAACTTGGCCGTGGCCGAACGATGTGATGCGCTGCGTCCTTGACCATGACTTCCGGTATCAGCAAGCGGCCATTATAGGTGGAGGATTGAACCGCCCCGTAAGCTCCTGCGGTCATGAACGCCAACCGGTCGCCAGCTTTAACTTCAGGCATGGTGCGGTCTAGCGCCAGATAATCACCAGTTTCGCAAACCGGTCCGACAATATCAGCGCGGATTTTAGGACCGTCCGGGTTTGGCTCGGTGACCGGCTGAAAATCATGTTCTGCGTTGTATAATGTCGGGCGTATCAGATCATTCATGGCGGCATCGACAATGACGAAGGTTTTGTCCGCTCCGGCTTTTACATAAATTACTTCGGTGACAAGAATACCCGCATTGCCGGCGATCAATCTGCCGGGCTCAAAAATCACCTGGCAATCGAGATCTCTCACATTCCGGCGCACAATTTCAGCGTAGGCCGATGGTGTGGGTGGCTCTTCGCTGCCCTGTCCGTAGGGGATGCCAAGGCCACCACCGAGATCGATATGCTCGATTGTGTGGCCGTCTTCGCGCAAATTCCCGATCAATGTAGCGAGCCGCGCAAAGGCAGCGTCGAAGGGCTCCAGTTCGGTGATCTGACTGCCGATATGGGTGTCTATGCCGACCACGCGCAGATTGGGCATGGCGGCGGCGTGGCCGTAAACGTCGCGGGCGCGGGTCCAGGGAATGCCGAATTTGTTCTCGGATTTGCCGGTAGAGATTTTGGCGTGGGTGCGCGCATCCACATCGGGGTTGATGCGGATCGAAATGGGCGCGACCTTGCCCATTTCTCCGGCAACTTCATTCAGGACGGCGAGTTCGGGTTCAGATTCCACATTGAAACAATGGATACCAACGTCGAGCGCGAGCCGCATTTCGCGTCTGGTCTTGCCGACGCCGGAAAATAATATCCGCTCAGCCGGAATGCCTGCCGCCAATGCCCGGTGCAATTCACCTTCAGATACCACGTCGGCGCCTGCGCCAAGACGAGCCAGCGTTGTCAGAACAGCCTGGTTGGAATTTGCTTTCATGGCGTAACAGACCATCGAAGACAGGTCGGAAAATTCTTCCGAAAAAACCCTGTAATGGCGCTCTAATGTTGCGCTTGAATAACAATAAAACGGGGTGCCAACTTCGTCCGCCAATTGGTCAAGGGTCACGTCTTCTGCGTAGAGGACGCCATTTTTATAGCTGAAATGATGCATGTTTTATCCGGGAGCCGTTTGCAATCCGGCCTTCATTCAGGTCCGGGGAATATCGCTTAAAGAAGAAAATCGAGAAAGAAGGAACGTTTTTCTCGCGGTGCCTGTTCGGCGCTATCTGCCCCTTGTTCCGTCTCGCCTTGCACAACATTGGCGTTGGGCGGCGGTTCAAGTGGACCTCTCCGGCCACATGCGGAGAGACCAACCACCATTATGGCGGCCAGCAAAAAAGCCGGTTTCCCAATCAATCTCCACATTGTCCCTGTCACAGGCTGTTCTCCTGAAGTTGCGCCATACTACATTTCAGTTTTGGCAATTGCACCCCCAATTCGCCAATTTCATGGCGATCAGGTGCTAATTTCGTTTGGCGGCTTCACGGGCGAGCTTGGTTTGCCATTTCTTTGCCTGTTTGCGCACGTTTGCCGGTGCCGTGCCGCCAAGGCTGGCCCGGCTTTTCACCGAACTCGCAACCGTCAAAACCGAAAAAATATCGTCCGTAATGGCTGGCTCTATGGATTGCATATCTTCAATTGTAAGCCGGTGCAGAGGCAAATTCAGACCTTCAGCCATAGCCACAAGCTCACCGGTAATGTGATGGGCTTCACGGAACGGTTTGCCAAGCACCCGGACGATCCAGTCGGCAAGGTCGGTCGCGGTTGCAAATCCGGCACCGGCTGCCCGCTTCATGGCTTTTACATCAGGTTCCAGATCGGTGACCATGCCGGTCATGGCTTTGAGGGCCAGCTCAATATTGGCAAAGGCGTCGAATGCCGGTTCCTTGTCTTCCTGCATATCTTTTGAATAAGCGAGCGGCAGGCCTTTCATGACAATCATCAGGCTTGTGAGCGCACCTGCGATCCGGCCGGTTTTGGCCCGTACCAATTCAGCCGCATCCGGATTGCGCTTTTGCGGCATGATCGAAGACCCGGTTGAGAATTGATCCGACAGGCGGATGAAACCAAATTGTGGCGTGGACCAAAGCACCAGTTCTTCAGCATAACGCGACAGATGAATGGCGGTGATTGAAGCAGCCGCCAAAGATTCCAGAACAAAATCCCGGTCTGCAACCGCATCAAGTGAATTGGCGGCGGGGCGATCAAACCCAAGCGCCGTCGCCGTCATATCCCGGTCAATCGGGAACGATGTGCCAGCAAGTGCTGCCGCCCCAAGTGGGCTTTCGTTGAGCCGTTTGCGGGCATCTTGAAACCGGCCCCGGTCCCGCGCCGCCATTTCCACATAGGCCAGACAATGGTGGCCGAAGGTGACCGGCTGGGCTGATTGCAGATGGGTGAAGCCTGGCATGACGGTGCCAGCAAATTTAACTGCTTTGTCGGCGAGTGCAGATTGGTAATCGGCGAGCAGCGCGTCGATCCGGTCGATGGCGGCGCGGACATATAATTTGAAATCTGTCGCTACCTGATCGTTTCTCGACCGCGCTGTATGCAGCCGCCCGGCGGCATCACCGATCAGCGTGGCGAGCCTGGCTTCGATATTCATATGGATATCTTCCAGGCTGCGTGAAAATTCAAATGTGCCGTTTTCGATTTCAGCAAGAATCGTATTCAAGCCCTCGGCAATCCGGGTGCCGTCTTCTGCAGAAATTATGCCCTGGACCACAAGCATTTCAGCATGAGCCCTTGAGCCTGCAATGTCATGGGCATACAATTGCCAATCGAAATCGACGGACGCATTGATTTGTTCCATTATTGTAGCCGGGCCGGAACCAAACCGGCCACCCCACATGGTATTGCTGTTTTTTTTCTCAGTCATTTTATTATCCGAGGCCTGAATGAATAATACCGATAAAAACCCTGCCCGCTTTTCAGCAAAAACCATTTTTGCGTCGGCCGTTTTGGTCGCGGGACTTGTTGCAGGAGCGATATACGTGACGATGACGCCGGATGGCAACGGCGAAACGCAAACAGCCTTACCAGCAGATCAGGGTATACAACAGATATTGCAGCCTTTTGCCGTTGGCGAAATGGCCGCTCTTTTTGTGTCTGAGGATAATTCTGACCGTAATAGTCTTGGTTTCCAGAACCGTGCAGGGGAACAGATATCGGTCGCTGATTGGCAGGGAAGGGTTGTTCTCGTCAACCTCTGGGCCACATGGTGTCCGCCATGCCGGGCCGAGATGCCAGCTCTGGACCGGCTTCAGGCGCAACTTGGTGGTGCAGATTTCGAAGTGGTGGCGATCAACGTGGACCGGGGCGGGCCCGCCAAAGGGGAAGCGTTTTACACAGAAATCGGCTTGAAAAATCTCGGTTTTTATTATGACGGTACCCAGCCCGGCATTGTCCGCGAACTAAGCGTGATCGGGATGCCGACGACTTTGTTGCTTGATCGTGAGGGACGGGAAGTGGCCAGGCTTGCCGGACCTGCCGAATGGGCGTCGGACGATGCTGTAAAATTAATCGAAGCCGCGATTGGGGCGAGCCAATAGCAGGCTATCTGGTCGGGACCGGAGTGTCGCCGCGATAATCGTAGAAGCCACGCTGGGTTTTGCGCCCGAGCCATCCGGCTTCGACATATTTAACCAGAAGTGGGCAAGGTCGGTATTTGGTGTCGGCCAGGCCTTCATAGAGCACCTGCATGATCGAGAGGCAGGTATCGAGCCCGATAAAATCTGCAAGTTGCAACGGCCCCATCGGGTGATTGGCACCAAGCTTCATGGCGGTGTCGATGCCTTCTACCGAACCAACGCCTTCATACAGAGTGTAGACGGCTTCGTTGATCATGGGGAGCAGAATGCGATTCACCATGAAAGCGGGGAAATCTTCGGAAACGGCAACCGTTTTGCCAAGCGAATCTGAAAATTCGCGGGCGATTGTGTAAGTTTTCTCGTCGGTGGCGATGCCACGAACCAGTTCGATCAATTTCATGATAGGAACCGGGTTCATGAAATGGATGCCCATGAATTTTTCCGGTCGGTCAGTTGCAGCTGCAAGGCGGGTGATTGAAATTGATGATGTGTTGGTGGCCAGAAGGGTTTCATCGCCCAGATGAGGGGCAAGTTCCTCGAAAATCTTGCGCTTTATCTGTTCGTCTTCGACGGCGGATTCAATGACAAGATCGCATTTTCCGATTGCCGACATATCCGGTGTTGCTGAAATCCGGTTCAAAATATTCTGGCGCTCGTCTTCCTTGATCTTGCCGGAGCCGACCTGGCGGGCAAGATTGCCGTTTATGGTGGCAAGACCAGCTTCAATCCGCTCTGCACTGATATCATTCAGGCAAACATCGTACCCGGCCATCGCGCAAACATGGGCAATGCCGTTGCCCATCTGCCCGGCGCCGATAACGCCAACTTTCTTGATTGCGCTGGTCACCTGATCATCTTCTCCAAATTTGCGTTTTATTCAGGACGCTTTACCCAATTCTTCGGCCAGTTCCGGCATCGCTTTAAACAAGTCCGCGACAAGGCCATAATCGGCAATCTGGAAAATCGGGGCTTCTTCGTCTTTGTTGATCGCCACGATTACCTTTGAATCTTTCATGCCGGCCAGATGCTGGATCGCGCCTGAAATGCCGACCGCGATGTACAATTCTGGCGCAACCACCTTGCCGGTCTGGCCAACCTGATAGTCGTTCGACATGTAGCCCGCGTCAACCGCTGCCCGGCTGGCACCGATTGCGGCACCAAGCGCATCAGCGACCGGTTCGATATATTTGCCAAAATTCTCGCCAGATGCAACGCCGCGTCCACCGGATACGATGATCTTGGCGGATGTCAGTTCCGGGCGATCGGATTTGGATAGCTCCTCGCCGACAAATGACGAGAGGCCGGGATCTTCGGCTGCTGCTATATCTTCGATTGAAGCTGAGCCGCCGTCGCCTGCTGCGGCAAAGGCTGTTGTGCGGACCGTGATAACCTTTTTGGCATCCGTCGCCTGTACGGTCTGGATGGCGTTGCCGGCATAAATCGGACGGGTAAACGTATCAGCGCTTTCAACCGAGAGAATGTCTGAGACCTGCATGACATCCAGCAGGGCGGCTACCCGCGGCATGGTATTTTTGGCACTGGTTGTGGCGGGTGCAACGACTGCATCGTAATTCGCCATCAGCCCGGTGATCAGCAGGGCCAAAGGTTCGGCCAATCCATGGGCATATAAATCATTGTCGCAATGCAACACTTTTGCGGCGCCATCAAGCGCGGCGGCCTGGTCGGCAACCGATTTGGAGCCTTTACCGGCAACAAGGATATGGATGTCACCGCCGATAGCGGCAGCAGCGGTCAAGGCCCGCGCGGTGGCGTCTTTGAGTTCAGCATTATCGTGTTCGGCTAATACCAGGATTGTCATTAGATGACCCCCGCTTCGTTTTTGAGTTTGTCGACAAGTTCAGCTACCGATTCAACCATGATCCCGGCTTCGCGGCCTTTCGGCGCGACCGTGGTGATGATTTTGACGCGCGGAGAAATATCGACGCCGTAATCATCCGGGGTTTTCATGTCGATTGGCTTTTTCTTGGCCTTCATGATGTTCGGCAATGACGCATAACGCGGCTCGTTGAGGCGCAGGTCGGTGGTTACAATCGCCGGCAAATTGATCTGGATGGTCTGGAGACCACCGTCGATTTCACGTACCACCCTGGCCTTGTCGCCATCGGGGGTTACTTCGGAGACGAACGTGGCCTGGGGCCATCCGAGCAGGGCGGCGAGCATTTGTCCGGTCTGGTTGGAATCGTCATCGATGGCCTGTTTGCCGAGAATGACCAGGGTCGGGCCTTCTTCGTCGGTAATGGCTTTCAGGATTTTTGCGACGCCGAGCGGCTCCACGATATCGTCAGACTGGACCAGAATACCCCTGTCGGCTCCCATGGCAAGAGCGGTACGGATGGTCTCCTGGGCTTGTTGCGGGCCGATTGAAACGGCAATGATTTCGCTGGCCGTGCCGTTTTCCTTCAGGCGGATAGCTTCTTCGATCGCGATCTCGTCGAACGGGTTCATCGACATCTTGATATTGGCGAGTTCGACACCAGAGCCATCGCTCTTGACCCGAATTTTCTGGGTATAGTCGACCACCCGTTTTACAGGGACCACAACTTTCATTCTAAAAGCCTCCTTGGGGCGTATATTGCACCGCACTGTCTACGGGAATATCGTCTGCAATCGAGCGACCGTAATGCCGCTTAAACGGGGTGTCAACGGGATATAATGTGCCTGTGCGAAGACCTGAAGGCTGAGAAAAAGAGCTTTATCCACTCACGTTTTCTTCAAGGCCGCGATCGAAAAGCTGAACCCCGTCGCGGCGCAGAAAAACCACTAAAACAGCCCCAGCTCCAAGTCCGCCAATATGGGCCCACCAGGCAACATGATCTTCCGGAGCCGCCATGAGAAGGCTGAATATCTGCATAATGACCCAGAATCCCAGAACCCACATGGCCGACAGGCGGAGCGGGATGCGCATCAGGATCAACACCCAGACTTTGACCTTTGGATGCAGCATCAGATAGGCAGCGATGACGCCAGCCACCGCGCCGGATGCGCCAACCAGTGGCATTTCGGATGCGGGGTTCATCCAGGAATGGAGCAATCCGGCGAAAATGCCGCAGGCAAGATAGAAGAACAGAAACTTCATGTGGCCAAGCGCATCTTCTACATTGTCACCAAACACCCACAGGAACGCCATGTTGCCAAGCAAATGCATCCAGCCACCATGGAGGAACATGTAGCTGACCAGGGTCAGTTGTTCGGGCACGACCTGATAGTGCAGCGGCAATTCGCTTAAATCGAACAATACCGCCGGGGTGACACCGTAGCCATAAGCAACGCCGTTGGTGGTAGCATCAGAGGCGGCGGCAAATGTCAGCAGGAATACAATCACGTTGGTGATGATGATTGCTATCGTGACATATTGGACCCGGACATGATCGAGAGGGTTGTGGTCGTGCAGGGGTACAAACATGCCGGGCACCTTTTGATGAAATCTTGAACGGCAAGCTTAACGGCCCGGTTTGCAGATGGCTACGCAAGTGGAGATGTTTTATTGATCACCATTTTCTCTTGGCATTTGGGCAAAAAGTCGTCAGCTTCTGGTAACTGAAAATTTCTGAAAGGCGCGAGGATGGAGTGGTGGACGCAGATATTCGATGCTTTCAAGCAGGCGGATATCCGGCAGGTCGTTTACGTGCCCGATGCTGGTCATGCTTCGCTCATTGAATCCTGTATCAAAGACAAGAATATGCGCGCTATTGCCCTGACAACTGAGGAGGAGGGCATTGCTGTGCTCTCCGGTGCCTGGCTTGGCGGTGAGCGTGGGGTTCTTTTGATGCAATCATCCGGCGTCGGCAATTGCATCAATATGTTGTCGCTGGCGTCAACGTGCCGGTTTCCGCTGGCGATGTTCGTGACCATGCGCGGCCAATGGCATGAATTTAACCCCTGGCAGACCGCGATGGGGCAGACGCTGGATGACCATTTGAAATTGGCGGGAGCGCAGACCCTGACAGCTCAGACACCAGATGATGTTGGCCCGATGGCCGCAGCAACCCTGGCGCAAGCTTTTACAGGCGACGGCATGTCGGCCCTGTTGCTTCACCAACGGCTGATGCCGGTCAAAACGTTTGAATGAGTGAGGTCTGAGCAATGCCGCAATCCCCAAGATCAGATGATTATCCCCTGCGCCGTCGCGAGGTGGTGAAATTGTTAACAGGGACGCGCGACGATTTGCTGGTTATTGCGGGTCTCGGATCTACCGCGTGGGACATAACATCGGCTGGTGATCGGGATCTGAATTTCCCGCTTTGGGGTGCGATGGGGGGTGCCATCGCGATGGGGCTCGGCTTGGCGCTGGCGCAACCGGATCGGCGGGTTCTGGTGATTACGGGAGACGGCGAAACCCTGATGGGGATGGGTAGCTTTGCAACGGTTGCTTTGCAGGCCCCGCAAAATCTCTCGATCTGCACATTTGATAATGAGCGTTACGGGGAAACCGGGATGCAATCGACCCATACGGCGGCTGACACTGATCTTGCAGGAATTGCACGTGCCAGTGGTATTCAGACCGTGGGGTTGGTGCAAAACCAGACCGATCTGGATGCCGCTTTGCCGGATATTCTTGACGCGCCGGGTCCGGTTTATCACGTCATCAAAGTGCGTGCTGAAAAGCTGGATTTTGTATTGCCGCCAAAAGACGGGGTGCATTTGAAAAACCGGTTCCGGCATGCCTTGCTTGGAGACGCAGGCATCTCCTGAATTCAAGCCTTGTCGCCTTCCAGAATTAGATTTTAGGTCCGCTGATCAAAGTAAATAGCTGATCCGAGACCGTGCTGAAATCGTTTCTCCGGCCGGTGTTGCGCACGATAATCATCGCGCCTTCCAGAGTGGAGAGGATTAATTTCGCGCTTGCCGTCACATTGGTATCAGCGGGTAATTCACCGGCGATTATCCCTTTCGAGAGCATTTTCGCCAGCCATTGTTCCTGCTCTTCGAAGAAGCGAATTGTCTCCATCCGCACTTTTTCCGGCAGGCTTTCGGTCTCGCTGGCTAGCATGCCGCAAAGGCAAATTCGCTGATCTGTATCCAGAGTTTTCTGAAACAATGCTGCATATTTTTGCAACGCTTGTTGAGTGGTTGCCGCGCCATTTTCCAAATCCAGAAGAGTTTCGGAAAAGCCTTCCCTGTATGCGGTGGCGACGGCCACCGCCAGGTCACCTTTTGTCGGAAAATGATAGTGAATGCTCGCGCTTTTGATTCCGATTTCCCGAGACAAATCCCGGAAACTAAAACCGTTATAGCCGCTCGTCTGGATCATTTTTTTAGCAGCGATCATAATTTCATGAGCTTTTGAGCCGGTATTCATTGGTCAAAATCCATCTTCGCATCCTGATGTCTATCTATTGATAGATAGTTTGTTGACAATAGGAAATCAACAGATATATGTATTTCTGACCTATCGATAGATAGATAAATAAATTCAAGGAGACAGAAAATGCGTTTTGAAAACAAAGTAACGATTGTGACCGGTGGTGGTTCGGGGATCGGCAAAGCAGCCGCTATTCAATTGGTGGCCGAAGGGGCCAAAGTGGTTATCAATGGCCGCGATGCGGGAAAACTGGCGCGTGCGGCGCAGGAAATTGACGCGACTGGAAAATCCGTTTCAATTTACGCTGGTGATATCAGCGATACCGGCGTTGCCAATGGTTTGGTGGCCCATGCTGAAGAGACCTTTGGTGGTTTGGATATTCTGCTTAACAATGCCGGTATTTTTACACCGAAACCATTTCTCGATGTCACGGAGGCCGAATATGACCAATTCCAAGACACCATCCTCAAGGGCAAATTTTTTGCCAACCAGGCTGCCGCCAAAGCTATGATCAAGCGTGGCGGCGGGGCTATTGTTCAAACCGGTTCGATGTGGGCTATGCAAGCCATTGGTGCGACACCATCCAGTGCCTATTCCGCCGCAAAAGCAGGAGTGCATCAGATGACAAAAAATCTTGCTCTGGAATTGGCTGAGCACAATATCCGCATCAACACTATCGCGCCAGCAATCGTTGAGACGCCGGTTTATCAAACCTTTCTGACCGACGAAGAAATCAATGTGGCGTTGCCGCAATTTGCCAGCATGCACCCGCTTGCGCGGAACGGATTGCCTGGAGACGTGGTTAGCGCGCTTTTGTTTATGGCGTCAGATGAAGCTGCATGGATTACCGGTACCATTTTACCGGTCGATGGCGGCGTTATGGCCGGTCGGAATTAGATTAAGCCAAGCGTATGGCTATCCCTTGCAGGGTCCAAAATTCGGGTCCTGCGAGGGTCCTAGCGATTTTCCCCCGGCACCCAGAGAATGTCGCCGCTGCCTTGGGCGTTGACGTACCTGCTGGCGACAAACAGAAAATCTGAGAGCCGGTTAATATAGTGAAGCGCTGCTTCGCTCACGGTTTCGCCGTCTGTCTCGCCCAGTTCAACCATAATCCGCTCAGCGCGGCGCGAGATGGCGCGGGCCAGATGTAGATTGGCGGCGGCGGGCATGCCGCCCGGAAGTACGAAAGATTTGAGAGGGGCGAGATCGGAATTCAATTGATCAATCTCGGTTTCCAGCCGCGCTACTTGCCCGGCGACGATCCTGAGCGGTTCAAATTCCAGCTTTGCGCCCCGATCAGGGGTCGTCAGGTCAGCACCCAGATCAAACAGGTCATTCTGGATCCGGGCCAGCATGGCGTCCAGATTTGCGATACCATCGGTGCCGGTATGCAGCCGCGCCAGGCCGATGCAGGAATTGGTTTCATCTACCGTTCCAACCGCCGCGATACGCAGGTCATGTTTGGCAACCCGCTCGCCGGTGCCAAGACCGGTGGTGCCGTCATCTCCGGTGCGGGTATAAATCTTGTTGAGTTTGACCATTGCAGATTGCCTATTGGCTGGTGAAATAGAGTGTGCCCATGATCAGGATAACGGCCAGAAACTGGAGGCCGACCCGCCACCGCATCAGCTTTTGCGACCGATTTGAATCGCCACCCCGCATCATGTTCCACAAGCCCATCAACAATACGAGGAGTACGGCACCAAGGGCGAGGGGCACGGCATATTCAAGTAGAACAGACATAGGCGACGGCTCCTGAAAAAAATTGAAACAATTGAAATTCGACAGGAATTATCCTGATTGCCGGACCAGCAGCATATCGTAAATTTTTGTTGGCAGGAACCGCCGACCAAGTACCGCCATCCAGGTGCTGACAGTAACAAAATAGCGGGCGCGTGGGCTTGGGCTTTCAAGCGCATGTACCAACTTTTTGAAAACTGCGTCCGGTCCAAGTTTGAATTTGTTTGGTGGCGCACTGGCATTGAGCCGTTCAAGCGTTTCACGATAGGTGTCGCGATGAGGGGATGTATCGATATCAATATTGGCCTTGAATTTTATCAGCGCGTTATCACGGAACCGGCTTTCAATGGGTCCAGGTTCGATCAGTGAAATATGAATATTAGTGTCCTGTAATTCCAGACGTAGAGAATCGCTCAATCCTTCAAGGGCAAATTTTGACGCTGAATAAGCGCCCCGGAACCTGATCGCGATCAACCCGAGTACGGACGAACATTGTACGATCCGCCCTTCACCATTTTGCCGCATGGCCGGGATCAATCGGGTGGTCAGGTCGTGCCAGCCGAAAAAATTAGCTTCGAACTGGGCGCGCAATGCATCAACGCTCAAATCTTCAACAGCCCCCGGCTGCCCATAGGCGCCATTGTTGAAGAGCGCATATAGCTTGCCTTCGGTTGCATTCAGAACATGGTCGGCACAGGCCGCGATTGAAGATGGATCGGCATAATCCAGATGGACCGCTTCGAGGCCCTCCTTGGCGAGGTCCGCCAGGTCTTTTTCGTTGCGGGCGGTTGCAAAGATCCGCCAGCCACGAGCTTTGAGCGCCATTGCACAATGGCGGCCAATCCCGGTTGAGCAGCCGGTAATCAGGATGGATTTGTTTTTCATGGATTCCAGGTTCGCCCGAATGAATTTTCGTAGAATGAATTTTCTGGGCCATTATAGTTTCTGATAAAGAGGCAGACAATCGACAAGATCGAAATTGGACATAATTGATATGAGCAACAAGCCACCGCACCCGGAAACCATCTCGGCCCAGGCCCTTGGGCAGGGGGATGTGCCGAGCGGCGGTCTTGTTCAGGCGATCCATGTTGCAACCACCTATGAACGGGATGCCGACAATCAATATCCAAACGGGTTGATCTACGGGCGCCCACATAACCCGACCACCCGGTTGGCTGAAAATGTTGTGGCGGCACTTGAAGGTGGGGCGGGTGCTTTAGCATTTGCCTCCGGGATGGCGGCGGCTGTGGCGGTCTTTGAAAACCTCACAAACGGTGACCATGTGATCGCGCCCAAAGTGATGTATTGGGCGTTGCGCGATTGGCTTGCTGTCCGGTTGGTGGCGCGGGGTGTCAAAGTTAGCTTTGTTGATATGTCCGATCCGGCGGCGCTTGAAGCGGTTCTGGCTAAAGGATCGACAAAAATAGTCTGGATCGAGACCCCGGCAAATCCGCTTTGGACCATCACCGATATTGCCCGCGTCGCGAATAAGGCGCACGGTGCCGGGGCGATTTTGGTCGTGGATTCCACCGTTGCCACGCCGGTTTTTACCAACCCGTTGGCGCTTGGCGCAGATATTGTCATGCATTCGGCAACCAAATATCTCAATGGTCATTCGGATGTTCTGGCCGGGATATTGGTGACCCGCGAGGCCGATGAGATTTGGGAAAAAATTTCGTCGGCGCGCGCAAGCGGCGGTGCGATTCTCGGACCTCAGCAAGCAGCATTGCTGGTGCGCGGCATGCGGACCCTGCATTTGCGTGTGCGGTCGGCGAGCGAGGCGGCGCTCAAAATCGCGGCGCATTTTGAAGGCCATCCCAACATCGTCGAGGTGCTTTATCCGGGTCTGGAAAATCATCCCGGCCATGATATAGCGGTACGGCAAATGCAGGGCGGCTTTGGCGCCATGCTGTCGTTGCGGATCAAGGGCGGGGCGGCGGCAGCGATACAGGTGGCGGCCAACGTGAAAATCTGGAAGCGCGCCACCTCGCTTGGCGGGGTTGAAAGCCTTATTGAGCACCGCGCCTCGATGGAAGGACCTTCAACGCCAGTGCCTGAAGACCTGCTCCGGCTTTCCGTTGGTGTTGAGCATGTGGAAGACCTGATCGGCGATTTGCAACAGGCGCTTGCGGCGGACGCTTAAAAATATCACGAAACCGGTCGGTCGTTCCTGACTTATTTCTTTGTTGCTGCGGCCAACAATGCGCTCATGGCATCCAGCGTTTCTTCATTGAACCAGCCATGTCGTTTCGGGTCGGATTTATCGGCAACGACCTTGGTGACTTTGTCTACAATTGATTTGCGCATCTGGGTTTTGACACTGGCAAAAGTGAGTTGCGGAATGCGGGCATATTCGTGGGCAATTTCAAGTGCCCGGTCCATCAACGCATCCGGCGCGATCACTTCATTGATCAGGCCCATGGGGACGGCATCTTCTGCGACAACATTCTGGCCGGACAAGACAATCCGCTTGAATGTAAGCGGTGGCATCTCGGCGCGGGCAATTTCCATGGCGCAGATGGGGAAATCAACGCCAACCCGTACCTCCGTCAAACCAAGGACTGCGCCGGTATCGGCCAGGCTGAAATCTGACGCCAGCACAAAGAACATGCCGCCAGCGATTGCAGCCCGGTTGACGACAGTGATGACCGGTTTCGGCATTCGGTACAATTCCAGATAGGTGGCGTTCAACCCGTCGACAATTGCGGTCTGGTCGGCATCGGTAAATTCGCTGGCCTCTTTCAGGTCCATCCCGGCGGACAGCACCTTGAGATCGCTGTTGAGGAGAAGAACGCGGACGGCATCATCTTCATTCGCGTCCCGAAAGGCCACTTCCAGCTCGCCAAGAAACCCGGCATTTAAAGCGTTGACCGGGGCACGTGACAGGGTGAGCAGGCGGATGCCGTCTCCAAGGTCTTCAGTTTTCAGATTGGCCATTAGCCCGGCTCCTGTTGCTGTCAAATGATTTGGATATGTTCATGACAATGGCTGGATAAATCAAGGCCCTGATGATGTATCAATCCGAAATCTGATGCAATTCAGGCCCGGGTCAGGCCCGGGCCATGAAGCTTGCCAGGTCACCATAGCCGCAATGGCGGCATTCATATTCAAGACCGAGCCGGGTCGCTATTTCCTGCGCCTTTTGTTCGAGCGCTTCATCTTTCACCTGAGGCATGAACAGCACTTTTTTGTAATTCCCGAAAACGAATTCCAGCATGCTTTCATGCTTGTGCAGACCCAGCGCTTCCCAGACAAACTTGTCGAAATGGCGACAGAAATAATCGGTCAGAAAAAACGTGGTGATTTCATCTTCGGCATTTTCCGCAAATTGGTCGTTGCCGGTATAAAAAGAGAAACAATGCGGCCCGGGGATACGTTCGATATTGCCTTCTTCGGCGAGAACCCTGTCGAGTTCACCAGCGGTCCCGCAATCGCCATAGAGTACATAAATTTTTTCGTAAGCGTCTTTCGCATCCTGAATTTTCCGGCGGATCGCTTCTGGAATAAGATGCGGGTTGTGATGCAATTTTGCAGGCAGGCAGGTAACATCGAGATGCCGCCATTCATTGCGCTCAATAAGGTCGATAATTTCACGGCCAAGCGCGCCGCAGGCAATCATCAGGATATTGCCTTGCCCGCGTTTGAAATCGAAATCAGCTTCAATGCTCTGGTCCATGAGACAAGAATATTGCAAATCGGCATGATGAATGAGCGGATTACGACCGCTGCGAAACATTCGGCGACAATCGAAGAAATATCCATGCCGGTTGGCGTAAAAATTCCTGAATGATATGTCCAAAAAAGGGTGTATACGTAGTGTTGGGAAAACCTGGTCAACAAAGAGGGCATTCAGATGGCGCGTAAATACAATAATATTCTTGAAACCGTGGGCAATACGCCGGTTGTGAAAATTGGCAAACTGGCACCGTCTCACGTCAATCTGTATGTGAAGATGGAAGCTTTCAACCCCCTTGGATCGGTCAAGGACCGGTTGGCGCTCGGTATTATCGAAGACGCAGAAAAATCCGGTGCGTTGAAGCCGGGACAAACGGTGATCGAAGCAACCAGCGGTAATACCGGTATCGGTCTTGCCATGGTCTGCGCCCAAAAAGGCTATCCGCTGGTGCTCACAATGGCCGAGAGTTTTAGCATTGAGCGGCGCAAGCTGATGCGGTTTCTCGGTGCCAAGGTGGTTTTGACGCCAGCCACCGAAAAGGGCCTTGGAATGGTCAACAAGGCAAAAGAACTGGCGGTGGCGAACGGATGGTTTCTGACGCGTCAGTTTGAAAATGATTCCAATCCGGATGTTCACTCGCGCACCACGGCTGTTGAAATTCTCGAAGATTTCAAAGGCGAAAAGCTCGATTATTGGGTAACCGGGTTTGGCACTGGCGGCACCCTGCACGGGGTATCACGGGTTCTGGCCAAGGAAAGCCCGGACACAAAAATTATTGTTGCGGAGCCAGAAGTCGCGGCGTTGCTGACAAGCGGGGATGGCCAGGTGCGCAACGATGACGGATCACCGGGCGGTAGTCATCCGGCCTTTTCTCCGCATCCGATGCAGGGCTGGAGCCCGGATTTCATTCCGAAAATCACCGGCGATGCGGTTGATGCCGGCGTGATCGACAAAGTCCTGACAATTGCCGGACCAGACGCCATTCGCTGCAGCCAGGAGCTGGCGGCAAAGGAAGGTATCTTTGTCGGTATTTCCAGCGGCGCAACTTTTGCCGCCGCGTTGCAGGTCGCCAAAGACGCACCAGACGGCTCAACCATCCTGTGCATGCTGCCGGATACCGGCGAACGCTATCTCAGCACGCCGCTCTTTGCCGATATCGCGGTTGATATGACGGACGAAGAAGTGGCCTTGTCCCATTCAACCCCGGGTTTTCATCTGGCTTGAGGGGGATTGATCTATTCCATGTCGTCATCCCGGACAGTGTGCGCGTAGCGCATCACGTGATCCGGGATCCAGCGTAATATTTGGCGAAGCCGCTATTTAGAGCCTAACGGCACTTATTGCGCTGGATCCCGGCTCGGCGCTTCGGCTTCGCCGGCACTTGGCCGGGATGACGGGTGGTGCGCTAATTGCCTTTTTCCAGCAAGCGACGGGCGATTACCTGGGCCTGGATTTCGGCGGCGCCTTCGAAGATGTTCAGGATGCGGGCGTCGCACAGCACCCGGCTGATCGGGTATTCGAGCGCGAAACCGTTGCCGCCGTGGATTTGCAGGGCATTGTCGGCGGATGACCAGGCAATACGGGCAGCCAACAGTTTGGCCATGCCAGCTTCCAGGTCGCAGCGCCGGTCCTGGTCTTTTTCCCGGGCGGCAAAATAAGTCAACTGGCGCACCATCATGATTTCGGCTGCCATCATCACAATTTTGTCGGCGACGCGTGGAAATTCAGCGATTGGTTTGCCGAACTGGATGCGTTCATTGGCGTAGCGCAATCCCAGATCCATGGCAGATTGAGCCACACCGATGGCCCGGGCTGCGGTCTGGATACGGGCAGATTCAAATGTCTGCATCAATTGTTTGAAACCTGCGCCCTCGATGCCGCCAAGCAGGTTTTCGGCTTTCACTTCAAAACCGTCAAAGCCGATTTCATATTCCTTCATGCCGCGATAGCCGAGCACTTCGATCTCGCTGCCGGACATGCCGTTGATCGGGAACGGGTCCGCGTCGTCGCCACGTGGTTTTTCGGCGAGAAACATGGAGAGGCCGCGATAGCCGCTGTCGCCGTCGCCGGTACGTACCAACAGGGTCATCACATCGGCCCTGGCGGCATGGGTGATCCAGGTCTTGTTGCCGGTGATCCGGTAGACGTCGCCGTCACGCACGGCGCGGGTTTTGAGGGATGCCAGATCGGAGCCGGTATTTGGTTCGGTGAATACGGCGGTGGGTAAAATTTCACCGGAGGCAATTTTTGGTAGCCATTTTTGCTTTTGTTCGTTGGTGCCGCCTCCAAGGATCAATTCAGCGGCAATTTCAGACCGGGTGCCGAGGGACCCGACGCCGATATAGCCACGCGATAATTCTTCTGAGACCACACACATGGATTCTTTGCCCATGCCGAGGCCGCCATATTCTTCCGGAATGGTGAGGCCGAACACGCCAAGCTCAGAAAGCTGGGCAATAATCTCCAGGGGAATATAATCATTCTTCAGATGCCATTCATGGGCTTCAGGCAGAACTTTTTCGTTGGCAAACCGACGCATCTCGCTGCGAAATGCTTCCAGCGTATCGTTAAGCCCGGCATCGCCATACATATCGGCGCCGTCGCTTGCGGTGATTAACGCCGCGAGCCGGGCGCGGGTTTTGCTGGTATTGCCAGACATGATCAAGCTGGTGGCGGCTTCATTCATGCAACCCGCCAGATCGCCCGGATCAATGCCTAAATCCTGCGGACGGGCAATTTCGGTCTGGCTCATGGGAATGCCGGTAAACATCTGGGACAGATATTCCCCGGCCCCGATCTGGCAAAGCAGGGCTTCCATCTCTCCAAATCCCCCATCGCCAATCATCCGGTCGGCATAGCGGGCAATCTGGCGCAGCGCTTCTGTATAGGTCGCAAACCAGGACAGGCCGTGGACGGCGCGTTGTTCGCGCTCAATGGCCGCGCTTGAAATTTTATCGTCTTCGATCACCAACGCTGCAACGCCAGCACGAGCCAGTTCCAGCACGCGGTCTGCGGCAGGAACGGCGGCCGCCAGCAGGCTATCCAGATTTGGCAACGGGTTTGGTGATGAGGTCATTGGCGGCTCCACTTATTGCAGCGCACAATAAACCATGTGTCCGTCAGTGCAATGCTTCATTCGGGTCCGTTCAGCCAGATGTTTCGGCGGAGATATGCGCCTGGACCTCTTCAATGGTTTTGAAGACATGCCAACCGGACTTTGTTTCCAGTTCAATCTCGCCGTTTTCATAAATCCGGAATGGATAACCGCGAATATCACCTTCCTTGATGATTTTGCCTGGGGAGGAATTAGCAATGTCGTCCTGGGGATCAACAATCTCTTCCGCGATTTTGGGCTCAACCGGTTCATTCGCTTCGGGCGTTTCTATTGATTTCAATCTAGCGGTCACGGGCCGGATGGACGCGCCGCTCCGGAGGTTTTGCAAGAGCTGGATGCAGCGACCAAGGCCGATCATGATGAACCCGATGGTGATATTGGATACCCCGCCATAGGTGACAATCAAGGGGAGCACGCCGTTTTCGCTGAAATTCAGTGCAAAGTCGCTTACACCCCAGGCGATCAAAATTGCGCCCAATCCATACAATAAATGATGTATTCCATTTTTCCCGGTTCGCCACCGCGCATTTGCCTTGCCTGTGCTGGTTGCCAGCCAAACTGCAAACATGATGACGCCAACCCCGGCCAATTGCCACGGGGAGAGGGTTTCATCAAACAGGAACCACGCCATCAGACTGGTCACTGCGGGCACAAGGTAAAACAGCGTGGCGACCTTGGATAATGCGCCGCGCCGGATCATCAACATCAATAACGAGATGGCGCCAAGGGAGAGCGCGATGATTAGCCATGCCATGGTGCCAATCAGTTCCGGACTCCATTCGATGCGGCCTTCTTCGAAAAAATACATGGCGGTACCGGTAACAAGCACCCCGCCGACATATTGTAGAAATACGCCGGTTCTCAAATCAGCGCCCGATATAAAAGCTTTTTGATAAATCGTGCCAAACGTAATGCCGGCAAGCGCGGCAATATTGAGCATCAGCGCGATATTGTCTCCCCAGGCAAGGCCGCCGTCTGGTAATCGTGGGCCCAGAACCAGACCAAGGCCAGCCATCCCGATCAGTAATCCGGTCCATTGCCGGGCGGTGATTTTTTCACCAAGCAGGAGACTGGCGAAAACTGCGGTAATGAGCGGCTGGAAGCCAACGATCAGGGCGCTGATGCCAGCAGGCATGCCCCGTGCAATGGCCCAGAATACGCCACCCAGATATAGGCCGTGGAGCAGGGATCCCGTAATGATGTTGTGAAGCACATCCACTGGTGTTTTCGGCCAGGGGGCTTTCATGATCAGGGAAATTGCAAAAAGAATGACGCAGACAATCGCAAAGCGCCAGACAAGAAACGTCATCGGTTCGGCGTAAGGCAAGCCGTATTTTGCGCCGATAAACCCGGTTGCCCATAACAGGACAAAAATGGCCGGGGTCAGGGTAACCCACAAATCGTTGCGTGAATTTTTATTCATGCCTTTGGCGATAAGCCTTTAGGCGCGCAAGAGCAATAGGCCGCCCCCCGCATCGGCATCCAGGCCGTCAATTAAACAGGTGAAACCGGGAAAAGTTCCGTTGGTGCTGTTGTTCAGAGACGGCCCTGGCTGGCTTCAATCGTATCTTCAAACGTATGCAATCCGGGTTCCGGCGCTGATACCAGAACTGCCATGTTGCCGGGCTGGTGCTTGTTTTCCCACATCTTGGTATGGGCTTTGGGTATTTTGTCCCACGGGAAAACTTCCGACATGCTCGGATCAATGCGCTGTTCCAGTACCATCTGGTTGGCCTGACTGGCCTGTTTCAGATGGGCAAAATGGGAGCCCTGGATACGCTTCTGGCGCATCCAGACATATCGCGCATCGAAAGTAAGGTTGTAACCTGTTGTGCCGGCGCAAAAGACCACCATGCCGCCGCGCTTCACAACCAGACAGGAGACAGGGAAGGTTGCTTCGCCCGGATGTTCAAAGACGAAATCGACGTCCTTGCCCTTGCCGGTAATTTCCCAGATGGCTTTGCCGAAAGCGCGGGCCGATTTGGTCCATGCGCCATATTCTTCACTGTTGACCTGGGGCATCTGTCCCCAGCAGTCAAAATCCTTGCGGTTGATGACACCGCGCGCGCCAAGCTGCATGACATAATCGCGGTTGGCTTCGTCGGACAGAACACCGATGGCGTTGGCACCAGCGGCGGCGCAAAGTTGCACTGCCATGGAACCAAGGCCACCGGACGCACCCCATATGAGGACATTGTGGCCTGGGCGTAAAATATGCGGGCGATGGCCGAACAGCATCCGATAGGCAGTCGCCAGTGTCAGGGTATAGCAGGCGGATTCTTCCCAGCTCAGATGCTGGGGTCGAGGCATGAGCTGTTGGGCTTGAACTCTTGCAAATTGGGCGAAGGAACCGTCCGGTGTCTCGTACCCCCAGATCCGCTGGGTGGAGGAGAACATCGGGTCGCCACCATTGCATTCTTCATCGTCGCCATCGTCCTGGTTGCAATGGACAACAATCTCGTCGCCGACCTTCCAGCGGGTGACTTTGGAACCCACTGCCCAGACGATGCCTGACGCGTCCGAGCCACCAATATGATAGGGGTGCTTGTGGGCGTCGATCACCGAGATTGGCTCGCCAAGGGCTGCCCAAACACCGTTGAAATTCACCCCAGCCGCCATCACCAGGACGAGCACTTCGTGGCTGTCAATTTCCCAGGTGGGAACAACCTCGACCTCCATGGCCTCTTCAGGCGGTCCGTGGCGCTCTTTGCGCACAGTCCAAGCATACATGTTTGCTGGGACATGGCCGAGGGGTGGGATCTCACCGATTTCATAGAGGTCCTTGACGGGGGCGTCGTATAATGGCGGGCCCGCTTCAATTTCGGCTTCTATTCTGGCCATGTCGAACTCCTGTTCAATGTAGTCCCTGCCGGGGGCTGTCCAGCTATTTCCAAGGAACCTAAGAGATTTTTACGGTGCGGCGCAAGATAATTTGATGCGTTGCAACAAAAATATTCAGCAGAGACCGTATCCAGATAAACTCCGTTTCATGCTGGTTTCCATTCTATTCAGTGGAGTTCCCTGCTGTCGATCAGACTAAGGGCTATTTTGCATTGCAGCATTCTGTGTTACGGACATCCGATATCATTTCGATGGTGAAAACAGATGTCTGAAGAAATAAGCCACGACCGGCCATGGATTTTCCGTACCTATGCGGGTCATTCAACGGCTAAAGCCTCGAACCGGCTTTACCGGAGCAACCTTAAAAAAGGCCAGACAGGGTTGTCGGTGGCGTTCGATCTGCCAACCCAGACCGGTTATGATCCGGATCACCCGCTGGCGCGCGGCGAAGTTGGCAAAGTCGGGGTGCCTGTCTCTCATCTGGGTGACATGCGGGCTCTGTTTGACCAAATTCCCCTGGACCAGATGAATACGTCGATGACGATCAATGCGACGGCAGCGTGGTTGCTGTCGCTGTATATTACGGTTGCTGAGGAACAAGGTGCGGAAGTGGCATCACTCACTGGCACGGTCCAGAATGATATCATCAAGGAATATCTGTCGCGTGGCACCTATGCGTTTCCGCCCAAACCATCGCTCAGGTTAACCACCGATATGATTACCTATACAGCGCGCGAAATGCCGCGCTGGAATCCGGTCAATGTCTGCTCGTATCATTTGCAGGAAGCCGGAGCGACACCGGTGCAGGAGCTTGCCTTTGCGCTCGCCAATGCGATTGCGATTCTGGACAATGTGAAAAATTCCGGCGCTGTGCCGGACGCCGATTTTCCCCGCCTTGTCGGGCGGATTTCGTTTTTCGTGAATGCTGGTCTGCGGTTCATTACTGAGATGTGCAAAATGCGAGCCTTCACTGAATTGTGGGATGAGATTGTTGCGGAGCGCTACGGGGTTGAAGACCCGAAATATCGCCGTTTCAGATATGGGGTCCAGGTCAATTCGCTTGGGCTTACCGAGCAGCAGCCGGAAAATAATGTTTACCGGGTGATGCTGGAAATGCTTGCTGTGGTGCTTTCCAAAAATGCCCGCGCCCGCGCTGTCCAATTGCCGGCATGGAACGAAGCGCACGGATTGCCGCGTCCATGGGATCAGCAATGGTCGTTACGGTCGCAGCAGATTCTGGCCTTTGAAACTGATCTGCTTGAATATGGCGATATCTTTGATGGCTCTAAAGAAATCGAGCGCAAGGTTGAAGAGCTGAAACAGGAAACCCGCGCCGAAATGCGCCATATCGAAGATATGGGTGGCGCGGTGGCAGCGATCGATTCAGGTTATATGAAACAACAACTGGTGATCTCGAATTCCGAGCGAATTGGACGGATCGAAACCGGAGAACAGGTTGTGGTCGGCGTCAATTCGTTTCAGGCAAGCGAAAAATCACCTTTGTCTGGCGGCACCGATATGGTGCTGACCGTGAGCGACGATGTGGAACAAGCTGCGATTGAGCGGCTGGAGGCATGGCGCAAAGGGCGTGATAATCAGGCTGTGCAAGAGGCTCTCGCAGCGCTGGCGCACGCAGCCGCCAAAGGCGAAAATATAATGCCGCCATCGATTGCCTGCGCAAAAATGGGCGTCACCACCGGTGAATGGGCAGCGACGTTGCGGGCGGATTTTGGTGAATATCGCGCACCCACAGGCGTTGGCTCCGGGGTCCGCAATGTATCTAACGAGCAGCTTGATGAATTGCGCGCTCGCGTTGACGCAGTATCGGGAAAACTCGGTCGGCGGCTTACTTTTCTTGTCGGAAAGCCGGGGCTGGACGGGCATTCAAACGGGGCCGAGCAAATTGCGGTTCGTGCCCGCGATGCCGGTATGGATGTTGTCTATGACGGTATCCGGCTGACGCCGGAACAATTGGTCGAACGATTTAAAAAGTCTGACGCACATGTTTTCGGATTGTCGGTTTTGTCCGGCAGCCACATATCTCTGGTCGCAGACATTATGGAATTGCTCAAAGAGAAAGGTCTCTCAGACCGCCCGATCATTGTGGGTGGAATTATTCCTGATGAAGACGTTGCCCGCCTTCGTGATGCCGGCGTTACAGCGGTTTATACGCCCAAGGATTTTGAGTTAAACGCAATAATGAGTGACGTGATCGGGATCGTCGAAGCCGGGATTGAATAACCAGGGCGCATAATCAGGCGGCGGGATTATTGGTATTTTCTTCGCCCGGATCAAGCACATCCATAATGGCTGCCGCCAGAGACCGTGGGTCAATCGGTTTGGTGACAAAGCCCGACATGCCAGCCACCAAGCAGGCGTTGCGGGCGCCGTCAATAGCATGAGCGGTGAGGGCGATGACCGGGGTCTTAGCCTGATTTCGCTGATAACGATGCAGGCGTTTAGTGGTTTCCATACCGTCCATACCGGGCATGCGGATATCCATCAGGATCAAGTCATAATTATTAGCAATTGCCATATCAAGCGCTTGTCCGCCATTGTCAGCGATATCAAATCCGTAGCCGAAATTTTCCAGAAAAGCTGAAATCAGCATCTGGTTGACTTTGTTGTCGTCAACAATAAGGATTCGGTTTTCTGCTTTTGCCGGTAGATTTTCGATCCCTGTATCCGGTGTAGGTTCGCTCGACCCAATTTCCTGTACGTCTTTATAGCGGGCGGTGAACCAGAATGTACTGCCCGATCCGGGGATGCTGCTGAAATCCAGATTGCCGCCCATTTTCTCTGCAAGGCCGCGGGCAATGGCGAGACCGAGGCCCGTACCACCGCGATGTCCGGTGAGAAAGCCATCACCCTGGGAGAAGCGCTTGAACAGGCGCGTTCGTTCAAGTTCTGTGATGCCAATCCCTGTATCGGACACTTCGAAGCGGATGAGCCCACCATCATTTGCATCACTGGTACAATCTATGCTGAGTGTGATGGTGCCGACATCGGTAAATTTTACAGCATTCGACACCAGATTGTTCAGGACTTGTCGGATCCGGGTCTGGTCGGCAATGATATGTTGGGGCATATTTTGGCCATGCTGGACTTCGATCAGGATATCTTTGGTCGCCGCATGAGCCTTGAGCGCGACAGCGATACTTTCCAGAAACGAATACAAATCGAACGGTTCGAGATTAAGCCGGAAGGCATGCGCATCAAGTTTGGCATAATCGAGAATATCATTGAGGACCGACAATAACCCCCGCGTGGATTGTTGCAGGGTATCGGCATATTTGCGCTGGGTTGGATCGAGGGGGGTGGTCAGCAGCAGATCGGCCATCGAAATGATTGCGCCCATCGGGGTGCGTAATTCGTGGCTGACCGTTGACAATAACTCGGATTTCGACTGATTTTCGAGTTCGGCATGCTTCAGGGCTGCACGGCTTTCTTCGAGCTCTTTTTTAAGACGGGAAATTTCACTCATTGCTGAATTGCTCAATGTCCACTTCCTTCAAGCTTGCACAAAATTTCCGATTGCATTTCCCTGCCTGCAGCAATCGATATGGGGATAATGCCAGTAGGCTGTTAAAGTTAGACTAAATAATAGATTCACGCAGCACGATTATCGTAAGCAAAAAATTAACGAGGCAATTCAGGTAAGCGAATGTACGGATCTTTGCAGGTAATTATTCCGGTTTTTGTTTTAATCGGGTTTGGCTATGTGTTCGCCTGGGCGGGAATTTTCCGTGAAAGGGTCGGTGAAGGACTGACCAGCTACATCCTCAATCTGGCGGTTCCTTTTCTGGTATTCAGGGCAATGGCTCTGGCAAACCTGCCGGATGCATCGCCGTGGGGCTATTGGCTCTCTTATTTTTTTGGCGCCGCTTTTGTCTGGCTGGTTTGCGGTTTGTTAGGGAGGATTATTCTTGGCGGGTCGGTGTTAAGCAATGTAGTAATCGGGTGCACTGGCTCCTATTCAAATACCATGTTGCTCGGCCTGCCGCTGGTGCTGACGGTTTTTGGCGACCGGGCTGAAGTGCCGTTATTTTTGCTGATCACCGTGCATCTGCCGGTGATGATGTTCGCGGCGATTTTTGCGGGCGAGAGCGCCCGGTCTGGTCGTCTGGCAATTACCCGGCCAATGATCGCTGAAGTTGGCCGGGGGATTTTTGGCAACCCGGTTATCATAGCTATTATCATCGGTTTTATCTGGCGCTTTACCGGATTTGAAATACCGGACATTGCCACCGGTTTCATCAATATGATCGCAGATACGGCTGTCCCTTGCGCGCTAGTTGCGATGGGAATTACGGTTCGGCGTTACGGGGTTGGTGGGGATAAATCCGGGATTGCCCTCATTCTTTTCTTCAAATTGATCGTTCACCCGTTGGCCGTCTGGTTGCTGGCCGTCCATGTTTTTGACCTGCCCCGGTTGTGGGCCATGGTAGCTGTTTTGTTTGCAGCCGCTCCGCCCGGTATCAACAATCATATTCTGGCAACCCATTTCGGCGTTGCCCGCGGGGCGGTTTCAGGCGCGATCGCAATTGGCACCGGGCTTTGCCTGATCACCATTCCATTCTGGCTGTGGGTGATCGGTGCCGATTAGGCTTCAATCGGGATTATCAAAGCCCAGCATGTGCCGCACTTCTTCTGCACTTGTTCCCGATTGGCGCAATGATTTCAGACTGGCATCCATTGCGCTTTTTGATAATTTGCGGTCATCTCCGGCACGGATCAGGCGGTGGTGACAATAAACCGGTTCAGGAAGTTCGAGCAATATTTGCAGCAAGCGGTGAATGGCCGTTGCGTGGAACAAGTCCTGCCCGCGTGTGATGTGGGTAATGCCCTGATCGGCATCATCGACAACGACGCTGAGATGGTAGCTGGTGGGGGTGTCTTTGCGGACCAGCACCACGTCACCCCAAATTTGCGGGTCGGGTTGAATTTTCCCTGACTGGCCGTCGGGGCCGGTCCCTTGCTCTTCAAAGGTAAGTGGAAAAGTATTTCGGTTTTTGTATAGTGCCACCGCCTTTGCCATATCAAGACGGATCGCTAGCGGGACACCGCTTTCGGTCAAGCGGGCATAATCAGCGTCGCTTCGATCCCGCCAAATTCCCGGGTAAAGCGGGCCGCCGTCCGGGTCGCGGGGCCAGGTATCTGGTGTTGCTTTGCGTGAAATTTCTGCGTCGATATCTTTCCGGGTCGCAGCGCAAGGGTAAAGAATGCCAAGGCCTGCGAGTTGGTCGAGGGCTTTTTTATAGTCCGCAAAATGGTTGGACTGGAAGCGAATGTTAGGGGCGAAATTGATACCAAGCCAATTCATATCCTCGCGGATGCCGTCGTAATATTCCTGTCGGCTTCGGGTCTGGTCGATATCTTCGATCCGTAACAGCAATTCAGCACCAGCGGCACGGGCAGCGCGTTCCGTGAAAAGGGCGGAATAGGCATGCCCCAGATGCAGCCAGCCGTTCGGGCTTGGGGCGAAGCGAAAACGAAAGGTTGCTTTGTCGCCAGGATTTTGAGGATTATGGTTCGCCACGAGAATCTTTCAGGAATTGCGTACATGCACATAATAGAGTCAGACGCGGACATTGTGAAAGGTTCGCAGGCATTGGCATTGGCCGACCCGGTGATGAAGCAGGTTTTGGCTGCGACCGGGACACCGCCGTTGCGGCTTCGCGACCCGGGTTTTGCCGGGTTGATGCGGATTATTGCCGGGCAACAGCTTTCGGTTGCGGCGGCCGCTTCGATCTGGAAAAAACTGTGCCTGCAATTTGATCCCATGACGCCTGAAGCAATTTCCAGTGTACCGGATGATGCCTTGCGGGCTTGCGGGTTTTCCAGTCCCAAAATCAGGACGGCGCGCCATTTATGTGCAGCGCTTAAATCCGGTGACCTTGCTCTGGACGGTCTTGGCGAGATGCCCGTGGAGGAAGCGATATCCCACCTTTGTCAGGTCAAGGGGGTCGGTCCGTGGACAGCGGAGATTTACCTGATGTTCTGTCTTGGGCATGGTGACATCTGGCCATCGGGCGACCTCGCCCTGCAAATTGCGGTGCAGGATGCCTATGCGCTTTCCAACCGCCCGAGCGCAGGGGACACCATCAAAATTGCGGAACAATGGCGGCCCTGGCGAGCGGTCGCGGCGCGGGCATTTTGGGCTTATTATGCTGTTTGCCGACGGCCCGACAGTGGCATTCCCGTTTAAGTCTGGACTTAAATCAAGGGCAATTTTCTTCTTCTATTGATCTTTGTCATAGGGTCCGGATCGCGTTAGATTGGCGGTTTGGTGTAAAATGAAAACGGGGTTGGATTTTGACCGATAACAAACTTGACGGGCCGCGCCTTGCACCGGCTTCTGGTGGGCCTGCGAAGCAACTAATTGTGTTCCTGCACGGCTATGGCGCGGACGGAAACGACCTGATCGGGCTTGGCAGCCAATGGCAATCCTTGTTGCCGGACGCGGCCTTTGTTTCGCCCAACGCGCCGGAACCATGCGCCGGCGCGCCGATGGGGCGACAATGGTTTCCCATTACCTTTCGCAGTCAGGATGAATTCTGGAACGGGGTCAATGATGCCGCGCCCATATTGAATGCGTTTCTGGACGCGGAACTGGCCGCCCATGAACTTGATATTTCAAATTTGCTTCTGGTTGGATTCAGCCAGGGAACAATGATGGCACTCCATGCCGGGCTACGGCGTGACAAGGCTGTGGCCGGAATTCTTGGCTATTCGGGAATGCTGGCCGGACCAGAAAATCTCAAAAATGAAATCAAGGTGCGGCCGCCGGTCATGCTGATCCATGGTGATATGGACGAGATGATCCCGGTAGATGCGCTGCACGGTGCTTGTCAGGCGCTTGGTGACGCGAATGTGAATGTTCAGTGGCATATCTCCCGGGGTATAGGTCACGGTATCGACGGTGACGGTCTGACACTTGGCGCGCAATTTGTCGCTAATGCGCTGAAGGGGGATGCATCCTCCGAATAATGTGGAGGAAATAGCATCTTGGATCTTAGGCAACGCGAGGCGCTGGCACTTTTAATTTTGCGGGTTGGGCTTGCCTGGTTCCTGTTCGTATGGGCCGTGAACAAAATTCTGGTACCAGGGCAATATGTCCGGATCTGGGGCTATTTCTATGACATCGAGATCGGTCAGCAAATGCCCTATTTTATGGGCACCGCCCAGATTGTAATTTGCGCGGCGATGGCAATCGGGCTTTGGCGCGTAGTGACTTATGCGCTCGGGTTTTTGATGCACGGGGTAACAGTTGCGATTATTTTGCCGACGCTGGTTGCGCCGTTTGAGGTTGTGAATAATTTTCCGATCAACCGGAATTCATCAATTGCACTGGCAGCCTTTGCCGGATTTGCTGCGCTCTGGCTGTTACGCCACCGTGATCACTGGTCGCTGGATTGCTGGCTCAAGGACCGACGCAAATCAGGCTCCTGACACCTCATTGTCATAATCCCGGTCTGCCTGTTTGAAATGACCGGCGATTGAGTTAGGCTTCGGGCAAACCGGGTCGAAGGCCTGGTCAGGCCGAACATGTTTTCGTCCGGCCAAAACAGGGAGGGTGGAATTGTGATTGCTCCGGCATCACTGGAATCCTGTCCGGCGCTGGTGCTGAATGCGGATTACCGTCCGCTCAGCTATTATCCGCTGTCGCTCTGGCCGTGGCAGGATTCGATCAAGGCTGTTTTTCTCGATCGTGTGGTCACGGTTTCTGAATATGACCGAGTGGTCCATAGCCCGAATTTCGAGATGCGGCTGCCGAGCGTTGTTTGCCTTAAAGCTTATGTGCGTCCGCCCAGGCACCCGGCTTTTACCCGGTTCAATCTGTTTTTGCGGGATAAATTTTCCTGCCAATATTGCGGCTCGGATTCTGATCTCACCTTTGATCATTTGATCCCGCGTTCGCGCGGTGGGCAGACAACCTGGGACAATGTGGTCACGGCCTGTTCCACATGCAATCTGAAAAAGGGTGGCGAGATGCCGCGCGTTGCCAAAATGTGGCCGGCGCAATCACCCTTTCGCCCAACCATTGGCGATCTGCACCGACGCGGCAGATCATTTCCGCCAAATTATCTGCATGATAGCTGGCTCGATTTTCTCTATTGGGATATCGAACTGGAAGCCTGAGGTAGTGGATTTCAGGATTTTTGACGTCGTGCGCAAAATGCCAAGCTTGCGATAAAAGCTGAAATCAGTGCGTTATATCCAGCCAGAGAAATACCAAACAGACGCCATGCAGCTTCATCGCACGGAACCACTCGGGTTGTCTGCATCTGTGATAGGAGCCCACCAGCTTGCGTTGGTGACCCGGAACCGGAGGCGCAGGAATTTGGCCCCGGCCAGAATTTCCATTCAACACCTGCGTGCCACACCGAGAATATTGCACCTGCCAGAAAAACAAGAACAACAAGCAATAGAAGCTGCCCGGCGGGTTTAGGGTTGTTGCTGGCCAAAACAAGGGCGGCCAGCGCGATTGGCAGACCGGCATAATATTGCCAGCGGCCAACAAAGCAGAGAGGACAGGGCACAAGGTCGCCGTAAATCTGGAATGCCCACGCACCGCCGATGGTCGCAAATCCAAGGGCGAGAAGTAGCAGAATAAGTCGGGTGTCAATGGTGTCAGAATTCACGGAGCAACCTTTTGATTTTAGAGCAGATATTTGACGGTGAGAAATCCGCCAAACAGTATGACAAGAAAGACGGTGGTTACCAGAACCAGGCGCTTCTCGATGAAATCCCGGATCGGTGGGCCGAAGAGATAGAGCAGACCGGCCACGAGAAAAAAGCGTCCGCTGCGCGCAATCAGACTGGCCAGCATGAAGACCCAGAAATTCAGACCGGTCGCTCCGCTGGCGATGGTGATTACCTTGAAGGGGAACGGCGTGAGACCAGCAAACAGGACGATCCAGGCACCATAATCATTATAGCGTCCGGCAAAGCTGTCAAACTGGGTGGTGAGGCCGTAAAAATTCAAAATGCCCTGGCCGAGAGTGGCGAAGAAAATCCACCCGATCAGATATCCGGCCGCGCCACCAAGGATGGAGGCGATTGTGCAGATTGTGGCATAGGCCCAGGCACTGGCGCGTTTGGCCAGAACCATCGGGATCAGCATCACATCGGGGGGGATCGGGAAAAACGAACTTTCGGCGAAGGCCACCAATGCCAAAGCCCACGCCGCGCGAGGGCGGGCGGAAAGTGTCATGACATAATCATAGAGGCGACGCAGCATGGCAGGTCCATATCCGGGTTCGTTATTCATGTCCATATGGACAAATCTCTTGGGACAATTTGGCTTCTATGATTGACGTCAAATATGTTCTCGCTATGATCCGCCGCGTGCCCCTGTGGCGGAACTGGTAGACGCGACAGACTCAAAATCTGTTGCCTGTATGGGCGTGGGAGTTCGAGTCTCCCCGGGGGCACCACAATTTCCACAAAAAAGCGAGTAAACCCTTATTGTTTGGGGTTTTCACTTGTGTAGCGTGTCTAATATGAGCCTAATTTATTCCCGGATGGGTAAGGACAGGCAATGCAGGTGCGCAACAGATATCTGTAGCAGCCTTAGGGCCGCACAGGGTCTGGATATACCAGCGCGGCGTCCCTGAACGCTTTAAGGGTGCTGATATCCGCTATAGAACGATCACAAAGTTCATTGGGAAGCGCTCTACCTACGAGGCGTGGGCAGGTGCGGGTCAGTTTGAAGAGGCTGACGATCAGACGTGTCGCCATGTTACAGGCAAGGCCATCGGCTATTTGAGGCGCTAGGCGCTAAATTAGGCAAAGCCCATTGTTGAGACCATGCCGGTTGTTGAAATCATACTGGCTGGCACGCTCCGCGTTGTGGAAGCGCTGGAACCAGATCGTGACAATTCTGCAATGATATGGCCCCGCCGTTTGATCCAGCGATGGTGTGAATATAAGCAATAGATGGCGTGGTCAATAACTTCATCAAACGCCCGCGGCAACGTTTGAATATGCTCATTTCATCCCTCTTTAAGTGTCCCGCATTTTGTACGAAGTATATTTCGCAAACTGCGTAGAAAGATTTTTTGGCACAATACGAGAAAGACATTTGGCTCAAAATGTCACCAAAAATTTATCGCGCGTAGCGTTAACTGTCCAAAATATATCGAGAATTAGCTCAATAACGGCGGAAAACTGCCATTCTACTGCCGTGCGAATTTGATACGAACCGATTGGCACAACACTTGCTGGTAACGGACTAAAGCCACTCCACAAGGAAAGTGTCAAATGCGTCAAAAAAACAATACTCGTGTCACTGATTTTCGCCCAAATCCGGGGAAGAGGACAAAAATTCAAACAAAGCCGAAATCGGCCGAAATGACTCCTGGAATGGGGTTCCAGATTCGAGCGGAGATTGACCGACCGACAAGAGAACTTATCGAAGTTTTCCGCAAGTTTGAAACAACCGATATTTCTGATCTTCTCAACCGTATGTACACCATGCATCACACCATCAGGAACCTTGTAAACGAAAAGCCTCTTGTGGGGCCCGCGATCACGGTCAAGTTGTACCCTGGCGACAATCTGATGCTGCACAAAGCGCTTGATGTAGCCCAACCCGGAGATGTCGTAGTTGTAGACACCAGCGGCAGCGACAGAAACGCAGTCTTTGGTGATCTGATTGCCAACAAAGCGCTCCATCGGGGCATCGCCGGTTTTGTAATCGATGGCCTTATTCGCGACCTTGACGGGGTCAAGGAAACCGGATTGCCGGTTTATGCACGGGGCGTTACTTCTTTTGGTCCACTCCACCGGGGCCCCGGCGAACTAAACTTTGCAATCACCTGCGGTGGGATTGTGGTCAATCCGGGAGATTTGATCTCCGCCGACAGCAGCGGTGTCGTGGTTGTTGCAAGACACTTCGTTCACAGCGCAATTCTTAAGCTTACGGCCCACCAGGCCCAAATGAAAAAGTACATTAAGGATGTCAAGCGCGGCATTTTTTCGAACGATTGGGTGGATTCACAACTGAAAGCAGACGGTTGTACGTTCGACTAGACACCTATTACACAAGCAGCAGGCAAAAAATGCGTCTCGTCACTGAGCAAATCAAGCGTCTCGCTTATCGATCACAGTTCTATCTCGATGTGCCGGGTCTGGTGCAACTGATGAAGTTCAAGCAACTGCGTCAGGATTTCTATCGGGAACTCTGGCAGCAGGCCGCCACAGCCGTTGAAGCCGAGTATGCCGATTGGGGTTTTGGTTTTGCCAGAATTTCAAAAGGTGGCTGGTCGACCTTTGTCAAGCACGGGAGCGTAATGCTTGATGATCATTTGTCACTAGACATCGCCGGTAACAAGCTGATGGTCTACCATCTTATGGCGGAACTGGGCTATCGGGTCCCCAAACACCGTCATTTTCAAATGGCAGACTTTGGATCATGCGAAACGTTTTTCGATGGATGCAGCTCCCCGGTGGTTGTGAAACCAGCCAGTGGAACTGGGGGCGGCCGCGGGGTTACAACGGGAATTACAACCCGTAGCGACCTCCGCAAAGCAGCCCGGCTTGCCGCTAGCTTTGATACCGATCTCATCGTTGAAGAACAGCTCCAAGGCGGTTCATTTCGGCTCCTATATTTCAATGGGCAGTTTGTCGACGCCGTCAGACGTGACCCGCCCGTCATTATTGGCGATGGGAAACGCACAATCCGCCAGCTCGTCTCACAGGAGAACAAGCGCCGCTTGAAGGGTGATTCATTTGTGGCTCTCAGCCCACTGAAAATTGACCGCGACTGCCAGAACAAACTGCGCGAGGATGGTGTTACCGTCAGGAGTTGCCTGGAACTTGATCGAATTTTTGAACTCAAACAAGCGGTCAATGAAAACTGTAGCCTTCGTAATCACAATGTGACCAACGAGGTCCATCCCGATACGATCTCATCCGGCGCTCAACTCGTGAACAAATTAGGGATTAAATTTGCAGGCCTGGACGTTATGTGCCGGGATATTTCTAATCCCCTTGGTCAAGAAAACGGATTGATCACCGAGATCAATACAACTCCAGGCATCCATCACCATTATCTGGTATCGGACAAAACCAAAAAATGCCCTGTTGCAGAGCTTGTTCTGGACTATATGTTCAGCGCTCATCAAGGTGTAATGCATCTCGGCGACGTGGCTCCACCTGAGCTTAACAAAGCTCAACTCCCAAAGGCACAGTTTACAAAATCTGCCGGTATCGCCGCCTAGGAAACGCCACATGAAAAATAATACAATAACAAGAAAAAATGGCGCCTACGGTGATCTTGCAATAGACACCTCAATCCCCGTTCTCATATTGGGTGGCAAAGAAAATTCCTTGTCATTGTGCCGGAGCTTCGGGCGTACGGGTATCACAGTCAGGGTAAGCGGCAAGGCCGATTGCTGGGGGCTATATTCTCGTTATTGCCAGCAACGGTTTTCAGTCGCGAGGGAGAAGCAACTGGCCGACGCCTGGGGTGAACTTCTTCTTGGTGAACAGCCGACTGTGCAACAGAAACATGTGATCTTGCCAGGTTGTGACAATGCTCTTGAATTTTTGGCCACCCACGAAGCAGTATTAAGGAAGCGGCACCTTTTTGATCCCGCCTCCGCCTCGCAAAAGTTAGCTTTACTTGACAAACAACAAACACTGAAGATGGCTTCCCGGGCTGGTGTCGCAGCACCGCAATTCTGGCCGGTATCGCGAGGCGCTACACGGCCACAAAATTTTGACGGTGCCCAGTTTCCACTGCTGGTAAAACCGTTAAATACCTTCAAGTTTGCCCAAGTGTTCGGGTGTAAATTCTTCACTGTCACCACGAATTTCGAAGATCTGGAAGCGAAGGTTAAGATCGCCCACGAGGCCGGATTCGATGTGTCAGTCGTTGAACAGATTCCTGGACCGGATGATCTTCTCAGCAGCTACTACACCTATATAGATGAGACTGGTCAGCCCCTGTTTCACTTTACGAAACGGATAGTCCGGCGCTACCCGGTCAATAGTGGCGGCGCCACATATCACGTATCGGACTGGTTGCCGGAGACAGCGCAGGAAGGATTGAAGTTTTTCCAAAATACCGGATTTCAGGGCTTTGGGAATATAGAATTCAAAAAGGACCCGCGCGATGGCGTGCTGAAGGTGATTGAGGTCAATGCGAGATTTACCGCAGCTCAGGAACTGGCGATCCGCACTGGCGCTCCCTTAGATTTAATTGTCTATTGCGCTTTGACCGGACAGCAGGCTCCGACCTTCACAACTTACGAATCCAACTTGTACTATTGGTATCCGCTAAGAGATTTTCTCTCCTTTATGCAGTTGAGACGTTTAAATCAGCTCTCCGTTTCAGGCTGGCTGAAAAGCCTCTCCGGACATTCGAATATCAGTCCGGTCTTCGATCGAGATGACCTGAAGCCATCTATCGGCTCTGCCGGGTCTCTCGTAAACAAAGCAATCTGGGGCAGACTATGAAGGAGCCCATTCTTATCGAACACAAGCGCTTGCATGAATTGTGTTTGACCATATTGAAAGCTGGAGGTGTAGATGATCTCCAGGCAACCAGTGTCGCAGATAACCTGGTGTGGAGCGAGCTCGTCGGTCGTGAAAATTTCGGCTTGCTTCGCTTGCCAATCTATCTAGAGCGGGTTGCACAAGGGGGTCTAAATACTCCGTGCGTGCCTAAATTCAAGGACGTTTCGCTGTCTGCAGCACTCCTTGATGCGGACGGTGGGTTTGGCCAGTTTGCCGCAGGTCTCGCAATGGACCGGGCGATTGAAATCGCGCGGATCAATGGTGTCGGGTCGGTTGGAGTCCGAAACAGCAATTTTTTTGGAACGGGCGCGTTTTTTGTAAATCAAGCCGCAAAGTCAGAAATGATTGGGTTGGTCATGAGTAATTCCTTCCCGAAGGTCACGGCACATAATGGTTTGACACCTGTGCTTGGCACAAATCCGCTTGCCTTTGGTGCTCCTCGCGAAAATGGCGAGAGCCTGCTTTTCGATATGGCCACGAGCGCACTCGCCGGGTCAACCGTGCGCGAATATATCGCTAGCGGTTCGTCATTGCCTGAAGGGCTGGCAATTAACTCAGATGGCAGTGCGATTACAGACCCGGCCAAAGTTTCGGGTGGGGCACTTCTTCCCGCTGCGGGTGCCAAGGGATATGGCCTTTCACTTCTGGTAGAGATTTTGGCTGGCGTTCTCACCGGTGCCGGCGTGTCAGATGATGTTGGTTCGATGTATCAGGACGTCACCGAACCAGGGCAGAATGGGCATTTTATGATTGCCCTGGATATTTCATGTTTCATGCCATTGGAGGTATTTAAGTCCCGGCTGAATCATCTTACAGCACTCATCAAAGCGTCAAACCCTCAAGATGAAGTGCTTTTGCCCGGTGAAATCCGCTGGCGCAACTACAACCGCAGCATGAGAGAGGGCGTCTGGCTTTCGGGCGACACTCTGAATGCTGTTGAATCGGTTTGCAGGAAGCTGAACGTTTCGACCCCCTGGACTGTCAAGACTGCTGCGGTAGGAGCCTGAGAACCAGAAATGGGCGATCGCGGCATGAGTGAACCACGACCAATCAGCGAACCGCTGAAGAGATATTCATTACTCCGCTCGTCAAGCATGGTTGTTGGCGCAAGGATAGCTGGGGCGGCATTGGGCATCTTAATCCAGATGCTTCTTGCAATATTCCTGAGCGCGGAACATATCGGGCTATTTTTCTTCTCCACGGGCTGTGCGGCAATTCTTTCCATCGTTTGCACTATGGGCTATCCAGCCCTAGTCCCTAAAATTGCCGCGCAATCTGCAGCGGGAGCAGACAATTCACTGTTACCAAAATTTATGGCACGTGCACGTTTGGACACGTTTGTTCTGTGCGTTGCTGCCTTAGGGCTGTTGATTGTTGGCGGGATGTTGTTGCCAAATATTATGCAAAGTACGCGCGATAGTCTGTTTTTTGCCGCCCTAATGCTGCCTGCGTTTGCATTTTTGCGCCTCAACGGGGCGTTGGCCAATGCGCTGAAGCGGTTTGAACTCGGTTTTTTACCTGAACTTTTTGTGCGCCCTCTTTGTCTGCTCCTGTTTGTCCTGGCATTGTGGTTCTTCTGGGAGCAGATGAGCATTCAAGCCGTTCTCATCGCCAATGGAGCAATTGCTACTATAATTGCTGTTTGGCAGTTGTGGCGCGTCACGGACGGAAACCCAATTTCAAGCTTTGGCACCGCACAAGGTTCTGTGCCTAAACCAGAATTCGTTGCTGATTGGCGAGGACGGGCCGTGCCACTAGTGTTGGCAGGTTTGTTCATCGGAGTATTTGCAGACTTGACCATAGTGGTATCCCGGTTTTTCCTTGATGGAACGCAGACCGGAATATTTGGCGTATGCCTGAAGATTTCCCTTCTTGTCGGGTTCGCCATTCAAGCTGTTCATCAACTGATTTTACGAGACACCGCTGACGCTCTCCAGAGCGCGGAGTTGGTCCAAGTGCGCTCAATAATCCGAAATGCAAATGCGGTGACGCTTGCTGGAAGCATTGTGTCGTTTGCCCTGATATATGCGTTCGGGTCAGACTTGCTCGGATTATTTGGAGAAGAATTCAAAGCGGGCTATGGGTGTCTTCTCTTGCTCATGCTCGCACAGGTCCTGAGAGCTGCGGCAGGACCAGCTACCCAAGTTCTTACCCTGACGGGTCAGGAAAAGCATTGCCTGCCAGTTTTTGCCGTCAGCATTGTCGTTCTCGTGCTGGGCAACACCATTTTTGTTCCATGGCTGGGGCTGTCTGGGGCAGCTCTTGCTGTACTTATTGTATTCATCATCTGGCCTTTCTGGTCGGCATATTTGGCGCACAGACAGATCGGCATACGAACGGCGTTGGTATGAGTTTTGTCCCTGGAGACTTAGCGCCGCAAATGGTGTTCGGGAATCTCGGTATTGGCAATTTACGGCACCACAGAAAGATTGCTCAGTAACAATATGATTTGTGTTGCTAAATCCACGAGATTATGACGATAGAAATTTTCATGAGTTTCTGTAGCCCTTCGGCGACAAGCAGTGACTTGAATACGTGGCCTAACTACAAGAGGCTTGTCTTATAATTTCATACAGCTTCCATGTAAAAGAGAGCCGCTGGCAGGCACTCTGATTATTCTGATTTAGCCGTCAATTTTGTGCGGCGCTTTATGGATTTGTCCGTTGCAATTCTGAGCAGCCTTTGAAATTTGGGACATTCCAAGTGACTTGGTGCCCGGCATTTGGCGGCGTGTCGAAGCCCGTCTCGCATGGCGACAAGCTGCTTGATATTTTTGTCCAACTCACCCGCTTTGGCGAATAGCTGGTCTCTGTCAATTTGGGGACGGCCATCGGTTGTGAACATGGCGACGATCTCGCCAAGGGAAAAACCGGCATTGCGCCCCAACGCGATCAATGCCAACCGCTCTAACACGTTGGCATCAAACAGTCGGCGCAAACCGTGCCGGCCGGTTGATTGAATGAGGCCCCGTTCTTCATAATAGCGCAATGTTGAAGCGGGCAGCCCGGAATGCGATGCGACGTCGCCAATATCCATTATCTGTTCCGCTTCATTTTTTTATTGACCTCAAGTTCACTTGAAGTTGTAGCTCAATAATAGCAGCTTCGTGGCGCAACCGGGCGGGGTATGGGAAACCTGCGTTGCTGAAAGTAAAGCCATCTGCAATTGATTTTTTAAGGAGGAATTATGGATACGGATTTTTGGCACAGGAAATGGCAGAAAAACGAAATTGGTTTTCATCAAAGCAAAGCCAATCCGCATTTGGTTGCGCATTTCAAAGAACTTTCATTGGGAGAAGGCAGCTTAGTGTTTCTACCTTTGTGCGGGAAAACGCGCGATATTGGTTGGCTGTTGTCGGAGGGCTATCGTGTCGCAGGTGTTGAGTTGAGCGAAATTGCTGTGCGGCAATTATTTGAAGATCTAGGGGTGGAGCCGACAGTTTCCGAGGTGGGTAAATTAATGCGCTTTAGCGCAAAAGATGTGGATATTTTTGTCGGTGACTTTTTTGATTTGTCTGCTGACCTGATTGGCTCCGTTGATGCGGTTTATGACAGAGCGGCTTTGGTAGCGTTGCCAAAAGATACGCGTAGCCTTTATGCCGCACATCTGACCAAGGTCACGGGAAAATCACCGCAATTTCTGGTTTGCTATACCTATGACCAATCCCTGATGGACGGTCCTCCGTTTTCGGTCAGCAATGATGAGATCACTCGACTCTATGGCGAGAGCTATGATTTGACACTCATTGCGACCATTGATTTGCCGGAAAATCTAAAGGGAAAATGTGCGGCGCAAGAGAATATCTGGATGCTGCGTTGAGCGCCACTTTTCAACTTTGATCGCTGCTAATAGATATCAAAATATTCGCGGTGTTCCCAATCTGTCACTTCGGAAAGGAAGCGGGATATTTCAAATTCCTTCAGGGTGATCAGGTAATCAATGAAAACTGAGCCGAATTGTTCGCGGTACAGATCGCTGTCGCGGAGTGCGGCAACCGCCTCCATCAGATCGTGGGGGAGGGGTGTTGCGTCGGCCTGATAGGGTGTTTCGGTTGGTTGGCCCGGATCAGTTTTGCGCTTGATTCCATCCATACCTGCAATCAATTGAGACGCCATATATAGATAGGGGTTGGCGGCGGGTTCACCGATCCGGTTCTCAATTCTGGTGGCGGGACCTCCATCGCTGATGACGCGCACCATCACGCCACGATTGTCCTTGGCCCAGACAATACGGTCGGGCGCGAGGGAATTGGGACGGAAGCGCTTGTAGCCGTTGATGGTAGGCGTTGTGAAGACGGATGCGGCGCGAGCATGTTGCAGAATGCCACCCATATAATTCAGGCCCATATCTGACAATAACGCATCATTTTCCGGGACGAATGCGTTGGCGCCTGTCTTCATATCAATCAGCGATTGGTGCAGGTGCCAGCCGGACGAGAACAGGTTCGGCAATCCGGGTCGGCACATGAAAGTGGCGTGCAGGCCGTGCCGCCGGGCAATTTGTTTGACCGCGCTGCGGAACAGGATCATGCGGTCAGCTGCGGCCACCCCGGTTGACGGCGCAAATGTCATCTCAACCTGGCTGGGACCAAATTCCACTTCCATGGTGCGTGGTTCGAGGTCGAGCTGCGCCAGATTGGAACGGATGATTTCAAGCACCGGTTCGAGCTGGTCGTAGCGATTTTCGGTCAGATATCGAAAGCCATGGGTCACCAGGCTCACGTCTGGTGCCGCCGCCGGGTGGGTGCTTGATTCCGGGTTCAAATGCGGGTCTTCAAGAACAAAGAGGTGAAATTCCACTTCGAGCCCGGACATCAGGTCAAACCCGGAATTGTTCAGTTTATCCAGTGATTGCTTGTAAAGATGGCGGGTGGAAAAGGGCACGGGCGCGCCGGTTCCGAAATATATATCGCACAACATCCAGCCGGTTTTTTCTGCCCATGGTAAAACCTGAAACGTAGATGGATCCGGGACCATGATAAAATCCCCGGCCCCGGTCATTTCGTCCATGTCGAAACCGCCACCTGACGAAAATACAGGATAGGCGGTTCGGTGGGAGGTATCTTTTGCCAGCAGGGTGGTGGTCATGGAAATGCCCGCTGAAAACGCGCTTTTCAGGCCAGCGGTCATAACCGTCTTACCTTGCAGGATACCGTGTTGATCGGGGAACGAAAACCGGATCGAGTGCAACCCATCGCGTTCGATACGCGCTGTTATATCGCCGGCAAGTCGTTTCTGCTCGTCGCTCCAAAGGCCAAATTTTTCTATAAACCCACCGGCTTTGCTGCCTGTTAATACCATTTTACTTGCCCGTCTGTTGCTGGATTATGATTGCCAGGGGTCTTTTGCCCAACCAGATTTTTCCCGACGCTTCAAATCGGCTTCTTTCCAACTTGAGGCCCAATTGTCGCTTGGTGCGATGGCATCAATGGCGACGGGTCCGCGCAGTTCGTGGCCGTTGGTTCTTGATATTTTAACCTCGCCACCATCTGCCATGGTTTGCATGGCGCCAAGGAGCTGGCGGCGGTATTTGGTGATCCCGATATCGCTGGTGCCGAGATGTTCCTGGGTGCGGTCCTGGATGGCACCTAGAGATTCAACCGCCCATTGGTCATGGGTGTTGATGTCCAGGCCCATGCCGGTATAGGTCGAAGTTTTTTGCTCTTCGATGTCAAAACCATAATTATTGGCCTTGTTGCGGAACGGAATATAGTCCGGCAAGGAACAGGATTCGAGCCGTTGGGCGCGCATGGTTTTGCGGTCCACCTTATCGCCAAAGCTGGTGAAGATGGCGAACCAGTAATTGCTTACATCATCAATCGGCACGTGCCATTGAGTGATGTTCATTTCTTCCGACATAGGGATCGTGAAGGCGTTCGGGAATAAAAGGTTTGTGATCCGCACATGGGTCTGGCCGCCCTCAAGTTCGCGAAGCGTCGTGAGCCGCAGGCCTGAATCGGTTTCTTCGACATTGATTGAAGGACGCGAATATTCCCGCAGCACCTTTGTGGCCGGGATCCCGGAACCGGCAACCGAATCCCGAAATTGTTTGCCATAGGATTCTTCCGGATTTTCATCTTCAAAGAAACGATGCAGGTAAGATGCGTGCGCCGGGTCGATGCCAACTTCAACCGCCTGCAACCAGTTACATTCGTTGAGGCCTTTGAAGGCGAAAGTGTAATCTTCCGGCGCATCGAGGCAATCAAATGCCGGCAGGGGCGGTGCGTCGCCTTCACCCAGATAGCCAAAAATAATGCCGCTGCGGGCAATACACGGATAGGCGGTGGCTTTGAGTTTTTCATGGAATTTGCGCTCTGGCGGCTCGGCCGGCATCTCCAGACAATTGCCATCCACATCAAACAACCAGCCGTGGAACGGGCAGCGCAGGCCGCCATCTTCAAGCCGTCCGAAACAAAGATCGGCACCGCGATGGGGGCAATGGCGGTCCATCAATCCGTAGCGGCCGTCCTCACCTTTGAAGAGAACAAGGTCTTCGCCGAACATGCGCACATATTTGACCGGGCGGGTGGTTTCAAGTTCTTCAACAAGGGCAACGGGTTGCCAATAATTGCGCAACAGTTTGCCTGCCGGGGTGCCGGGGCCAATCTCGGTGATTTGTTTGTTCTGCTCTGCGCTTAGCATGTTTTCCTCCGTCAGGTTTCTGCGATTTTGTTTGAAGAACCCGCGCAACATTTTTTAGCGCAGGCTCTGTTATGTCAACCGGGATAAATGGCCTAAAATCCGGGATTAGCAGGATTTTCAGGCCTGATCAGCGTGTTGATTTTGGATATTTGAATTGTTTGCATCTTGCAGATATTTGCGGAAAAGGTTACGCCAGACAAAAATCATGAGGCGAGTGTTGCGTATTTTCCGGATCTTTCTATTGGCAATTTGCCTGATCATTTTCACAAGCCCGGTTAACGCCGGGCCTTTGCTCGTTATGGATGTCAGCTCAGGTCGCGTGCTCTATTCCGAAGACGCGTTTGACCCTTGGTTTCCGGCGTCTCTCACCAAATTAATGACTGCTTACCTGACCTTCAGGGCGATCCGCGAAGGGCGCACAAATCTGGAAGCCCGGGTTAGAAACACACCGCTGGCCCAAGCCCAGCCGGCCAGCAAGCTTGGCTTGCCAACCGGCGTTACGATTCCGATGGAAACAGCACTCCAGGCATTGATTATCAAATCAGCAAATGACGTGGCCTATATGTTGGCGGAGCATGTATCGGGCAGCGTGGAAGATTTTGTTGCGGAAATGAACCGCGTCGCGCTCGATCTTGGTATGGCCGGGACGCATTATGTGAACCCGAACGGGTTGCCGGCTGAAACGCAGGTGACAACGGCGCGGGATCAGGCTCTGTTGGCACGCACGATCATCCAGCAATTTCCTGAATATAATGAAATGTTCAGTATGCCGTCATTTCGCCTCGGGCGTCGAAATTTGCGGTCACACAATAGTTTGCTACGCACACTTGACGGTGCGGATGGTATGAAAACCGGGTTCATCTGTGCTTCGGGGTATAATATTGTGGCCAGCGCTACGCGCGACGGGCGGCAATTGATTGCTGTTGTTCTTGGCGCGGCATCCGGTGGTCAGCGGGCGGATATCGCGACGACCAATTTGGAGCTTGGGTTCCAGAATGCCTGGATCAACCCGGTGGCGACGGCTTCTTTTGCTTTGCCTGTTAGTGTCGAACGATTTATGCGGATGCCGAGTCTTGGCACCCGTCCGGTTCATATGGGGCCGGTTGTCTGCGGTCGTCGGTATCGGGCCGGCACCGATCCGTATGAACTTGACCGGAATGCGCGGCAATTTGTGGCGATGCTGTCAAATGTTCCAATGCCTGATTTGCGGCCCGGGCCTTTGCCGTCTGGCATGGCTGTGCGCTCATTTAGCGAAGTCCCGTTGCCGGTGGCTCGCCCTGGCGCTTGAAGTCAGTTTTCTCTGATAAGCGGTAATGTCAGGCAGGTGGGTCCGCCCTGACCCGGATGACTGATATGATCTCCGGCGGTTTCGTGGACGATAATTCCCTCATTTTTTAGCGCTATGCTTATCAGCGGGTTGCCTTCAAGCAGGATCACCTGGTCATTGCCAAGGGCCAGAATATTGCACCCCATGGATTCGAATTCGATCTCCGCCACCGGCAGGATCGTCATATTCAGCGCGTGCAGGAATTTCACCAGGGCGACTGGCATGAGAGGCGGATATCCAACAACCAGCCGGGCGTTGATCGGGCTTAGCACCGACATCAGATGGAAGACGTCATTGGCACCTTTATAATTTGGCATATCGAACCCGAGGACCCGATAATCGTCGCCCAATATCTCGGCCACTTGATCGATACCCGATTGGTTGGTGCGCCAGGTGCGCCCGATCAGAAGCGTCTTTGCGTCTATCCAGAGACAATCGCCACCTTCCAGGGTGCCGGGAGCTTCGATGGCACCGACAATCGCGATATTGTGCGCTTCAAATATTGTGCGCAGGCTTTCAGGCTCCCGGTGCCGGGCCCCTTTGCCCATCCGGGCCAGCAACATGCCTGACGGCAATGGCAACGCCGCGTCCCGGACATAAACCGCATCCAGCGACAGGTTATCGCCATTGTCGGCATAGATGATTTCTGCACCAGCGCTTCTGATTATTGAGGCAAGGGTTTCGTGCTCAGCTGAGGCGGCGGCCAGATCCGGCTCCCGCAAATAATTCAGAGATTGCCATTGCGTTGTCACATCCTGCTGAACCTGGACAATTGCACCGGGTGCCCTGAGCAATATTTTTTTCAGTGGGTCTGCTTCAATCATATCTGCAATCCTGCGTGCAAATTATTGACCGGCTGGTCATCTCGTAATTCCTGCATTGCGATGCTAGAGTTTTTCACGCAGGTCTGTAAATCATGACAGACCGCTTTACAGACATATTCAGGAAAGCGGTGTTTAGATTTGACCATACAGCCAAACGACATTCTTGATTTTTGGTTTGATGCCGGGCCGCAGAAATGGTGGGTCAAGGATAAATCCTTTGATGCGACCATTGCGGAGAAATTTTCCGCGATCCACGAAATTGCCGCTGATGGCGGGATCGATGGCTGGATGGAGACGGCGGACTCTGCGCTGGCGTTGATCATTATTCTCGATCAGTTTTCGCGAAACCTGTTTCGCGGCGATGCCCGCACCTTTGCCCACGACGAAAAAGCACGAACGTTGGCGCGGGTTGCGGTTGATGCGGGCTTTGATCGTGACGTTGGGAAAACCAGAGCGCAATTTTTCTACCTGCCGTTTATGCATTCAGAAAATCTGGCCATGCAGGATTTTTGTTTGGCCCTTTACAGACTTACCGGGGATGAATCCCTGATGCATCACGCGCTTGTGCATCGGGATATCATTTGCCGTTTTCGCCGGTTCCCGCATCGCAATAACGTTTTGGGCCGCCCCACCAGTCCTGCCGAACAGGCGTTTCTTGATAATGGCGGGTTCGGGGGCTGAACAAATCGCTAATCTGGTTTCACGGCTAATTTAGTCCTAACCGCCCATTTGCAGCTGCTGGTTCTTTTTTGAAACAGCGGTTACGCCGAGGACAGCGTCTTGTGCCAATCCGGGACAGGATTTTGCGGCACGGGGATTGCAGTCCTTTTGTTTAATCGGATTAAACAATAAGGGACGGGCGGCATGACCCAGCAAACATCAACAGAATCAGTGGTTTCGGTGGAAGACATTGAGCAGATGGCAAAAATTCTCCGGGAAAAATATGGTGAAAATGCCGTTGAAGTTGCCGATATTCTGATCCACGACCATGTTCAGGCACAGGATAAAAAGCGTGCTGCGGCCTGGGCTGCCGTCTCCAGATATCTTTGTGATGACGAAGGGATTTCGATCAGTCTGCACTAGTCTCAAGTGCCTGGAGGGGTGATCAGAACCGTTTCTTAAAACTACCCGGATAGGCTTTCGTCAAAACAATACGGGATTTGGCGGATCTTTTAATGAGTGTGGAACAGGATACTGGACAAGCTGGCATGGCCGGGTTGAGTGGCCAGTTGATGCAGGCTTTGAGCGTTGGGCGTGAAATCCTGAAAGCCGGTGACAAACGCACGCTGGCCCAACGCACCGCGCTTTTCTCTTTCCTTATTCGCGTCGTCAGCGCTGCAGTTGCCTATTTGATGCAGGTCGCTTTGGCGCGCTGGATGGGCGGGTATGAATATGGCATTTTCGTCTTTGTCTGGGTCTGGGTCATCATTGTCGGTTCGATTGCTGGCATTGGCTTCAATACATCCGTCTTGCGGTTCGTGCCTGAATATACCGAACAGGATGATATGCCCCGTTTGCGCGGATTTCTGTTTGCCGGGCGATGGATTCCGATCATCCTGTCCACCCTTGTAGCTGCCGCCGGTATTGGTGGTGTCTATCTTATGGGCGACTGGATCGAGCAGGTCTATGTGTTGCCCGCTTATCTCGCGCTAATTTGCCTGCCGCTTTATACCCTGACCGATGTTCAGGACGGAATTGCCAGGGCCTATAGCTGGCCTGGAATAGCGCTCATGCCGCCCTATCTGGTGCGGCCATTGTCGATCCTCGCCTTTATGGCTATGGCCATTTACTGGTTCGATATGGAAGCAAACGCAGCGACGGCAACGGCTGCTGCGATTGGCGGCACCTGGCTCGCCGGGTTGGTGCAGTATTTAGCGCTCCGGCATCGGTTGAAGCCGGTCATCCCGAGCGGACCCAAACAGATCGAGCTTGGTTTTTGGGTGCGTATCTCGACGCCCTTCGTTCTGGTCGAAGGTTTTTATATTCTGCTGGCACATACGGATGTTTTGATCCTGGCGCTCTATATGTCGCCGGATCAGGTGGCGATTTATTTTGCCGCCCTGAAAACCATCGGGCTGGTCTCGTTTGTGGCCTTTGCGGTCACGGCCGGTGTCACCCACCGGTTTGCCGAACTGAACGTCAATGGCGACAAGGAAGGGTTGAACAGAATGGTTCGCGATGCGGTCAGTTGGACTTTTTGGCCATCCGTTGCGGCGGCAGTTGGGATGCTTGCGATCGGCTATCCTCTGTTGATGTTATTTGGACCTGAATTTACTGCCGGGTATCCGCTGATGTTCATTCTGGCAATCGGAATTCTGGCCCGTGCCGCCGTTGGTCCGGTTGAAAGCCTGCTCAATATGCTGGGCCATCAGGTTGTTTGTGCCAAGGTTCTGGTCGGGGCTGTGTTCCTCAACATTGCCGCTAACTTTGCGCTGGTGCCGCATTTCGGATTGTCCGGCGCTGCGGTCGCGACCAGTTTCGCTGTGATCGCTGAATCGGTTTTTCTGTATGGCTTTGCCAATCGCCTTGCCGGGATCAACGTGCTGATCTGGAGCAAGCAGGCGAAAGAGGATAATTCAAGGTGACGACCATAGCCGAAGATACGATTTTGATGCGCGAAGCCCATGAGCCGGACAGAGCGGAATTTACGCGTTCAGCGTCAGCCGGCCTTGATGGTGAAGCTGCATTTGAGGTTGAATTTGTTCTTGATATTGCGGCATTTGCCGGGTTTCAGGATGCCTGGTCTGATCTCGCGGAACGTGCGCTTGACGCTAATATTAATATGGTGCCGGAAATGGCCCGTGCCGCGATCCGGCATCTGGAAGATGGCGGCCAAGGATGTGCAGCTCTTGTCTGGCAACAGGCGGAAGGTGAACAATCACCGCGCAAGTTGCTGGCATTTTTCCCGATGCAAAATTCCAAAGGACGGTGGGGCATCCCGGTCCGCGCTGCGGTGATCTGGGAGCATCTATATTCTTTCGACGGGACCCCGCTTGTTGACCGGCAGATGGCCCAACCGGCTATTGCTGCTTTTGTGACCTGGCTGCGGACAGACAATCAGGCACCCCGATTTCTGCGTTTTACAAAATTGATCAAGGGCCGGGTACACGACCTGTTTTGCCAAACAATGGCAGAGCAGGGAATGGGCATGCGCCATTATGACGAACATGTTCGGGCAAAGCTTGAGACCAACATGCCGGGGGATGAATATCTCCGGGAATCGCTTGGTAACAAACGCTCAAAAGAATATCGGCGCTTGCGCAACAGGTTGTCGGATATGGGTGAGGTTGATTTCCGGATTTGCCGAACTGCCCCGGATATCAAGGACGCCACGCACCGGTTTCTCGATCTGGAAATGGCCGGGTGGAAGGGCGAACGAGACACCGCCATGGCGTGCCGCGACGATTGGAAATCATTTTTTGAAGAAACTATTTCAGGGCTGGCGGAGGCCGGACAATGCCGGTTTGACGAAATGACCCTTGATGGCCAGGTGATCGCCACAACCTTGATCGTGACCAGCCAGGATACCGGCTGGATGTGGAAGATCGCCTATGATGAAACCCTGGCGAAATATTCGCCGGGCGTGCTGCTTGTGCTCGACGTGACCCGACATCTAATTGAAGACGAAAGCATAGTCAGTACGGATTCCTGCGCCATGCCAGATCACCCAATGATCGACCGGATCTGGCGCGAACGGCTCGGGGTGACCGATTTGCTGATCACTACCCGTGGCGGCCTGGTTCCGGGTCGTCTGATTGAATGGTTGGAACAGTCGCGACGGGAAGCGCGGTCAAGACTCAAAATTTTGTACAATAAACTGAAGAAGGAAAGCCATCATGGTTGAAATGATCACGTTCCCGAAAGACGCCAAAGACAAGTTCCAGGATACGTCTTTCCAGACAAGCCACAGCCTTAGTGATCATCCGTTATTGCAGCTACCGGCGCTGATTGATCTGGCGCTGAAGATGGACCGCGACCAGTTTGAATATAGCTCCGGTGATACCGGGCCGAACCAGAGTTTTGAAGATATCAAGCATATCGATCTGGAGCCTGTTGAGGTGATCCGGCAGATTGAAGATTGCGGTGCCTGGATGGTCCTGAAAAATGTTGAAACCATCCCGGAATACCGGAAATTAGTTGAGGATGCATTGGATTCCGGGGCACGTGCAGCCGGTCTTAAATCGCGCCACGATGCAGGTATGATAGACGCGCAGGGGTTTATCTTTGTGTCGTCGGCTCATTCTACTACTGCGTTCCATACGGATAATGAGCAGAATTTGTTTGTGCAATTACGTGGCCGAAAGGATTTTCATGCGTTTGAAAATCGCGACCGTGAAGTGGTCTCGGATGCTGGTCTTGAGAGCTATCCGGGCAAGCATCGCAACCATGCTTATGTGGACAATATCGAAGAGCTTGGAACGGTTTATGAACTGGAGCCAGGGCAGGGGATTTTCCTGCCCTATATCTGGCCGCATTGGGTGAAATCCGGAGAAGAATTCACGATTTCCATGGCGATCACCTGGAAGACCGATGAAATTGTCCGCAACAACAAATTGCTGTTTGCCAACGGCATGATGCGCAAGGTTGGATTGCCGCAATCACCCCCGGGGGTTCATCCCATGTGGGACAATATCAAAGTGGCGGGTTATTCCCTTAGCCGCGCCATGATCGAACCGTTTCGCCAAAGCGAACGGTCGCGGCGCTTTTTGCGTGGGCTGCTGTTTGGGCGTAAGGCAAATTACTATTACCAGACCGGCAAAGAGGCCTGATTTTGATCCTGATCAGTCGCTGGTGACAATCAGGACCCAGAAAACCTTGTATTTGCTTTGGGCATTATAGGCTGCCGCGATCCCCATCCGGCGGCTCTCAGAACTGCGCATATTCAGGTCATGGTTGGGACTTCCCCGCCAGCCGGAAAATGCCTGAGCGATGGTATGGTATCCTGCACCAACATTTTCCGCAGCGTGAGTGCGTTGTATTCCCGCACCCCGGGTTCGCGCCGCAAACCCGCCGCGGGAGGATACATTGTGGCCAACCTCATCGTGGGTTGCCATGTCGCGGGCGTGCCGGTCGGCCTCCGCCATCAGAACCGGATCAAGGGCCAGATTGGCAAGACCAAGAGACTGGCGGTATTGGTTGATAATTCCGCGGGCTTCGTTGGCATTTAGCTGGACGTTGCCGGCGGCCAGGCTTTGATAAATTTCCGGTTCGCCAGAATTCTGGCCGCATCCACCGACGACAAGCAGACCGGCAAAAACCAGTCCTGCAAAAAAGCGGGACGGGACAGATTTTTTGGCTTCCAACATTATTCGCTACCGTCCGGAATGATGGGCTGGACGGCTTTTCTCTTGCGGGTTCGCTTTGGCGTGGCTTTAGAAGTTTTACCAGCAGGCTCAGATTTCTTGTCGGCATAGTGTAAATGAAGGTCGCGTTGCGGGAACGGAATCTCGATATTTGCGGCGCGTAGTTTGTTGAGCATTGTGATGCGCAAATCACTTTTCACCGACATCCCGAAATCAATATTCTTCAGATATGCGCGGACTTCGAAAGACAGGGCGCTGTCGCCAAAATCCAGGAAATATACCCGAGGGGCAGGGGTTTTCAGAATTTCAGGATGATTTGTTACAATATCCAGCAAGATGTCCTGCACTTCTTCGGGGTTAGAACCATAGCCGACACCGATCGGAATTTTGATCCGGCCAGAGGTGTTGCCATGCATCCAGTTTGTCACAACGCCGCTGATCAGGTTTGAATTTGGGACAATGACGGTAGCATTATCGAAGGTTTCGATCTCCGTAGAGCGGACGCTGATTTTACGCACATAGCCTTCATCTGCCCCTACAACGATCCAGTCACCGGATTTGATGGGGCGCTCCACGAGCAAAATAAGTCCTGAGACAAAATTATTGACCACGCTCTGCAAACCAAAGCCGATCCCAAGCGATAAGGCCCCGGCGACGATGGCTACATTCGACATATCGAAACCTAGGAACGAAAATCCGACCGTTGCGGCAATGATCACGCCTAAATAGCCGGTTGCTGTTTTCAGGGAATCCCGGACCCCGATATCCAGATTGGTATGGGGCAGATAGCGCACTTCCAGCCAGCGCTGGATCGCGCGTGTGGCCACGATACCAAGCACAAACAAACCAAGTGCCTGGAGGATCGAGGATATTGAGATGGAAATTTCGCCAAAGGAAAAGCCGAAAAAGGCGCGGCGCAACCAACCAAAGATATCTTTGGTCTCGAACCCCCACGGTATCAGGAGCAGCGAGAGGGCCAGCAACGCTATCAACAAGCGGAACAGGCCGCTCAGGATGATGGCGCCTTGTTCGATACTGGTGCGACGAATGCCTAAAGTATTTCCCAGTCGCTCGGCATAGCCTGGCACACCACCTGGCCCCATGCCACGCGTCAGCATGGCATCTACGAACCGCATGGTGAGACCGGCGGCACCCATGATGATGGTTGCGATGACAATTTCGGTGGCGATGAATTGTGCCAGTGACAGATAGCCGAAAACGGCCGCGACCGGAATTGCGATAACTGCGACCCAGCAGGCAATTTGCAGCCAGCGCCAACGGGTGGATGTGGCGATGGGCGCCAAGGCTCCGGTTATTGTGTCTGACACTTTGACCGGATTATTCGCGGCGCTACCGATTTTTCTGGCGACCAGGGCAAACAGGAAGGCGATGATCAGGCTGGCAATCGCACCCTTGCCAATCGCCAGATCAAGCGGTGTGAACAGGATGGTGCCGAGGCGGTCCAGATAATTGTCAACAACGAAAACCCCAACCGCACAGATCATCAAAAGGAACAATTTACGGGCGTGATCGTCGTCAAGATGCGCGACCCGCCAATGAGGCCGACGCGGCGCTAATAGTGCCGTCAAAAGGCCAAACGCGCCAAAAAACAAAGTGATGTTCAATACTTCTGATTGAGCCAGCAAGCGGATACGGGTTGGCAACAAGTCGAACGTATCGAACACGCCAAAGAGAGCCACCGCTGTTAAAGTTGGAATAGCCGTGATGGCGAGCGCCACGGCTGCCGCGTGTGTGATACGTGTATGGGATGAAATTCCTGCCGGGCGGTGTGACCTGTTTTCAAAGCGCCTGGTGGAGCGGTGCACGATCATTGTCAAAACACCGGCGAACGCGATGACGGCCAGATTTATCAGTAGAAATCCCCACCCTGCCTTGTCGCCGATGGATCCGGCCCAATCTGAAATCAGCAGATTGAAACGGGCTATGGCGACAGGAACAGCTTCTGAAAAATTCTCCCACAGGGTGAGATCGAGAATTGAAAACCGACGCTCGAAAATACGGTCCGAATAAAAGGTCCGGCGGCGCTCAGCGATCACGGTCGCGGTTTGCCCGGCCGTTAAAACCAGCAATTTGGTACGTGTTACCGCGCCGCTGATTTCTGTGAGAAGGGCGGCCTGTTGTTCGCGCTCCTTGGTAACTTCAGGGGCTTCCGGCGTTTCCCCTTCTCCGGGAGGCGCACCAAGTTGTTCCAGACGCTGTTGCACGGCTTGGACGTGAGGCGAAAGCGACAGGGATATATCTTGTGCTTCTTCACGCAACGCCGTTATTTTGCTGCGCAAATCCGAGAGTTGCTTGTCGTCAAGATTTTCGCGCTGAAGGGCAGCCTGAATCTGTTTGCTTTGATTTTCGATTGCGTCAATTCGCTGCCTAACGGCTTCGTTGAGCTGTAGAGCATCCGCCGGGGCGGCAATTTCAACCGCGGCGTCTTCGGCGGGTGTGCTTTCTTCAACTGATGTGGGGACTTCGTCAGAACCAGCATCAGATGTCTGATTTGTCTCGGTGGCTGTTTCGCTGGCTGGTTGTGTCGTCTGGCTTTCGCTGTCTGATTGGGCAAAACCATCAGGGCTATTCAGGGCGAGGGCCAGGATAAAAATAGCTATCAGGCAAAGAACCTGGAATGCCTTTGGAAGCGATTTTTTATGGTTTTGATTGGGTTTGCTGAAATTCATGCGATTCGACAATTTTGTTGATCCGTTCGCCAACATAGCCGGAAATTTATCAAACGCTACCCTGCATGGCATGCGTAAAATTCTGGACAAAAGGTCATATGTAAAGCTTTTATAGGGAATTGGGGATGTTGCACCAGCGCGTCATTGCCGAACAGCAACAAAAAAACGTAATCACGGAGGAAGTTCATGCAAACTAGAACAAAGAATAATGACCGGAGTCAGCTCACAAAATTGCTGCTAACAGGGGTGGCGGCATTCGTGTTGACCGGCGCAGGATCTGGCGTTGCGAGTGCAGCGTCGGACGCGCAGATGAATGCTGTCACGGCATCTCAAGCCATGGTGCCATCTGGACCGTGGCCAACGGGCGATGAGCGCGGCATGGCAAATGCGATCGGCAACGGCACCTGGATGCGCTGCGCTTATCATCTGGCAAATGGCAATTCAAAATCATATGAAGTTAGCCACGAGCGTTCCAATACGATGCCTCTGTCACCGTTTGGCAGGCCGCTCGGATATGAGTTCACCCCAACCGTCACGTTGCCTGGCACCCGCCACGCTTTTAATGGTGAGCAGGTTACCGGCGGTGAACCCGGAGCTCAGGGTACGCAGATGGATGCGCTCGGACATTTTGCTTATCTGGATGATGCCTGGGACGGTTCAAGTGAAAACGCGGCTGCCGGGGCGCATTATTATGGCGGCTATAACCAGGAAGATGTGAAACCGACTGATGATTCATCTTTGTTGCGGCTCGGCATTGAAAATGTACCGCCGATCATCACGACCGCCGTTTTGCTGGACGCCAAGGCGTTTCTTGGTGGCGGTAACGCCATGGCACCGGGGCAATTGATCACAGCGGCTGATATCGATGGGATGCTTGAAGCACAGGGCTTGGGATGGCGCGGCATTCTGCCTGGTGATGTAGTCTACATCTACACCGGTTGGGGCGAAGGCTGGGCTGATCCGGATGAAGACAAGACCTATTATTCAATGGGACCAGGGCTTGCCGTCGATGCGGCCACTTATTTGCAGGAAAAAGCCGTGGTGCTGGTGGCGCTGGACAATCCGTTTACCGATCCGGTGGCCCAAGGCCAATTCCAGGGCCAGGCAATGCCACCAAACGGCATGGATGACGGCTTGCCATTTGCGATCCATCATCAAAATCTGGCAGTATCCGGGATTCATCAGATCCAGAATGCCAATCTGACGGCGCTGGCGGCTGACAATGTCTGGACGTCATGCACCATTGTGCTGCCGTTGCTGTCGCGCGGTCATTCAGGTTCGCCTGTGCGCCCGGTTGCGATTGGTGCGCCGGGACAATAGGGAGATTGTTCGGGCGGGTGCGAAAATTACACCCGCCCGAACAAAACAACCGGTATCGGATAGCCCCCGAGTGTGACCGTGTGACCGTGTTTGAAATTGAATTTGGCGCTTGTCTGGTCCCACACGTACCGGCTAAAAACCATTTCAGGTCCCGTAGCTCAGTTGGATAGAGCACCAGATTCCTAATCTGGGGGTCGCGCGTTCGAATCGCGCCGGGATCACCAATAAAATCAATTATTTAAGAGTTTTTAGAGATATTGATTCCAGAGTTCAAATAAGGTCCAACGTACATATACATTCTCACCGCACCTAGGTGGGTTGCCAGTTTCACCAAACTATTGGACTCAATTTACAAGTATAATGGCGTTAAATGCGTCGATAAATTTTTTATACTTGATCAAGCAGATTCAATGGATAGGCGAACAGGACCGTTTTCTGGTGAAAAACAGCACTCTTGTGTACAGGTGTACAGAGTTTTCTAATTGCCAATACTGTTGAAAAACTGTTTCTCTCGGGAGCTTTACAGACACCTAAACGTTGTCGAGAGAATGTTTGGCAGGCTCAAGGGATTCCGTCGCGTCGTAGCTATCATCAGCTATCGGTTATGAGGCTGGATCTCGATCATTTTTAAGAAATATAAAAAACATTACCCTTATAAAAATATAAAATACAGTATATTTGTAGTATAAACAACCTCTCATCAAATGACATTGTTTTACAAATTATTATTATTTTTTATATAAATTTCCGTAAACTGATTATTTTAAATTTATAGGGTTTCGTAATGTCTTATTTCAATAAAAAATTTGTTATAGAAATCAACGTCCTAACAGCTGAAAGCGAAATTGGTGGGTGCACAACGGACGTATCTTGGACCGTAACCGTGTAAACGAAAACTACTTTTCGATACGAAAATATTGATGTCGGTCAGAAGCTCAGAAACAAATTACCTAAATGAGGTTGTTCAGAAGATGACTCTGAAAATTTTTATCAGATTGGCTGCCTATATCAGCCAAGCGACATCGCTATTTAATACTGGATTTCCAATAGCTGAACGACAAACAATGGTTTTGGTGAAGACATGACATTGCCTCAATCTCTCAGTGCTCGCCGTCTTCTCAAAGGATTGACCGAACAAGCATACTTGCATGGATTGCCAAACAGACGATGACGAAAAAAAATCAAATACAAATAGCTCTCGATGTTCAGCGCACGGTCAACGCGATCGCGCAGTTGTCATTCTCGGAGCTAAACTGCAAAGAAGTTCTGGCGCAGGCCCTCGATGCTGTATTTTCAGGATCACATCTACATAATTTGAAAAAGGGGGCAATTTTTCTTTCTCAAGAAAAAACTGGCGCTTTGGCCCTTGCTGCCACTCGCCAGCTTACTCCCGAATTGCACGGCCTTTGTGCCAATGAGGCTTACCCCTGTTTTATACGTGGTGAAACAGTCCTAAACAAGGATATCCAGTTCACCCCTAGCGCAGACGATAATTGCGACATCAGCTTCGCGGGCATGACACCGCATGCATATTATAATGTGCCTCTTCTGGACGGAACAAAAAATATTCAGGGTGTCATGACACTGTATCCCGAACTCGGGTATGAGCCCAGTGAGATTGACGCTGGATTTCTCAAGTTAGTATCTCCTGCTTTGGGGTCCGTGATCAAGCAGCGGAAAGCAAAAACACGAATGGAGAAAGCCCTGGAAGATGCTGGCGCAGATCTAATCTTGGCAGCTTCCCACAATCTAATTGAATACGGACACGCAATCGTTGCGATGACTGATACCAAGGGCCGCATTACCTATGTCAATGACAAGTTCTGCGAAATCTCAAAGTATGACAGGGACGAGTTGTTGGGCCTTGATCACCGCCTATTGAACTCAGGTCACCACTCAAAATCTTTCTTTACCGATATGTACAAAACCATCGCGAATGGTGGGACCTGGTATGGCGATATCCAAAACCGCGCCAAGGATGGGTCACATTATTGGGTGGAAACAACTATCACACCATTCCAGGATGCGACCGGCAAGGTTGTCCAGTATATTTCGCTCAGAAACGATATTACGGATCGTAAGAATGCTGAAATTGAGCTCTATAGCAACCTGAATATATTAACTTCAACATTCGACAATTTTCCTGGCGGCATCAGTGTTTTCACCAAGGAACTGATTTTGCAACAAGCCAATCCGGCCTTTTATAATTTGCTGGAATTGCCGGAGGATTTGCTTCCTGTTGGGACATCTTATGAAGCGATCATAAGATACAATGCGGAGCGCGGCGAATATGGCGAGGGCGATGTAGAAACACTTGTCGGTGAAAGATCTGACCTCGCGAAGAAATTCGAAAAACACTCTTTCAAGAGAATCGCATCCAATGGCATGCATCTGGAGATCAAGGGTTGGCCTCTGCCGGGCGGCGGATTTATAACGACTTATATGGACATTACCGAAGCGGAAGACATGCTGACTGCCCTAAAAGACAAGTCAAATGAGGCCACCATTATCGCGCGGGATTTGCGCCAGGCAAAAATGGCCCAGGATCAAGCTCATCAGCATCTTGTCTCATCGATCAATTCGATGAGCAATGGCTTTGTCATATGGGATGCAAATGACCGGTTGATACTGGCCAACGAAGCCTATCGGGGTTTTCACTCGTCCATCCGGGATATGATTGTGGAAGGAGTGGCGTTCGAAGACTTGATGTCCGTTGGTTTTGATAACGGAATCTGGAATTTGGATGGCCTGGACAAGAAAGACTGGTTGCAGAAACAGAAGTCTTTTCGTCGCAGGGCCAAAATAGCGGAAAAAGAATTTGGGCTGGCTGATGGCCGACAAATTGTGGTTGTGGAACGGGTTCTGGAAAATAATGTAATTCACACTACAATTATTGACGTTACCGCTCACCGCGCGCGAGAGGCGGAATTGCAGGACGCCAAGGATCAGCTTGAAGTCATCGCCTATTTCGATGAATTGACGGGACTTGCCAACCGGGCGCATTGTAAAAAAGACTTGAACGAACTTTTCGCCGAGGCGGATCCTAGCCGGGGCTTTGCCATTATTCAGATCGATCTCGATAATTTCAAACGGGTAAATGATACATTGGGCCATGCCGCCGGCGACCATCTGTTGACGACGCTGGGAGGGCGGATGAACATGCTGGCCAGCGAGTTTGCCAATTTCAAGTCCTATCGATGGGGGGGTGACGAGTTTGTTGCACTCGTCGAGTGTGAGGGTGATCAGGATCTGGCAGTCATCTGTGAAGAATTAACTGACCTGGTCGCTATCCCATTGCAATATGATAAAACCATTTTGCGGCCGACTGTCAGTCTTGGCGTGGCGCGTTACCCGCAAGATGCGCTGGATCTTGAATCGTTGATGATATTTTCCGACCTGGCGCTTTACAAGACCAAGGAACTTGGCCGCGACGGCTATCAATTCTTCACAACCGAAATGAAGGAGAGAATCGATACAGAATCCAGGATCGAGCAGGAACTGAGAATTGCGATCGAAGAGGATCAGCTTGAGCTTTATTTCCAACCACAATTGAACGTCAACGATGAAACCATCACCGGGCTTGAAGCCTTGCTGCGCTGGAACCATCCAGACCGTGGCGTACTTGGACCTGGTGAATTCCTGGAAGTGGCGGAAGCAACCGGATTGGCGCCTGCCATGGGGTGCAAGGTCTTCGACTATGCCATGGTGGCCATTCAAAACTGGAAGGAAGAAGGTGTGGATTTTGGCAGGCTGGCGATCAACCTCTCGCCACAACACCTGAGAAAGAGCTGTTTTCTGGATGATTTTTTCAACAGCATGGAAAAACATGGGGTTGAGCCACGTTATCTGACGGTGGAATTTCTGGAGTCGTTTATATTCGACGATCCAAATGCCAATATCCTGCATATTCTCAAACAATTTGTAGCCCGGGGGATCCATGTTGAACTGGACGATTTCGGGACGGGTTACGCGTCCTTGTCTCATTTATCCACAATGCCGATCAATGGTTTGAAAATAGACCGGTCATTCGTCTATCAGATGATCAACAACCAAAAGCAGCAGGGCATCGTTACTTCCCTGATTTCAATGGCAAAATTAATGGATTTACGTGTTGTCTGTGAAGGCGTCGAGACCCAGCAACAGTGGGATTCCATTGCTTCTATCGGCAATAGCTCAATCCAGGGTTATTTTGTGGCCAAACCTATGAATTTTGACGCCATGACCAATTGGATAAAGAGCAAGGCTTACAAAGGCATTTTTACGTCAACTCCGGATGTTCCTGCGCTTGATAATATATTGAACGCTGACGGAGTTTGAAGAATGGAGACGGAGTTATGTTTGACCAGTTAGAAGCTCTTGCAAAGGGAGGATCCAGCGACGAGCGGCGCAAACTGATAAGTGAAATTACTAATCTTTTTGTAGATAACAGTGAAAATTACAGCGATCGGGAAGTTTTTCTATTTGGAGAAGTTCTGAGCAAACTGATTGAAAATGTAGATAATACAACAAAAAAAAATGTATCAACTGCCATAGCACCAATAAACAAAGCGCCGGGCGATTTGCTGCAATTGCTTGCAATTCAAGATATCGATGTCGCTGACCCGATACTTCGGCATTCCGAGGTTTTATCTGATAAAGAGTTGGTGGAAATTGCCAATGGGCATACCGAACAGCATCGCCTGGCAATTTCAAAGCGAGCTAATCTTACAGCTCAGGTCACCGACGCACTCCTGACACATGAAGAGAAACCTGTTCTCCAATCCGTTTGTAGCAATATTGACGCAGAAATTTCCATGAACGGATTTAGAATATTAGCTGAAAATGTGAAAGATGATCAGGCATTATGTGATCTGTTTTCGCGACGTTCAGATGTGCCGGTATCAATTGTAACCACGGTTATACCCCTCATGTCTCCTGAAGCTCGGGCAAGACTGCTGGAGATTTCGGAAATTCAGGGCGAAATGGTTGTCGAAGACCTAATAAATAAGGCACGCCAGCAATCAAAAGAAATGACTGAAAAATCTGAGAAACAACAAATTAAAGCCAATGTTATTCTTGAGGAAATTGTGGACGGGAAAAGGGAACTCGATGCATCTATCGAGCTGCTTTGTGAAGAAAACAGGCCCCTTGATATAGGCTTTATTCTCGCTGGAATTTGTAATATTCCTGAGCAACAAGTCATAAACGCGTTGATGAAACCTGACAATCAGCCCATCGTCATTCTATGCCGAATAAGCAATCTTTCTGAAAACACCTTTGCGGCCATCGCTGAATTGAGGCGAAAGAGGCTTAAACAAGATTCTGCGACTGTAGCTAAGGTCAAGAAATATTATGCCGAGATGGATATCGAAATGGCAAAACGCACCATTCGTTCCGTAAAGGTTAGAAATATGTCTGGCATCTCGAGTTAGTTTGTATGGTGGTCCCGAAGGCTGAAATCGCTTTTAGTGCGATAAGGCTTTTTTGATTGCTTTCTCCTGGTCCCCGACATTCCAGCAAATGGTCTCACAGCATGGTTCACAGATTCTAATCCTGTCGGGATTACCAACCTCCTGGTGAATCAAGGCTTGAACCTTGTGTGAGGGTTACATGGATGGATTTTTGCGTACCGTTTGTTCTTTGGCTTTAGGAATTTGCTACAGAGCAATCTGGGTTGTTTTCATTCTTGCTCTGGCACCAATTCAAGCCGCTCTGGCAAGCTGCGATCTAACGGCCGGTGTTTCCGGAAACGTGGTTGAGGTGATTGATGGCGATACCATTCGCCTGGCTGGTGGGCTGGAGGTGCGTCTTGTGGGGATGCAGGCACCGAAATTGCCGCTTGGGCGTCCCAATTTCCCCCCCTGGCCGCTTGGTGACGAAGCAAAAGCCGCTCTTTCCAACCTTGTGCTGAATGAACGTGTTACGCTTTATCACGGTGGAGAAACGATGGACCGTCACGGGAGAACGTTGGCGCATGCTTTTGTTGGAAATGATGATTCCGGGCTTTGGGTGCAGGGCGACATGATTGGTCGCGGATTGGCGCGGACCTATTCGTTCAAGGATAACAGGGAATGCGTTCGCGAACTGCAAGCTTTGGAACAGGCCGCTCGCAATGATCAGCGCGGTATCTGGAATGATCCGTTTTATCCGGTTCTGGCGGCCCTTCCACCTGCGGCATTGCTGGAATTCGTCGATACGTTTCAACTCATCGAGGGGCGTATTGTATCGGTCCAGGCGGTGAACCGGCGGGTCTACCTTAATTTTGGCCAAAATTGGCGCGATGATTTTACCGGGTCGATCTCGGCACGGGACGCGCGACGTTTTTCTGGTGCCGGGCTCGACCTTGCCTCGCTTGAAGGTAAAATTGTAAGAATTCGTGGGTGGATTGAGGAACGCGGTGGCCCTATGATCACAGTGACGCATCCGGAACAGATTGAAATTGTTGCAACTGGTTCGACAGGAAATTGAATTCATGTACAGGCGTATTCGATTTTCTGCCCAGGCCGGTCGCTGGCTGAAGCTAGTCCAGGCCAGCTTTTTCATGCTGCTGGTTGCGGCATGTGCGGGGGCTGGGGGTTCTGACCAGGGGTTCGGGTTTGAAGATAACCTGCCGCTGATCAGCGAAGCCCGCGAGCGTCGTGTTGGCGCGCGGGAACATCCGCGCATCGTGGCAGCCTTTGGTGGTGCCTATCAAGACCAGCAAATGCAACGTGGGCTTGATGAGATTGTAGACCGGTTGGCGCGGGTTTCACCACGCCCTGATATTGATTATCAATTGACGGTTCTGAATACCCCGTCGGTCAATGCGTTTGCCTTGCCGGGTGGGTTTCTTTATGTGACGCGCGGGCTTTTGGCGCTTTCCAACGACCGGGATGAAATCGCTGCAGTTTTGGCCCACGAGATGGGTCATGTGTCTGCGCGACACGCCGCAAAACGTGAAAGTCAGGCGTCGACAATCGCTGTTGTTGGCCGGGTTGCCCAACAGGCTTTGAGAGATCCTGTACGTGCAGCCGGTGCTATTCTGGCGTCCCGCAGCATGTTTGCAAGTTTCTCCCGGCAGCAGGAATTCGAAGCCGATCAAATTGGACTTGAAACTGCGGTTCAGGCCGGGTTCGATCCTTATGGTGCGGCAACATTTCTCGATTCCATGCGTGAAGACCGCGAGCATCGCGAACAGCTCTTGCGTCAGGAAAACCGAAGTTCAGAAGCAAGTTTCATGGCTTCCCACCCTTCAACCCCGGACCGGATTGCCAAAGTGTTGGAATTATCCGGTAGTTTCGGTATCGCCGAGGGGGCCCGGCCACGCCAGCGCGACGCGTTTCTCTCACTGATCGACGGGCTGCTCTTTGGTGATGATCCGCGCGAAGGTTTTATTCGGGACCGGACCTTCCTGCATCCAAATCTCCGGTTTGCGTTTGATGTTCCCGAAGGCTTTAATCTACAAAATTCATCCGACGCGGTGTTTGTGCTTGGGCCTGATGGCAGCGCGATGAGATTTGATGGAATTGACATTCCGCCGCGCCAATCTCTGGAACGCTTTGTTCGCAATGTATGGGCGCGCGGCGTCACTGTGCAGGATATGGTGCCCGGCCATGTTGGCGTCATGGACGCTATTTTTGGTGCCGCTCGTCATGGTGGCTGGAATTACCGTCTTGCGGCGGTTCGGTTCGCGCCTGATAAAGTGTTCCGGTTTTTGCTGGCTGCACGCGATATTGATGTTTCGCTTGAAGACGGATTTCGCAGCACGGTCAATAGTTTACGTTCTTTGAGCGCGGAGCAAGCAGCGCAGGCACGCCCGCTACGGATCAGGACAGTACAGGTAGGCGCGAACGATAACCAGCGGAGCATGGCACGTCGGATGGTGATCAAGGACAATGCCCTTGAGCAATTTCGTATCTTGAATGGGCTTACCGCCAATTCGAGACTGACAGCCGGTCAGTCGGTCAAGATTATCGCTGAATAGGCAATGAAAAGGGGCCCGGAAAACCGGACCCCTGAAAATTCGCATTGAAATTTTGCGTTGTAATTCCGTGACAAAATTTGGTTTTACGCGGCAGCGCTGCTTTCGCCGTCTTCAGATGTCTGGGTCGCGCGTGCCCGTTTCGGGCTGTTGATCAGAATATCCTCGATGATTGCGATAACCTCTGTTTCGCTCAACTTGCGTACAGCGCAAACTTCTCGGGCCATGCGATCAAGGGCTGCTTCGTAAAGCTGGCGTTCAGAATAAGACTGCTCTGGCTGGCTATCCATCCGGTGCAGGTCACGAACTACTTCGGCAATAAAAATCAGATCGCCGGAATTGATCTTGGCTTCATATTCCTGAGCGCGGCGGCTCCACATGGTGCGCTTGACCCGGGCACGGCCTTTGAGAGTGTTGAGCCCCTTATCGACAAGAGCATCGTCAGACAGTTTCCGCATGCCGACATTCTGCGCCTTGTTGGTAGGGACCCGCAGGGTCATCTTGTCTTTTTCAAACTGAATAACGAAAAGTTCGAGCTTGGTGCCCGCCACTTCCTGTTCTTCGATATCAGTGATCTGACCGACTCCATGGGTCGGGTAAACAACAAATTCCTTGGTGCGAAAGCCTTGGCGTTGAACGGGTTTTTTTGTTTTTGTGGCCATATGTGACTGTAACTCCTACATGCCGAATGAAGCGATTCCACAATCCCTTCCCGGAAACGCAGTTTCACCAAATCTGTTTCATCTGCTTCAATTGCCGCACAATGTTATGCCCGGCAAGGTAGACCGCGATGGAAGAAATCTCTGAGCCGGAGGGCAATTCAGCCAATTCCGGTCAAAAATACCTGCCCAGCCATAAGCCAGGGCAAATTTTCTTAATCTTGAACTTTTATTTTATTGCAAGACTTGAGATGGTTTGACGCTTCTCAGATTTCAACCTGTTAAAACACCATATCACAAAATTCCGGGTTTTTGAAGCTTTGAACCGCAAGATACCCGAAATGGTGAACAGCACGGCGACAGTTTTCGCATTGTGCAAATAGCGGGGATAACTCACGAGACTGTGACGCCGGATCAATAACATCATGTCCGGCTTAACTTCAGTACGTGAATTTTAGTCGCCTTCGCCGGGTTTTTCGGAGAAATATTTATCAAACTTCCCGGCTTCACCATCAAATTTTTCGGCGTCCGCCATCTGATCTTTTTTGACGGTGATGTTGGGCCAGGTTTCCGCAAAATCTGTGTTGACCTTCAGAAATTGATCAAGCCCCGGCTCCGTATCGGGTTTAATTGCCTCAGCCGGACATTCCGGTTCGCACACACCGCAGTCGATGCACTCGTCCGGGTGAATAACCAGCATGTTCTCGCCTTCGTAGAAACAATCTACGGGGCACACTTCCACACAATCGGTGTATTTGCATTTGATGCAATTGTCCGTGACGATATAGGTCATCAATAGTCTCCGGTTGCCAGATCAGGGCCAAATAGTTTCACGTTGGATTTTGCTATACCAATCAGACGCAGCTTTCAACCGGGTCTGACAGGACAATTCCTGATGATATTTTGAAGTTGAGGAAAATGCGGGTTGAAATTTTAAACCAGCAGGCAACTATCCATGTTTGTTTTGTAATTGCTCAATCAGCCGCCGATCCCGTTTTGTGGGCCGCCCGGACCCACTTTCCCGCGTCCCGGATTTTATGGCAGCGCTATTTTTGGATGTATCTGAGGCAGATTTCGGCTGGGCCTCAACAGGTGCCAGATCTTCATAAAGCAGGATCGATTGGGCTGCTGGAACGCGCCTCTTGGCGAAGCCGGTTATCTTCAAACAGCGGACATGGTTGCCCTGGGGGGCGATCACAATATTGCCACAGCGAACGGTTTGGCTAGCGCGGGTGACGCGGCGGCTATCGAGCCTTATTTTGCCGGAATTGGCGAGGGCGGTGGCAAGCGTCCGGGTGCGGACGATCCGGGCATGCCAGAGCCATTTGTCGATGCGCTGGCTTTCGATCCCCGGATCAATCAGGTTCATGTTCAGTCTTTTTCCCTAGCCTTTTTTTTGGGCAGGCTTTTTGCCCTGATTTCGTTTGAGGTCCTGTTTCAGACCTGCGAGCGCAGCGAAGGGGGAATCTGGGTCAATCCTGACAGGATCGGGTTTCTTATTCCGGGTAGGCTTTTGTGCCTTGCGGGGGCGGTTGCCAATTTCTCTTTTTGTGTTGTCTTTTCCAGGGTCACGCGCACGATTGGTGTTTTTATTGTCGGCCTTGCGTCGGTTGGTCCGGGCCACGCGCCAGACCGTAATTGTCGGGGCAGGTTCAGAGGGTTCAGAATCCTCGGCGGCGACATTGCTCTCCCCGGATTGATCTGGTTCTGCAGGCGTTTTAGGAACAGGCGATTCGGCCGTTGTCTCCGATTGCGGAGCTGCTGCCGGATTAGCATCTGCAATTTCCTCCGGATTGCTCTCTGGCTTTGGCGGGGCCGGGATGGTTTCACCGTGAAAACCGATGCAGCGCAGCAGGCTTGAAAGTTCTTCCGCACCAGCGCCAATCAGCGACATCATGCGTGGTGTCGAGACAAATTTGCCACGGGCGTGCCAACCATCTGGCGCGGTGGTGGTTTCTTCGCTTGATCGCCAGGACAGAATTTCGCGGATTTCATCCGCAAGACGCTCAAGCATATCGATCCGCACGGCGCGGCCTGCAAAAACATGATAGCCGATGGCCTGGTAATAATTTTCAGGCACGGCCGCGTCGGTCGCCAGCGACATCAGACCTTGAGAGGCCGGTTGGGGCAGGGATGGCAATTCAACCGGCTCGCTGGAATCTTGTTTCAAATGCCAGAAAATACGTATCAGGTTGGCACCCGCCGGTTTTAATAGAGCGGGTACGTAAATTGTGTGGGCGCCAAACCGAACACCGCAGGCGCGCAACGCGGCCCGGTCTTCTTTGGCCAGGTTACGCATCTCTTCGGCAATGGCCTTGCGTGAAACGGAGCCGTAATTTTCTGCCAGCCGGAACGCGATTCCTCTGGCAATGCCGGACAGGTCTTTTGCGAGAGAGAGTGCTGTCAATGACCCGGTACGTTCTGCCAGAATTGTGGTCAACCAGATATCGAGCCGGGCGACAATTGCCTCCCGGTCGCTGGCCTGAAGCTGTTCGGCATGGGTGAGCTGGATGCGTGGTTTGAGGCTGTTCTCTGACGCCGCAAGCTCTGCAATTTCATCACCGGCCCAAACTATCTTGCCGTCATCAGACAGAATAATATCCTTGTCGGCGGCCTCCGTCAGGCTCTTTGCACGATCGGCAATTTCGGTTGTGAGGGCTTTCAACGCCGCAGCGCGCAAGGCTTTGCCTTCCTGTCCGCCAGCGCCGGGGTCGGGTGAAAACACAAAGCCCTTCAAGGTGCCGACAAAATGTCCTTCAACAGACACTTCGCCCTTGTCGCTGATGCTCATGTCCAGGTCTGAATTGTCGCGAAGCCGGCGCATCAGGATGCTGGTCCTGCGATCGACAAAACGCTGGGTGAGGCGTTCGTGAAGGGCGTCTGAAAGCCGGTCTTCGATTGCACGTGTACGATCCTGCCATTCCTCCGGGTCGGTGAGCCAATCTGGACGATTGGCGACAAATGTCCAAGTCCGGATATGCGATATCCGGTTTGAGAGGGTATCGATATCACCATCTGTTCGATCTGCATATGCTATCTGACGGGCAAACCATTCGTCAGGAATGCGCCCGTCCTCCACCAAATGGCGGAACAGGTTGGTGACAATATCAGCGTGATGGGCCGGCGCGATCTTGCGGTAATCCGGTAACTGGCAGGTGTCCCAGAATAAGGAAACCCGCTCGGGGCTGTCTACAAGCGCTGTAATTTCAGGGTCGCGAGATGCCAGATCAAGCACCATTTCATCGGATGCTGTTGGTGCCCGCGATAAGCCTTGTTCGCGCGGAGATTGCGCCAGACCGTCTTTCAGCGATGTCAGTGAAGAAAAATCAAGGCGCGGGTTGCGCCATTGCAGGATTTTCACGGGGTCAAAATTATGCCCTTCAAGGCGCTCAATCAGTTCGGTGTCGAATGGTTCAACATTTCCAGTGACGCCAAAGGTGCCGTCATGAAGATGCCGACCGGCTCGCCCGGCAATCTGGGCCATTTCAGCGGGGTTCAATATCCGGAACTGGTGTCCGTCAAACTTGCGATTGGCGGCAAATGCCACATGGTCAATATCGAGATTTAACCCCATGCCGATGGCGTCGGTGGCGACCAGATAATCAACTTCGCCCTCCTGATACATGGCGACCTGGGCGTTGCGGGTGCGCGGACTAAGTGCGCCCAGAACAACCGCAGCGCCACCGCGTTGACGGCGGATTAATTCAGCGATTGTGTAAACTTCACTCGCGGAAAAGGCGACAATCGCAGAGCGGCGCGGAAGCCTGGAGATTTTTGTCTGGCCGGAATAGGAAAGTTTAGAAAGTCTGGGCCGGGCCAGAATATTTACACCCGGTAACAACATCTCGATCAGGGGGCGCATGGTGGCAGCCCCGAGGATAAGGGTTTCGCGGGTTGCGCGGCGGAACAAAATCCGATCGGTGAAAACATGCCCCCGGTCGAAATCAGAAGCCAACTGGATTTCGTCGATGGCCAGAAATTCCACTTCCAAATCAAGCGGCATGGCCTCAATTGTGCAGACAAAATATTTTGCGTGGCGCGGCTTTATCTTCTCTTCGCCGGTGATCAGCGCAACTTTATCTTCGCCGATCCGCGCTGCGATGCGGGTATAAACCTCGCGGGCCAGCAGTCGCAAAGGCAGGCCGATCATGCCAGATTTGTGGCCAAGCATGCGCTCGATCGCAAGATGGGTTTTGCCGGTATTGGTAGGGCCTAGAATGGCAGTGACATTGCGGGCGCGGGCGGAAGCGGGAAGAAGAATGAATTCGTCGTTTGCGTTTTGCATTAACCGGATTTCCGGACTGAGTGTATCGTTTCAGGACAAATCCTGAGGGTGAAAGTAACAATTAGAACCAAGCCCGAACAAAACCTGTCCGAATCGGTGACTCCCGGAATGTCATCCGAAAAACACACTATATCTTGGGTTCTGTTTGTTACCAGCCACAATTGAGATCGGGAAAATATTTTATCTGAAGGGTAACAGGTTAACAGGGACGGTTTGGCGAAGAGCGGGATGTTCAATCAGGGACAGCGACGCATGAAAAATGGGACCGGTTGTTAAGGATTGAACCAAATCCAGAACGAAACCGGCCCGAATCAGCGACCAGCTATTGGCTGTTTGCAACCGTTTCCTGTTCAAAGTCCTTGATCACCAAGGCGTTCGTCAGAAATACGGCATCGCCGAGCGGGGTTGGAATTGTCCCGTAAATAGGTACGAACACCCGGGCCACATAGATCGGCATCAGCCAGAATTCCACGCCGTCATTGTTGGCCCAGTCGAACATATCACTGCTACGGTTTATCCGGTGGCCCGCTACGGGCGTATATTTCAGGCTGCAGACATGGACCGGGACCATTTCGCCCGGCCGCTCGGTTGAAGGGTGGGAGAAGGTGCGGATAAAATTCATGGTGATCTGGAACCGGTGGCGTCCATCAAAAATTTCGTGTTCGCGGTTACAGGCTTGCGGACCATCGGGTTCATCGTCGCCAAAAGGCAGGATGAAGGCGCTGACCGGATCGCTGACATTTTCTGTGTGTTCGGGCAAAAGTGGCTCGCGTCCGACCGGTGGTCCGGGCGGTGGCTGGATATCGATTTCCGTTACATCGGTGCCAACGAATGCTAGCTCGGTCTGGCGCGCACGGTCGCCGATCTCGTAGGCCAGACTGTATGTCACCGCATGGGCCTCGCCCTGGAACATCGAGCCGGTGCTGTTTGTGGAGCCGTGGAACGGGTAAAGCTTGGCAAAGGAAGAGCTTTTTGCGGTCAGGGCAACTGTATAATCATCTCCCTGAATCTCGCTGTTCATATAAATTCTGGCGAATCTGAACCCGGCCAGATTGAGTTGGTAAGCCATTTGAATCTTCCCGACATTTGCTTCTTCCTCCGCGTTTGCCGGGCTCAAGGTCGGGACAAGGAGGATAGCCAGTATCGCAGCAATTGCGGTCTGGCAGTGGTGCCTAAACGAGTTAGCAAAAATCATTGGCATAGATATTTTCCCTTAAAGGGTTACCGCCCCCGGTAATGTTCCTGAACAAGCGTTGTTCGTGAACAACAGAGCAGCTACAGGTTGAATATGACTAATTAGTGGCCAATTGGGTTTTCAGAGCTATGGCGCTGCGATTCATTGCCTGAAGTGCTTGACAATTTCGCCGTAAAACCCCTATATCCGGCGAAATTCATTTCGATCATATGTTTGGCATCTCGCTTTTTGGCGACGCTTGAACGATTTACAAGGAATATAGCGATGTCTCGTCGTTGCGAGTTAACAGGCAAGGCGGTTTTGACAGGTAATAATGTCAGCCATGCAAAAAACAGATCGCGCCGGCGGTTCCTGCCAAACCTTTGTCAGGTTTCACTGCAAAGCGATTCTTTGGGACGCCAAATTCGCTTCAGGATTTCAGCCAACGCCCTGCGCACGGTCGAGCATCGTGGCGGTCTGGATGCTTTTCTGCTAAAGGCCAAGAAGGCTGAATTGTCGTCAAATGCCCAGCGCATCAAGGTTTTGATTGAAAAGGCCCAAACCGCCTAGTTTGATATTTGCCTGAGCTTGTTGAAAATCGTCCTGTAGCAGGACTGGAAACCCATGTCTTTTACAATGCCAACTATACGGCCCTGGTCTTTGTTGATCCCGGTCGCTGTGATGTGCGTGATTGTTGTTGCGTCAAATATCCTTGTTCAAATCCCGTTCACGCCATTTGGCCTTGAAAATTATTTTTCCTGGGGTGCGTTCAGCTATCCGATTGCTTTTCTGGTGACGGATCTCACCAACCGGCGCTTTGGCGTTCGTCTGACCCGACTGGTGGTAGCTGCCGGGTTTGTGTGCGCGGTTATATTGAGCATTTATTTTGCGACCCCGCGTATTGCGGTTGCCTCGGGAACAGCGTTTCTGGTGGCGCAATTGCTGGATGTGCAGATTTTCGACAGCTTGCGCCATTCAAGACGCTGGTGGCGGGCGCCGTTATTCTCATCCCTGATCGGGTCGGCCGTTGATACAGCCCTGTTCTTCACGCTCGCATTCTGGGGTGCTGGCATGGGGATGGCTGAATATGGATTTGGCGGTCTCTTGTTCCTGGCACCGGTCTGGGTAGCGTGGGCGTTTGGAGATTTTCTGGTAAAACTTCTGATGGGGCTGATCATGCTTGTCCCGTACCGGGCCATGCTGAATGTCGTTGCGGCACCTTCATCGCTGGGGCAGGGCGAATTGCAAAATTAGTGTTCGCTGAAAATCATTGAAATTATTGTCGGAAACAAGAGTGAGAATTGTCTCGCCGCTGGCTGACACATGATTTGCCAGACCTTCCATATTATCAATTGCTTCGCGATTTTCAGCGCGTAACAATTCCTGCCCGGTGATCAGGTTACCCACCCGTAAGGCTGTCGGTTCCACCAGCCTTAACCGCATGGCGGGGCCGAACAGAAATGAGAATGATCGCTCAAGAATGATGAGATGACCGTCGGGCAGGATCGTCAGTGCGGTAATGTCAAACTCATCGATCCGGGCGAAGGTGAGTTTAACCGGGGCACCCGGCCCAAGCAGCCAACCGGTATGGTTGCCGTCAGAATCGAGATATCGTTCGGCAATTGCTATTACCGGGCCGCCAGTGATGGCGGCATCCGCGAACTGGCCGATGGCTTCGATGCCTTTGTTATCGGAAAAGTCCTCAATATCATCAGGAACCGGGACATAGCTGGCGCGGGCCTGCCAATGGTCGGTAGCAATATCGTATCTGGCGAGGCGGTGGTTTCGCTCGAACGCTATTAAAATGTCACCATTGATATCAAAACCGATCCCCTCTGCGTCGGTTTCAAATTTGCCCGAGAGTCGCTCGCCAGGCGCGCCCAATATGGGAGCCATAAACACATTGTCGATTGCTGCTAGCTGTCCGTCCCGATAGTGAATATCAGCGCTGATCCATTGGCCTTTATCGGTTATTGCGAGCAGGCTGTTACCTTGATCAAGTGTTCTTATGCCGGAAATTCCGCCAAATGCAGTGTTAGTTGATCGGATTTCGATGCCGCCCCGCCATTCAAGCGCACCAAATCGTAAATTGTTGGGCATTGTGCGATCAAAAATGAGCGGGGTGATGGTCACCGTTACCGGGGTGCCGGAATTTTTTGCAGTTGCCCTGAGAGGTGACATGGCAATGAGGCAAGCGAACAACAACAGAATAAGAAAAGACAACACTCGTCCGTGCGCTTGAAAAAATTTGTCCAAGAAACTCAATGCAGCGTACGCCCCCGGCGGCCTGTGGTCCGGCCCTTGTTCTTCTGCAGGTTTTCATCAAACAATTCGGCCAGTTTTTCCATGATGGCACCGCCAAGTTCTTCCGCATCCACCAGCGTGATGGCGTGGCGATAATAGCGGGTTACATCATGGCCGATACCGATCGCCAGTAATTCCACCGGAGACCGGTTTTCGATGCCGTCAATCACCTGGCGAAGATGGCGTTCCAGATAATTGCCAGAATTGACCGAGAGGGTCGAATCGTCCACCGGTGCACCATCTGAAATAACCATCAGGATGCGTCGTTGTTCCGGGCGCCCCAACAGGCGGCTATGGGCCCAGCTCAGGGCTTCCCCATCAATATTTTCTTTCAGCAATCCTTCGCGCATCATCAGGCCAAGATTGCGCCGGGCATGTCGCCATGGCGAATCCGCGGTCTTATAAATGATATGGCGAAGATCATTGAGGCGGCCCGGATTGGCTGGTTTGCCGTCCGCCAGCCATTGTTCGCGGGATTGTCCGCCTTTCCAGGCGCGGGTCGTGAAGCCAAGAATTTCAACCTTCACACCGCACCGCTCAAGGGTCCGGGCGAGGATGTCTGCACAAGTGGCGGCGACCGTGATCGGGCGCCCGCGCATGGAGCCGGAATTATCCAGCAACAGGGTGACGACGGTGTCGCGAAATTCGGTGTCGCGCTCATATTTGAATGACAAAGGCGATAGCGGGTCGGTGACGATCCGCGACAGGCGGGCGGCATCGAGCACACCTTCTTCCAGATCGAAATCCCAAGCCCGGTTTTGCTGGGCGAGCAACTTGCGCTGGAGCTTGTTGGCGAGGCGGGAAATTGTGCCTTGTAAATTTACCAGCTGTTTGTCGAGAAATGTGCGCAACCGGTCCAGTTCTTCGATATCGCAGAGATCTTCAGCGTGGACGACCTCGTCGAATTTGCTGCTGAAAATCTGGTAATGATCGCCCGGTCGTGAATTGGCACCCTGATAGTCGGGCTGCCAGGGGTCTTCGGCATCTGACGCCGCATCCAGATCATCGTCACCGCCGGTCATCTCAGTATCCATGTCGACGGCTTCGGCGGACCCATCCTCGGTATTCTCGTCGCCGTCAGAATCAGCCTCTTCCATGGAGGTGCTTTCCGACTGCTGGGAGGCATCGGATTCCATCTGGTCCTCATCGGTCTCTTCCGAATTTTGATCCTGATCGTCGCCGGTTTCTGAATCCGGGTCCTGACCCAGTTCGTCAGCCATATCGAGAGCGGCCAGCATGTCGCGGACAACGCGGGCAAATGATTTCTGGTCGTCGAGGGTTTCCCCAAGGCGATCAAATTCATCGCCGGCGCGTTCTTCGATCCAGTCGCGCCATTTATCCATGATCTCGCCGGCACCTTCGGGCAGGGTTATCCCGGCAATGCGTTCGCGGACGATTAATCCAAGAGCCTGATCGAGTTGGGCAAAATCGTCACCTTCGGTGGGCGCTGACGGGTTGGAGAAGCTATCTTCCAGCATGGCCGATATATTGCTTGCGGTGCCGGTCATTCGTTGACAACCAATGGCTTCAACGCGTGCTTGTTCGACCGCTTCAAATGCGGCGCGGGCATTTACGCCCTGGGGCATCATGGTGTTGTGAAGAGCCGGATCGTGGCAGGCGGCGCGTAAAGCTACCGCATCGGCCTGGCCCCTTGAGATGGCCACATCGGCCTTGCTCATGGAACGCGGCAATTCAGGCAGGACAGCTTTTTCACCGTCAAGGCGGGCTTCGTCGTTGCCAAACCCCACTTCAAGATCGGGCTTGCCGGCAATTGCCCGCAGGGTCCCTGTCAGGGCTTGCCTGAATGGTTCGTTGGGATTAGGGCGCGGCTTGATTGGGGGCATGACCTAGTCGGCAGATTGCTCGAGCTGGTATGCAGGCGAACTGGTCTCAGGCAGTTCCTCGTTGAAACAACGCTGATAAAGCTCGGCGATCAGGTTGCGTTCGAGCTCGTCACAGCGATTCATGAAGGAGAGCCGGAAAGCAAATCCGATATCATCGAAAATCTCCGCATTTTCAGCCCAGGTAAGAACCGTTCGCGGGCTCATGACCGTAGAGATGTCGCCGTTCATGAAAGCGTTTCGGGTCAGATCCGCCACCCGCACCATTTTCGAAATGGTCTCGCGGCCTTCTTCATTGGCAAAGGATTTGGCCTTTGCCGCAACTATGTTGACCTCGTCATCGTGAGGCAGATAATTCAGCACCGTTACAATTGACCAACGGTCCATCTGGCCCTGGTTGATCTGTTGGGTGCCGTGATAAAGCCCTGACGTATCGCCGAGCCCGACCGTGTTGGTGGTCGCGAACAGGCGGAATGCGGGGTGAGGGCGAATAACCCTGTTCTGGTCAAGCAGGGTCATTTTTCCCTGAACTTCAAGAACGCGCTGGATAACGAACATCACGTCCGGGCGACCGGCATCATATTCGTCAAAAACCAAAGCGGTATTAGATTGCAGCGCCCAGGGCAGGATGCCTTCGCGAAATTCGGTGACCTGCTTGCCGTCGCGAATAACAATCGCGTCCTTGCCAACCAGATCGATACGCGAAATGTGGCTGTCCAGGTTGACCCGGACGCAGGGCCAGTTGAGCCGCGCGGCAACCTGTTCAATATGGGTGGATTTTCCGGTGCCGTGAAAGCCCTGCACCATGACGCGGCGGTTGTGAGCGAAGCCCGCCAAAATGGCCAGAGTGGTTTCGCGGTTGAACAGATAATCAGGGTCCGTATCCGGCACATGGTCGGAGGTGGCGGAAAAAGCTGGCACCTTCAATTCGCTGTCGATGCCAAATAACTGGCGAACCGATACTTCAATATCGGGGACCGTTTGGGAATCGGTTTGGGCCTCTGTATCAAACGCTTGCGTTGCCATGCTTCCTCTCATCTGCACTTGTCTGGTGCATTGCGTATATGGTTTCGATTATTGCTGGTTGTGGATTAGCTGAATAGGGACCTTAGCAAAAGCCCGCGGTCTTTAGATAATTATATGCCTGAATTATTTCACGCAATTTATCTTCGCTGGCCCGATCTCCGCCATTGGCGTCCGGGTGGTGTCGTTTAACAAGTTGTTTGTAGCGAACCTTGATCTCAGCGGCCGTCGCCGTCTCGTCCAGATTTAGAGCCACCAGGGATTTGTGTTCCACCTTTCGGACTATGCGCCGTTTGGACTCTTTATTTGGGCCTGTATTCGCGCCGCCGGTAACTTCAAACGGGTCAGACACATTCTTTGGGTTTGTGCCTTTTCCACGTCCCGGCTCACCCTTGCCGTTCGCCATTTCCCAGGTTGGGCGATGACCGGTAATCGCGGCTTCCTGATACTGCTTCAATTCGGCGTCGTTCATACCGGAAAAATAATTGTAAGATTTATTGTATTCCCGGACGTGACGCATGCAGAAGCGGTAATATTCACCCTCATGGTTCCGGCCCCTGGGTGCAGGATGGGATCCTGGATTATCGCAGCCCTGCCACGCGCAGCGCGGACTGTCATCCTTGCGGGTCAGGTCTTTTTCAGGTTTGACGCGAATCGCGTCGAAATATTTTGATTTGATATTCATGGCCGTGATTATGGGTCGCCCGGTGCAGGTTCACAAATGAAAGATTGTTACAGCTTGCAGAAATTTCTCCGCTCATTGATATATGTGGGGCAGTTCTCTCCTGTCCATAGCAAAATCGAATTAAGGGGCTTCAATGTCTGTTGTTGATACGATTACTGATAAGCTAACCAAAAGCCTGGCGCCTGTTTCGCTTGAAGTTATAGACGAATCCCACCTTCATGAAGGTCATAGTGGCCATCGTCCGGGTGGTGAAAGCCATTTTCGCGTAAAAATCGTGTCGGACGCGTTTATCGGGAAATCTCCGGTTGACCGGCACCGCATGATCAATGAGGTGCTGGCGGAAGAATTGGCGGGGCCGATCCATGCCCTGGCGATCAGGGCGGGCGTGCCGGAATAGAAATAATACGCAGTGCGGAGGCTATGATGTTGGATTTTGACGTTTCGCTGGAACAAGATTGACCGGTGTGAGGCGAACCGACGTTATTTGGTTTCGTTGTTTTTCCATGACCTCAAATTTGAAGCCGTGAAACGTAAAAACCTGACCAATTTCCGGAATAATCCGGGCTTCGTGGATAATTAATCCAGCGATCGTGTTGGCGTCATCTTCAGGCAAATGCCAGTCAAACGCACGGTTGATATCACGAATCGGGACCGTGCCCTCAATGATCGAGGATCCATCCGGCTGACGGCGCAAGCCTTCGATATCGGTATCGTGTTCGTCTGTAATTTCGCCAACAATTTCTTCCAGAATATCTTCCAACGTGATGATCCCCATCACCTCGCCATATTCATCGACCGCAACGGCAAAATGGGTTTTGCGTTTCAGAAAAGCGTTTAACTGATTTTGTAGCGACGTGGTTTCTGGCACAAACCAGGGTCGGGACGCGATTCCGGCAAGGTTGATGTTTTTTTGCCGCCCTCGGACGCGGGCCATTTCGCGCGCCAGATCGCGGGTATGAAGGATGCCGATAAAATTGTCAGGTTCTCCGGACCAAAGCGGAATGCGGGAAAACTGACTGGCAAGAATTTCTTCAACTGCCTTATCGGCTGGTTGATCAACGTCAACAGCTATTACGTCGGTGCGGTGGATCATGACATCCGAAATGTCCATCTCGTCGAGGTCGAGAATGCCGCCGAGCATATCGCGGTCATGTTTGATCATGCCACCTTCGCGGTGATGCAGTTCGATGGTGCCGCGAATTTCTTCACGTGGTGATAACAGGCTGGTTTCGCCATCAAGTCTGGATCCACCAAGGCGCAGAACCAGCAAAACGATGGCACGCACTATGGCGACAGCTGGCGAAAATAATTTGACGACCAGACCGACACTTGAAGCGATTCGCAGTGACATTTGGTCGGAATTAGCCAGGGCGTAGGTTTTTGGCAAAACCTCCGAGAAAATCAGCACCAAACTGGTCATGATCAATGTCGCATAGACGATGCCCACATCGCCGAACAAATCGAGCAACAGGTTGGTGGTGAGGGCGGAGGCCAGAATATTCACCAGATTGTTGCCGAGCAATAATGCGCCAATCAGCCTGTCGCGGGATTCGAGAAGTTTGGTGACCCGACCGGCGCGGATATCGCCATTTTGTTCAAGCCGGTGCATACGCGCCCGCGACGCCGCCGTGAGGGCGGTTTCCGAGCCCGAGAAAAATGCCGAGATGGCAAGAAGAGCAATAATAGCACCAAGGGTGATGCCGAGGGTGAGGGTCATTTTGTCCTAATTCAGGTTCGGCTGCATTTTGCAGTCATGAAATCAAGAAGCTTGTGGCGATCAATGTCGCTGGTCACAAAGGCGTCGCCGATATCCCGGAGCATGATGAATACCAATTTTCCGTCGCGCACTTTCTTGTCGTGCATCATGTGTCCTGTCAGAATATCAACGCCTGGTATTTCGCAATCCACATCGCTAATTTGGGTTGGCAGGCCAACGCTTTCAAGGTGGGCTTTGATCCGGACTGGAAGGTTATTGTTGCAGAATTCCAGTTCAACTGAGAGTTCAGCGGCAAGCACCATGCCGATTGAGACCGCTTCGCCGTGGATCAGGCGGCCATCGAAACCAGCAATCGCTTCCAAGGCGTGGCCAAATGTGTGGCCCAAATTCAGCAGGGCGCGGACACCGTGTTCGCGCTCGTCGCGGGCGACAAAATCTGCCTTGGCCTGGCAGGCCATATAAACCGCATGGACGCGGGCCGCGTCGTCACCCGCTAAAAGTGCCGCGCCATTAGCTTCAAGCCAGGTGAAAAATTCAGCGTCGCCGATCAGACCGTATTTGACAATTTCCGCATACCCCGCCCGCAATTCGCGCTTTGGCAGGGTTTTCAGAATATTTGTGTCGGCCAAAACCAAACCCGGTTGGTGGAACGCGCCGACAAGATTTTTACCGTGGGCTGCGTTGATGCCGGTTTTGCCACCAACGGAAGAATCGACCTGCGCCAGCAGGCTGGTGGGGATTTGCACAAAATCGATGCCGCGCAGGGTTATCGCTGCGGCAAACCCGGCCAAATCGCCGATGACCCCGCCGCCAAATGCGACAAGGAGGTCGTCCCGTTCAATCCCGCCGTCAAGAATATTGCTGACAACCTGTTCGATTGAAGCAAATGATTTGGTGGCTTCCCCCGGCGGTAACACAATATTTCGGGCTGACAAGCCTTTGTCCGCGAGTGCGGTCATCAAAGCTTTGCCGTGATGTTCGTCGACATTTTTATCTGTGATAACCACCAGTTTGCGTGGCCCGAATTTTTGCAGAATAAGATCGCCAATATTGCCCGCGACACCCGGCCCGATATGAATATCATATGCCCGTTCGCCAAGACCAACGGTCACGACCCTGGTGCCGGTCTGGGAATTTGTCACGATATCTGCTCCTGACGTGTGGATGCGCCAATTTCGGTATCAAGGTGATCATCGAGCAATCCAACTATTTCGCTCACCACTTTTTCATGGGGCACATCTCTGGATTGAACAATGATATCGGCTTCAGCGTAAACCGGATCACGGGCCTCGATCAGGTCGAGCAAGGCCTGTTTTGGATCATCTGTCTGCAACAAGGGTCGATGGTTCCGCCGACTAACTCGTTTGTAGAGAATATCGAAATCTGCCTTGAGCCAGATCGAGATGCCATGCCCGGAGACCTGCTTGCGGGTTTCTTCGTTCATGAAGGTGCCGCCGCCGGTCGCCAAAATGCTCGGGCCTTCGCCAAGCAGGCGCAGGAAAACCCGTTGTTCACCGGCGCGGAAATAGTCTTCGCCGTGCTGGGCAAAGATATCAGCAACGCTTTGGCCCGCGGCCTTTTCAATTTCCTGATCCACATCGACAAAAGGCAAATCGAGCCGGGCTGCGAGGCGGCGTCCGATGGTGGTTTTTCCAGCCCCCATCATGCCGACAAGCACAAGACAACGGTTGCCAACGTTGCGGCGAACACGGTCTGATTTAGTCTCGGTCGGCATTCAAGTCTCCGTGGTTTCAAAATCGGTTCAAATTTTCACATCACTCGGCCTGCCGCAATGGCAATTGAAGGCTAATGTTAAGAGAAGACCCGATAAAATGTACAAAGTGACCGCGATATCTTTCACTTTGGCCTCAAAATGGGCCATAATGTGGAATATGGATCTGGAGACATTTTGAAACATGCCAAGTCTTTTCAAATTTTTGACTGTTGTTGGCATGCTGGCCGGGATTGCGTTTGGCACGATGTTTGCGCTTGCTGAATTTATTCAGCCGGAACAGAGCGAAGTCCATTACCGGATTCATAACCGCGATATGAACCGCTAATGGTGGGCCGTTTCAGCGCCGGATACCGAACATGACAGCCTCTATTGCAGATGCACATCTTGTCGAGACCTTCCTTGAAATGCTGAGCGCCGAGCGTGGTGTTGCTCTCAACACACTTGAAGCCTATCGCCGGGACCTTACCGGATTTGGAGGTTTTCTGGCTAAACGGGGTCTGGGTTATTCAACGGCCACCAATCTTGATATTAGAAATTATCTGGGCCATCTGGCAGCGTCCGGGCTGGCGGCATCTTCGAGCGCCCGTCAGCTTTCAGCGCTTCGGCAATTTTATCGGTTTCTTTATGGCGAAAGTTTGCGCGGGGATGATCCGACAGCAACGATTGAAAGTCCCAGGACGCGTCGGGCATTGCCGAAAGTTCTCAGCGAAGACGATGTAGATATGCTGCTTCAATGCGCCCGAACCCGCGCCGTGCAGACCGGTGACGATGAGCAGACATCTTTGGCCATGTTCCGGGCACAGCGCTTTTATTGTTTACTGGAAGTTCTGTACGCCACCGGAATGCGGGTATCGGAGCTTGTATCGCTGCCGCGAGCCGCGGCACGGGCGGATGGTCAGGTGCTTTTGATCAAGGGCAAGGGTGGGCGCGAACGGATGGTGCCGCTCAACGATATGGCTAAATCCGCAATGCTTGCCTATGGCGCTCTTTTGGCACAGCGGGGTGGAGGTGAAAATAACTGGCTATTTCCTTCATCAGGTAAGTCCGGCCATTGGACCCGTCAGTCGTTTGCGCGCAATCTGAAGGCGGTTGCAATTGAGGCGGGTATAGACCCGGCCCGGATATCGCCGCACGTCATTCGCCATGCTTTTGCAAGCCATCTGATCGCCCATGGGGCTGATTTGCGCGCCGTACAGCAGATGCTCGGTCATGCTGATATTTCCACCACTCAGATTTATACCCACGTTCTCGATGAGCGGTTGCGGAAATTGGTGGAAGCGCATCACCCTCTCAGCGAGAAATCCATCTGACAGAGGCGCATTTGGACCTGCTCGCGCATATTCATCATGTTGTTATGAAAGTTGGTGCTTTCCTTGACTCTCCCCCGGACAGGGGCAATCTATAGATCAACAAAAATGCCAGGTCGTGATCAAACCGGTTTCTTTTGATCGGATTCATTTAGCAGGTCCCTGTAATTCATGCGTACATATCTCGATTTCGAAAAACCCGTTGCAGCTTTGGAAGGCCGAATTGCCGAATTGCGTGCGCTGTCTGATGACGAATCATCAGATGCGATCAAGGAAGAGATCAAACGGCTTGAGGCGAAATCCCAGGAAACCCTGAAAAGCTTGTATGAAAAAGTTACGCCCTGGCAACGGACCCAGATCGCACGACATCCCCAGCGGCCTCACATGAAGGCGTATCTGGAAGGTCTGATCAAGGAATTCACACCATTATCCGGTGACCGGGGATTTGCCGAAGATCATGCGCTGGTTGGTGGTTTGGGCCGGTTTCGCGGCGAACCCGTTGTAGTTATAGGACAGGAAAAAGGGTCAGATACGGAAAGCCGGTTGCACCACAATTTTGGCATGGCACGCCCGGAAGGCTATCGTAAAGCTGTCCGGCTGATGGAAATGGCAGACAGATTCGCACTTCCCGTTATTTCGTTGATTGATACAGCTGGTGCCTATCCAGGCGTTGGCGCTGAAGAACGCGGGCAAGCTGAAGCCATTGCCCGCTCGACCGATTGTTGTCTCGCGCTCGGGGTTCCCAATATCGCGGTGGTGATTGGTGAAGGCGGATCAGGCGGGGCTGTGGCAATCGCCACCGCGAGCAAGGTTTTGATGATGGAACATGCCATTTATACGGTGGCATCACCGGAAGCATCCGCATCCATCCTGTGGCGCGATTCGACGCAAGCTGAACAGGCCGCCAACAATATGAAAATCACGGCGCAGGATTTGCTGGGATTTGGTATTATTGACGGAATTGTCGAGGAGCCATTGGGGGGTGCCCATCGGGACCCGGATGCGGCAATCGATGCTGTTGGCGGGGCAATCGAAGATGCGCTGTCGAGCTTTAAAACCTTTGATGCAGTCGCTGTGAAACAGGCACGCCGGGAAAAATACCTTGAAATAGGGCGCTCTTTGTAGCCTGGGTATATTAGACTTAAATCTGCCTCGTACTTATTCACGTAAAGTTGCGTGGCCCAAAAATAGCCAAAATGTTAGATAATTTGTACTCTGCCAGCCATTGGCAGGGTGACAATAATCGTACGTTAACCTAGCCGATGCAAATTAGCGTGTGTTTTTTGCAATAGGTCTTTAGCTGAAGGTCCGGGGTGTAAATGTCTCTGAAACGTTCCATCAAAATTAGGCAAATTGGATTTGTTGCTGCATTTGGCCTTATGGCTTCCTGCTCGCAGGAAATGCCGAAGCATATGGAACCGTTGAGCTACCAGCTTCGTACCGCGATGGAAACGCGCGGGATGACCCAGGATGCGCCGATTATGCTGCGTATTTTCAAACAGGAATCCCAGCTTGAAGTCTGGAAAATGTCAGAATCCGGTCGCTATGCCCAATTGGCAAGTTACCCGGTGTGCCAATGGTCTGGTGTTCTTGGCCCCAAACTTCAGGAAGGGGACAGGCAAGCTCCGGAAGGCTTTTATCCGATCAGCCAGGGGCAGATGAATCCGTGGAGCAGCTATTACCTTTCCTTCAACATGGGATTTCCAAACAGTTTTGATCGGTCCCATGATAGGACAGGGTCACATCTCATGGTTCACGGGGCCTGTTCTTCGGCCGGTTGTTATTCCATGACCGATGACATTATCGCCGACATATACAGCCTTGCGCGCGAAGCCTTTGTCGGCGGACAGGAAGCTTTCCAGGTCCAGGCGTTCCCATTTCGGATGACCCAGGAAAATATGGATGCCCATCGGGAGCATCCAGATTTTGCTTTCTGGCAGAATATCAAAATCGGTTATGACGCATTTAACGCAACCGGCTTTCCACCAAAAGTAACCGTTTGTGGTGGGACCTATGTCTTCAATACTGAATTTGATATGCCTGAAGAAAGGATCGATGCTCGTCGGCCTTGCCCAGAAGGGCGCTCGATCAATTTCACCAATTGGGATCAAACCACAGGTGAAAGCGTGCCACCGGCACCCACCGGGCCGCAGCCGCAATATATCCCAACCGGTAACCAGCAAACGTCGCTGGAGATACCCGGCCAAGTTTATACGATGTTGATCGGCAGCGTTTCCTGAGCCTTATCGGGTTAATTTCTATAGCGGCCAGACATACAAAATTGTGGGCACGGCAACCGCCACGACCAATATTTCCAGCGGCAATCCCATACGCCAATAATCTCCGAAGCTGTATCCACCAGGACCAAGAATGAGCGTATTGTTCTTGTGCCCGATGGGGGTCAAAAAAGCGCAACTTGCCGCCACCGCGACAGCCATCAGAAACGGGTCGGGGTTAACCCCTAATTGTCCGGCAATGTCGATGGCGATCGGGGCCGCGATGACGGTTGTGGCGGTATTGTTGAGCACATCCGACAGGGTCATGGTGACGATCATTAGTGTGGTCAGCACGATCACCGGCGAATAAGCGGCGGTCCAGTTTACAATCGCACTGGCGATCAGGCCGGTGCCACCGCTTGCCTCAAGCGCCGTTCCAAGCGGGATCAAAGATCCGAGTAGAATAATGACCGGCCATTCGATCATCTCGTAAATATCGCGCAACGGAATGATGTCGAGCAGCACGTAGAGAACAACGACGCAGGCGAGGGCTATTGGCAGATAGAGCAGGCCAAAACTTGCAAGCGCGATGGCGCCTGCAAAAATTCCGGCCGCGAGGGTCGCCTTGTCATACTGGATAACCTGCAACCCGCGTTCAGCCAAAGGCAGGCACCCAAGCCAGTTGGCGACTTCGGCGATGCGCTCGTTTGGTCCCAGCAACAATAATATATCGCCCGGCAGGATATCCAGCTTGCGGACCCGGTCGCGGAATTTGCGGCCCTCGCGCGAAACACCTAAAAGCGTCACGCCCTGGCGCGATAAAAGTCGTAGCGACATGGCCGAGCGACCGGCGATGCGGGCATCACGCGGCACCACAACTTCGATCAATGACATGCCGCCACCAGCGGCGGTGATATGTTTGTCATGACCCACATATTTGAGTTTCAGGGCTCCTACCAATTTGTCGATCGCATCCGGGCTGGCTTCGATAACCAGAATATCGCCAGCAAGGATTTCGGTACGTCGCGCCTGTCCGGGCAGGCGCTTTCCGCGCCGGACCAGTCCCAGAATGGCGGCGTCATTGTCTTCTGCAACCTTGTCCAGTTCAGCCACTTGTTGACCGATAATGGACGATTTTTCAGGGACCTCGACTTCAGCGATATAGCCTTCAAATTCAAACAGGTCTTGACCGGGGTTTCGCTCGCGAGCTTCGCGCGGGATCAGTCGCCAGCCGCCAAGGGCGATGAAGGCGATCCCGACTATAGCGCATGCAAAACCGACCGGTGCAAAATCAAACATCGAATAGGCTTCGCCAAGGGATTTTTCCCGGAACGCGGCAATAATGATGTTGGGTGGTGTGCCGATCAGGGTGACCAGACCGCCAAGGATGGTAGCAAAGGAAAGCGGCATCAGGGTCGTTGCCGGGCTGCGTTTGGCTTTGGCTGCGGCTTCCATATCCACCGGCATCAGCAATGCGAGCGCCGCCACATTGTTCATGACAGCAGATAAAGCCGCCCCGACCCCGCCGATCATTGCTATATGGAGGCTTAGTTTTCGGTTGGAATCCAGCACAAGGCGGGTCAGCATGTCGATTGCACCGGAATTGGATAGTCCCCGGCTGACGATCAGAACAAGCGCGATGACCACAACTGCCGGGTGACCGAAGCCGGCAAAGGCCGCGTCGGTTTTCACAACGCCTAATATCACCGCCAGGATCAGCGCCACAAAGGCGACCAGGTCATAGCGCCATCGTCCCCACAGTAAAAATGTGAAGACAAATCCGAACAGACAAAACAGGATGATAACGTCTTGGTTCATGGGTAATCTTATAGCGAGCAGGGAAGAAGATGGGTAGAGGCAAGCGCAAATCTGGTTTGCTGGAAATTCGATTTGCCTTCAAGCAGATTGGAAATATTATACGAAGTACACGGACAAATTATTTTGGGGAAAATCAATGTCTGCAGAAACCGAACTTCTGAAAACACTTGGAATATATGCCGAAGCCTATTGTGCAAAAGATACCGACAGGCTGATGGATTTGTTTGAAGACGGAGATGATATTTCGATCATCGGTACAGGTGCGGATGAACTATGCGCCGGGAAAAAGCAAATTCGGTCGTTGTTCGAGCGAAATTTTGCTGAAGCGACGGCTGAGCGGTTTGAATGGCATTGGAGCCAAGCTACCGTTCGTGAGGCAGCTGCTGTCATCGCGACGACCTTGACGATTCATCTTGATGTGGCCGGAGAGAAAATACAGGTGCCGATTCGCTGGACAGTAGGGTTAGCCAAAATTGGTGGTAACTGGAAATGGTTGCATCGGCATGCATCTTCAGCCGCAGGCGGGCAGGCGACCGGGACTGCTTACCCGACAAATTGAGTTTTTCGGATAACTTGTCGATTGAGTCGTATCCCTCTACGCCAATTTGCCATGACAATGTTTGAATTTCTTGCCGGTTCCACAAGGGCAAATTTCGTTGCGGCCTACTTTACCCCAGGTTGAAGGGTTGGCCGGATCGCGGTTCGAAGCGTCGACTTGCGCCGGGGGCGCTGCCGGTTGCATCAGGTTTGCGCCAGTGGCGGGATCGGTATGTGACCCCGACATTTCCGGCAGGGCCGGTTCTTCGCGCTGTGTAATCTGGACATGGGCCATCTGGCCGGTCACTGCCTCGCGCATACGGGCAAGCAGGCCTTCAAACAATGTGAAGGCTTCGGTTTTATATTCCTGCAAGGGATCGCGCTGGGCGACACCGCGTATACCGACAACCTGGCGCAGGTGATCGAGCATCACCAGATGTTCGCGCCACAAGCCGTCCAGGGTTTGCAGGATAACTGCTTTTTCGATCTGGCGATTAATTTCCGGACCGAAGGATTCTGCTTTTTTCGCGGCCAGATCATCAACCGCTTCGATGATCCGGTCATGGATTTCTTCGTCAGCAATGCCTTCTTCTGCAGCCCAATTTACAATCGGCGCGTCGATGCCGAAGATGCGTTTGATCTCTTCCTGGAGGTGTTCGGAGTCCCATTGCTCGGCATAGGCTTTTTCCGGGATATTTGCAGTGACCAGATCATCAACAACCTGATGGCGCATGTCAGTGACGGTTTCGCTGGCATTGGCGTCGTCCATCAGCTCGATCCGTTGTTCGAACATCACCTTGCGCTGGTCGTTCATCACGTCGTCGAATTTAAGCAGGTTTTTACGGATATCGAAATTGCGGGCTTCAACTTTCTGTTGCGCTTTTTCAAGTGCCTTGTTGATCCACGGATGGACAATCGCTTCGCCTTCTTCAAGGCCGAGTTTGACCAGCATCGAATCCATTCGCTCATTGCCAAAGATGCGCATCAGGTCGTCTTGGAGCGAGAGGAAAAAATGTGAATTGCCCGGGTCACCCTGTCGCCCTGAACGGCCGCGCAACTGATTATCGATGCGTCGGCTTTCGTGGCGCTCAGTACCGGCAACACAGAGACCGCCGGCGGCAATCGCTTCTTCTTTCAGGCGGGCAACGTCGGCTTCGATTTCTTTTTCCTGTTTGTCGCGCGCTTTGCCATCTTCCATGTCGCCAAGTTCCTGGCGGAGCCGCATTTCAAGATTGCCACCAAGCTGGATGTCGGTACCGCGACCGGCCATGTTGGTGGCGATTGTTACCGCACCGGGGACACCGGCCTGGGAAATGATAAAGGCTTCCTGCTCATGATACCGGGCGTTGAGGACCCGGAAAATCCGGTTGCCTTTTTTATAGGTCTCCTCGGACCCTGCGCCATCGGATTCAGGTTGGCGGTAGCCTTCTTTTTTAAGCATGTCGGCGAGTAGTTCGGACTTTTCGATGGACGTGGTGCCGACCAGAATGGGTTGTCCCCTCGATTGGCAATCCTGAATCAATTCGATGATGGCTTTGAATTTCTCGTCCGCCGTCCGGTAGACTTCGTCATGAGCATCGTCACGGACGATTGGTTTGTTGGTCGGAATTTCCATCACTTCAAGTTTATAGATATCCATGAATTCGGCGGCCTCTGTCGCCGCCGTTCCGGTCATGCCGGCAAGCTTGTTGTAGAGCCTGAAGTAATTCTGGAACGTAACGCTGGCCAGTGTCTGGCTCTCGGGCTGGATTTTCACATTCTCGCGGGCTTCTAGTGCCTGATGGAGGCCCTCGGAGAAGCGCCGACCCGGCATCATCCGGCCGGTAAATTCATCGATGATCACAACTTCGCCATCACGGACAATGTAATCCTTGTCACGCTGAAATAGTTTGTGCGCCCGGAGCGCCTGATTGACGTGATGAACCATGGTGACGTTTTCGACGTCGTAAAGAGATTCGCCCTTCAACAGGCCCTCTTCGCGCAGAATGTCTTCGATCGCATCATTGCCCGCTTCGGTAAGGGATGCGGCGCGGGTCTTTTCATCAACTTCATAATGCTCTTCGGCAAGCCGTGGAATAAGGGCGTCGACCTGGATGTAAAGCTCGGAGCGGTCTTCAAGCGGGCCTGAAATAATCAATGGCGTGCGGGCTTCGTCGATCAGGATCGAATCCACTTCGTCCACAATGGCAAAATTATGCCCGCGCTGAGCCATCTCGCTCACGTCATGTTTCATGTTGTCGCGAAGATAATCGAAACCAAGTTCGTTGTTGGTGCCGTAGGTGACGTCGCAAGCATAGGCTTCCTTGCGCTGCTGGTCGTCGAGACCATGAACGATGACGCCGGTTGTCAGACCCAGGAAATTGTAAATCTCGCCCATCCATTCGGAGTCGCGACTGGCAAGATAATCGTTGACGGTGACCACATGGACGCCCTTACCACCGAGAGAGTTGAGGTAAACGGCGAGGGTGGCGACCAGAGTTTTGCCTTCGCCGGTCTTCATCTCGGCGATACGACCGTCGTGCAGCACCATGCCGCCGACAAGCTGCATATCAAAATGGCGCTGGCCGAGGGTCCGCTTGGCGGCCTCGCGAACGGTTGCGAATGCGGGCACCAAAAGATCATCGATGTTGGTGCCGGCTGCAACTTGTTCGCGAAACGAAATCGTGCGCGCGCGCAGTTCATCGTCGCTCAACGCGGCGACCTCGTCTTCGAGTGCGTTGATCGCGGTTACGCGGTCATTATACCTTTTGAGCCTGCGATCATTTGCGTTGCCAAAAACCTTGCTAGCGAGAGAGCCTAAGCCGACCATCTGCGGGCCTTTCAATAAATGTGTGCCGTTCCGTTCGATAGGGTTGCCGCAGACATAAGAGCCACCCCAAATGATGTCAACGAAGGCTTGGTGAATAGGTTATTATTGCGTCATCTGCAATTTACCCTATATCAGGTCTTCGTTGTACTTTGCACCGGCTCCGGTTAGGAGTGATTAACCGGCCAAACCAAGTTGGCCAAGCGCCGCATTTCGTTATTTGTACTGAGGAAATTTGAACAATGTTGAATCATTCGCCAAAGCCAATTCAAAATCCCGGACCGGTGGGGGTCATGGGCAAATTCCTTAAGGCGAGCCTGCTGGCATCGGCCCTTATTATGGCGCCCGCCGCCGTATGGGCGCAAGAAGAGAGCGCGGTTGTTGCTACAATTGGAGATAAACAAATTACCGAGGCGGATATGGCACTCGCGGAGGCAGATTTTGCAGGAAGCCTCGAACAATATCCGGAAGCGCAGCGCCGCACGATCCTGATTGATGTGATGGTCAATCTGTCATTGCTTGCCAGTGCTGCTGAAGCTTCGGATATTTCACAAACACCGGAATTTGCCCAGCGGCTCAATTATGTTCGCTTGCGGGCCTTGCGCGATCTTTATTTTGAACAGGAAATTGAATCTCGGGTAACACCGGAAGCCATTGAAGCCGCGTATTCTGCCCAGATCGCAAATGTTCCGGTCGAGGTTGAAATTCATGCGCGTCACATTCTGGTTGAAACCGAGGATGAGGCCAAGGCGCTGGTTGAAGCTCTTGAAGGCGGCGCTGATTTTGCTGAACTTGCCCAGGAAAAATCTACCGGTCCCAGTGGTGCAAATGGTGGTGATCTCGGGTTTTTTGGTGAAAATGACATGGTGCCGGCATTCGGGTCAGTTGCATTTTCGCTCGAAGACGGCGAGATTTCAGCGCCGGTTCAAACTCAGTTTGGCTGGCATGTGATCAAGGTGGAAGAGCGGCGGAACAAGGAATTACCAGCGCTTGAAGCTGTATCGGACCAGGTTCGGGATGTGCTTATCAGGGAACGATTTGCAGAAGTTATTGCGGCGTTAAAAGCCGAGAACACAGTGACAATTGTCCCGAATGAAGCTGAACCGGAAACAGATGATGCGGAGGCCGGTGGCGAGGAACAACCCGCCGCCGAATAATTTCATGACGACGAAGCTATCCCCGCTTGCGCCTGCCGGTTTTCCGGATTTACCGGATATCGATGGGGTGCGATTTGCCACCGCTGAAGCGGGTATCAAATACAATAATCGGCGTGATCTATTGTTGGCAGTGTTCGACAAAGGTTGTCAGGTGGCGGGGGTTTTCACAAAATCCCGCTGTCCGTCTGCGCCGGTTGAATGGTGCCGGGATAATATTTCAAACGGCAGCGCCAGGGCGCTGGTGGTCAATTCAGGCAATGCCAATGCGTTCACTGGTAAAAAAGGCAGTGCGGCTACCAGAGATACGGCGCGGGCGGCAGCAAAAGCTGTAAAATGTCGGACGGGCGATGTGTTTTTAGCGTCCACCGGCGTGATCGGTGAACCTCTGGATTCTGGAAAATTCTCGGATTTGCTGGGGACAATGGCTGGCAACGTTTCAACCGGGGGCTGGGAAGCCGCCGCCGAAACAATCATGACCACCGATACGTTCGCCAAGGGTAGCAGCCGTACAATTCAGATTGATGGTCAGGACATCATCATCAACGGGATCGCCAAGGGCGCCGGAATGATCGCGCCGGATATGGCGACGATGCTGAGTTTCATTTTTACCGATGCGCCGATATCGTCCGAAATTTTGCAACATTGCCTGGGCCGGAGTATCGGCGGCAGCTTCAATTCGATCACGGTGGACAGCGATACCTCTACCAGCGACACGGTCCTTGTGTTTGCCACTGGCGCGGCGGCCAAACGCGGTGTGCAGACCATCGACGCAAAAGCAGACCGGCGGTTGCGCGGGTTCCGTGCGGCCCTGGATGAAGTGCTTGTGGATCTGGCGCAACAGGTTGTTCGCGACGGCGAAGGCGCCAGCAAATTTATTACTGTCCAGGTTGATGGTGCGGTATCGGCCCGGTCGGCTAAAAAGGTTGCCTTGTCGATCGCTAATTCGCCGCTAGTTAAAACGGCTGTAGCTGGTGAAGACGCCAATTGGGGCCGGGTCGTCATGGCCGTTGGGAAAGCGGGAGAACCTGCAGACCGGGACAAGTTGGCGATTTGGTTTGGCGATATTCGCGTCGCATTTGAAGGTGAGCGGGATGCTGCTTACGACGAAGATCGGGCGGCGGATTATATGAAAAACGACGAGGTCACGATCCGGGTGGATATGGGCCTGGGACGGGGCAAAGCCCAAGTCTGGACCTGCGACCTGACAAAAGACTATATCGCAATCAATGCTGATTATCGAAGCTGACTTAGCGGCTCTATTGCGATAAGTACCGGGCTATCGTGTTATCAAAAATTAACCCTTCACCAACAAAATGGGACCAGCAACGATGAAAACCGTTCTTGTCGTGGCTTGTGCCCTGGTTGATGTAGATGACAGGGTTTTGTTGGCGCAACGTCCTGCCGGAAAATCAATGGCGGGGTTGTGGGAATTTCCTGGTGGCAAAATTGAGCCGGAGGAAATGCCGGAGACGGCTTTGGTTCGCGAGCTTCATGAAGAACTCGGGATCGATGTAACAAAGGCCTGTCTCGCACCGTTGACATTTGCAAGTCACCTTTATGACGATTTCCATCTTTTGATGCCGCTATACATTTGTAGAAAATGGAGCGGTATTGCCCAGCCCCGGGAAGGGCAGGTGCTGCGCTGGGTCAGACCGGCGGACATGACGGATTATCCAATGCCACCGGCCGATGTGCCGCTGGTGGCAACGTTGAGAGACCTTCTTTGATCCAGGCGGTATCAGAGACAAAAGAGAGGCTTGTTATTGTGAACATTCAAAACCAGAAATTGTCTGCCCGGTCGCTGGTCGATAAATTTCTGTCTGACGAAAATGGTGCCACAGCGGTTGAATATGCCGTTATTGCAGGAGGCATTGCAGTTGCAATTGCCGGTGCGGTGACGTTGTTGGGATCAAATGTCAGCGGGTCATACACTAACGTCAATAACTCAATGTAATATTGGACAGCGTAATATTGGACAGCGGTTTTCGATCAGAGCCGTGGTTTTTCATCTGTTTTCGGAGTGTCTGGTCCATTCAAGGCATCAGCGAGGCGCGTCTTCGCTGAACCGGGGGCAAGGGGTTTTTGTTGGCTTTCGTGAGGGTGCCAGCCGGACAGATAAATAATTGAGAAGGTTGCTGGAATGCGCCCGTCCGGTTCTGCAAATCTTTCCGTATAAATTTCCATAGCCCGGAATAGAATCTCACGGCGCAAAAATTTTTGACTTCGTTTTGTAGCTATATTGGTTGCGCCCATCAGGCGCAGGTCTCGCATCAGATCAAGCGGGGATGCGTAGCGCACCTTGATTATATCCTTGTCGACTACCGGCAAGGCGAACCCGGCGCGTTGTAACAAAGCGCCTATCTCGCGCACATCCGGTAACGGGACAACGCGCGGACTGGCACCGCCAGTTACGTCCATTTCCGCATCCAGCAACGATGTTTGTAATTCCGGTAGCGTCCCGGCACCAAACATGGAAGCCATAAACAAGCCGTCTGGTTTTAATGCCTGATTGGCTTGAGCAAAAACCCCCGGCAGGTCGTTGGCCCATTGGAGTTGCAGGTTGCTTGCAATGAGATCGAGGCTGCCAGCCCCGAACGGCAGCCATTCCTCGTCCGCCACTATATTCAAGCAGGTCTTGTTTTTGAGATAATTTCTGCATCCATCGGTCGTTATGACATGTCCGATATTTGGTGCATTCTCAAGCCCCGCTGCAAGTTTGCCGGTATGGGTTCCGAGATCAACTGCGAACTCAAATTGTCGGGATATTTCGGCGATACGCTCCGCCAGTTCCTGGCCGATGCGATCATGAAGAAAATCACCCTTATCGGCTTCACCTGCAATGCGTTGGCGACGTTGGCGAAGCAATGAGCGGTCAAAGATTTTCGGGATCTGGGTCATGCCGCAAAGGGTTTCATGTTCTGGTTGAAGTGAACGGGATATTCGATCTGGTGGTGTCGGGAGAATAGTTCTAACATTTGTCTTATGCACATGCACAATGTTCGTGAACACACTGTCCACACAGAAGCGACGCTGGCCCGCCTTGGTAGCGGGGTTCAGGCTTTTGCCCGGACAGTTGCAGATTTTGTGCTGCCGCCCCAATGCCCGGTTTGCCGTTCTATCATAAATGAGCAAGGCCATCTTTGCCCGGAATGCTGGATGACGCTTGATCTGGTTGAGCTGCCTGTTTGTGATCGGCTCGGGATACCATTTGCTTTGCCGGCAAAGCCTGGAACCGTTAGCGCTGGTGCTGAAGCCGCGCCGCCGGTATTTGCGCGCGCCCGATGCGCTGTTCTTTACAATGAACCGGCGAGGCAACTGGTTCATGGTTTGAAATATCGCGACCGCTCGGATTATGCGCTTCCCATGGCGCGGATGATGTTCCGGGCTGGGCATGAATTGCTTGATGGCGCAGACATTATTATGCCGGTGCCGCTGCATGCGCGTCGCCTCTGGTCGCGCCGGTTCAACCAGTCGCTGCAACTGGCGGCGCATCTTTCGCGCTTTGCGGATGTGCCGCTGATGTATGACGGATTGTCGCGCACCAGAGCCACCCCGCAACAGGTCGGGTTGAGTGACACGCAGCGCAAACGCAAAGTGGCAAACGCATTCAGCGTGTCTGCCAGACATGTGCCTGTGATACGCGGTCACCGGGTTGTTCTGATCGATGATGTGCTGACAACGGGGGCAACTGCGAATGCAGCGTCGCGGGCCTTGCTGCGTGCCGGAGCGAACAATGTTGATGTTCTTGTCTTCGCGCAGGTTGCAGAAATCCTTCAGGCTGCCATATAAGCATTTAATATTGATCCAATTAGTGAAACTGACCCATGACCGACGTTACAATTTATACAACCATGCTTTGTCCCTATTGCCGCTACGCCAAGCGCTTGCTTGGTGAGAAAAATGTTGCCTATTCCGAGATCGATGTAACTTTTGACCCGGCCGGGCGGCGTCAGATGACGGAGCTTGCGGGCAAAACCTCGGTGCCGCAAATTTTTGTCGGCAAGACCCATGTGGGCGGATGTGACGAGCTTTACGCGCTTGAAGGCAATGGAGAGCTGGATAAACTGCTTTCAGCCTGATCAGGAGAAGAGGATTTTGCGATGAAAAATGAGCCTTTCAAAGCGGCCTGTGTCCAATTGCAGACCGGCCAGGACCTGGTGCAAAATTTTTCTGAAGCCGAAAGTCTGATCCGTGAAGCTGCCGGGCAGGGCGCCAAATATATCCAGACACCTGAACAAACCATGCTTATGGAATTGGGCAGCAAGGCGCTGTTTCACAAAATAAGCCGCGAAGAAGACGATCCTTACCTGAAACGGTTTTTTGCCCTCGCCAAAGAATTGGGCATCTGGCTGCATCTTGGTTCAATTGCCGTCCGGGTAGCCGAAGATAAGGCTGCCAATCGTGCATTTGTAATCGCGCCGGACGGGACGCTGGCGGCACGCTACGACAAAATTCATATGTTCGATGTGGATTTACCGAACGGTGAGGTTTATCGCGAATCCAAAAATTATCAGCCCGGACAAACAGCAGTTGCGGTTGATCTGCCTTGGGGCAGGCTTGGCGTGACGGTTTGCTACGATATCCGGTTTGGCGCTTTGTACCGGGCGCTGGCTCATGCCGGTGCTTCATTTCTGGCGATCCCGGCGGCGTTTACGAAACAAACCGGGGCGGCGCATTGGTCAATTTTGCAGCGCGCGCGCGCCATTGAAAATGGGTGCTTTGTATTGTCTGCGGCTCAGGGCGGACGTCATGCCAACGGCCGGGACACCTTTGGGCACAGTATGATTGTTTCCCCGTGGGGTGAAATTTTGGCGGAAGCCGGGACAGAGCCTTGTGTGATTTATGGTGATATTGATCCAGCGGAGGTGAGCGCGGCGCGCGCTCGTATTCCGGCGCTTACCCATGATAAGGCCTTTGGCGTTAAGGTCGGTCTTGATAATGTTTCCAGAGCTGCTGAATGATCCTCTATACGCTCAATTGCGAAAATGATCACGGGTTTGAGGCCTGGTTCCCGAGTTCATCGGCTTTTGAAGCGCAGCAAAAAACCGGTGATGTAACCTGCCCGGTCTGTGGATCAGCAAATGTCCATAAACAGATCATGGCGCCGTCACTTGGTGCGGAAAGCGTTGGCGCTGGCAAAAAAAGCGAAAAACAATCGGTGGTTCACACAGGCGAAAATCAGGCCGAAATGCGGTCGATGATGCGCCAATTGAGCGAACACGTGAAAAACAACGCTGATTATGTGGGGCCGAAATTTGCCGAAGAGGCGCGTAAAATTCACTATGAAGAAGTCGAGCCGCACGGCATTTACGGCGAGGCTTCAGCGGACGAGGTGACCGATCTGAAAGAAGAAGGGATTGATGTACACCCGCTTCCGATTTTGCCGGATGACCAGAATTAGGTTTTGGCTTTGCTGGATTTCTTGCTGGCCGAAGATTTTTTCCGCGTCGTGGTGATCATGTAATTCACATCCACATCGCTTGTCCGTCGCCAGCTATCGGCCAGCGGGTTATAGGCGACACCGGTTAAATCGGTGCGGCGCAGTTTGGTCGGGGTGAGAAATTCGTTGAATTCTTCCGGCGTTATGAATTTGTCCCAGGTGTGGGTGCCGGGCGCCAACCAGCGCAAAATATATTCTGCGCCAACGATGGCGAGCGCAAACGCCTTCACGGTACGGTTGAGGGTGGCCGCAATCATCAACCCGCCGGGGCGCACCATAGTGGCACAGGATTCGATGAATAAAGCCGGATCGGCCACATGCTCGATCACTTCCATATTCAGGACAACATCAAATGTCTCCCCGGCCGCCGCTAGTTCTTCCGAAGTGGTGCAACGATAATCAATATCCAGACCCTGGCTTTCGGCATGGATGCGGGCAGTTTCGATATTGACCCGTGACGGGTCGGCACCAACAATTTCGGCACCAAGCCGCGACATCGGTTCCGATAATAAGCCGCCACCGCAGCCGATATCCAGAATCCGCAGACCCTTGAAAACAGCATTTGTGCCTTCAACCAGGTTGAATTGGTCGCAAATTTTTTCCTGAATATAGGCGAGGCGGACCGGATTGAATTTATGCAGGGGCTTGAACTTGCCGTGCGGGTCCCACCATTCGTCGGCGAGCGCTGAGAAGCGTGCGACTTCAGCGAGGTCAATTGTACTGCGGCTATTCATCATTTGGCCTTTTTCTTTGCAGTGTATCCGCTATGGGGCTATGAAGTCTCCGTCCATTCAGGACTACACCAAATAAGCGCTGGTTGGTACCGGCGAAATTTTTGCAACACGAGGATTTATGGTCGCCGATGGCCCGTCTCGTCATGAAATTTGGAGGCACGTCTGTTGCCGATATTGACCGGATCCGGGTTGTCGCCCGGCACGTCAAGCGTGAGGTCGATGCCGGTCATCAGGTCGCCGTTGTTGTCTCGGCCATGGCCGGGACCACCAACCAGCTTGTGGAATGGACACGCGAAGCCAGTCCGCTCCACGACGCGCGTGAATATGATACGGTGGTATCGTCCGGTGAACAGGTAACGTCCGGACTGCTGGCGATTGTCTTGCAGAGCATGGGGGTGTCGGCGCGGTCGTGGCAGGGCTGGCAAATCCCGTTGCGCACCGACGAGACTCACGGGTCAGCCAGAATTGGCGGTATTGAAAACAGCCTGCTGGTATCCAGACTGGAAGAAAATCAGGTAGCGGTTGTCGCGGGCTTTCAGGGCATATCGGATTCCGGGCGGATAACAACGTTTGGCCGGGGCGGATCGGATACCAGCGCGGTGGCGATTGCGGCGGCGATCAACGCTGATCGTTGCGATATCTATACCGATGTAGATGGCGTTTATACTTCTGACCCGCGCATTGTTTCAGCCGCGACCCGGCTTGAGCGCGTATCGTATGAAGAGATGCTGGAACTGGCGTCACTGGGTGCAAAAGTGTTGCAGACGCGCTCAGTGGAAATGGCCATGAAATATGGCGTCCGGATGATGGTAAGATCAAGTTTTGAAGATCCCGAATCGCTTGCGCCAGCCTTTGAAGAGGGCAATGGCGGGGTCGGGACTCTTGTATGTGATGAGGATGAGATCGTGGAAAAGCATGTTGTCAGCGGCATAACCTATTCGCGCGACGAAGCGAAAATCACTTTGCTGGAGGTTCAGGATCAGCCCGGCGTATCGGCCCAGATTTTCGGGCCACTGGCGGACGCCAATATCAATGTGGATATGATTGTTCAGAATGTTTCCGCAAACGGCAAGCAGACCGATATTACCTTCACGGTTCCGGTCACGGATTTTGAACGTGCCAGGGATGTCATCACACCGCTCAAGAATAAACTCGGTTATAGCGATTTATTGGGAGCGACCGACATTGTAAAAGTATCGGTTATTGGTGTGGGTATGCGAAGTCACGCTGGTGTTGCGGCGCAAATGTTCAAGGCGCTGGCGGACAAGAATATCAATATTCAGGCGATTTCCACGTCTGAAATTAAAATCAGCGTCCTGATTGAAGCGGTTTATACGGAACTTGCAGTTCGGACATTGCATTCGGTGTATGGTCTGGACATGAATTAAACGATCCGCTTGGCGGCCTGCGAGGTTTGGATCATTGATTACACTTTACTTGCCAGATTGTCTGGCACATAGAGAGGAAGCTCGAAAATGCGCGGCAACCTGATCGGCCCGCGTGTTCTGCTCCGCCGATTGCGTGAAGCCATGGCGGGGGCCGGCGATGCGCAAAAAAAGCTGGATAGTATCGTTGTCCTCATCGCGTCCAATATGGTCGCTGAGGTGTGCTCGATCTATGTCATGCGCGACAATGTTGATCTGGAGCTTGTAGCGACCGAAGGCCTCAACCCGGACGCGGTTCACGAAACCAGGTTGAAAGTTGGTGAAGGTCTGGTTGGTCAGATCGCAGCGGCGGCGGAATCGCTCAGCCTGTCAGATGCTCAATCCCATCCGGCCTTTGCTTACCGGCCCGAGACTGGCGAAGAAATTTATCATTCATTCCTCGGGGTGCCGATTTTGCGCGGCGGACATACGCTCGGGGTTCTGGTAGTACAGAACCGGGCGCGGCGTGACTATTCGGAAGAAGAAGTTGAAGCGCTTCAGACCACAGCGATGGTGCTGGCTGAAATGATCGCCGCGAGCGATGTGGTTGCGCCGGTCGCTGAAGCGAACCGAAGCCGACAGCGTTCGATCCGGCAATTGCACGGCACGGTTTTGGGTGAAGGTCTTGGCCTCGGTCATGCTGTGCTTCACGAGCCGCGTGTCATTGTCTCTAATCTGATAGCTGAAGACGCCTCGATTGAATTGTCGCGCCTCAACGAAGGGATAGGAAACCTTCGCGCATGGACCGATCAGGTTTTGCTTCGCCGTGAGGTTGCACGCACCGGCGAACATCGCGACGTGCTGGAAGCCTATCGGATGTTTGCTTATGACCGTGGCTGGGCCAACCGGATGCGGGAAGCTGTAGGCACCGGGCTGACGGCAGAAGCCGCCGTCGAGCGGGTGCAGAATGATAATCGTGCCCGGATGATGCGTCTGACGGACCCTTATATGCGGGAGCGTCTACATGATTTGGATGATCTTTCAAACCGACTGCTCCGATTGCTGTCTGGCCATGTTGTAACGGCTGCTGGCGAAGACTTGCCCGACGATGCGATCGTTATTGCGCGTAATATGGGCCCTGCCGAATTGCTGGATTATGACAGCGAGAAATTGCGCGGACTGATCCTTGAAGAAAGCGGCCCCGGTAGCCATGTGGCGATTGTCGCCCGTGCCATTGGTATTGCGGCAGTGGGTCAGGTTGCGGGTATTCTGGATGATGTAGAGCCGGGCGACGCGATTATCGTTGATGGTGAAGCGGGAGATGTTCATCTGCGCCCTGGCGCCGATGTCGAGCTGGCTTATGCCGACAAGGTTCGCTTCCGGGCCGAACAGCAGGCCCGCTACCGCGCTGAACGCGATTTGCCCGCGACCACTCTGGATGGTCAGGATATTACGCTATTGATGAATGCCGGTCTGCTCGTCGATCTGCCTCATCTTGATGAAGCGGGGGCGGCTGGTATCGGGCTGTACCGGACCGAATTGCAATTCATGGTAGCTGCGCGGTTTCCGCGCATGGAAGAACAATGCCAGGCCTATAGCTCGATTCTGAATGCAGCCCACGGTATGCCGGTTGTGTTTCGTTCGCTTGACGTTGGCGGCGATAAAATATTGCCGTATCTGCGTCACGCGCATGAAGAAAACCCGGCACTAGGGTGGCGTGCGATCCGGATGGCGCTTGATCGTCCCGGATTGTTTCGCACCCAGATCAGGGCGCTTTTGCACGCCGCACGCGGTCAGGAATTGCGCGTCATGTTTCCGATGATCACAGAGGTTGCAGAATTTGATCAGGCCAAAGACCTGGTCAATAGGGAGTTGCGGTTTCTGGCTGAACATGGTCATCAGGGACCATCAGATATCAAGCTCGGCACCATGATCGAGGTGCCGGCGATCCTGTGGGATCTTGAAGCATTGTTTGAGCGGGTCGATTTCGCGTCGATTGGCAGCAACGACCTGTTGCAGTTCTTTTGGGCAAGTGATCGCGGCAACGCCAGGATGTCTGATCGCTATGATCCTTTGTCGTTACCAGTATTGCGGATGTTGCGCGATATTCAGGTGCGGGCTGACACCGCAGGCACTCCTTTGACGTTGTGTGGGGAGATGGCCGGGCGGCCCGTCGAAGCCATGGCTTTGCTCGGTTTGGGCATAAATTCGATCTCGATGGCACCACCTTCGATCGGCCCGGTCAAAGAAATGTTGAGAAAACTCGATATTGGCCAACTGCAAGAAATGATGGGTGACCTTAGTGACTCCGGGAAGAGTTTGCGCCAGCCATTGGAAGACTTTGCCAAGGCGTATAATATTCCAATCTGATCCCTTGTCAGGGTTTCTGCAATCCTCTTCAATGAGAAGCTGGGTAACCCCGGAAAGCAGTGGAAACAGGGCTGGATTGGATCATGAAACTCCTTTTCGTTGATACAGGGAACATCAGTACCAGGCGCAGGCTTGGCGTAGAATTAACCGCGTTGCGGGAAGCGCGTAATCTGGATCAACTTGGGTTGGCGAAAAAATCCGGATTATCTCTGAACCATGTCGAAGCACTCGAACAAGGGCGTTTGGACGAATTTTCCAACCCCGCACAAATGACAACCAGCCTGAAACATTTGTGTCATGCGCTTGGCACCGACGCCGCCGCTTTGGCAAAACAAATTCTGAACAGTCTTGCTGGAGACGCCCCGTCGGAGGACCGGGAAGTGACGATACCGGGGCGCTGGAAAAATTATGTCTATGCCGGCCTTTTGGTTGTTGTGCTGGCCATTTCCTTCCTGCTTGTCTGGTATCAAGTGCGGTTCTAAATTTCAGGATCGCTACCAGAGAATAAATTTGCCGATTGCCCGTATCTCCTTTTGACGTTATCCCCGAACCAATGATGGTTAGGATTTGATGGAATGATTGATATTGACGGCTTGCGGCCTCTGGTGGAGCGCTTGGAAACGATTGAGGCGGAGATGGCGGCAGCGCCGGAGCCGGAAGAATATGTGCGCCTCTCGCAGGAATATGCCGAGCTTGGACCGGTGGTTGAAAAAATCAGACAATTTACGACCGCCAGAGATGAACTGGCCGATCTGGCATCGATTCTCAACGACGACGAATCTGATGAAGAGATGCGTACTCTTGCCGAGCAGGAAGGCTATGAACTCCGGGAGAAACTGGATTCTCTGGAACAAATGCTCCGGCTGGCGCTTATCCCGAAGGACAAAGCTGATGATCGCGGTGTCATTCTCGAAGTGCGTGCCGGCACCGGTGGGGAAGAGGCTGCGCTATTTGCCGGCAGCCTGTTTCGGATGTACCAGCGCTATGCTGATCTTCACGGTTGGAAGATCAATATTATTTCGGCAAGCGAATCTGCTGTAGGTGGCTACCGCGAAATTATCGCAGGCATTGAGGGGCGGGGCGTGTTTGCCCGGATGAAATTTGAATCTGGTGTGCACCGGGTGCAGCGGGTGCCGGAAACGGAATCCAGCGGACGTGTTCACACCTCCGCTGCTACTGTTGCTGTATTGCCGGAAGCTGAAGATGTAGATGTGGAGATCGAAGAAAAAGATATTCGGATCGATGTGTTTCGCGCTAGTGGCCCCGGCGGGCAATCGGTCAATACAACCGACAGTGCGGTGCGGATCACCCATCTCCCTACAGGCCTTGTGGTTAGCCAGCAGGACGAAAAATCCCAGCACAAAAACCGTGCCAAGGCGATGAAGGTTTTGCGGGCCAGGCTTTACGAACAAGAGCGCCAGCGCCAGGCTGATGAGCGGGCGGAGGATCGACGCGGACAAGTTGGCAGCGGCGACCGGTCCGAGCGGATCAGAACATACAATTTTCCCCAGAGCCGGGTCACGGACCATCGCATCGGCCTGACAATTCACAAGCTGGATCATATCTTGGCAGGTGACGGGCTTGATGAAGTGGTTGAAGCGCTGATCACCGAACATCAGACTCGGCAATTGGCGTCGCTTGAAGATGGCAATGCGAAGTGACACAGCAGGCAGATGGTGTCGGCGATAATTTGTCCCGGATCGCAGCAGCCAAAAGCGTCGGGGAGGCGGTGAAAACCGCTGGCGATCATTTGCAGAAATCCAGGATCGACACAGCCCGTCTCGATGCGCGGGTTCTGGCAGCCGGGGCGTTTGATATGTCGCCGGAAGATATGCTGCTCCATGCCGACCGATTGGCTCCGGCAGATGATCTGTCCAGGTTTGCAGAATATTGCGACCGCCGGATGCAGGGCGAACCAGTGGCGCGTATTCTTGGCGAAAAAGAATTCTGGAGCCTGACATTCAAGTTGAACGAGGCGACTCTGGTGCCGCGCCCCGACACTGAATTATGTGTCGAAACCGGGTTGCAGATATTGGCCGGGAAGGGGCTGACAGCTCCGCATATTCTCGACCTTGGTACCGGCAGCGGGTGCATCCTGATTTCCCTGTTGACGGAATTACCTGGGGCCTCCGGTGTTGGTGTTGATATTGCCCTGGCTGCGATTGAGATGGCCCAGGTCAATGCGCTGAAACTAGGCGTTGCGGGTCGCACCAAGTTTTTGCAAGGGTCATGGGACGCGGCAGGAAAAGGCCTGGGTAAGTTCGATCTGATTGTGACTAATCCGCCTTATATTCCAGCGCTTGATATTCGCTTATTGGCAGTTGAAGTGAAGGATCACGACCCTCAACGGGCGCTTGCAGGCGGCGATGACGGACTGGTGGCGTATCGCGAGATCGCAAATATAGTGGCACGCTCAATGCGAACCGGTGCGGTTCTGGTCGCTGAAGTTGGTAACGGACAAGCCCAAGATGTAGTTGAAATTTTCGAATGTGCCGGTCTTGTCCGCGCCCTCGACTGGTGTCGGCTGGACCTGGCAGGGCGGGGGCGGGTTGTGGTTGCGGAAAAGTGCTAGTTTGATTTTGGAAGGATGGAAATGTGTGTGGTTCACTCTCTTTGACAATGTGGTATTTTTGCACTTGGAAAATTGACGCTAACCGGCTAGGGTCCGCCTCAATTGGTTGCTGACTTGATGAATCGCGGTACGCGAACTAAGCAGAGCAAGGACCAAATCGACATTCATAGTTTGATGACGTTCCGGGTTGCGATCTGGCAACTTTGTTCCAAACGGAATTATGAAGACGTTGCGCCGGTCAACAATTGGGCCGGGGATATGACGATTAAGGGTCATAGAGAGCCCAATTTCTAAACCTGAACGGGTATTTGGTAGACGAGGCTATTTCAAAATTGAAACCAGAGCGATCGGTGCCATGGAAATGGCCAGGAAGCGGTTGTAGCCCGTATTTTGTTCCGACATTGAATTCACGAAATCACAAACAGATGGCAATTTGAATGAGACAATCCCAGCATAACAAACGAACACGCGGACGCGGGCGTAAGCCTGGAAATCCGGGCAGTAGGGTTTATGAAAGCAATGGTCCTGACGTAAAAGTGCGCGGTAACGCGAGCCATATTGCCGAGAAATATGTAAATCTCGCACGCGATGCCACGTCGTCCGGCGACCCGGTTGCAGCTGAAAATTATCTCCAGCATGCCGAACATTATTTCCGCCTTGTTGCAGCGGCGCAAAGCCAGGCGCAACAGGAGCAGGCCCAAAATCGTGCCCGTCACGGCGGCGAACAGCTGGGTAACAGACCTCAGGGCGGCAGTGAAGGTGGCCCCGATAGCGGGTCGGATGAAAAGGTGTCGGACAGCGATAACGACAATGCAGAAAAGGCCGCGAAGGCAGAAGTTTCGTCTGAGGAACACGACGAGGCCAAATCTTCGGGCCGCCAAAAACGGCCGCAAGCAACGCGCCGCCGCCGGGTTGAAACCGTGGCGAGTGAAGGGACTGACGGGGAAGAAGCACTCCAGGCTTTCAACGGCGGAACTACAATTGTAAAAGCCGACGATACCGCACCCAAGGCGGAGAATGACGAGGCGCCAGTTTCGTCTACCGACGAAGAAATTGTGCCAATTGAGGGCAATGTGAAAGTCGATGTCGAATTGTGATCGTGACTCAGGCAAAATTCATCTGACCACAAACTTTGATATTTCCGCCTTCTGAGACTTCCAAATAAATTCCGCAATCCATGCGGCCAAAGGCCTGTTGCCCCGTATCCTATTTACGCCTGCAGCGGCGCATCGCCTGATCCGGTCAAGGCCGAACAAAACGACGTCTTCGATCCTGATGTTCTTCTGAACCAGATCAAATTCCAGGCCGCTATTTTCAATGGCAAAGCACGGTCCCGAGGAATGGTATCGCCGGCCTCCAAACGGATTTGGGTCAATTGTTCGTCCTGGAGGCCTTTCACCGGATAGCGGCAATTTCGAGTGACGATGGGGTCGCCGGATGTAAAAATTAAATTCATGATACGAACAGGCAAATATTTTTTTACCGGGTCCATCCTCTTTTGTTGTCTTTTTGCAACACTATATAGAGGTAAGAGCGCTGTAACGGGCTCTGGAATGTCAAGGCGTGAGGGCCGGGCCTCGAAGAGGGCGGCACGCGCGTGCTAGGATTAGTTTATTATGGATTTCGAAAAATACACCGAACGGGCACGAGGATTTATCCAGTCTGCCCAAGGGCTGGCGCTGCGGGAGAGCCATCAACAATTCCTCCCTGAACATCTGCTAAAAGTATTGCTTGATGACTCAGAAGGCCTAGCTGCAGGGCTTGCAACCAAATCAGGCGGTCGTCCCGAGCAATTGCTTAGTGATGTAGAACAAGGGTTGGCAAAAATTGCGAAGGTTGAGGGTGGTAGCGGTCAGTTATACCTCACCGCAGATACAGCCAAGGTTTTTGAGACGGCGGAGAAAATCGCCCAGAAAGCCGGTGACAGCTTTGTCACCACGGAGCGGTTGTTTCTGGCGTTGGCGATTGAGAAAGATACCGGGGCCGGTAAAATTCTGGCCCGCAGCGGGGTCACACCGAGCGGACTCAACGGGGCAATCGAAGAATTGCGTAAGGGGCGTACGGCTGACAGTGCGACGGCTGAGAATGCCTATGATGCGTTGAAGAAATATGCTGTCGATCTCACCGAAATGGCACGCGACGGCAAACTTGATCCGGTAATCGGACGAGATGAGGAAATCCGCCGGGCCATCCAGGTGCTTTCACGCCGGACAAAAAATAACCCCGTATTGATTGGTGAACCAGGTGTTGGCAAAACAGCGATTGCTGAAGGCTTGGCATTACGCATTGTCAACGGCGATGTGCCTGAAAGCCTTATAGGCAAATCTCTGATGTCGCTTGATATGGGAGCTTTGATTGCCGGTGCTAAATATCGTGGTGAATTTGAAGAACGCTTAAAGGCCGTGCTCGCTGAAGTGCAGGCGGAAGACGGCAATATCGTTCTGTTTATTGACGAAATGCACACCCTTGTGGGGGCCGGTAAAAGCGACGGGGCGATGGATGCGTCCAACTTGCTCAAACCCGCTTTGGCACGGGGCGAATTACATTGTATCGGCGCCACTACACTGGATGAATATCGCAAATATGTGGAGAAAGATGCGGCTTTGGCCCGGCGTTTTCAGCCGGTCCAGATTGATGAGCCATCGGTTGAAGATACAATCTCGATCCTGCGCGGTTTGAAAGAAAAGTACGAGCTTCACCACGGTGTCCGTATTACAGATTCGGCGCTTGTCGCCGCCGCAACCTTGTCCAACCGCTATATCACCGACCGTTTTTTGCCGGATAAAGCGATTGACCTGGTGGATGAGGCCGGTAGCCGGTTGCGGATGCAGGTGGATTCAAAACCCGAAGCACTTGATGAATTGGACCGACGGGTAATCCAGCTAAAGATCGAACGCGAAGCCTTGTTGAAGGAAAAAGACAAGGCGTCGAAGGACCGGCTGGTTTCTTTGGAAACAGAACTTGAGACCCTTGAGCTAGAAGCCGGAGAACTGAGTGAACGCTGGCAGGGGGAAAAAGAAAAGCTCGGCAATGTCCAGAAAGTCAAGGAAGAGCTGGATAGCGCCCGGATCCATCTTGAACAGGCCCAGCGAGAAGGAGATCTGGAAAAGGCCAGCGAGATTTCCTATTCGATCATCCCCGAACTTGAAAAGCAGGTCGCCGGGTTTGAAGAAGCCGGTGATGATGACACGATGATTTCGGAAGCTGTAACCTCTGACCATGTGGCGCAGGTTGTGTCGCGCTGGACCGGAATTCCGGTTGATCGGATGATGGAAGGCGAGCGTGAAAAATTGCTGCATATGGAAGAAATGCTCGGCAAACGGGTGATCGGGCAATCGGAAGCTGTGAAAGCGGTATCCACCGCTGTTCGCCGTGCCCGGGCCGGGCTTCAGGACCCGAACCGTCCGATTGGATCGTTCCTGTTTTTGGGGCCAACCGGGGTCGGCAAAACTGAACTTGCCAAGACCCTGGCGTCGTTTCTGTTCGATGACGAACACGCCATGGTCCGCATTGATATGTCCGAATATATGGAGAAACATTCGGTAGCCCGTTTGATCGGTGCGCCTCCGGGTTATGTGGGATATGAAGAAGGCGGTGCGCTCACCGAAGCAGTTCGTCGGCGTCCGTATCAGGTGATCCTGTTCGACGAAATCGAAAAGGCCCACAGCGATGTCTTCAACGTGTTGCTGCAGGTTCTGGATGATGGCCGACTGACTGATGGTCAGGGACGCACCGTTGATTTCCGCAATGTGCTGATCATTATGACCTCAAATCTGGGGTCGGAGTTTCTGGTCAATTTGCCAGAGGGCGGTGATGCGTCTGATGTGCGCGATGATGTAATGGCCATGGTCCGCGCGAGCTTCCGTCCCGAATTCCTGAATCGGCTGGATGAAATCATTCTGTTCCATCGGCTGGCACGCGCTCATATGGCGAGCATTGTTGATATCCAGATTGGGTATTTGCAGAATTTGCTGGCGGAGCGGAAAATCACCCTTGAGCTGAGCGCCAAGGCGCGGGACTGGCTGGCCGATAAAAGCTATGACCCGGCCTATGGGGCCAGACCCTTGAAGCGGGTAATCCAGAAGCAGCTCCAGGACCCTTTGTCGGAGATGATTTTGTCTGGCGAAGTGGCGGATGGAGCCAGCATTGTCGTTGATGTGTCTGGTGACGGCTTGGAAATCAACGGGCGCAAGCTTGAAGTGGCGGCTTAATTTCGCTCGCGACGTATCCGCGCTTTGCGCGGGTCTGCGCGGGCGCGGCGCATTAGCGCCGGACCGCGGTTGCGGTCTTACCGGTTCTGTTGGGTAACAGAACCGGTATATTGCTTGAATTAATGAGAGTGATGCCGAGGTCCGATTGATTCTGGACGATTATAATAATTTCTGTGGCGGGCTGGCTCACACCACCCATGTGGTTCAGTGGGGAAATGCCCATGTCTGGAAAATCGGGGCGAAAGTTTTTGCCATTGCCGGGTGGCTGGATGGCGACGAATTGGGTGTTACGTTCAAGGTATCAGAGTTGAGTTTTGAAATTTTGAAAGAACAACCGGGATGCAGGCCTGCGCCTTATCTGGCATCGCGCGGCATGAAATGGATTCAGCGAACCGGGAATGAAACTCTGAATGATACCGAACTTTGCGATTATCTGCGGCAAAGCTATGCGATCGTCGGGCGCGGATTGACCAAAAAATTACAGCGTGAACTAGGATTGCTGGATTAAAGGCCGCCGGCGCAGACTAGTTCGCCGGAGCCTGGTCGGCTGTGGCGACCCGGGTTGAGGCCGGTGGCTGTTGCATCAGGCGCAGGATCCGGTCACGTTCGCGATTGAATGCAGCCAGCGTGCGTCCCTGTAGGCTGCGCCCGCGCGGGACCCGGATCGTCATCGGGTTCACAAAATTGCCATTCACAATAACTTCGTAATGAAGGTGAGGTCCGGTTGAGAGACCGGAAGACCCTACATATCCGATGACCTGGCCTTGGCGAACCCGAACGCCGGGTTCGATACCTGGGGCGAATCTGGCCTGATGGGCATAGGCCGTCTTGTAGCCGTTGGCGTGACGGATCACGGTATAGCGGCCATACCCGGATGACCAGTTGGCTCGCTCAACGACGCCATTGCCGGCGGCGACAATCGGGGTGCCCCGGCCCACGGTCCAGTCAACGCCGGTATGCAGTTTCCTGTATCCCAGAATGGGATGCTGGCGCATGCCGAAACGGGAGCGCAGGATGCCGCCAGTGACGGGCTTGCGGATCAGGAATTTTTTCGCGCTGTGACCTTCTTCGTCGTAAAAATTGACCCGGCCATCGTCTGGCGTGCGAAACCGGAAGAAACGCCGGGTTTCCCCGCGCACCGTCAAAACTGAATAGAGCAATTCCGGCTGGCTGTCGGCAACAAGCTCATCGGCCATGGTGTAAAAGACTTCAAGAATATCGCCGGACTGGACATTGCGTTTAAAGTCTACGTCATAGGAATGGTTGCGGATAACCTGATCGATGACCGCGCTTGGGATCGATTGGCTGTGACCGGTTTCATGGAGGCTGCGGTAAAGCGATATTCGCTCACTCGGGGCGGTCGGTGAATATTCATCTGTTGAAGCAATCAACCCGCTATCGGCATCTAGTAAAGTGAAGCCGCCAGTTTCATTTTTGCCTACCGTGACAACGTGGCCATTTTCACCATAAAGGCTGAATCGGCCCGGCTCCTGGTTCCGGGCATCGGTATCTCGCGAATATTGCAAGCGTATTTCCTGGCCTATTCGCAGGGCGCTGACCTGAAAAGCCGCCGACATCGCACGGACAATCTGGTTTACTTCTGTCCCTGTGGCGCCATTCTCGGTCAGGATTGAAGAGATCGAACTACCCGCCTGTACAATGACAATTTTGTCGGCAAGGTTGGCCGTTATGCTGTTTGATCCGGATCTTTCGATACTGGTTAGATTGGTGAAGGTCTCACCTGGAGGGATGGCGCCTAGGCTCCAAGGCTCAACATTTTCCGGAATTTCGTCGCCGCTGCCAAAGGAGGCTTGTGACACACTTGCCGGGCGCATGTCGTAGCGACCGATGCTGCCGGAAAGTTCGAGCGCTTCACGAACCATGTCGCGCGCCTGCGTGTTGTCAATTAACAGGGTGGTATCAACGGATGGCGTGCTTTCAGCCATATCCGTCAGCAAGATATTCACAACGCCGTGGCTGGCAGGTGCGCCAGCATCGGGCAAGCTGTTTTCTTCGGCTTCAGCGGCTTCGGAGAATAATTTCAATGGATCAAATTCGGGCAGGGCGGCGGTTTGCTCCGATCCCGTCAGGCTCAATTGTGCGGCGACCCGGGCGTAGCGTTTGACCTCGATAAATTCCTTGGTTCCCAAAAGCCGGGTGTTGCTTTCATGAATGATCAGGTGGAGGGATTGATTGTCGGCACTCGCATATTTGTCGGACTTGTTATCTTCGGGGCCATTTGTGGAGGCGTTTGCCAACGCGAAGGTGGGCTCAACCGCGAATCTGGTTTGACCATCAATGGCTGCGTAAAGGGCACCCCCCATAAGGGCAATGCCAATAATGCCGTTCAGAAGCGTGCCCGTGAACCATCTATAGCTGACAGTGACCCGAACCGGGCTAAGGTCGGTCGGTGGCGCGATCGGCGCCATCGGGCGTGATGGCATGATATCGTCATAATTATGGGCAGTAGATTTGCTGGCGTCTGGCATGGTTTGAGGTGTCAATTCGGTCACACAAGGATTCTGTCTTACGGCAAAGCGTTTTCAAATGGCTGAGTTAAAATAAACAATGCCAAAATATCAATCTGGAGTTAACGGCAAGAGGCTCCAACAGGCAAGTCCTGGCGGGTCATTGCGCCGTGCCTTCGCTCGGCGTAGTTAACAGCATAAAATGTGGCGAATTTGAGCCAATATACAATCCTTTACGGCACTGGAATGATTATTATTTCGCGGAAACAGCTGAATTTCAAACTCTGTGGCAAAGTTTTTATTGTGCAGGGCACAAAATGATGATTTCGGCGCTTGACAACGAAAGCCGCCAGAGCCTATAACCCCATCCAACGCCTGAACGGGCGCCCAGCCTTTGCAGGTTGAGCAAGCTCGTCTTTGGCGTGTCTCCTTATAGCAAGGAGCGGTTCTTCGGAGAGATCTGGAAAACACGCAAATTTGGCGTTCAATCGCGCAAGCAATTGTTCGCCGCATCTTGACGTCTGTTGAGGTGCGCTCTTTGACATTGTGGTAAAAAGAAAGAGAAACGTGGGCGGCGGAGTCCTGCTGGATCATGCAAGTTGTATGATTTAGAATAGACTCGGCGGCACTACGTTTCTGAAGTTACTAAGCTCATATTTGTGTTTGCAGCGTTTACGTTGCAAGCGTGATATATTGTGCTTGGGACTCGTCAATGCGTAGTGACCATATGCCGGACAAATTCTCAATAAAACCTGAGAGTTTGATCCTGGCTCAGAACGAACGCTGGCGGCAGGCCTAACACATGCAAGTCGAACGAGAAACCGGAGCTTGCTCCGGCGGAAAGTGGCAGACGGGTGAGTAACGCGTGGGAACCTACCCAAGGGTACGGAATAATGCAGGGAAACTTGTACTAATACCGTATACGTCCTCAGGGAGAAAGATTTATCGCCCCTGGATGGGCCCGCGTTGGATTAGCTTGTTGGTGAGGTAATGGCTCACCAAGGCGACGATCCATAGCTGGTTTGAGAGGATGATCAGCCACACTGGGACTGAGACACGGCCCAGACTCCTACGGG
>JAJFHA010000006.1 GCA_021775875.1 Hyphomicrobiales bacterium | reverse complement strand
ATCCGCTACAGAATAACCCCGTTCGGTAATCTGCTTGATGGCATCAATCTTGAATTCTTCTGTAAATCGTGGCTTGCCCATGTCGTTCTCCTTGTCCTCATTTTTAGGTGACAAGGTGTCTACAATTCTAGGGGCTATTCATTTTCAGGGTCGCGGTTTTTGGCGCGGCTGCGGATGGCGATGACCCGCGCTGCGAACCATTCGATTGTATCCTGTAACCCGCTTTGGAAAAATCTGGCGGTCTGGCTTTGGCCGAAATTTATCCGTGCGGACAAAACACTGGCAAGCCCATCCCCGTCTGCGCCGGTTTTGATTGACCGACAATCTCAGAAGCAAAACTCATTGTCCACGGATTTCTGATCAGCTTGGCTCTGTTGCGGTCAGGTCGCATAGGGTTATCCCAATACAAGCTGCTGTTTGTATGACCCTAAACCTGAAATCGGGTCCTCGTTTCGGTTCAGTTTAATTCGTCTGCCCCGGGAAATTACGAGAAATCTCCTCGACTAATAGTTCAATTTTGGGCGGCAGCTCATTGGCTATCATACAGTGATGCAAGTAACCTTTGCACAATGCTTGCCATCATGAACGCGGAACTGGTGAAAAATCCGGGGCCCCAAAGCATCATGTTTGCGACATAGATGTTTCGTGCGTTTCTTGCCCGAAATGATGACATATCTACATCAGCACCAAGCATCTCGGAGTCGTCGCGCCGATAAGGTGACAAAAGCCCCTGGCTTGCAAGATTACGCGTTAGCGCATCTTGTGCGGGATCGTCCACAACGCGGTTCACTGAGCCAATTGTGTTCACCAGAATTTTGGAAGTTTCAGTGCCAAAATCGTGGGCAATGGAATAGTCTCCATCTTCGTTCAACTGAACGTTCCGTGTGCCTTTAACGATCCTCAAGCGACCAGCTTGAATTAGAGCGAGAAGCTTTTCCGCAGTCGGAACCGGACAAGGAGCGGCATAGCACAAAACAGCTGTTTCAAGTTCGGCTCGATAAAGTTTTTCATCTTCAACTGATAAAATATGCTCGGCAAACAGATCCCACAGATCAGCTTGCGCATCACCAAAAAAATCAACAAGGAAATTGCTTCGCATCGGGTCTGATGCATTCTGGATTGCGCGCTCTAAAAGCCGCTTGGCCTGATCGTTCACCTGCGTTGCGGTAGAGCAATCCGAATAAGGATCGACCAATTCAGAAATATCAAGATCGACGCCATTTGCCGCAGAATCCGACAAGATAAGAGATTGCAGAGAGGCCAGGTCAAGTGTACCCGCCTGGGCCAGCGCGTGAATGCGCTCGGGCGTAAACGCGGATCGTTTCAGCACGTGACTGTGCTGGCTTTGCATCCTTTTCAAGCGACCACTGCGAGAACACAACACGGCGTAACGTTGGTTCGGACCAGGAACAAAAACCAACGTTCCATTGGCGTCCCGTATAAAGGAACAACCGGTATCTGGCGAAAATAACCGATTGAGCACATCATAGGCGCTCAGCGAGGCACCAATGATGTGAACTTCCGCATCCAGAGAAATATCATCGAATTCAGTGCTTAGAATATGGTTTGCAATGTAACTTGCACCTCCCCTGGGAGGGACCGGAAAAGGATTTATATCCTGGCAACGACCGGTTGTTAAAATGGCGGCGTCCGATTGAGTTTCTGCGTCTTTCCAGGAAATGACTACCTTCCCATCCTCATCCTCTCGCATGCCAGTCACTTCATTGGGGATTAAGTTGACTTTGATCCCTTTTACGGCGGCGCTGGTGCAGGTGCTGGCGAACACGTCCTTCAGAAAATGTCCAAAGACAGCGCGTGGCAAATGCCCCTTTTCATTGAGTTCTGGAGCCAGGTCGGGGCGTCCTTGCAACCATTGCAAAAAGGCCCGCCGGTTCGACGGAACCAGACACAACGTGTCGGTGGTATTGTTAATCAGATAATCCGGGCACTCATTCAATCGATACGGATAGCCGGGGCCAAAATCACCTGTGGCCTCAAAAATAGTGATCTCTTCAACCGGATATTCATCCACTAACTGAAAGAAAGCACTGGTTCCAGTAAACCCGCAACCTATCAGCGCGATATGTTTTGGAGCAGTCATAGAGCACCTCCTGCGATCCAAAGCCCCCAGACAGCAATGTCAGGAGAAATTGACATGAGTTGACCCTAAAGTTTTCACAGTTTCTCTGGATGATAAATCCCCAACAACATATTTTCGGGTCGAAAAATTGTAAGAGGAATAATTAGAAAGCAATTGATATTACGGCTATCAGATTTCCTGACAAAATTGGGCCAGCAATTGGGAAACCTCTGTCGGCTTTTGTTGCTGCACCCAGTGCCCTGCGCCATCTATGATGTGGACACCCCGACAATCAGTTAGGTAGCGCTTCTGGACCTCAATCATATCGACCCCAGGAACCATCGCGAGTACCGGGTCTCCTTTACCCACCACGAAAAAACTAGGTTGATCAATTGTTTTGCCTTGGATCTCCTCCAAATCCGACCAATCCTTATTTTGCACACGGTAGCGATTAAATCCGCCGTGAAACCCACTCACCGCAAACTGCGCCGCCATGTAGTCGAGGTCTTCCTCTGGTAACCAATCGGGGAGCGTGTCCACATCATCCATCAGATCCAGCAGCGAAGCATCCTGAGAGGCTTCGGCCATGAGACTGACACCCTTGCTACCTCCGCGCCAGGCACCATAGATTTTTGCCAACGCGCCTCGTATATCTTTTGAGAAATCAGATTCAGCACGGCCGGGTTCCAGAAACGACAATTGGTAGAAAAATTTGTCCCGGTAGATTGACCTCCACAAGTCCAGTGGTGGCATTGGAGCACGTCCGGTAAATGGCACACTCAACCCGGCAACTGCGGCAATCCGATCTGGAGCCAGAAGTGCGCTATACCACGCTATATACGCGCCCCAGTCATGTCCGATGACAATCGCTTGAGCTGCATTGAATGTATCTATCACTGCAACAATGTCGCCCACCATATTGCGCATTGAATAAAAGTCGATATCGTTCGGCCATCCGGATAGGCCATAGCCCCTTACATCCAAGGCAACGACTTTGAAACCCTGCAGAGCCAGCGGTTCAATCTGATGACGCCAACTATACCAGCCCTCTGGCCAACCGTGAATGAGAATGACAAGTGGACCATCCCCGGTAACGCATGCACGCAGCTCCACCCCATTTGCAGCTACATTCGACAATTTATGTTTCAGCTCATCCCACATAAATGCACTCTCCCAAATAAGTCCATCTGATGTGCCCGCGTTTTCTAGACACCTAGCGGATTCAGATTTTTCCGTCATTCAAACTCGACTGGCGCCAGCATGTCATTGTTAGCGCGTTGGTGTTTTGGATTGTAAAACATTCCAGTTTAGTCGAACACATCCTGCCTTGCCCCATCCCTGTTCTTGTAGGTTTCGCGCCAGATGCCTTCTCGCTTGAGCAAGTTGAAAAAAAGAATTTGTTAGAATTAACCGAATTCACGCGGCAAGCGGTTTTCTGCGACCTGGACCTTGCGGGTCGTTGGCGGCGTATTGCGGCTGCGGCCGACAAATCGCGGAACCCCGTCGGTGATGACAGATGCAATGGCAAAGGGGTCGCCATTTTTCAAGGCATCCAGCGCTGTCGATTGGGTTCCTCCGAGCGGCGCATCGATGATCATCATGTCAGCCAACTTGCCGGGCTTCAGGTAACCAGATTCAAGCCCGTAAACCGCAGCATTGGACCCGGACGCAGCGGCGATGCATATTTCCGGGTCATGGCCACCAAGGCTCGCCAGATGCGAAATCGTGTAGACCATACCAAGCGGCATGATGCCGCTGCCAGTCGGCGTGTCGGTCGCGATAATGAACCGGTCGAAAGCGTCATGCTCTACACACAATTCCGCGCATAACAGTGTCGTACGCAAATTGCCAGCGGTGCAGACCTGAAGCGCGATTTCGCTTTCCTTGATCAGGCGCGAGAAATCTTCATCCGCAATTGCCACCGGCCCGCCATTCACATGGAACGATACATGGGGGTTCATTTTCAAAACCATGTCGCCGGTAATCGCTGTCGAATCCGGGATCGAGGCACCGCCGGTGTGAACTGTTACCAGCAGCCCCGCATCCCTGGCCATTTTGACATAGGGCACATAATCGTAAGCATCGGCGAAAGCCCCAAAACCGGCTTTTGCAAGCCAAACGCCCTTAGACCGCACCTCGGCAAAATCGGCCTCGGTCAAGCCCGGTTCGATGATGATTGAACCGGCATGCACCTGCATCCCGCCTGGTCTGTAATCGAGGAAGCACTTATGGGCGGCAACGGCCAGGGCCTTCACACCGTCGACATCGGACGGGCGTCCGGGCACATGGACTTCGGAAGCCGAAATGGAAGTCGTGGTGCCACCGTGGAGATAACTTTCCAAATAGCCAACGACCTTCTGGCGGGGTGTATAATCGCCAAAGGTAATATGGACCTGGGAGTCGATCAGGCCCGGACAAACTGTTGCGCCACCTGCATCGATTACCACTTCAGCCGCTTTTATCTCGGCATCGGGCACAGACCCCACAGAGGTAATTCGCCCGTCAGCCATGGCAATCGCATCGCCCGGCAAAAGGGGCTCACGCCAGTCTCCCGATACAATCGTCCCGATATTTACAATTGCCGTCTTCATGGCTGTCTCCTTTATGCAACCTTCACCGCAAGCCGTCCTCGCCGATAATATTGTCTGCTTCAGGTCCGCCGACCCGGTTATTCAACCGCCCACGATTAGCAAAACAGCAGATAATGACGATTTCATCAGACAAAGGGGCATCATGCAGAGTCAGCGTCATCCCATCATAATGGGACCGGACATAAAGCGCATTGAGGTGGTTCATGGGAATATCAATTGTTGAACCTGGCGTTGCCCGCTTTGTCATGGAAGATATCCAGGCTTTGCCTTCCCCCAATACATCCCGAAGCGCGTTTCCATAGACAGTGGTCAGAAAAGCGATCCCGTGTTCCTGCTCGCCATCTGTCCCGGCGATCGCAGCCTTGCCGAAACTCTCCACGCCATAAGGTGCCATCGCAGTTTTCGCCATTTCGGCTATCCGGGTCCCCAATTCAAGGCTCGCATCGATATGTGCGGTCAAGTCCGGTTCAAACGGCTTGCCGACAAAACGGTTTTTCACAATTGCCGCCACTGCTACCTTTCGCAATGGAGGGTCTGCATCCTGGCACGCTTCGCTGAATGTATCCTGGACAAAGGTATCGAGCCTGCGCACCTCCAAATCTCCAATTTTCATATTTTATTACTCCGCAGCCGCGTTTGAAGATTGTTTCAATTTGCCATCGAGCGCATATCGATCCGTTATCGTTGAAACAAGGGATGAAGCCTTTGCCCAGTCATAGGTTCTGAAACTGTGACCGCGTGTGACGAATTGGGCGCCGGCATAAAACATCTCGTACTGAGTATGCCTGCTCGCGAATTCCGACCCGATGGCGTCCCAGGCGAGTTTCATCAGCTTCACGCGCTCAATCGGATCCCGACCATCTGCTGAAACCTGTACGCTGGAGATAATGTTTGAGATATCCGCGTCACTGAAATCAGCAACAGACGAGGGCAGCATGATCAATGCTCCGCCTGCCAGCTCCCGGATCGCGGTTACCATGCGAGGATAAAGCGCCTGGGTGATCGATTGGGCAGCATAGACGGCGTGCCGATCGGGAACAAAATAGTCGCCCTGCATGGCGCCTTTTGCTTCCATGCCGAACAGCATATTCTCGACCGCTGCTGCTTCAGCTGCAAGCTTGCCCAATTGTTCAGCGACAGGCGGCATCTTGTCGGTACCAATGGTTGCACAAATTTCCCGTGCCAACCCGACCATGAATTTCAGCTTTACAGAAAGCCGGATCTGCGCCTGGTAGTTCTGATAAATGTGGCCAGGCGTTTCATGAAACTGTCGGCGGCACATATCGGGATCCCGGTGAACGAAAACCCTGTCCCATGGCACTTTTACGTCGTCAAAATATATGAGGGCATCGTTCTCATCGTAACGTGAAGCGAGCGGGTTATCGAATTCCGCCCCGGCATATTGTTCATAGGATTTGCGCGACAACACTTTCAAGCCCTTGATCCCCATGGGAACGGCAAAGGAAATCGCATAATCTTCCTCGTCCGGCTTTAAAGGTTGCAAATGAGCTACAAATATCTCGTTTGCCATAATCGAGCTGGTACCAAGCATCTTGGCACCTCGCACGGTCACCCCCTCACCATCCTCATCGACGATTTTCATCATGGGATCTTCGGACAGCTCACTTGCCGCTTTACCGCGGTCGACCTGAGGATTGATGATGACGTAGGTCAGGAACAAATCATTGTCGCGGGCATAGACGTAGTAATCCCAATAGGCCTGGGCGCGTTTTTCATCATGCGCTTTGAACATCTCCAGGCCCATGAGCTGGCCGGTGACAGCGGATGCCAGATGGTCGGGCGAGCGGCCCATAAACCCGCCATGCTGTTCAGACCAGGCTACAAGCGCTTCGCGGCGTTTTACCAATTCACGATAGCTGGTCGGCATTTGCCATGCCCTATTGACCCTTCGCCCGTTGGTTGGCGATTCAAATGTCATCAGGTCCGCATTTTTCGAGTCCGCCTGAAATTCATATAGGTCTGCCGCTGAATGAACAGCATTTCTGAATGCGTGATGTGTCGTAACATCATCAATCAGCTGGCCATCCAGATAAACCGATCGATCATCCTTGAGACTCGCTAAATGTTCTGCTGCGTTTTTTATGGCCTGGGTCATTTCCGAACGCCTTCCTCTTTTTGCTTTTGATCTACCAGAGCGGCATCGTCTGTGTTTTTATCAAGACCCTTCTCGATCGCCCGTGGCGACAAACCATGCAACAGGGCCAGCGCCCGATCGGTACTGCCAACCAGATCGGCCACTATATGCCTGAATGTGTCGAATGCATTGCCTGTAGCAAGCGGGGCAAAATGTTCATCGTTCACCTCGCTCTGGACTTCCGCCAATCGGGACAGGCGCCTTTGGGATTTAGGAGTTGTACGTAGAATTAATCGGCGTCCATCATCGGGGTCCTGAAATTTTTCGAGCAACCCCGTGTGAACCAGTTTGTTTATTTCGCTGGTGATAAAAGCACCGGACAAATGCAAATGTTCTGCAACCCGGGTCACACTGACATTCTCATCAAATTGCAGATGATAGACGGCAATCAGGATCGTGTATTGCACCCCAGATATACCGATCAGACGGGCGTAACCATCCCGGATCGCTTGTAGGCGTGCAGCAAATGCCAATGAATCATGAACCATATGGCGAAAAGCCAGATCGTCACCGTCCTTGAGGAGTTCTTTCCGCGTTACCGTTGGTGCGGCAGACCGGCGAACTATTTCTAGCTTTGGCGCTGACCTGTCAGGCAATGCGATCCCCCTTTGCCAGTAACCGGATGGCTACAGGTTATTTTATATTACTCTGTAACAAAGGTATTTTAAGTAGGCAAATTGAAATTGCAAGGTTTGGTTTAATCTACAATTTTCTGAATTCCTGCAATGTGAATTTGCAACGCCAATTTCGGGCATTGTCTAAAATATCACTAATCCTGTCCAAACATTGGGGAGTAGCTCACTTTGAAAAATCACGTAGAGGGCGAAAATACCGTTGGCAATTAGCAGGCAGAAAACAGCGAACGAACCCAAATCCTTGGTGTGTTTTCCAAAATCTGAAATTCCCGGGGACAATTCGTCAACGATGTTTTCGATGCTGGTATTGAGAGCTTCAACGGCTATCAACACCAGAAACAAAATTGTCGCTACCAAATAGCTTATTGCTGAAGCGTCGGCAAAAGCAAACAGGATCAAAATGACTCCGAAATAGGCAATTTCCTGCCGGAAAGCTGCTTCCTGAATTAGCCGCTTGAATCCTCCGAACGAATATCTTGCTGCTGCAAGCAGGTGGCGAAACCCAGTTTCGTTACCCAATGAGTTTTGACTTATTTCCGTACTTTGGGCCATTCATCAACTCCATTTTAGGATTGGCATAACGCAAAGATATCGAGATCACGTTGATATATTTCGGTATGAATATTCATGCCACCCAATACCGAATGAAACAGGTTGTCGTGAGAGACTTCCAACTCGCGGCGTGACCGCAGGCACGAGGAATCAATGTGCATTGTGCTGGCAAATTCCGGAGAGAGCCACATGATAAACGGAACCCTTGTCTGGACTTCGGGGGCGATCAGGTACGGTGCCCCATGGAGGTAAAGCCCGAACTCTCCGAGGGACTCGCCATGATCCGACATATAAATCATCGAGGTAACGAAATTGTCCTCTTGAGCTTCCAGAAGATCAATAATCTGAGCCAAGACATGGTCGGTATACAATATTGTATTGTCATACGCGTTGATGATTTCAGCCTGTGTGCAGTCGCCAAGCTGATCTGTGCTGCAAGCCGGAGTGAATTTTTCAAATTCAGGTGGGTAACGCAAATAATAAGAAGGGCCGTGACTGCCAATCTGGTGCATGACAATAACGGTATCTTCCGTGAGATCTCCAATATAGCGATTTAACCGGTCAACAAGGATACCATCGTCGCATTCTCCGTCGCGGCAGAATGGCACAGTATCACCCCGTGAGAGGTTTTCGCTGGGAATCCTGGCAGCGACGCCCTTGTCTCCTGTATTGTTGTCCCACCAGACAACATTGACACCGGCGTGAACCAAGACATCCAGCAAATTCTCATTCGATAAGCCTCTGGAACTTGAATGTTCAGAGCGCCCATCCAATGAAAACATGCAGGGCATTGATACGGCCGTTGCTGTGCCACAGCTGGTCACATCCGTAAAACTGATGACATTTCTCCGAGCGAGTTCAGGGTTGGTCTCGCGATCATAGATATTCAGGCTGAAATTTTGTGCCCTGGCGGTCTCGCCAACCACGAGGATTGTAATTACCGGATTGGGGGCCGCAGTTGCTAAGGGCCCTTTTTCCGCATCCAGGCCAAGCGGCGCCACAACAATATTTCGCTCGGACAAAATAATCCGGGTATACTTTATGGCGCTGGCAATTGGTCCTACAGGGTTCAGGCTACCAATAAAATCGTGGTGGTTTCTAAATACCGACGCGTTGAGTGGGTAATTGACGGTAACCGTCCCCAAAATCACAACGACGCACGCCAAAATGTAGGCGGTGTTGGTGGCGACTTTCGTCAGGATTGTCTGGTGTTTCACCTTTATCCAGCCAACCAGGAAGCTCGGTACAATACCAAAAACAAAAACGTGAAAAACAAATTTCCCGGTTATCAGATGGCGGGCTTCGTTCACAGTCGTTGTAACCGCATCCCGGATCATTTCATTCGTAATCAAAATTCCGAATGTGTCTTGATAATAGGATGAAACCGCAGATATCAAAATAAACAGAATGAATATGGGTTTTATACAATATTTGACTGAAAAACTAAGTATGACTGCATTTAATAATAGAAATATTCCGACACCTAAAATCACAAAATCAACAATATGCCCGGAATAATATTCCATTCCCTTGTGCCAAAAGGTAAAATTCAGAAAGACCAGCGTATATATTGAGACAAATACACTTAAGGTTTTGCATCCAATTTCTGGCCGGTAAATACGCTTTGAATATCTATTCCAGGGAAGCATCATTCCTGAAAACACTGGAGTCGTGCTCATTGGTCAGAACCCCGACGTTTGCGGCCATTGATCATTGAGCGGACAAGATTTTCGCGATGCACGAAGCTCGAATGAATGACACCGGCAACATGCAAAAAGACCAGAAAAAGAACAAAATTTACGATTGCTTCGTGAATTTCCTCGACCCATTCCACGCCCCAGAAAGCGTCGGTCGTCATCAGAATTCCTGATGCTGTCGCAGCAAAAAGTGATATCAAAAGAGCGATAACCATGGCGCCACCGGCCGGATTATGACCCAAATAACGCTTTGCATTGTGGTGTAGGGTTTCGCGCAGATAGTTGAAAATTGATTTCGGGCTATAAACAAAGTCAGCAAACCTTGCGTGCCGGGAACCTAAGAAACCCCAAAGAATTCGCAACCCTACCAGCCCGGCGACAATATAGCCGGCGGCTTCGTGGACCCGGTCCCATTCATCTCCGGTGATCCAGGCAATTGTGAACGCGAAAACCAGGAACCAGTGAAATAGCCGGACAGCGATATCCCATACCTTGAGGTCTCCGCGCTCCTCGGTGCAACTAACCCCGGCTTTTTTTTCAATGACAGCCATTATCAGGATTTATTGTCGATCTCGACAATCACGCCTGTCACCGGGTTCATAAAAAGTTCAACCCGGTCGCCATCCTGATCAAGGGCATAAATCTCGAAACAGCCGTCTTCACCTTTTACACGGCGAACGTCATAACCTAGTTCGCTCGCTTTGATTTTTGCTTCATCCTGGCTCATCCACTGGCCTGACGCATTGCCACAATCGACGCCGCCACTGGCGTAAGCTGGTGATGCAATGGCCAGTGCGATTGATGAAGCTGTATAAATCAGATATTTTTTCATAGGTCTCACCTGTTTTTTCCAATCGCCACATGGGCAGTTGGTGCAACTTAAACAGGCGGCAATTACAGACCGCTGACGATCATTTTCAGCGTTTTGTCATGTTGTGTGCAATAATGGTCATCTATGAGGAAAACTGTCCGCAATATTCTTGTCTGCGCTGTAGCCACGATGGTGATCGTCCTGGTTTTTTCAGCGGTGAAAAACACCCACGCGCAAAGCCCCGATAGGGACGACGATCGGTCCTCACACGAAGAACTTTTAGAGTATCACCGATCGCAGGATATTCTGACGTTCGAGGAAATTTTAAAAATTATCAGATCTGATTTCGAAGGTGAAATTATCGAAATTGAATTTGAGATTGAAGGCGGCATTCCGATATACGAAATCAAGTATATCAATGCTGAAGGTCAAGTCCTTGAAATGTATATGGATGCGAAAACCGGAGCTTTTTTCGAGGAAGAACCAGAATAGTGCGTATATTATTCGTTGAAGATGATCCCCGCATTGTACGGGACGTCAGTGATACGCTCACGGATGCGGGTTATATCGTTGATCAGGAAAGCGATGGCGAAGAAGCATGGTTCATGGGAGATACCAAGGACTATGCGGCAATTATACTCGATCTAGGGTTGCCAAATATGGACGGCTTGACGATCTTGAAAAAGTGGCGGGAAAATGGACGCCGTTTCCCTATTCTTGTTTTGACGGCGCGGGGGTCCTGGAGTGAACGGGTCGAAGGTATCGACGCAGGCGCTGACGATTACCTTCCAAAACCCTTCGAAATGGATGAATTATTGGCCCGGTTGCGGGCGGTTATCCGGCGGTCCGCAGGACACGCAGATTCGGTTATCATTGTTGGTGACCTCAAACTGGATCCCCGGCAGATGCGGGTAACAGTCAAGGGCGTGCCAAAAATCCTCACACCGCAGGAATACCGTCTTTTATCCTACCTGATGCTTCATTGCGGCCGGGTCGTACCCCAGCAGGAACTGGCCGAACACCTGCAGGGAGAGCATGAGCATCGCGAATCAAATGCAGTGGAGGTTCTTGTTGGCAGGTTGCGACGTAAATTGGGCAATGGTCTCATCGAGACCCGTCGCGGGTTTGGCTATATCGTCATGACTGAACAAATATGAAAACCCGTTCGCTAAAAATCAGATTGCTTGCACTTCAGGCAGTTGCAATCATTTTGGCATTGGGAATTACAGGATACAGTCTCACATATTTATTTGAAAGATCTGTCGAGCGAAGGATAGACACTGAACTCGATACCTACCTTACCCAAATTGCCGCTCGTCTCAGTTTCGATCAATCTGGAAAGCCTCAACTTGGCAGCAAACTCGCTGACCCCCGGTTTGATAACATCTACTCGGGTCTGTACTGGCAAATCGTGAATACGACAGTTGACCAGACAATCCGTTCGCGATCCTTGTGGGACACTGAGCTAATATTGCCTGCCGAAGCCCACGGGCCCAATGCGGTGCATTCGCATTACATAGGAGGCCCTCAAAAATCTTCGTTGCTGGTCCACGAACGCAGTTTGATATTCCGTTCGCCGATTGGCGAACAAACTGTCCGCATGGCTGTCGCGCTGGATTTGGCGGAATTGGAAATATTGAGTTCGGTTTTCGCCGCTGAAGTCGCACTTTCTCTGCTCTTATTGGGTACTTTTCTACTCGCCGCTGCCTGGGTTCAGGTTACGATGGGTCTCAGTCCATTATCCCTTGTTCAAAAATCAGTTGCCTCGATCCGCAATGGCACGGCATCCCGGATCAGCGCTGATTTACCAAGTGAAGTTTTACCTTTGGCGAAAGAAGTCAATGATCTCCTTGCAGCGCAGGAAATTATTATGCAGAGGGAGAAACACCGTGCTGACAATCTTGCTCATGGATTCAAAACACCTCTCACTGCCCTCATTTCTGATATCAGGCGATTGCGGGACAAGGGCGAAGACGAGATAGCAGGGGAAATTGAGACAGCAACACAGATCATGCGCAGGCATATAGATAAAGAGCTGACATCAGCACGGTTACGCGAAGCTGGAAATATCCCGTCAGTGCAAATCGTACCCATTCTGGACGGGATCGTTGCAACATTACGGCGGACACCTGATGGAGAGATAAAGACGATTCAAACCGAATGCAGTCATAATCTCTACGTGCAAATTGAAAAAGACGATTTGACGGAAATTTTGGGCAACCTGATAGAGAACGCCGTGAAGCACGCCAAAAGCCGTGTTGTTGTCAAAGCCTTCATCATCAACAATTTGGTGACATTTGAGATCGAGGATGATGGTCCTGGGATTTCCGACGTATTGCGAGAAACAGTACAGAAGCGGGGTGCGCGCCTGGATCAGTCTATTGCCGGTTCAGGACTTGGATTGGCAATCGTGAACGATGTGCTGGAAATCTACCAGCAGACCCTGGATTTCGAGAAATCATCACTGGGCGGGCTAAAGGTCTGCTTTCAATTGCCATTTCCAGAGCCTAAGTCATCGAAAGGATTATAGCCCCTTCATGGAAGCGTCGACCGCGTCGAGTTCAAAAGACAACAAAATGGGCATTGTCATCTATGGACGCTCCTTGGATTGCAAGTGCTTTTTGACGTTGTATGCGGGTTGGGTTTGCAGTCATCTATCCGGCCTCTCGTTGCAGCATAATGTTTGCTGCGGACCTTGATGGAATCCGAGGATCAACGCCCTATGCCGTGTTATGCAATCTTCGTTGTTTCGGAAAAATGTTCAACTGTCCATTGCGCACCCATTCTCAGATGCGCAACAATTTCGGTAACTACTGAAAGGGCGATTTCTTCGGGCTCAATAGCGCCAATATGAATCCCTGCTGGAGCATGAAGCTCCGCAATCAGAAGCTGTAAGTCCTTGTTCTCAGAAATAAGTTGGTTGGTCAGGGCACTACGTTTCTTACGGCTGCAAACCATACCTTTATAACCAGCACCGGACAGGAGAACCGCATTCAAGGCATCGCGATCCTGCTTGCCTTGTGTTGCTATAATCGCGGCATCGCTCGACGACAGAGATAAACCCTCAAGTAAAAAATCATCTAGATACAAGTCAGCGCCCGATATGTCTTCATGATATTCGACGGCAGCAGCAACAACCACCCGATATCCGAGGCCCTTGGCGAGTGGCAAAATCGCCTGCGCGATCGGTGAAGTCCCGCAAATCAACAATGTACGGGCCGCTTTTGTTGGCTCCAAAAAAATTTCGACCGTGCCACCACTTGGACAACTTGATTGATGAAGCTGAACGCCATCAATATCAACCGGCGTTTTCACTTCGTCCTTTGGTTTAATGCGGATCATATTGGGTTGTCCGTTTTTCAGACATTCAAGCGCGCCGCGCCGAACCGCACCCGTTACACACCCCCCACCAACAAAGCCGTGCAACTCGCCATCAGTTGTTATCACCGCTTTCGCTCCAGGGCGCGCCGATGTTGAATCCGCTGTGCGCAATATGGTTGCTACGCAATAGCTCTCCCCTTGAGCGCGCATTTGCTCGATTAGATTCAAGGTTTTTTCTGACAAAGTCATTTTCATAGCCTTTCAAAGTTGCCTCAAATCGGACTCGATAGCAGCCAACGCTTCAAGGGTGTTGGCTGCCGCAAAATGATCGATGTAGGGCATGGCAGCATCCATGGCGGCTGTTACCGGTTCATAGTTTTTCCAGCCCAGCAGCGGATTAAGCCACACCAGCCGCTTTACGCGCTTTTTCAAACGCTCAAGCTCTGTCGTCATTTTTTCCGGAGGCCCGACGTCGTATCCGTCACTGAAAATCATTATGACACTACGGCTGTTGATGGCCTTTTTTGCGTAATGGTCGTTGAAGACACCAAGACAATCACCAATGCGGGTGCCTCCGCCAAAACCATCCGCCATAAGCGACAGCCGCGTCATGGCCTTCATCGGGTTCTTGTCGCGCAAGGTATCTGTCACGCGGATCAGCTTTGTGTGAAATAAATATGCGTCGGTTTGTGCCCATTGACCGACCAATCCTTTGATGAACTGCAGGAAAAATCGACTATAATGTTTCATCGAGCCGGACACATCGAGCATAACAATGATCCGAACCGGGCGGTCGGGCTTGGTTTTAAACGCCAGGTCTATGGGTTCGCCACCATGGTGCAGATTGGTGCGGATGGTGCGCCTTAAATCCAGTTTTCCACCTTTACTTGCAAGACGATAGCGCCGTGATTGGCGGTAGCGAATGGCGCGTGCCAGCCTATATGCCAGCGCCTCGCTTTCTGCTATTTCCGCCGGATTAACAAACTGACGGAAATCTGTTTTTTCCAACGCTGCTTTATCGGAAGCCATCAGTCGCCCTGAAGCCTTGCCATCAGTTTGAACGTGCCCTTCTTCCTCAATTTGTGGGGCATGTTTTGAACTGGAACTGTCTTGCTCATCCAAATGGTTCTGCCAGGCACGGGGCAATTTTGGTGTCTTCCGAACAATCGATTCTGATGCATGCCGGGTTTGCCGCTCTTTGCCGCGCGCGAACCAATAGGCTTCGAACAGATCATCAAAACTGTCCCATTCTTCGCGGCAGCTGGAGAGCAGAGTTTTCAGACGCTGACGATCTGCCTCAGTGTGGCCCTTCGTGTGCGTCATCGTAGCAAGCGCGCTTCGGGTTTCAGCCGGGCTAACGACAAAACCGTTCAGCCTCAAATGATCAACAAAGCCGACCATGCGCGTCATCAGTGGGCGATCTGCCGACAGATTTTTGGATGTGATTGTGTCTGTTGCATAAGCCATCAATCAGGCAGCCTCGCCGGCAAGTCGGCTTGTGACTTCCGGTGTAATCGATTTCACGTCAGCTTCGGTTTTCAGGAGGCAAATAAGCGTTGATTGGATTTGGATCAGATCACCATCAAGACTTTGCGTATTCAATCCGACCAGAGCCGCTGCCCAATCCAGGGTCTCGGCAACGCCAGGGATTTTCTCCAAATTTTCCTTGCGCAATGCCTGCACAAAGCGCGCAACTTGCGCAGCAAATTCGTGCTCGATATTTGGCATCCGCGCCAGAAGAATTTCCAATTCACGCTCCATGGTTGGAAAATCTATATACGAATAAAGACAGCGCCGACGCAGTGCGTCGGATAATTCCCGTGTACCGTTTGAGGTCAGAATCACATGGGGAATACTGGTGGCCTGAATGGTGCCAAGCTCGGGCACGGTGACCTGAAATTCGGAGAGAATTTCCAGCAGGTAAGCCTCAAATTCCATATCGGCCCGGTCAATTTCGTCGATCAGGAGTACCGGTGCCTTGTCCTGACTTATAGCTTGCAATAAAGGCCGCTCAAGCAGAAAGTCTTTTGAAAATATATGATCTTCAATTTCTTTTGCACCGCCCGCGAAAGTTTCGGATGCCTTTATTGAAAGCAATTGCCGTTGATAATTCCATTCGTAAATCGCAGCAGACGCATCAAGCCCTTCATAACACTGAAGGCGGATGAGTTTCGTATCGAGAATCGCCGCTAGCGCTTTTGCGATTTCGGTCTTGCCAACACCAGCTTCACCTTCAAGCAACAAGGGACGGCGCAGATCAATCGCCAGCTGGAGCGCTGTTGCGATGGTGTCGTCAGCGATATAATCGACGTCAGCCAGCCTGGATATTATGTCGGGTAACTGGGTCATCATCATCCACTTGAAGAAAAATGGTGCTGGCAATAAGTTACAGTCCGCACCATTTTTTGATCAACTAATCCGTCAGGCCAAGTTTTTGCGCTGTCTTCCAGATGCGCCAATGATCGTGTGGCATCTGTGTGTGGGTCAGGCCTTTGTGCGCAAAGGCATCATGAACCGCATTCGACAAGGCCGGGACGCCGCCAACGTTCGGGCTTTCACCAACACCTTTCGCACCGATAGGATGATGCGGACTTGGCGTTGTCGTGAAATCGGTTTCCCAGTTAGGCGTCTCCACTGCTGTTGGCAGGAAGTAGTCCATCAACGTTGCGCCTTTGATATTGCCGGTCTCGTCATAGGAAATATCCTGCCCCATGACGATGGCCAGAGATTCGGTTAAACCGCCATGAACCTGCCCCTCGATGATCATTGGATTGATCCGAGTACCGCAATCGTCCAGCGCATAGAAGCTGCGCACATCAACAACGCCGGTATCCACATCTATATCGACCACACCGATATACGCACCAAACGGATAGGTCATATTCGGTGGATCATAGTATGACACGGCTTCAAGACCGGGCTCCAGTCCGGGGATCGCCTGATTATAAGACGCAAAGGCAATTTCCTTCATGGTCTTGTGCGCTTCCGGGTTACCTTTAACCTGAAACCGGTCAACGTCCCATTCCAGATCGCCCTCATGAACTTCCAGAAGATAAGCCGCTATCATCTGGGCTTTTGCGCGTATTTTCCGACCCGCCATCGCAGTTGCAGCGCCCGCTACCGGTGTAGAACGTGAGCCATACGTTCCTAATCCATAGGGTGCCGTATCAGTATCACCTTCTTCCAGCGTGATATCTTCCGCTGGAATTCCGATTTCTGACGCCACGATTTGCGCAAACGTGGTGGCATGTCCCTGGCCTTGACTGATCGTGCCAAGACGCGCGATTGCAGAGCCCGTCGGATGGATGCGGATTTCACAACTATCAAACATACCAAGCCCGAGAATGTCGCAATTTTTGACCGGTCCCGCGCCAACGATTTCGGTAAAGAATGCAACGCCGATGCCCATCAGATTACGGGTCTCACCGCGATCAAACGCCGCCCGGTTTTCCTCCTGCTCCGCGCGCAGCGCGTTATAGTCTACGCTGGCAAGCGCTTTATCCATGGCGGTGTGATAGTCACCTGAATCATATTCCCAACCTAGCGCAGAATTGTAGGGGAACTGCTCTTTCTTGATGAAGTTCTTCAACCGTATTTCGGCTGGATCCATATCCAACTTGCGCGCCAGAATATCGATCATCCGCTCGATCAGATATGCAGCTTCCGTTACCCGGAACGAGCAACGATAAGCTACGCCGCCCGGGGCTTTATTGGTATAAACCCCGTCAACACCGCAATAGGCGACGGGAATGTCGTAAGATCCTGTTACGATGCTGAAGAACCCGGCCGGGAACTTGGTCGGGTCGGCGCACGCATCAAACGCGCCGTGATCGGCCAGCACATGCGCCGAAAGGCCGGTAATTTTTCCGTCTTTGGTTGCCGCAATTTTGCCGGTCATATGGTAATCACGCGCAAAAGCCGTGGCAGACAGGTTTTCTATGCGGTCTTCGACCCATTTCACCGGCTTTCCGGTGACGATAGAAGCAACCGCTGCGCAGATATATCCTGGATAAACACCAACTTTGTTGCCAAAACCGCCGCCAATATCCGGCGAGATGACGCGAATATTATGTTCAGCGATATTGGTAATGAGCGAAGCCACGGTGCGCACAGCATGGGGTGCCTGAAACGTTCCCCAGAGCGTCAGCTTGCCGTTGATTTTGTCCATCGAGGCAACACAACCACATGTTTCCAGCGGGCACGGATGAACGCGCTGATAGGTGATCAGTTCTTCAACAACAACATCGGCATCCGCCAATGCTTTTTCGGTTCCTTTCTTATCGCCCTCTTCCCATGAGAAAATATGGTTATGATGTTTGCGAGGACCGTGCGCCCCTTCCATCTTGTCCTTGATGTCTTCTCGCAATAATGGCGCGTTATCATCCATGGCCTTAAAGGCATCGTTGATAACGGGAAGTCCTTCATAGTCAACTTCGACCAGTTCAACACCGTCAGCAGCGGCATAACGGTCCGTGGCCACAACGAACGCAACTTCCTGTCCCTGGAACAGAACTTTCTCGTCGGCCAAAACAGCCTGAACATCACCGGCAAGTGTTGGCATATAATGCAAGTTGAGGGGTTTGAGGTCTTCGGCGGTAATCACCGCAAGCACACCCGGCACCGCCAGCGCCGCTTCGGTTTTGATCGACTTAATGCGGGCATGCCCATAGGGGCTGCGGACAAAATCGCCAAACAACATTCCTGGCAATTTTATATCGTCGACATAATTTCCTGCGCCTTGCGTAAATCGGGCGTCTTCAACGCGTTTGCGGGAAGAGCCGAGGCCCTGGAGTTTTTCAATTCGCTCTTCACGAGAAATGGGGGTCTGGTCATTCATGTTATTCTGCGGCCTCCTTAACGGACAGTTCTTCGGCGGCGACCTGTATGGCCTTGACGATATTCTGATACCCTGTGCACCGGCACAGATTTCCGGAAATTCCGTAACGAATTTCCTCTTCCGTAGGGGAGGGATTTTCCTGCAATAAACGATAGGCCCGGGTAATCATGCCAGGAGTACAAAAACCACATTGCAAACCGTGGTGTTGGCGAAACGCTTCCTGAAGCGCGTGCAGCGTTCCATCTGCTTGTGCGATACCTTCAATGGTCACAATGTCAGCACCATTGGCCTGCCCGACAAAGACGGTGCAGGCTTTCACTGACATGCCGTTCATATCAACGGTGCACGCACCACAATGGCTTGTATCGCAGCCAATATGGGGTCCGGTGAGGTTTTGATCCTCGCGCAGAAAATGAATAAGCAGCGTGCGCGGATCGGCGCTCGCCTCGATTTTTTGACCGTTCACGGTCATATTGATATTGATTTCAGACATTTAATTCTCCAGCGTCATGACGCAATTTATTTGGCACGGTCAACGGCATTTGCGATGGCGCGTTGCACCATGATGCCTGCGATATGGGTGCGATAATCTTTGGGCCCACGGCCATCATCTGCCGGATCGGTGATTGCCTTGGCGGCGTCTGCTGCGGCCTTAATCGTTTCACCATCAAGCGACGATCCAACCAGAAGGGAGGCGGCATTTTCAGCCCAAAGTGGTGTATCTGCGACATTCGTCAATCCGATAGATGCGGACGCGCAGGTGTCACCCGACATGGTCACGATCACCGCGGCAGCAGCTGTTGCATAATCGCCAATCTTGCGTTTCTGTTTGACATATGAAGAGCCATGCCCCGCTGCAGGAGCGGCAAAACGGATCGTCGTCAGGATTTCGTTGTCCTGACGCGCCGTAAAAAATGCGCTTTCATAAAATTCGCGTGCCGCAATTTCCCGCTCGCCATCCGGGCCAGTCAGAATATATGTTGCGTCCAAAACCTGCATAATCGCCGGCATGTCATTGCCCGGATCGCCATTGGCAACGTTGCCGCCGATGGTACCCAGATTACGGATTTGCGGATCGGCAATCTGATAAGAAACTTCGCGAAGTATGGGACAGGCTACATGCAGCTCATCAGACAGGATTATTTCAGCCTGTGTAACCATCGCACCGAGCGAAATCTGACCACTATCTAGTGAAATGGATTTCAGCGATTTCACATCCTGAAGATCTACCAGATGCTCAGGCACGGCCATGCGGAATTTCATCATCGGGATAAGGCTATGTCCGCCAGCTACCAACAACGCATCGTCACCTAATGACGACAACAATCCGACAGCGTCGGCAAGCGACGATGGTCGGTGATATTCAAATGAACCCGGTATCATGTTCCCTCCTGCTTTTTTTTACATTCTAGATTCGAACGTTTGGCAGGAGGGAGTGCCAATGGGCGGCAGTCGATTTGAATGCACGAACTGCGGGATTCTTGCGCTAAATGCGGATTAAGTCGATTGCGCTCAGTTCAGTTGGAGGACCTTACGCATTTCCGCTACCCGGGAACGGCTGACCGGAATTTCGATGCCGTTGTCAGTGCCGACAATACAGAACGCCTTGTCACCATCACGTCGAAAGCCGGTAATGTGAGTTTTGTTGACAATGAAACTGCGGTGGGTGCGCATGAAATCCGCCGGATCCAGTTTTTTCTCTATCCGCGAAATCGACCACGGACAGAACAAATCCCCTTCGCCGTTATTGATACGTGAGTAATGACCATCCGCCTTTATAACTTTAATTGTGTTGGCAGGCAGGAACCTGAGCACTTTGTTGCGCTCATAGGGAATATTGATTTGTTTCTGCGGGACAATTGTGCCGTTCGTTGAGGTGTCAACCGAAACCGCGCTTGACGTATTTTGATCCTGCTCACCCAACCGTGCCGCAACATCACTTGTTGGGGCAATATCTTGCCCGCCAAGTTGAAACCGGTTGTCGCCTGGCATGGTCATCAAAAGGAATAGTCCGGAGAGCACAAAAGAAGACAGCACCACAACCAGCGCCATCTGGTCGGTATCCAGAAGAGAAGTCGGAACATGGGTCAGTTCCACCCCAAGGCTGAAAACCGTAAAATACATCGCCGAATAATGCATCGCGGAAATAGCTAATCCCAAAACCACAGAACCAGCTGAAATGCTGAGAAGCGATCGATTGCCATAGGCGAGCTCAATCGCCGCTATCGACGACGCGATACCAATGCCGATTGCCAGCAAAATCCCGGCTGGACTGTAAGTCACGATACAATTTGCCGATATCGCACTCATGCCCAGATAATGCATGCTGACAATACCGAGGCCGGTAATAATCCCGGCAATATAAATCCGTGTCTTTGTTCTGACGCCGAAATGCAACGACAAAAGCGCCATGCCGACAACCAGCACTGCGAGAAGCGCGGACGCCAGTGTGCGCAACGGATCAAAACTGATCGGGATCGGCAGCGACACCGCAAGCATCCCGGTAAAATGCATGGACCAGATGCCGGTGCCTAACGCCAGCGCACCCTGCGTGACCCGAAACTTGCGCTGACCTGCTGTCAGATCGCGAAGATTGGAGGTCAGACGCAAAGCCGTGAACGATCCCATGATCGCGACAGCCAGCGAGCCCAGAATAAGAGTTGGTGAATAAACCACCTCTAGCAGCATGTTCCCTCCAACTGTTCCAGCAATCCCTTATTGAAAATATAAGATTTTGGTCAGCCTATATTAGCAAGAAATGGAATCCTAGAAACCGCGTTAGCCATACCAATATCACAAAAATCGGATAATTTTGTCAACTTAGTCTGCGGTATGATGGTGAGGTGCCCCTAGTCTCCTGGACACCCGCTTGGTTCAATTTCTAGCATTGTCACGTTAACTGGCTGGCATTTGGATAGCATATCAAAGTAGCCTTTTGAGATGCAGAATATCTCCTTCAAACGCCATCGTTTCTCACCTCATATAATCCGCCATGCAGTTTGGCTTTATGCACGGTTCACCTTGAGTTACCGGGATATTGAATATCTGCTGGCAGAACGCGGATTGGATGTTTCATATGAAACGGTCAGGCGTTGGTTTCTAAAGTTTGGTGCGCCAATTGCTGTCAAATTACGAAAATCACGACCAACTCCTAGCGACTACTGGCACCTGGAAGAAATGGTCACCGTGATCCGTGACAACCGACATTGGCTGTGGCGTGCGGTCGACAATGAAGGCGAGGTTCTCGACTTCCTGGTTCAGCCAAGGCGGTATTGGAGTTGATGCGCAAATTCCTGAAGAAACAGGGCTGGGCACCGATCCGGTTTGTAACCGACAAGCTTCGACCATATCACATGGCCTTCAGAATGATTGGACTAAGTGCAGAGCATGTCGATAACAAGCGGACAAATAACCGTGCCGAGAATTTCCACCAGCCGGTGCGGTGAAGGGAACGAAAGATGCAAAAATTCAAGTCACCTGGCTCCGCACAGAGATTTCTCAATGTACAATCGGCCACTTACAACACTTTCTATCTCCAACGGCATTTACTCAACAGAACCATCTTCAAGCAAGATCGCATCGACGCGTTCAATGTATGGAAAACTGCAAGCTCGGCCGCGTGAAAAATGCCAATGGGGTTTCCTACGCCTGCTGCTGGTTAACGTGACAATGCCACTTTATGAACCTTCGATCTTCCTTCGCGCGGAAACACGGTATGCCAAATATGAGCGTTGCGTGGAAATATAGTCCGCCAGAAATTTGGCGTCGTGCCAAACGCCCCAGATGAAAGAGGACCCCCGCCGCGATAACCATGGCAATCCTAGGAAATAGATTCCTGGCTCAGACGAAACACCGCGTTGATGCTTCGGCTTGCCTTCTTCGTCGAACGCATCGACCTTCAACCAGCTATAATCAACTGCAAATCCTGTTGCCCAAATGATCGAGGTTATGCCAGCTTCCGCGAGATCCAGATCAAGAATGGGATCGGTCATACATTGCGGGTCCGGTCCGATCTTGCGGGCTTCAGGCTCCTCGGGAAGATTGAGACCATTGCGATCAATATAGGCATCGGCTTCGTCTAGCACCGACAGATAGTTCGTATCCCCATGCCTAATATTGTCGGCAAGGTCCGACGCGAAAGCCATCACACCATCCTTGAACGATTCGGTTCGGCCTACGAGCATCATCCCTTGAGCGGCAAGACGCCGAAAGTCGATGGTGCGGCCCCCTCGGGCACCGCTCACAGCGATCGTGACATGTTCCGTGCCCGGCCCGGGGGTCGCGGCTTCCCATTTGCCGAGGACCCCGAGCCACCAGACATTGTCGCGTTCGCGATAGCTCCGAGGAGGGCGATCATGCGGGCCGACAGAGAGATAAACTCGCTTTCCTGCAGCTAAGAGTTCATCTGCGATCTGCACCCCCGAAGACCCCGCTCCGACGACCAGCGTAGCGCCCTCAGGCAACTGGCTGGGATTGCGATAGGCACTCGAATGCATCTGCATAACGCCTGCATCTTCGGGAACAACAGTTGGAGTGACAGGGCATTGAAAGGGTCCGGTAGCGGCAACCACGTTGTTAGCTTCAATCACGCCATCCGACGTTTTAACAAGGAAACCAGACCGGCCAACATTCCTCTGGACCTCCTTTACCTCGACACCGCAGCGGATAGGCGCGTTGATCCTTTCCGCGTATTCGACAAAATAGTCTGCAACCATTTCCTTAGGGGCAAAGACATCAGGGTCGGTGTTGGCAAACTCCAGACCCGGAAATCGATCATGCCAGGCAGGGCCATTAGCAACCAAAGAATCCCATCTTTCCGAACGCCAGCGTTCAGCAATTCGGTGCCGCTCCAGGACGAGGTGGGGCACGCCACAATTGCTCAGGTGTTCGCTCATAGCCACGCCGGCCTGGCCGCCACCGACAACGAGCGTATCTACCTTTTCAATCGACACCTTTGAGTCCTTTTCAACTGACATTTCTGGGCCCTTTTCTGACTGAGTGTAGCCTTGCGATTGCGATTGCGCCAGTTTGTCCAGCACCGGCAACTGCAATGTGCTCAATATCCAACGGTTTTCTTTTTTCGGTTTGCAGACAATGAGGTTGGGCTTTGTCAAAGAAGCTTGAGTCAGCCGAATGAAATCCTGCAATCGTCGGATATCAAGCGGCCAGGTGACGCCAATCAGAAAAATATTGCCCTGGCCAGCAAGCCCGCAAAATATCCAACTTCATTGTTGGCATCTTTACTTCCGTTGAGCCGCTTTTAGCTTGCCTGCCGGCCCAAGAGAAAAACCGCCTACAATCCGAAAATCCGAATGGCATTATCGCCCCTGACCCTTTGGCGAACCGAGGCAGGAAGAGAGTCTACGCGTCCCAGGCATCCCGACATGTCGCCGATATTGTGGGGGTAATCGGACCCATATAGAACATTGTCGGCTCCGCCAACATTGACACACAAGTCTAGGGCGCCCTGCGTGAAGATCACCGAGTCGTAATAGATTTGCGACAGGTAGGTACTTGGTGGACGCGAGATTTTCTCCCGGCAAGGAGGCATGTTTCTATAGCACATATCCAAACGTCCAGCCTGATAAGGCAGGAAGCCACCACCGTGCCCAGCTATGATCTTGAGGTCCGTGTAGCGGTCAAAAAATCCATCGAAAATCATGCGGGAAACAGCCAAGGATGTATCGAACATGAAACCCATTGACGCGGTCAGATTATAGTTGACTAAATCCATCTCTCCGGCCCCCGGAGGAGCGGTAGGGTGGAGCAGCACCGGTAGACCGCGCCGGTTAATTTCGTCCCAGATTGGGGCGATTTTCTTGTCTGTGAGGGTCATTCCGCTGATATTTGCTGAGACGAACACCCCGACAGCGCCGTTTTCGCAAGCGCGCGCCAATTCGGTCACGGCTTTGTCGGGATACTGCCATGGCAGGGTGGCGAAATAGCGAATCCGGTCTGGCCATTTACGTTGCTGCTCGGCCATATCTTCGTTCATCATTTGCGCCGTACGAGTGCTCAGGTCTTCGCCTCCCCAATAGACGCTAGGACAGGTTAGAGAGACGATGGCTACATCGACCCCCGCCCTATCCATGTTCTCGATACGCTTGGTATAATCGAACATGCCGTCCATCAAGGTCATGAAGGGAGCGCCGTCCATGTGGATCACCCGTTGCCCCCCTAATTCTTTAATCGTATAGCACTTACCATGTTCCGCGATTGTGTTTACCCACGCTTCATTGAGCATATGCGTATGAACGTCGACTACTGTCATGATTTGAATCCTAGTTTGAATATACCGCTTCTGTTTTTCAACCATTACGCAATGGCGGGAGCAGCTGTGTCTTATCTGTCGTCAGGGTTTTTGGGAGCGATTGCTGCCTAGCTTAAGCGAGATGTTGGCTTATCAGTTTGTTGATATTAGGTGACTTTGTTGCGGTATTGCAAACACCGCTGATTGAATGTGTTTCGTTTGATTCTTTGGCGTTCGAGTAGAATGGTTTCGCCAGCATTGTCAGAGGAAAAAATATTTAGGCGAGCCAGGCTGCATCTCAACGGTACTGTCACGGTAACTTGGTGACCGTTCCCCGACAGGCATGTAATATCGTCGGATGACAAAAAATCTCATACAAGCGCCTCACCCAGATAATCGGTAGCTTTTGGATGGGCATTGTCAGAGGAAAATATATAGGCGAGCCAAACCGCATATAGATTTTTGTTAGGCGACGGGCTGCCGCCATTCGGCAAGCGCCTGCGAACGGCTTTCCTTGAAATGATTGCGGCGATTTAGATGTCGTTCTTTATTGAAATGATTGTGGGTTGAGGCATGGATCGACGTGAATTTCTGAAGTGATTTTGCACTTCTGAATTTCAACATTGCTCGTTCTCGTCGCCGGAATGGTTGATGTGCGTTTTCCGCTCGATTGTTGAGCCTATGCCCCGTTTCTTGGTGTGCTTCGTTGCCAAGCTCTTTCATGGCTGCCCGATAGGACAGCAGTTTATCCGTCACAATGACCTTTGGGCTGCCATATCGTTTCATTGCTTTGCGTAGAAACAGCAATGAAACGGTATGGTTCCTCCGCTTGGTGACAAAAACTTCAAGAACCTCATCTTCGTGATCAACGGCGCGCCAGAGATAGTGGGTTTCGCCATTGATCTTCACGAACACCTCGTCCAGATGCCATCGCCAATTTGATCAATTTCTTTGTAGTTCAGACCGCCTATTTTTGATCTGTGCAGCAAATATCGGCCCAAACCTATTCCACCAGGCACGTACAGTCTCATGGCTCACATCGACCCCACGCTCGTGGAGCAGATCCTCAACATTTCGAAGTGAAAAGGGAAATCGAACATACATCATGACCGCCAGGCGGATAATCTCGGGGGAAGTCTTAAAGTAGCGGAATGGATTTCTCATCCGACAACGCTATGAAATGTCCCCTACCGGCTCAAGTCATTTTCCTCTGACAATGCCTTTGCTAGCTTCTGCCTTCCACGACGTTTTTGTGTTGGTCGAAAAAAGTAGATATGGAGCCCATAAAGGCCCTTACCCGCGCATTGGACATCATATCTTTATGCGCAAGCACCCAAATCCAGTCCCTTGGCACAGGTTCAGCCATCGCAATCCGCTTTATCCCGGCTTCTCTATCCCCTATATAACAAGGCAATGAGGCAATTCCCATATGAGATTTGATGGCTGATAATTGAAGGACGTCGGAATACATATTCCCGCGTACCGGAATATCTGGGTATTTCTTTTTCTCGGCCCATTGCAAATGATTGGCGGCATCGCCCCAACCAAGCCAGTGACAGGAACTCGGGTCATTCAACGGGTCATGGGTTTCGAGATACTGAGCGCTGGCATAAGCTGAGCTATACACGCGGCCCACTCTTTTGCCCGCGAGAGATTCGGGCGGGTTGTCGGTAAGACGGATCGCCACATCGGCCTCGCGTCGGGCCAGATCCCTGTACGCGTAGGTCATGTTGATCTCCACATTCACATCAGGATAGATATCCATAAAATCTGCGATACCTGGCATCAGGAGATGGGTGGCGAATCCATTAGGGATCGTGACGCAGATATCGCCTTCAAGACGCGCGTCCTGGCCCGTAAGGTCGCATTCAATGGTGTTGAATTCATCCTGGATTTTAGAAGCGGAAATGCGCAAATGCTCTCCTGCCGGTGTCAGTTCATAGCCACTGGCAAGGCGGTCAAAAAGTTTGGTTCCTAACGCGGTTTCCAGGGCTTTGATTTTTCTGGCACAGGATGTGTGGTGGATACCTAGCCTGTATGCGGCCTTTTTCAGGCCCTTTGCCTGGGCAATCGCCAAAAACACCTTCATGTCATCCCAATTCATTTTTGTTCGATCTCCAATTTGAAAGGGCGCATATTTGCTCTGATCAAACTTAAATATGCTGACTATGCAGCAAATATACAACTCATTAAGTACAGTGCAGACCAAATCCATCAAACAGAGAAACTCAATATGACACTCAAGTTTTATGCCGACCCAGGTTCGGGTAGCTGCCGACGGGTTAGTGCAGCGATCAAGCATTTGAATATCGATGTCGAAGAAGTGTTTATCGACCTGTTGGCGCAACAAAATCGCCAGCAAGAGTTCGTCACGCTCAATCCGACGGGCATGGTCCCCGTTCTGGTTGATGATGAGCCCGGGCGAAATCCAATCATATTGTCCGAAGCGGGCGCCATCATGATTTATCTCTGCGAAAAAACTGACGATACGACGCTTTGGCCATCCGGGGTACTTCGGTTTGAAGTCCTGAAATGGATGTTCTGGGCCGCTGAACATTTTCGCCAGCCCGCGCCAATTTATTTCGAAGAGAAAGTCATCGCGCCCGTAATTGGGGCAGCTGTAAACACCGCGCGTCTCGCGGAAGCCGACAGACTTCTGGCGCTTCATGGACCGATTTTGGACGACCACCTCCGGAATCGTAATTTTGTTGTTGGCGATACCGTGACGCTGGCTGATTTCGACCTTGCTGCTCCCTTGAGCCAAATGCCGCGCAGCCATATCCCATACGACACGTTTCCAAACATCATGCGTTGGGCCACCGGTCTGGAAGATACGGTCGAGGCCTGGCGTACCAGTGGCGAAGCACTGAATAAACGGATGGATAAGGCGCTGAATCTCTCAAACGACCAGGGCGACAGGGTCGCCGCAAGCGGATTGTAAATACGACATACAAACAAAAGCCAAAAAGGAGATTTTCATGGCTGAAATAACTGCAAATCAAATCGTAAATGCACAAATATCTGAAGTGTGGGCCAGTTGGAATGACTTCGCCAATATCGCCCAGTTTCACCCGGGTTTGAAGAATTCTCACCTGATCCAGGGAAGCTCTGAAACCGGGCTGGGAGCAAGTCGCCAATGCAATTTCTCCGATGGAAAAAATTTCATCCGAGAAAAAATCATCGGCTATGTCCCGGAAAAGCAACTGGTACTCGATATCTACGATGGAACCATGCCACTGAAGACCGCTGTCGGAACTCTTGATTTCACGTCTGTCGGTCACAATCGCACCAAAGTGACGATGCGGATGATATTTACGCCCAAGATGGGTCTGATCGGAAAATTATTGGTTCCGGTTATGAAAAAGAAACTCGTGGACGAACTCGGCAAATTGCTATCAGCCAATGCCGCTTTCATCGAACGCAATACAATCCAGAACGCAGCGTGATCCGCCTGAATATAGCGCGATTCGCATGTGCTTTCTCTCTCCCTAAACAAACCAAACTAGGACGAATAAAACGATGACTACAATATCCAAATCCGGCTGGAAGATTCCAAAACCACCTCTGAAACAATTCGCCGCGATCATCGGCGCAATCGCTGTATTTATGATAATGGCGGTGAGTTCGCCCCGTGCAGAAACCCGTCAGGCAACCCTGTTGCTTAAAGCAGACACCGTAATCGAAATTTCGTATATCTCGGTCGAGGGTGGCAAAGAAGCACAGTTGATGACGGACTATCTTCCCAAAATTTTGCCAATCGTTGAGAAGCATGGTGGAAAAATGCTCGGCAGTTTCAGTGTGAGCGCAGTCACCGGCGGCGAAATAACACCACAGATGATCGTACTGTTTGAATGGCCCAGCCTTGAGGCACGCGAAGAGATGCATGCGGACAGAGATGCGCAAGATTTGTTTCCGTTACGCGATGATGCACTGACATTTTTCAAACAGGCATTATTTACAGTCGATGAAGATACACAACTGACCCTGTATGAGGACAAAACTTACGAGTTTTTCAATGCATGGACCACATTTGCTGCCGCAGTATCCTTGCCTGCGTATTTCACACTCTCGGATGCGCCGAAGCAGAGATATGGCCCACCAACATTTATTGCATCACTCAAACCACTGGAAAATGCCCTGGCAGGTGATTATTTGCTGGCTCCAGATATGGCCGGGATTGTTGAGTGGAACAACACAGCTGCGTATTTTGGTTTGATTGCTGATCCAGGTTTTCAGCTGGCAGCTCCCCTGCTGTCCGCATCGGTTTCCAGACTGGACATGGTGCATACAAAATTCGTTTTCCCCCAATAGGAGCTGCTGAAACTGGTTGCTCCTCCTTTATTTTTAAGTGAGGAGCAACCGATAGGGTACTACCACGGTAACTTGATGACCGTTCCCCGACCGTCCTGTAATATCGTCGGATGCAAAAAATCTCATACCAACGCCATCGCTTTTCCTGTGAAGTTATCCAGTATTCCGTTTGGCTGTATTTTCGGTTTCCACTCAGTTACCGGGATGTCGAGAATTTATTGGTTGAACGTTCTATCGACGTTTCATATGAGACGGTTCGGCGCTAGGCTCTCGAGTTCGGCCAATTTTAAGCACGTTAATTGAAGGGAATGCGCCGTCGCCCAGATAATCGGTGGCATTTGGATGAGGTGTTTGTGTCGATCAACGGCAAGCGAACATATCTTTGGCGTGCCGTCGACAGTGAAGGTGAAGTGCTGGATATCCTGGTGCAATCGCGAAGGAACAAAAAAGCGGCCCTCAAGCTAATGCGCAAATTATTGAAATCCCAACGTTATGTTCCGGACGCAATCGTAACTGACAAATTGCCATCTTACGGCGCTGCTTTGAGAGAGCTATGCTTGTCCGGGCTTCATGATTTTGGTGGCAGAAAGTACAATCGGGTGGAGAATTCTCACTTGCCTGTCCGACAACAAGAACGACGAATGAAACGGTTCAAATCCGCAGAGTCCGCCCAACGATTTTTGTCTATCCATGCCGCCATTTACAACACTTTCAATATTCAACGTCACCTGATTTCCAGACACACCATGCGTCGGTTTCGAGGAGAAGCAATGAGCGTATGGCAAACGGTGACGGCGGCCGCTTGAAACGGATTTGTATTCAGGCTTTGTTCGATTACGCGTTTTAACGTGACAGTGCCCCTAGCCCAGACAACAATCTCATCACGGCCATCGCCAAGGCCTATCTTTGGTTGAACGATCTAACCAACGGCAAAGCCAATTCCATTGATGAATTAGCCCGCTACTACAATGAAGACCGCAACGAGATCAGCCGATTCCTGTCCCTCGCCCACCTCGCTCCTGACATTGTCGACAAGATTCTCAAAGGCATGCAGCCTATCGACCTGACGCTCAAACGCGTCCGCCGCCTGTTGCCGCTTCCTAATTCCTGGAACGAACAGCGCGAAATCCTTGGATTTGCCAAACACTAACCCCCAATATCCCGCATCACGCATATCACCGTCTGGTCCTCAAAAATGGCCTGCAGAGACTTTTGGCTATTTCAGGCCAATTTGCGCGATAATTGCCGTCTCTGCACCAGACGATATGGCCCAACACCCGGCTAACTTCATGAGATGTCGGAGGGTTTCCGAACCACCGCAACAAACGTATTTTGTGGGAAGACTGAATGGTGGTGGGCGCAGTCATGAGCGAACCCGTCTCCGCCCTGATTTCGCTGTTGCGCGGCAAAATACAAGGAAATTTTGCGAATTTGCCAACATTGGAGGCATTTAATGCTCAAAAACTCACGCAATTTCAGGTGCTTACACTCGAAATTCCCTACTCAAACTAACAGGGAAATTTCTGGAGGGAACAGGGAACCTACAACTTGAAACAGGGAACGTGGAAAAAGGCAACGAAGTGCCATTAGGCAACATTCTCACTTGCTATCAGTAGGTCCAAAAACCCTGACGACGGACACGGCGTTCGCCTCTTTTAAATTTTGAGACAGGGGCATGGATCCAGGGATTCCATTATGGCCCGCAGCAAACATTATGCTGCAATGAGAGGCTGGATAGATGACTGCAAACCTAACCCGCGAACCACGTCAAAAACTACTTGCAATCAGAGGGGTGTCCATAGATGACCTTCTCGGCTCAATGTTCTTTTCATTATTTCTCTCTTTGTCGAAAATTTCCTGGATTGGGTAGGGTTGAAAAAACTACCGGTACGACTGCGTCTTCGGCGATATCGGTAATCAGCATGCATCCGGGTTTGTGTGTGATGCAGATGGATAATTGTGCGGCTTCGATGGCAACTTGTGGCGTCACGCCGCAAGCCCAGAAAACTGATAATTGCCCTTCTTCGACCGGGACAGAGTCACCCCAGTCCGGGGAACTAACGTCGGCGATGCCGATCCCGGCGGGGTCACCCCAGAATATTGGTGCACCATGGGCAAGCGGATATTTACTTGAGATTTCGGCTGCCTCCGCGACTCTGTCCGCCGGGATAGCCCGCATGCTGACAACCATCTTTCCCGAAAAAGGGCCTGCGGGCACCGTATCGATATTGGATCGAAACATTGGCACGGTCCGATTATTGTCGATATGCCAGACAGGTATGCCAGCACGTTGCAGAGCATGTTCGAAAGTGAAGGAACATCCGAGCGCAAAGGCGACCATTTCATCAGTCCAGACGTTAGAAATGTCGGTGACAACCTGATCGAGCTTTCCGTCTCGGTAGATGTTGTAGGCCGAAACATCAGTGCGGATGTCAATATCGTGGCCCAACGTAAACATTTGCGGATTACCCGTATCAGACACCCCGGCCAGCGGGCAGGGTTTCATGTTCCGTTGGCAAAACCTCATGAAATCAAGTGCATATGACTGCGGGAGAATTGCTAGATTTACCTGCAGAAAACCGCGACCCAGACCAGCAGTATGCCCGGTATAGTCTCCACTGCGGATTGCTTTCCGTACGCTCGTCGGGTCGCCGCCCACGAGGTCTTGATATGAAATGGTCAAGTTAGGTCCCTCCCGATAAAGGAACCCTCACAGGAACATCATATAAAATCAAATCGATAATTTTTGTCAAAAAATTATTAATTACTTTTATCATTTAGATATTTGACTGCTACTTCTAAGGCTTGTCCGTAGTCAAGGTTTTTGAGAGCAATTGCAGATTAATTTAAGTGAGACATTGGCTCATCTGTTTCCTGATTTTGAATGTCTGAAATTGGCATTGTCAGAGGAAAAATGTTTAGTCGATTCAAGCGGCATCTCGACTTCTATCAAGCGATGAGTAGCCGCCATTTGGCAAGCACTATAATGCTGAATTCCGCATTGAGGAGTCGTCAACGTGCACCTTGCCCATTGTCACTTATTTGAACGAGCTGGAAGCAAAGCTTTCGAGGGAAGAAACGGGCTTTACCGAAGTCATCGACTACTGCTTCAAAGTGTGATCGGTCGCTCCATCGACCGATGTTTGGTTGACCCCAATCTCAAAAATTTGGTGTCAAATCAATACTAGCGCAGTGTAGATTGTGAACGTCTGGATTGAAGGGTTGCAATGCAGCTTTAACGAGACGCATCCAATGACCGCTAAGGGCCGGAACCGGAACTAAGCAGACCTTAATCGGTATGCAGATGCAATTCGCTAGATCTATTCCAGTAAATCGGTCGCCCATACTTTTTCGAATTTAGCACCGGCCTCGCGCTGGACCTTTCTAACCGATTCTGTATCCGGCGCCTCATACTCGCAGATCATCCGTTGCCGGTCGGCACTCCAATAGCTGCGAAGCCATTTTACATTATAAAGCTCGAGGCATGGTGCCATCCGTTCCCCTACCTCGGCGAGCTCCTGTTCTGTCAATGGTGGTGAAAAAGAACGCTCAACAATAAATTTGGCCATTAAAGACTATTCCTTATTCTGCTATTTCCTTCGCATGCTGGTCCAGAGCGGCATTAATTGCGCCCAATGTGCGCGTCCTCAGACCGTCAGGGTTTTTCAAGATATGTTTCATTGCCGCAATATCACAAGCGATATTGCCGGAAGACTTTTGCCCCAAACTGGTTTGAACCAGAGTTGCTTGCGCCAACAACACTTCATTGGGCTCCTTGATCTCCAAAGCAACAGAGAGGGCATTTTGTGCAATCCAGCGGGATTCGGAAATGTTCCCTCGCATTAATTGCTGTCTGGCAGCAAGGTTCAGGATATACGCCAGATGGGACTTATCGTCGGCCTGGCGAAGATTTTCGATGGCCCGATCGCGATCGTCGGCATTCTCACTTGCGAGCGCGATGATTGCTTGGGCCAAAGGCGCACTTGCCCCTTCTCCCAATTTTTCCGCAATTGCATTCAGTTCGCTTGCCCAGGCCGTCGCATTCTCGAAATTACCCTGCTCCAGCTCAATCATGGCCAGCCATGTCAGGCATTTGCACTCGCGCCATCTATCCTCTGCATCGCGTGCATGCATGACAGCCCTCTCGATGTCACGGGCCGCTTCATCGAGGTCCCCGTCCCAATTCGCCAGCAGTCCTCGCCCCCAAAAAATCTCTACATCTTCAAGCGCGGCGCTGGATGCCAGAGCTTGCGCCTTTTGAAGAAGTTCACGTGCCCTGGGAATATCGCGGCCCAGCTCGGTCAAGCAGCGCGCCGTATTGGCCAATTGACGGACTTGCAGTGATTGGTTCGCCTGTTCAGAGGCTTTTGCCGCCATTTTCGTTGCTTGTTGGGCTGATTCATGATCGCCAGTTTCTTGATGTAGAACGGAGAGAAGATAATAGCCTTGGGCCACTTCCTCGTTCAGATAAAGTGTCGAGGCATTTTCAATCGCTTTCTCAAGCTCGTCCGATAAATCCGGCAGTTTGGTCAACAACGGGCCTGAGGCCGCCAGCACCTGAACGCGCAATAAGGCAATGCGCAGGCGGATATTTTCCGGCTTGTCTTGAATATAAGCTGTATGGTGCAAACCGTGGCGCGCGAATTCGATCGCTTCGAACCCGGCAAAAACCTTGATGCTATGTTCGCCTGCAATCAGCGCGGCCCGCGCTGCGTGAGGGTGCTGATCAGCACGCGAAGCATGGAGTAGCGCATAAACCGCAACTTCCGGTTTGTACTGCATTTCCAGACCGAAATGATGGGCAATATTGCGGTGCATTAGCCGCCTTCGGGGCTGCGATATCCGCCCATAGGCGGCATTTTGGATCAGATCGTGCGAAAATTCGTAAGCCTCTTCATCAAGCGAACGGATCAGATCGTGGCGCTCCAATTCGGCCAGGAGAGAAATAGCCTGGCCAAAGGCGATGCCCGAGGTTTCGACCAGTGCATCGAGTGGAACGGTTCGGCCAAAAGCCGATGCCCACGATAATAAATTGCCAGCACCTTGCGACACCCTTGCAAGCCGGGCATTGAGAATGTCTTTCAGCGTTTCGGCAGGCCCGGACGCATCCAGCATGCGGGCAAGCTCAATCAAATATAGTGGGTTGCCCTGAGCTTGATTGACGATGTCGGTGGAAACCGCATCCGGTACGACGGAATTGACCAGTTCTGCTGCTTCTTCGCTTGAAAGCGGGGCCAAGGCAATCCGTCTCAGCTTTTCGGCCTGGCCGGAGACGACCGCTTGTGCTGCCGCATTATCCTCGAATTCCCCGGGTCGCACCGTCAGGCAGAAAAGAATATTTTCAAGCGACAGGCTCCGGATAACGAAATGTAAAAGAGCCGCGGAGGATTCGTCAATCCATTGAAGATCGTCCACAATCAAAGCGATCGGTTTTAATCTTGCCAAATGAACAAGCGCGGTCTTGACCGCCTCGAACAGCCGGTCCCTGTGCAAGGCAACGTCCAAATTCTCCCCCGATGCAATCAGCGGCGCCAGCGGCGCGGCGACTTCCTTGGGAAGCAAACGTTTGTCGATATCGCGCAGGGCATCGACCCAAAGTCCAAATGGGCGGATCATCTCGGCTTCATATGCACGGCCTTTGATCACCAGGCCTTCGAAACGCCGTAATGCTTCATCGACTAGTGTGGATTTGCCGATACCGGGCGGCCCACTGATGAGCAGAATTTCAGAGCCCTTGGCCTGAAATGCCTTGACGATCTGTTGTATCTCATGAGCACGCCCGACAAAGCCAGAAGGGTGCCTTACGGTTATTTCCTCTAACGCAGCATCATCGGTCGGTTGAGCTACAGCAACTGTGCGGTCGGGACGCGGGGCAGGCAAGTCGCGTAATGCCGCTTCCAGCGCCACCGACGGTTCGACGCCAAGTTCGCGTTCGAAAATCCGCATGCACTGGTCATATTGGGCCAACGCCTCGCTGCGCCTGCCAAGCACAGCCAGCAGATCCATCACCCTAATATGTGCATGTTCGTCGAACGGATTGCGCCGGATCAGGGCGCGAGCATGGATCAAGGCCTGTTCGGGACTATCGCTCAGCCTGTCAACCAAGGTTTTCAGTACGGATTTTTGTATCTGTCCGACCCGTTCGCGCTCGGCATTGCACCATTCGTAATAGCGATAGCAGCCCGGCATATCAAGATCGTCGAGAAATTCGCCGCGAAACGTACTGGCAGCCTCAATGAGAGCATCAAGATCGGCCCCGGCCAAGCCCGCCTCAGCCAAAGCTTCAATTACCGTGATATCGGTGGCAATGTATCCCAAATTTGCTTCGATGTAATTGCGGTCTGCCGTAACCGCTTCCTCTCCGATCACCTGCCTGAGCTTGCTCAAACTCCATCGCAGGGCCGCACGCGGGTCTTCCACATTTTCCCATAACAGATCACATAATTCGCTGCGCGACCGGCGGGAACCTGAGACGACCAAATAGGCTAGAAGTGCGCGGGTTTTCTTCGAAGCAGGCAAATCCACCTGCTTGCCGTCCTTGGAGACTCGCAAATCGCCCAATAAATCGATCAAAAGCCGAGCTTGAGGCGAATTTTTTACTCTAGATGGCAAATTCAAATGCTCGTTCAAACGCTGGTTCCAACGGTTGGATGAAATAGTTGGTCTCCAACAACAATGACCGGCGGCAACGAAACACGTCGGTCTTCGGTAAACGTTAGAGGAGAATAGGACAAATGGCTACTTCAAGCTTCGATCCTGCAGCCTACAAGGAAACAACGCATCGCCAATGGCAGACCGCCGCCAAGGCCTGGAATGATTGGGGTAGCACATTGCGCACCTGGCTCGGCCCGGCAACAGAAACCATGATCGAACTCGCAGGCATAAAAACCGGGTCGCGGGTATTGGATGTGGCTGCTGGTGCAGGCGATCAAAGCCTTCAAGTGGCGGAACATATTGGTGACAAAGGGTTTGTTTTGGCCACCGACATATCTTCCAATATTCTGGATTATGCCGCCGCCAATGCCCGCGCACAGGGTTATAGCCAAATCGATTTCAAAATCATGGACGGTGAAGATATCAGCGTCGAGCCCGAAAGCTTCGATGCCGCGATATCCCGCGTCGGACTGATCTATTTTCCGGACCAGATGAAGGCCCTTGAAGGGATCAAAAAATCCCTAAAACCCGGTGGCCGCTTCGCTGCAATTGTGTATTCGACACCTGAGAACAACAAATTCTTTTCACTTCCGGTATCGATCATTCGCGAGCGCGCCAAACTTCCGCCGCCGGTAGAGGGCCAACCCGGACCTTTCAGTCTGGGTCAGCCGGGCTTTTTGGCCGGAGTGCTGAGGCAGGCTGGTTTCTCCAATATCCAGGAAAAAATAGTCAAAGCTCCGCTTGCCCTGCCGTCCGCTGCAGATTGCGTCAGCTTCGAGCGCGAATCCTTTGGGGCGCTCCATCAGATGTTGTCGGGCCTAGATCAGTCCGAACAGGAATCTATCTGGATCGATATCGAAAAGTCTTTGAGCCAATTTGAATCCGTTGCCGGCTTCTCGGGACCATGCGAACTCGTTGTCGTTTCAGGCCAGAAATAGTCCGTAAAACAGGGAAAAAATCAATGACCAACAAAATTGCCATTATCCAAACCCCGCCTGTGCTGCTCGACCGAGACGCCTCAATGCAGCGTGCAATCGCCAGTATAGAAGAAGTCGCTAAGCAAGGCGCTGAGCTTGCCGTTTTCCCAGAAGCATTCCTACCAGGATACCCCACCTGGGTTTGGCGGCTTCGACCAGGTAATGATATGGGGCTTTCCAATGAAATTCATAAAAAATTGCGCCACAACGCCGTTGATATCGACAAGGGCGACCTCGCGCCTCTCATGGAAGCAGCCGATAAGCACAATATGACAGTGGTCATGGACATGAGTGAGATCGACGGCTGTTTCAGTGGCAGTACGCTGTACAACACCGTTGTTGTAATCGGCCCCGGCGGCCAGCTTTTGAACAGGCATCGCAAGCTTCTTGCCACCAATCCGGAGCGGATGATCTGGGGTGCCGGGGACGCCAGTGGCCTTCAGGTTGTTGATACGCCCGTGGGGAGGATCGGATGCCTGTTGTGTTGGGAAAACTACATGCCGCTGGCGCGCTATGCGCTCTACGCCCAAAATATCGATATATTGGTCGCTCCGACTTGGGATTGCGGTGAAGGCTGGCAGGCCTCCTTGCGCCATATTGCCCGCGAAGGTGGTTGTTGGGTGGTCTCGTTGGCGACGGCATTGCGCGCCCGGGATATACCCAAAGACTTTCCCGAGCGCGACAGCCTGTTTGGCGATGAGGACTGGATTTGCGATGGCGAAGCCGTGGTACTCGAACCTTTCGGTGGTCCGGTTGCGGGCCCTCTGCACCGCAAACAGGAAATTCTTTACGCAGAAATCGACGCCGACAAGGCCGCCTCGGCGCGGCGTTCACTCGATGTTACGGGCCATTATGCGCGGCCCGACATCTTCAGCTTGTCGGTGAACCGGGCGGCAATGCCTCCGGTTGTTTTCAACAATTGAAACATCACTCCAACTTGAAAGGTCAAACTAATGTCAGAGAAAATTTATAAAGGTGCATGCTTCTGCGGTGCTGTTGAGATTTCGGCTAGAGGCGAACCAGAGGGCATGGGTTATTGTCACTGTGACTCTTGCCGGTCTTGGGCCGCCGCCCCGATCAACGGCTTTACCCTTTGGAAACCGGAAAGCATCGAAATCGTGAAAGGCGAAAAGCATATCGGCGAATACCATAAAACCACTCGGAGCCACCGCAAATTCTGCATCAGATGTGGCGGTCATATCATGACCGATCACCCAGAAATGGGCGTTATTGACGTTTATTCGGCGGTGTTGCCAGAATTGCCGTTCGAACCGGGGCTCCATGTCCATTACGGTGAGAGTGTCTTGTCGGTAAAAGACGACTTACCGAAATTCTACGATCTCCCGTCCGAATTAGGAGGTTCAGGGCAGGAATTTCCTAAGTAATAAACAAGGAAAATGCATTGTAAAAAATCAGTGGGACATCAAGGTCTATTCGACTAGTTTCACTACAAGCATTTGGAGGGCATTGTCAGAGGAAAAATATTTAGGCGAGCCAAACCGCATATAGATTTTTGTTAGGCGACGGGCTGCCGCCATTCGGCAAGCGCCTGTGAACGGCTTTCTTTGAAATGATCACGGCGATTTAGATGTCGGTCATGATTGAAATGGTTGTGAATTGAAACATGGATCGAAGCGAATTTCTGAAGTGTTTTTGCACTTCTGAATTTCAACATGGCCCGCTCTCGTCGTCGGAAGGGTTGGTGTGAGTTTTCTGCGCGATTGTTTAACCGGTGGCCCATTTCTTGGCTTGCTTCATTGCCAATCTCTTTCATGGCTGCCCGATAGGAACGAAGTTTATCCGTCACAACGACCTTTGGGCTGCCATACCGTTTCATCGTCTTGCGTAGAAATTTCAGTGCTGCATTGCGGTTCCGTCGCTTGGTGACAAATACTTCCAGAACCACTCCTTCGTGATCAATAGCACGCCAAAGATAATGAGTTTCTCCATTGATCCGAACGAATACCTCGTCCAGATGCCATTTCCAATTTGACCAGTTTTTTCCCGGTTCAGCCCGCCTCTTTTTGATCTCAGTCGCGAATAACGGCCCAAATTTATTCCACCAGACGCGTACGGTCTCATGGCTCACATCTATACCACGCTCGTGGAGCAGATCCTCAACATTTCGAAGTGAAAGAGGAAATCTGACATACATCATCACCGCCAAGCGGATAATCTCAGGTGATGTTTTGAAATAGCGGAAAGGATTTCTCATCTAACACAGCTAAAAGGTACGCACCGCCAGCTCAAGTGATTTTCCTCTGACAATGCCGGTCTGACGGTTCAGCGACTGCGCAACCTCCCCGCCCTGCCCTATTCCTGGAACGAGCAGCGCGTGCTTCTGGGACTCGCCAGCTAACCTAGCAGTCCTCCACAATCATTCCGCTAAACGTCTGGTGGCCAAAAATGGCCCACTGAGACGCACGCTTATTTGCGCCGGAAACGGGCTATATTTGCCGTCTCTGCACCAGACGATACGGCGCAATACCCGGCTAACCTCATGAGATGTCGGAGGGTTTCCTAACCACCGCAACAAACGTGTTTTGTGGGAAGACTGAATGGTGGTGGACGCAGTCTCAAGCGAACCCGTCTCCGACCTGAATACCCTGTTAAGTGGGAAAATACAGGGAAATTTTGCGAATTTGCCATTATAAAAGGCATTTAGCGCCCAAAAACTCACGCAATTTCAGTAACTTCACCAGAAATTCCCTACTCAAACTAACAGGGAATTAATTGGCATGAACAGGGAATTTTCCGGAGGGAACAGGGAACCTACAGTTTGAAACAGGGAAATCGATAAACGGTCGCTTATTATCACGGCAAGGCGATTGACTTCAGGTGAAATTCCCATAATTGAGCAATATATTTCTTATCCAAAAAGGTTGGAAAACACTGCTACCCGCTCAAGCCATTTTCCTCTGACACTGCCCCCGTCATTCACCTTATGAACACCAATCTTCTTCTGTGTTTTTCATTTTCACATTTGGTCAGCCGAGAATTTCGGTCACCGCATCCTTCAGTTTTCCAGCAATTTCGTCGGCTTCATTATGGGACAGGCAGAATGGCGGAGCAAATCCCAGAATGTCACCTTCGGGCATCGCACGACTGATAACACCACGTTTCAGTAGCGCGGCATTTAGAGCATAGCTGATTTTTTTATCCGCATCGAAATAGGTGCGGCTGGCACGATCTTCGACAAATTCCACAGCACAAAGCAGACCTTCACCGCGAACTTCGCCAACATTGGCATGGTCGCCCACGGCCTCGGTCAGGGCTTTTTTCAGGTAGTCCCCGACCTCACTCGCGTTCTGCACAAGGCTCAGCTCGTCGATCAACCTGAGGTTGGCAACACCCGCCGCCGCACCAATCGGATGGGCCGAATAGGTCCAGCCGTGGCCGATGGGGCCGAGCTTATCTGTGCCCTCCTCCAGCACTTTCCAGAATTTGTCGCTTATGATGGAACCGGATAAAGGCGCATAAGCCGAGGTCAGGCCCTTGGCGATGGTTATGATATCGGGCTTCATACCGTAATGCTCGGAACCGAACATCGTCCCCAGACGGCCAAAACCGGTGATAACTTCGTCGGCAATTAATAGGATATCGTGCTTGTCCAGCACGGCCTGTATCGCTGGCCAGTAACCTTCGGGTGGCGGCACCAGGCCACCGGTTCCCAAGGCGGGTTCACCGATAAAAGCGGCGATCGTGTCAGCGCTTTCGCGCTCTATCATTTCTTCCAAAGCTGCAACGCAATGGGCAACGAATTCCGTCTCAGACTGATTGAGGTTATCACGGCGATAGTAATACGGCGCTTCGGTATGGATTACCTGTGAAAGCGGCAGATCAAATTTGTTGTGAAAAAGTGAAAGGCCGGTCAGGGAACCCGTCATCAGGCCCGAGCCATGGTAACCACGCCAGCGCGAGATGATTTTCTTTTTCTCTGGGCGGTCGAGAACGTTGTTGTAATACCAGACCAGCTTGATGTTGGTTTCGTTCGCGTCCGATCCGCTAAGGCCGAAATAAACCTTGGACATATGGTCCGGCGCGCGATCCAAAATCATTTTGGACAGAGTAATTGACGCTTCGGTGCCGTGGCCCACATAGGAATGGTAATAGGCCAATTTACGCGCCTGATCGGCAATAGCTTCAGCAATTTCTTGGCGGCCATACCCTACATTCACACAATAGAGGCCCGCAAAAGCATCAAGCAGGCGGTTGCCATCGCGGTCCTCAATATGGCAACCCTTGCCACCCGTTACAACGCGTTGGGGTAGGTTGCCACGGGCAAATTCGGCGAGATGTGTCGAAGGGTGAAAGAAGTTATCTCGGTCCCATTCTTCCAGGTGGTCGTTTTTCAGCATTGTTGTTTCCTTTCTCTGCCTCAAGCCCAGTCGCGGCAGACATATTTGATTTCCATGAATTCTTCCATTCCGCGCCGGGCACCTTCACGCCCCAGCCCCGACTGCTTGATGCCGCCAAACGGGATCGGCGCGCCGGTGACCTTGGTGCGGTTGACGGCAACCATGCCAAACTGTAACGCGCGGCTGACGCGGTAGATGCGTTTCGGGTCGTCGGAATGGACATAGGCCACCAACCCGTATTCGGTGTCATTGGCACGCGCGACCACCTCTTCCTCAGTAGCGAATGGCGCGATCGGCGCTACCGGGCCGAAAGTCTCTTCAGACATGATCAGCGCATCGGCCGGGACATCGGTCAAAACCGTGGCTTCGTAAAAGAGCGGGCCCAGTTCGCTGCGCCTGCCACCGCAAGCGAGCTTCGCACCTTTGGCCAGCGCATCGGCGACGTGCTCTTCCTGTTTCTGAACCGATTTTTCGTTCATCAGTGGGCCGAGGTCACAGTTTTCCATGCCCTTGCCGATGGTCAGCGCCTTGGTTGCGCTTATGAACTTTTGGCAAAATTCCTCGTAAACAGGATATTCCACGAAAATCCGGTTTGCGCCGAGGCAATCCTGCCCGGTGGTCGCGAACTTGGCCTTGATCGCTTCTACAACCGCATTTTCCATATCGGCGCCCTTGAACACGATTAGCGGCGCATGTCCGCCAAGTTCCATGACCAGCTTTTTCATCGTATTGGCAGAATTGCCGTACAAAAGCCGCCCCACCTCGGTTGATCCAGTGAAAGAGAGCGCCCGCACGCGCGGGTCTGATGTCCAGGGCGGCACCACGGTCTGTGCGCGGCCCGTCACCACGTTGAACACGCCAGCCGGAATACCTGCCCGTTCGGCAAGTTCGGCAAGGGCCGTAGCTGAGTACGGGGTTTCGTGGCTCGGATGGGCGACAATAGTACAGCCTGCCGCCAACGCCGCTGCGGCCTTGCGCGTCAACATGGCGGTCGGGAAATTCCACGGCGTGATCAGCGCCACGATACCCACAGGTTCAAGCCAGAGCTCAACCTCGGCATCTGGCAGGTGGCTGGTAACGCCCTCAATATTTGGGCGCTTCGACTCTTCGGCGTAATATTCGATGAATCCGGCTGCATAATCAATCTCGCCCCGGGCCTCAGAGAGCGGCTTGCCCTGTTCCAGCACCATGATCCGGGCCAGATCTTCTTTGTGTTCCAGCATCAGATCAAACCAGCGACGCAGGATAATAGAGCGGTCCTGCGGTAATAGGCCGGACCACCCAGCAAACGCTGCCTGCGCCGCATCGACGGCGGTTGCTGAATCTTCAGCTTTCAGGCTTGCCACATCGCCAAGGAAAGACCCGTCCGCCGGATCGGTGATTTGTAGCGTCGCATTATCCGAAGCACTAACCCATTTGCCCCCGACATAGGAAAACCCGCGCACCAGGGACTTGTCTGAAATGTCCTCACGATTAGAAATCGCTGTCTCAAGCATGGCCAAGCCTCCAGAATGTTTCGAGCGAAACTAGCAGATAAGCCGCGGAGATCTGGGCCATAATTGCGCAAATTTGGAGAGTATTCCTCTCTTCAGAGGCAGATAGACGAGACGTTTCGTCTGTACGTATCCCCGGCAGCCCGTTTAGCCGCCTAAAATCAAATCGAGCGGTGGTACGCCGCCGCTTTTGACTGGTTTAGTCACAATATAAGTAAAGTACTTCGCCAAACCGATCCGCGCCTCTAGCATCTCATCAATCAGACGCTGGTAGGTGTCAATATCGCTGGTTACGATCTGCATCAAATAATCAAACCCACCGCCTAGCGACCAGCAGGCGATCACTTCGTCGTAACGCTGTATGGCATCCTCGAAGGCCATAAAACTGGCAGCGGTGTGACCGACCAGCTCAGCGGCCACAAAGACGGTGACATTGGGGCCGATTTTCCTGAGGTTGATCTCAGCCCGGTAATTGGAGATCAGACCGGATTGTTCTAGTCGTTTCAGCCGGTTCCAGCACGGCGTGGCCGAAAGGCCGACACGCTCGGCCAGTGCGGATTTGGAAATCCGGCCATTTTCGGCCAGCACCCTGAGGATGGCAATATCGCGGTCGTCCAGCTTAATCATCACACCACATTCGGTCCCATCGGCGCTCCGGTCAATATGCTGGGCCTGTCCACGCACAAAATTACACAGTTGGATATGAAATAATCGGGTATTGTCACGTTAACAAGGTGATCAAAGGGCACTGTCACGTTAAGTGATTGCAGTCGAGCACAATTGGGTTGAACACTGAAGTCAGACTGCCGTTGTTACGTTCATCCACACATCCATCGCTTCTTCGCGGAATTGGCGCATGGTCTGTCTTGAAATCAAATGTCGTTGAATATTGAAGGTGTTGTAGACGGCTGCGTGAGTGGAGAGAAAACGTTGGGCGGACTTTGCGGATTTGAAGCGTTTCATTCGTCGTTCTCTTTACCGAACGGGCAAATGTGAATTCTCCGCCCGATTGTTCTTCCTGCCACCAAATTCATGAAGCCGAGACAGCCCTAACTCCCTCAAAGCAGCACCGTAAGACGGTAGTTTATCGGTGACGATTGCATCCGGAACGTAGCCTTGGGTTTTTAATAATTTACGCATCAGCTTGAGGGCGGCCTTCTTGTTTCTCCTGGATTGAACCAGGATATCCAGCACTTCACCCTCACCGTCGACAGCCCGCCACAGATACTTTCGCTTGCCGTTGATGGACACAAACACTTCGTCCAAATGCCATCGATTATCTGGGCAAGGACGCTTTTGCCTTAGTATGCGAGCATACGCCTTGCCAAACTTGAGAGCCCAGCGCCGAGCGGTCTCATATGAAACGTCGATACCGCGCTCAGCCATCAAATCCTCGACATCCCGGAAACTGAGCGGGAACCGGAAATATAGCCAAACGGAATACTGGATAACTTCACAGGGAAAGCGATGGCGTTTGTATGAAATTATTGTCATCCGACGATATTACAGGCCCATCTGGGAACGGTCACCAAGTTACCGTGACAGTACCGCGGAAAGGATTTTTCTTCACCTCAAGCTATGAAATGCCCCCTACCCGCTCAAGCCGCTTCCTCTGACAGCGTCCCCTCGGCTCCACCGCGGCTTAGAACCGGGCTGGTATTTATATCTTTGTCACGCTCGCTCATATGAATTATGGCTAGGCTGACGCACAAATTTCGGGTCATATTCCCTCTTATAGATGGCCTGAACATCCGGACGGGACTTCGGCAATGGTAAATCAATTTCATAATTTTGCGGAAAACAGACTGCGCCGGTCTTATCCGGCAGTGTCTTTTCAGCGCCGGATGGGTCAGGCCTTATTTCGCGTCCGATTTGTTATCCTATGCGTCGCGTTTATCGGAGCCATCACATATGTAAATTACGCCGTACCAACCAGCTGGATATTCATTTCGTCTCTAGCAATCATCGCCGTCTCAATGATCGGTACAAAGACTGTCACCGAAGATTTCGAGGTGGGCATCGCGCTTGTTCCCGAAGCGGAAAGTCTTGCGGCGCGCGAGATTATCCATCTTGCCGCCAACTTGCCAGACCCCTGTTTTTTGCTGCATCCCGATGGTCGGGTGATTTTTCAAAACCCGGCGGCAAAAGACGGTTTTGGAGCCATCCAGCCGGGCGCCAGCATTTATGCCCTGTTGCGTGCCCCGGAAGTGAAGGCAACAATCAAACGCGCCGTTGTAACGGCGGGGCCCGCGCATGTTCAGTTTTTTGAGCGTGTTCCAAACGATAAATTGCTTGATGTGTTTGTAGCCCAGCTTGGCGCGCATACCGGTCTCGTGGATGGTGAAAACCCACCGATCATGCTGCTATTGCGAGATCTTACCCAACAACACCGCCTCGATCGTATGCGGGCTGATTTTGTCGCCAATGCCAGTCACGAATTGCGCACCCCGTTAGCCTCTCTGACCGGGTTCATCGAAACCCTCAAGGGACCGGCAAAAGACGACGCCCCGGCACGGGAAAAATTCCTCGATATCATGGAAACCCAGGCCAGCCGGATGTCGCGCCTGATCAATGATCTGCTGTCGCTCTCGCTGATCGAGCTGAATGTCGATCAGCGGCCCGATGATGTTGTCGAACTCAAAGAGGTTGCTGCGCACATTATCGACACCCTGAAACCGATTTCGGAAACTTCCAACGTGCAGATCAATCTTGAGGCCCCGGATGAAAATTATCTCGTACCGGGGTCCCGCGACGAATTGGTCCAGGTCGTGCAGAACCTGGTGGAGAACGCCATCAAATATGGCCAAGACGGCAAGCAGGTTGACGTCTCGATTGCCAGACGCGGCCTCGCCGGCGCGTCGGACGAGGTTTGTTTTACAGTCTGCGACGCGGGGCCAGGCATTGCGCCGGAACATATTCCCCGGCTAACCGAGCGGTTCTACCGGGTTGATGTGGCATCAAGCCGGGAAAAAGGCGGCACCGGACTCGGCCTGGCGATTGTCAAACATATCCTGAACCGCCACCGAAGCGGGTTGAAAATCGAAAGCAAACCGGGAGAAGGCGCAACATTCAGCTTCTGCCTCGAAACGGCTTCCCGGAGCCAACAAAGTTCCTGATTTCTGTCAGCCTTCCAGTGTCATCTGACTGTCACATAAACGACATAGAGCCGTAGCGATCAGGTTCTATTTGACGCTTGCGAAGGACGCCGGACAAAAGTGTCGGCGGCTTTCGGATAGACAGAAAAATAGACAATCAGGAGAAGTTTAATGAACTTCAAGGTCTCTTTGAAAATCGCATCTCTGGCTGCCGCCAGTCTGTTTCTGGCGGCCCCTGCCGATGCCCGTGACAGAATTCAGATCGTGGGATCGTCGACGGTATTCCCCTATACTCAGGCGGTTGCAGAAGAATTTGCCAATTCCACCGGGAACCCGGCACCGGTCGTTGAATCTACCGGAACTGGTGGCGGCATGCGGATTTTCTGCACCGGTGTTGGCGAAGCTCATCCAGACCTGACAGGTGCCTCACGCGCCATGAAACAGAGCGAATGGGAACTTTGCCAGGCCAATGGCGTTACCGACGTATCGGAAGCTCTGATCGGTTATGATGGCCTCTCCATTGCAATTTCCAGCGAAGCCGAAGGCGACTGGGATTTAAGCGAAACCCAGCTTTATCTTGGTCTCGCCGCGCAAGTGCCTCTCAACGGCGAATTGGTTGATAACCCCAACCAAAGATGGAGCGATATTGACCCGTCTCTTCCGGATGTCGCCATCCAGGTATTTGGTCCGCCGCCTACTTCAGGTACGCGCGACGCCTTTGTTGAATTGGCGATGGAAGATGGCTGTGAGGTTCTTGATTTTTTCGAACGACGCAAAGACACTCTCAGCAGCGATGATTACAAATCATTAGTAAAACAGAATTGCCGCCGTATGCGCCAGGATGGCCTTTTCATCGAAGCCGGCGAAAACGATAATCTGATCGTCCAGCGGCTCCAGGCTGATGCCTCGGCACTTGGTATTTTCGGCTATTCTTTCCTCTATGAAAACGAGGATGTATTGAAAGCGGTCAGGGTCAACGGCATTGCGCCGAATTTCGAAACAATCGCTGACGGCTCCTACGATATCGCCCGGCCACTGTTCTTCTATGTGAAGAACGCGCATCGCGGTGTTATCCAGGGGCTTGACGATTTTCTGATCGAATATGTCAGTGAAAACGCTTTTGGTCCGGACGGCTATCTGCCGGAACGGGGCCTGGTTGTTTTGTCAGACGAAGGACGCGAAGACGTACGCAGCTCGATCGAAAACGGTAGCAGCATGACCCGCTACATCAACTAGAATTACAATTTGGCGGGAGCTTGCGTATCAGCTCCCGTCTGTTTTTTCATAATCAGACGGCAGGTCCGGAACTGAAAATGTTGTCGATACTATTCCTGATGTTACTGGTTTTTTCGATCCTGGCTTATAATCTGGGCCGGAGAAAAGCGACCCGTCTGGTGATCGTGACCGGTTCAAAATTGCATTCACGCCCGACTTATCACGGTGCTTTTGTCGCCGCCTGGGTTGGAATTCCTTCCCTTTTCCTGATCCTGATCTGGTTGCTGGTCCAGAATTCCGTTCTCGATACTTTGATCATGACCACCATTCCCAACGCAGCTTTGGCCGGGCTTGATGAAGGCCAGCGCGGGTTGTTGCTTCTCGAAATCAAAGCAGTGGCGCGGGACATCATTTTCAAAGAACCAACCCTTGCCGTTCGTGAGGCCGCAAGCACTTATCTGCGCTGGTTGGCGATTGCCAACTGGAGCCTGTTCGCAATTGCATTGCTTCTGGCCATTGCCGGGTTTTTGGTGACCCGCGCTCGCATCGCTCCTCGTTTCAAGGCCCGCGACAAGATTGAATTTCTGCTCGATGGCCTGATGATCATCTGCGCCACCCTCGCCATCCTCACAACCATCGGTATCATCATTTCGCTGGTTTACGAATCGATTGCCTTTTTCCGCCACGTCCCGGTGCACGAATTTCTGTTCGGCCTGAACTGGGAACCGCAGATCGCGATCCGCGCCGATCAAGTAGCAGGCCAAGGCGCATTTGGTGCCATCCCGGTTTTTGCCGGCACCTTCCTGATTGCCATAATCGCGCTTGTAGTGGCGGTGCCGATCGGGCTTTTGTCGGCTACTTATCTCACTGAATTTTCCGGACCCCGGTTTCGCGCCATCGCCAAGCCGGCACTTGAAATCCTGGCTGGCGTTCCGACCATCGTTTATGGCTTTTTTGCCGTCTTGGTGATCGCCCCTTCAATGCGCACCTTTGGTAGTTCAATCGGTTTGAATATTGCGCCAAACAGTGCCCTCGCCGCAGGAGCCGTGATGGGGATCATGATCATCCCGTTCATTTCATCTCTCGCCGACGATGCCATCCAGGCTGTTCCCCGTTCCATGCGGGAAGGATCGCTGGCGCTGGGCGCGACACCCGCCGAGACCATTTCCAAAGTGCTTTTGCCAGCGGCCCTGCCAGGCATCATGGGCGGCGTCTTGCTTGCCGCCAGCCGGGTCATTGGTGAAACCATGATCGTTGTTATGGCTGCCGGACTGATCGCCAATCTGACGGCAAACCCGCTCAATTCAGTGACCACCGTGACAGTTCAGATTGTTACCCTCCTGATCGGTGACACCGAATTCGATAATCCGAAAACACTGGCGGCCTTCGCCCTTGGTTTGATGCTGTTTCTGATCACCCTAGGTCTCAATATTGTCGCCCAGCGGGTGGCCCACAAATACCGTGAACAATATGACTGATTTGACAGCAAAAGATTCTGATGCACCGCGCCGACCGACCCGCGTACAACGGCGCTACGCCGCCAACCGGCGCTTCAAATATTTGGGCCTTGGAGCCGTTTTGCTCGCGCTTGGATTTCTGGCGCTTTTGTTGGCCTCAATCACCTGGTCCGGTTACCAGGCATTTACCCAGACCCATGTCACCTTAACCGTGACCATTGAACCAGAACAGGTTAATGCGGATGATCCGTTCCGGGGCAATTACCGGGCGATTATTCGCCAGGCCGTGCAAGCTGTCTTTCCTGAAGTGACCAACCGGCGACAGCTTCGCAATCTGGTTAAGATAGTCTCTTCAGGAGCTCAATATATCGTCCGCGACAAGGTTGTGGCTAACCCAAATTTGATCGGCACAACTTTCTCGATTTCGGTTCCGGCATCTGATCCGGTGGATCAATTTCGCAAAGGGAATATTTCCCGGGATATTCCTGAAGCCCGCCGCCGCATCAGCGACCAGGAAATTGCCTGGTACGACAGATGGGTTGAATTGGGTGCCATCCAGTCTCCATTTAACTGGGCCCTGATATTCGCGTCCGACAGCCGTTACCCGGAACTGGCAGGATTGTGGGGCGCCATCAACGGCTCATTCTACGCGCTGCTAGTTTGTATCCTGATCAGCTTCCCGGTCGGCATCGCCACTGCCGTGTATCTGGAAGAATTCGCGCCGAAAAACCGCTGGACCAATTTGATCGAAGTGAACATTAACAACTTGGCCGCTGTGCCGTCCATCGTTTTTGGCTTGCTCGGCCTTGCCGTCTTTCTTGGCTGGTTCGGAATGCCCCGATCCGTGCCTCTTGTTGGTGGCTTGACGTTGGCCTTGATGACCTTGCCGACGATCGTGATTGTGGCGCGGGTTGCCATCACCGCCGTACCACCTTCCATCCGGGAAGCCGCTTTCGGCATCGGCGCATCCCGTCACCAAGTGGTAATGCACCATGTGTTGCCATTGTCGTTACCCGGCATCCTGACAGGAACGATCATCGCCATGGCCCAGGCCCTTGGCGAGACCGCACCATTGCTCTTGATCGGCATGAACGCCTTTATCGCTGGCGATACTGGCGGCGTAATGGACCCGTCAACCGCATTGCCAACGCAAATTTTTATTTGGGCCGATAGCCCCGAGCGAGGCTTTGTCGCCCGCACCTCGGCGGCAATTATGGTGCTACTGGCATTTCTGGTCACCATGAACGGCATCGCGATTTACCTGCGCCAGAAGTTTGAGCGAAAATGGTAAGCCAACCCCTGGAATTGAATGTTTTGCCCGATAAGGTGGAGTGATATGAACGAATACAGCCAGACCAGTGAACTAGGTACACCCGAACCAAATGGGGTCCTTGCTGTTAAAGCCGGAAGCATGACCATGAGCACCAAGTTATCCTCAAAAAACGTCAATGTTTTTTACGGCGACAAGCAGGCTTTGTTTGATGTCTCACTCGATATCCGCCGGAACCATGTCACCGCTCTGATCGGCCCGTCAGGATGTGGTAAGACAACCTATATCCGCTGCCTGAACCGGATGAACGACACAATTAAAACCTGCCGGGTTGATGGTGATATCAGGCTCGATGGCACAGACATCTATTCCCAGGACATTGATGTGGTGGAGTTGCGCGCGCGCGTCGGGATGGTGTTTCAAAAGCCCAATCCGTTTCCCAAATCCATATTTGACAATGTTGCCTATGGCCCGCGCATCCATGGAATGACATCGAGGCGCGACGAACTGGAGGAGATCGTCCAAACCAGCCTTGAACGCGCCGGTTTGCTGGCCGAGGTTAAAGATCGCCTGAATGAACCGGGAACCAGCTTATCTGGTGGCCAGCAGCAGCGGCTCTGTATCGCCCGCGCCATCGCAGTGAACCCGGAAGTGATCCTGATGGATGAGCCCTGCTCCGCCCTTGATCCGATCGCCACAGCACGGATCGAAGAATTGATGGACGAACTGCGCGAAAATTACACCATCGTGATCGTCACCCATTCGATGCAACAGGCCGCGCGGGTATCTCAGACCACAGCCTTTTTCCATTTGGGGTATTTGGTTGAAGAAGGTGACACGGATCAGATTTTCACCAATCCCCAGGACGACCGGACCCAAGATTATATTACCGGCCGGTTCGGCTAACGGAACAGGATCAATCCAATGAGCGAACATATCGTATCTGCATTTGCAGAAGAATTATCGATCCTGGGCGGTAAAATTGCCGAGATGGGAGGCTTGGCGGAAAAGCAGTTGATCCAGTCAACCGATGCCCTTGCCAGCCTGAATGTGGACATTGCCCGGGAGGTGATTGACTCTGACCAACAACTGGACGACCTCGAGCGAGAGGTTGAAGAGCATGCCATACTTTTGATCGCGCGCCGCCAACCGGTTGCACTCGATTTGCGTGAAGTTATGGCAGCAATCCGCCTCTCCACCGATCTGGAGCGGATTGGAGATTTGGCAAAGAACATCGCCAAACGTGTAATCGCCATTGAAGGCGAGCACCCACGCAAGCGCCTGATTCACGGCATTGAGCGCATGAGCCTGCTGACCATGGATCAATTGAAACGGGTGCTCGACAGCTATTCCCGTATGGACATATCCAGTGCCGTCGAGGTCTGGCACCGGGACGAAGAAATCGATGCCATGTACACATCCCTGTTTCGAGAATTATTGACCTATATGATGGAAGATCCGCGCGCCATCACCTCCTGCACTCATTTGTTGTTTGCCGCAAAAAATATCGAACGGATCGGTGATCACGCCACCAATATGGCCGAAACGGTCCATTATCTGGTGACTGGCGAACCAATCGGCGACGAGCGCCCCAAAGACGACCAGTCTTCGTTCACAAGCGCCGAACAGCTCAGCCCGAAGGAATGATGATCTGATATGCCCGGTCGCATTTTAATTGTGGAAGACGAGGAAGCCCTCTCGATTCTTCTGAAATATAATCTCAAAGCCCAAGGATTTGAGGTCTGCGCCAGCGGCTCTGCCGAAGATGCCGAAATTCAGATCGACGAACAATTACCGGATCTGATCGTCCTTGACTGGATGTTACCGGGCCTGTCAGGCATTGAATTATGCCGCCGCTTGCGCACCCGCAAGAATACCAGAAAAATTCCAATCCTGATGCTGACCGCCCGCGGCGAAGAATCCGAACGGGTGCGCGGCCTCGATACCGGGGCTGATGATTATATGGTGAAGCCGTTTTCCGTCCCCGAATTGATGGCACGGATCAAGGCTCTGCTGCGCCGAGTCAATCCTGAAATCATCTCGGATATATTGAGTGCCGGCGAAATTGAACTCCACCGTCTGACCCATAGAGTATATCGCGCAGGTAGCCCGCTGGATTTGGGACCGACAGAATTTCGCCTGCTCGAATATCTGATGCAAAGCCCGGGCCGCGTCCGCACCCGCACCCAATTGCTTGATGCCGTATGGGGCCGCGATATCTATGTGGAAGAACGCACCGTCGACGTACATATGGGGCGATTGCGCAAGATTCTGAACAAGAATGCGACCCGCGACCCGATCCGCACCGTGCGCGGCACAGGCTACGCTTTCGATGAAAACTTCTTGCGAACAACCGGCTAGCCCTCATCATCTGCACCGTGAACTTGAAACACCATCTTTGCCAAATCCAACCCGACTGTCGTAACTTTCGTCTTGGTGAATAGCCCCTAGAATTGTAGACACCTTGTCACCTAAAAATGAGGACAAGGAGAACGACATGGGCAAGCCACGATTTACAGAAGAATTCAAGATTGATGCCATCAAGCAGATTACCGAACGGGGTTATTCTGTAGCGGAT
>JAJFHA010000005.1 GCA_021775875.1 Hyphomicrobiales bacterium | reverse complement strand
TCCGCTACAGAATAACCCCGTTCGGTAATCTGCTTGATGGCATCAATCTTGAATTCTTCTGTAAATCGTGGCTTGCCCATGTCGTTCTCCTTGTCCTCATTTTTAGGTGACAAGGTGTCTACAATTCTAGGGGCTATTCAGCCTTCGTAAATCCGGTCCAGGCAATAGGTAGCCCCGACGCAGGGGCGGATCTCTGTTTCGCGTCCGGCCCTCGTTTTGGTTGCAATATAGGGGTCCGCAATATGCGCCCGGGTCATGCCGACCATATCGAGCTTGCCTTCCGCGATCGCATGACGGGCGGTGGCGATATCATCAATTTTGGCAGCGTGAAATACAGGGAGTTTGGTATTAGCGCGAATGTTGCCGGAGAAATCCAGATGCGGTGCCGACGCCATACCCGAAATCGGGATGACCTTGGACAAGGCCGCGTCCTGATCGATGTGGCCACGGATAATATTCAGGAAATCGATCTGGCCGGTGGCTTTCAGGCGGCGGATAATTTCCATGCCGGTTTCAGCGCCAAAGCCTTCGCTCCAGGCTTCGTCTGCGGCCATCCGGAAGCCGATGATAAAGTCCGGGCCGACGCTTTTTCGCATGGCGTCCAGCACAAGGTAGGTAAAGCGCAAACGGTTATCCAGATTGCCGCCGTAATTGTCGTCGCGGATATTTGTGGCCGGTGACCAGAAGCCGTCCAGCAGATGGCCGTAGGCTTCGATCTCGATGCCATCCAGACCAGCGGCCTGCATACGCGCGGCGGCGGACGCATAGTCAGCGACGATGCGGTCGATATCCCAATCTTCTATTTCTTTGGGGAACGAGCGATGGGCCGGTTCGCGGATCGGTGAGGGGGCGAGCACAGGCAGCCAGTCACCGTGGTTCCATCCGGTGCGACGACCCAGATGGGTTATCTGGATCATGACGGCGCAATCATGGTCGTGGCATTGATCGACCAGTTGGCGCAAGGCCGGGACGATTTCGTCCTTGTAGGCATGGAGGTTGCCAAATGAAGGCGGTGAATCCTGCGATACAATTGCCGACCCGGCGGTCATTGTCAGGGCCAGCCCGCCCTTTGCTTTTTCCACGTGATACAAACGGTAGCGCTCGCCCGGCAGGCCGTTCTCAGAATAATTCGGCTCGTGGGCTGTAGACATTAGCCGGTTTCTCAAAATCAGATGTTTCAACTGGTAAGGTTGAAATAGCGGGTCATTTTCACGCGCAGCCGATGCCATGATCAAAAGTCCTTATTCTTTGGCTCTTATTCGCCGGGCTGGTGGACCTTGTCCTTGTGCCAGGCGAGTTCTCGTCCTGGAACTGGTACATTTGGCACCATCAACGCGAGGCCAAATGATATCACCGCCATTCCAGCGCCGCAGAGGAACACTAGAGCCGGGCTCCAGAGCCAGATAAAGCCGAAGACGACGGGGATAAATACGGCAGCGATGTGATTGATTGAAAAGGCAACGCCGGCCGTTGGTGCGATATCTGCCGGGTCCGCGATTTTCTGGAAATAAGTTTTCATCGCAATCGCCATGGCGAAAAATACATGATCGAGAATATAAAGCGCAGTTGCGGCCCAAATGTCATCGACAAAAGCATAGGCGATAAAAATGAGTGTCAGGAAAACATATTCCACACTCAACGCGCGCCGCTCTCCCCAATGACCGATCGCTTTGCCGATCAGTGGGGCGAGGAACATGTTGATTGTCATATTGGCTAGAAACAAAAGGGAGATCATGGAGACCGACATGCCGAATTTTTCCACCATCAGGAAGCCGGCAAAAACAAAGAAAATCTGGCGCCGGGCGCCGCCCATAAAGGTCAGGGCGTAATAGAGCCAATAGCGCTTCCGGAGCACCATATGGCGTCGCTGTTTGACCTTGCTGGTATATTGCGGGAACAGGAGCCAGAGCATGATCGCCATGAGAACCGCAAGACCACCGCCGAGCAGGTAAATATATTCAAACCCGATACCTGCAATCTCCCACATGAAATAAACCAGGCCGAAGCCAAGGATCGCGGCAAAAGATCCGACGCCAATGATGCGCCCCATTTCGTGCGCGGCGCGGTCTTTTTCCAACCATTGCAACGAGAGCGATTGATGCACGGTTTCATAATAATGAAAACCGATCGACATCAGCAGAGTTGTCATCCACAAACCGGTGAATGTCGGGAAAAACCCTGTCAGCGCGGTGCCGACACCGAGCAGGGCAAGTGACAATAAGCCAAACGATTGCTCCCTGAAGAACAGCAGGAAATAAATTGCGGTAAAGGAAAGTAACCCCGGAATTTCGCGGATTGACTGGAGGATTCCCATCTCCGCGCCGGTGAAATTTGCGACTTCAATTGCGAAATTGTTCAACAGTGCCCGCCAGACCGAGAAGGTCACGTGCATGGCTGCTGCCATTATCATTAAAAGTGCTACAGGTGACTTCCACCCTGTAGCGGCTTTGTTGGGTGGAATGTTCATCCAAACGGATTATCAGCAGGCTAGAAACGAGGCAATCATAATTGTGAAATTCACTTTGCCTATCTATTTTCAGGCCGATTTTTATGCGCTTTCCGCAAACCGGTTGAGGCGCTGGCGTATGGGTTTTGGCATTTGCTCGTAGACATTTTTCATTCCGGGACGGATCAACTTCAGGTAGAACCCCATATGGGTCATGCCGCGCAGATTTACCGGCAAGGCATGGTCGCGCACGTCCACCAAATTTGTTTCCCATTCACGCTTGTAAGAATCCGCAGGGGCAAGTTGATCGTAGGTCTCATATCCCCGATCCATAAGAGTGGAAATCTCTTCTTCCATCAGGATCTTGCCAGGCCCAAACTTTGCAAACCATGGATTATAGGCACCGATATGGGCGTAATAATGTTTCTTCCAGCCGAATCCTACCTCGATTGCGACCGGCTCAGTATCCAGATAAATAACCGACGCCAGGCATTCAACTGGCTTTTTGCCACCACGTGCCATCGCAGACAATAGATTGGCGTTGACCTCGTTGCAGATAGAGCTGCTATAGCTGTATTTTTTGAGCCAGGCCTTTTTAAAATCTAATGCTTGGGCAATTGCCTGTTGGGCGTTGATACCATTATCAAACAGTTCGAAGCTTAATGTTCCGATTTCCTTGAACCGCCGCCGGTGGCGGGCGCGGTTTTTTCGGTGGTTTCGTTTGGATGTGGCGTCCAGCTCCTCCCAATTGGCATATTGCTTCAAGTTGATTGCAGGGGCCTCTTGCAGGCCGGGAAGATTGTAGGCCTGCTCATTCAGGAACGATGCAATTACTGCATCTTTGCGAACTTTCCGCAGGATCAGGAGATCGATATCCGGTTGGGCCAGAAAAACTTTCCAGGCTTCCATGATCCAAGTGTCACGAGCAGGATCGTCGGCAACGATGATATCGCCATATTGGGTCAATGGTTCGCCCAGCCAACGCGCCTCGTGGACGCCCAGCGGATTTGGGCCAGTTAAGGCCATCGGCCAAACAAGAACCAATTTATCGTGTTTCCACCCGGTTAGAATTCTGATGGACCAGGATGATTCCGGATCGCTTTCGATGCTTGCGCAACAATTCCAGCACCAGTTGAATGTTTGAAACAGGTTGTTCGGACGGGATGCTGTCTCTTCCAACGATCGCCAATCGGGCTCCACACTCGCCATGTCTTCGACAGAGCGGAGCATGCGAAATTCAAGAAGAGAATTGCCATTACCGGAAAGCACATGTGGGGCAATATCGGTTATGCGCATGTTCGGTCAATCCAGACATTCGATGTGAATTACGAGAATATATGCAGAAGCTTAATATTCGCCGAATACTTCGAAAAAAATTCAAAACCGGTTCAGGATTTGGGCACTATTTGTTCATATTCTGTGCAGAGTCAATCAGTGTACAGATCATAGATTGATGACATGAAAACGGCATATAAAAGGCAAAATTCAGCGTACGAGATTACGCATCGCGTTATCCAGACCTTCGATTGTCAAAGGGTACATCCGGTCCTGAAATATCTGACCGACCATCTGGATCGTGGGGGTGTATTGCCAGAATTTCTCAGGGACCGGGTTCAGCCAGGCGCAGTTTTCGTAAATCTCGGTAACCCGCTGTAGCCAGAGCGCACCGGGTTCCTGGTTCATATGTTCAACTGCGCCGCCAGGGACTGTTATTTCATAGGGGCTCATCGAAGCGTCGCCGACGAAAATCACTTTATAGTCGGACCCGTATGAATGCAGCACGTCCCATGTATCCGTGGTTTCGGTCCAGCGCCGCCTGTTGTCTTTCCATACGCCCTCGTAAAGGCAATTGTGGAAATAGAAATATTCCATATTTTTAAATTCGGTACGGGCAGCGGAAAATAATTCTTCGCAAACCTTGATATGGCCGTCCATGGAACCGCCCACATCAAAGAAGATTAGAACCTTGATCGCGTTGCGGCGTTCAGGCCGGAACTGAAGGTCCAGATACCCGTGCTCAGCGGTTTGCTTGATTGTGTTGTCGAGATCGAGTTCGTCCAGAGCGCCGTGACGTGCAAATTTGCGCAGGCGGCGCAAAGCAACCTTGATATTTCTGGTGCCAAGTTCGACGCTGTCGTCCAGGTCTTTATAGTCGCGCTTGTCCCAGACCTTGACCGCCTTGCCGTGTCGGCCCTGTTCCTGACCAATGCGCACACCTTCCGGATTGTAGCCATTGGCGCCAAACGGGGAGCGGCCTGCCGTGCCAATCCATTTGTTGCCACCCTGATGGCGCTCTTCCTGTTCTTCAAGGCGCTTTTTGAGGGTTTCCATGAGCTTGTCCCAGCCCATGGCCTCAAGTTCTGCTTTTTCTTCTTCCGACAAATACAACTCCGCCATCTTGCGGAGCCATTCTTCGGGGATATCGGCAGACAGGTCTTCGGGCATCAGATCGAGCCCTTTGAAGACATGGCCGAATACCTTGTCGAACCGGTCGAGGTTGCGCTCATCTTTCACGAGCGCGGCGCGGGACAGATAATAAAATCCCTCGACCTGATGCTCGACCACATCCCTGTCGAGTGCTTCCATCAGGGTCAAATATTCCCGCAATGATACGGGCAGACCGGCTTCTTTGAGTTCCAGGAAAAATTCTACAAACATGGCGCGACTTTAACCAGAATTGCGGCTTGGTGAGAAGAAATTTTTATGAACCGGGCCTGACCACTTCGCTCATTAAATCCTTGATCGCGGGGGTCGGTAGATGAGTGAAAGGCAAAGGGCGGCAAACTTCGAGCGCGGCCAGACCAATGCGCGACGTGAACAGCCCATTTAGCACCCCTTCGCCGAGGCGGGCAGACAAGCGTGCTGCGACGCCGTGGCCGAAAATTTGCTGCAACAGACTATCGCCAAGGGCGATGCCGCCGGTGAGAGCTAGATGCGTCAGGACCATGCGTACCAGTTTCAACATGCCGAAGGTGCCGGGGCGGCCACCATAGAGAGCAGCCAGTTTTCGCATCAAGGACAAGTTGGCGATCAGCACAAAGCCAATGTCAATCAGGGCGGCAGGGCTGACGGCTGTCACCACCGATACCCGTTTTGCGGTCTGGGCGATTTCCGCTTTGGCGCGGTCGTCCAGGTCTTTCATCAGGATGCGCTCGGATATTTTCATGAGATCAGCGGCATCAAAGATGCCGGGTGCCGCGTCTGCCAGACGTGTCAATTGCCATGAACAATCGGTGCGGCCGCGATAAAGTTGTTTCAGTTTGGCAATGACCATTCGCGCGTCGTGCTCAGAGCCGTCTCTGGCCGCACGAGTAGCTTCATCGCGAATTCTACCCAGCTTGCGCAGGCGGGAGAGCGACATGACTTCGCGTGTCACGATGGCGATCAAGGCTAGCGCGGCGAGGGCAGCGAAACCGACCGCGACCCACCCGAGCCAATCGGCACGGGCAAACAGGCTTTCAACCAGTTCGGTTGCCGCCAACCCGGCGGCCAGGCTTGCAAGGACACCCAGACTTGAAAGCAGCACACCGCCCCATCGACTAAAGCGGGCGGTAAGGTGCATTGAGGATACCGCCTGTGTTGGTTTCATTTCCTGCGAGGTAGTTTTTGCTTTTGGTGAACTATCTGTTTGAAATTTCTTTTTCTGTGCCTCCGGGCTGACTTCAATTTCCAATTCAGATGCCGGAATTTGGTCCGCTACGCGCACAGACGGGTCATCAAGATCAAAACTTGCAGGTTGTCGGGTTTCACTTCGTGCCATGATCTAATCTCTAATTATAGAAGTTGGTCGCTGATTAGAAAATCAAGCGCACGGTCGAGCCGAATGTGAGGCAATATTGGTTGCCCGCCCGGTCCGATTTCGGGGGCCGGTGGGCGAAACCTGACAAAGCGAAATTTCTCCGGTTTAACCTTTTTTCCTGATGCCTCAAATAAATGGTCCGGGTCTTCCGGCAAATCTCCCGGGAACAATGCTGTTTCCTTATCGCCATCAAATCTTTTGCGACCAATTTTTTGACCATCAACCGGGGTGCCTGCAACCAGTCCGAGGTCTTCGCCGTTCTGGTTGACGTTTGCTTCGCGGGTGGCCCGAATGGCTGATAGCGCCAAAGCTTCAACTTGAGCGCCGGCAATCGACGCGCGTTCTGTGGCTTTTACCGTCATGCGTTTTGCGATTGCTTCAAGGCGGTCATGGTCGTCGTGATGCAGATGGTCAGCTTTGGTAGCGGCAACAAGAATGCGGTCAACCCGGCGCGCCAGAATGGATGAGAGCCATGAGTTTTTGCCGGGACGGAAACATCTCAAAATATCCGTCAACGCGGTCTCCATATCCTGTAAAGCGTCCGGCCCCGCATTCAGGGCGGTGAGGGCGTCGACCAGAATGATCTGGCGATCGAGTCGGGCAAAATGATCAAGGAAAAACGGTTTTACAACGACAGATTTATAGCTCTCAAAGCGGCGTTCCATCATGGCGAGCAAGGAATTTCGATCCTGTACTTGCCTGTCGTTGATAATCAAGGGAGCAAATGTAAGGGCGGGGGATCCTTCGAGATCACCGGGCATCAGGAACCGTCCCGGCGGCAGGGCATTCAGGGAGAATTTTTCGCCTCTGCATTTGCGCAGATACGTCGTGAATTGCTCTGCGCATTGGCGGGCCTGAGCCTCATCCGCAGGGGCCGATGGATCAATTTTTTCCAGCAATTCATGCCAGGGTTTGGCAATTTGTTTCCGTGCAGCATGCTGGCTTGTGGCAATCGTTTGTTTTGACCAATCGGCGTAGGAAAGATTGAGCAGGGGTAAATCCAGCAGCCATTCGCCGGGATAATCGATGATGTCGAGATTGAGCTTTCCACCCCTGATATTACGGCCCCAAAAACCGACCGGTTCAAATTCCAGCGTCAGCCGCAATTGGCTGATGCGTTTTGTGCCTTCAGGCCAGATGCGGTTTTCAATAATATCCTTGATATGGCGCTCATAATCGAAGCGCGGCACATTATCGTCTGGCTGCGGGCGAAGATAAGCGCGGTGTAGCCTGCCTTCGGCGGCCGCATCCAGCAACGGTAACCTGCCGCCAGATACGAGATTGTGGATGAGGGATGTAATGAATACGGTTTTGCCAGCACCTGATAATCCGGTCACTCCGAGCCGGATTGTCGGCTCCAGAGTTTCTCCGGCATACGCAGCAATGCCATCAAGGACCAGACGGGTTTCATCCCAGATATCAGTTAATTTCAAGGGCTTGTCTCCGCCCCCTAAAATGGGAGACAGCAAGGGAAATGCAAGTCGTTTGTCTGAATACAAAAAAAGGATCCGGGACTAATGTCCCGGATCCTGAAGCTTTGTCCGGTTAGAGGTTGTTTGTGAACCGGGCAATTGGGGGGCATCCATCAATCGGGGCGCCCGTTTGTGATGTGACCAGATCACGGTCGGTGACGGGGGTCATCGACTGTGTTCCGGTCCCGGCCAGTGCTGGCGTGCTCAGTGCCAGCAGGGCCAGAAGGGCGAGGACGGTAATGTTCATTTTGTCCTCCTTTGGGGAAGCTGGGGCCTAGAAATTGTGGCCGTTATTGACTTCAAAATTGAGACCAGTTGCGGAAGCTGATGTTTGCAGCTGGCTCTGTGCGCCGACATTTTCGTAAGCGTTGAAGCCGGTTTCGGCCTGAGCTGAGATGATGCCGGTGCCAAGGGCTGCGATGGCTGTCAGTGCGATAAGGGTCTTTTTCATAATTGTCTCCTGGTGCCCCTCAAGGGGGAAATGATTGTTGGTTCGGATTTGCGTTGCAGCCTAGAAGTTGTGGCCGTTATTGACTTCAAAATTGAGACCAGTTGCGGAAGCTGATGTTTGCAGCTGGCTCTGTGCGCCGACATTTTCGTAAGCGTTGAAGCCGGTTTCGGCCTGAGCTGAGATGATGCTGGTGCCAAGGGCTGCGACGGCTGTCAGTGCGATAAGGGTCTTTTTCATGTCTGTCTCCTGGTGCCCCGTTGGGAGCGTTTTGTTGTTTTGCGCACCGGTTTGGTCCGCGTCTGAACAACAGATAGGGGGCGAAAAGAAAAAGAAAAGCGCTGGTCCGGCGCATGTGAAACGTTGTGA
>JAJFHA010000004.1 GCA_021775875.1 Hyphomicrobiales bacterium | reverse complement strand
TTTCACCATTGATAATGAGGCCGCCACCGCCAACAGCGGAGGTATCGAAGGTGCCTGTACCGACTTCACTTGCATTGACATCAGCGGAGACGCTAGCGCCTGTACCGGTTACGGTTGCAGCAGCGGTTGTTGTAGTGGCAGCAGCAGCCTGCTGAGCCTGACGGGCGGTCGCCTGAGCCGTTTCAACGAGTGTTGTCAGAGCCTGAATGCCCTCATCGGCTGCTTTAATCGTCTGAACAGACAAGCCAACCGAATCCAGCAACCGGTTAAGGTCGCTTGAGCGGGAATTCAGGGACGAAGCGGTAAAGAACGCATTCGGATCATCGAGGGCGCTGTTGACCTTGAGGCCTGTAGCCAGACGCTCTTGCGTCTTGCCGAGGAGATCAGCAGTACCCTGAAGTGAGAGCAGATTACTACGAACTGCACTTGATAATGTTACATCAGCCATTCCAAATTTCCCTTTCTAGGAATATTTTTTGGTTCTTGCTCTTCCAAGCAAGTGGCGAGTATCGGTTTTGGATCAGAATCAACTGTGAAGGAACGTGGTTAACCAATTTTAGGGTTAACGAAATCTAGAATCCTGCCAACCCCCTGGTCGCATACGGTTCCAGGTAAGGCCCGAGCTTTTCTTGTCATATTGTTTGGGAGGCGGGGACCGAACAGGGGAAGAAATACTCGACGCCCGCTTAACCTGTGGCTGTTGTGGCCTCGGCGCTGCTTTTGGTGATGTAGGTGCAGTCTTTGGCGATGGCTGGGTTGTGGGGGGTGTGGTTTCAGGCTGAAGGTTGACAGCGACTTGTTTTGCTGGAACCAGGGCGGTGTACTTTCGAACAATTGAAAATACATCGAGAGCCGACAAGGGGCTTTCCTTCACTTGCTTGATGCCAAGCATGTGAAACATGAAGTTGCCAGTGTTCGGTGAAAAATTCGATTTGACTGAATTTGACATCTTTAAATACAGATCCGGAAAATTAACAGATATAGCTCAGCGACGGGAAATCCCGGCGGTCAGGTGTGACGCCTGTTTTTTTGCCGACGTGTCTGTTGTTTTGAGACGTGCTTGCCCATTGGCCCGACGGTTCGTGCCAGATCTGGACGAAGTGCAAATGTCTGCCGTATGCCGGGGACATTGTCCTGGCTTGGATAATTTTTAATATCAGCTTTAAACCCGGGAAGGGTGTTGAGAGCCGTTTGTGTATTCATTGGTGCCTCCGCACATATCACCCTGCCCTTTGGGTTCATCTACCGAGGTATGGCGGGACTATGACGCGCAGCTATTGAAATATGATGCTCATATTAGAATCAATTTTAGGCAAATTATTGCTTGGAGAGTATCCATCGATTGGGCGTCTGAATTTAGAGCTGGCGGTCGCACGCAACTGCAGCGACACCAGCGCCAATGCCTGAGCCTGCTTTGGCGGCTGGGCTATAGGTTTTTGGCCTTGAGGCTTCGCCTACACGGGTTGCGGTGCGACGGATCAGGGTTTCAGATACTTCTCGCATGGTTCCAAGCACTCGCTCATTCTCGGCGATTGCGTCGCGTAAATCCTGATGCTTGCGCTGCAAAGCTTTCACCGATGTGGGTGAATATTGCTTGATCGCTTTTGTATTCGCTTTGAAAATTTTCAAGTCTTTTAGATAGTCCCGCGTCAATGTAGACTTTTGAACCTGAATTCTTTCGACATTTGGCAATTCTATTTTGCGCAAGTGCCCGGTTTCCGATTCCAGAACGCTGCGAAGTGAATCAAGGGTTTTATAAAGACGCCCACAAAGCAGCTCGGCAGCGGCTGATGTCTGGATAACCGGAATGCCTGCGGCATCCATGTCGACGGTCTGCAATTGAAGCATTTTAAATTTCCTGTTGTGCGAGGATTTCGCGGTAAATCTGGTCGCTAAGACCAATTCCGCCATTGGCGGCCATTGATTGCGCATATTCTTCGGCCATCATGTCGCGGAACATTTCTTCACCAAACCCGCCGGTGAAATCGCCTTCGGTCTTGATGCCTGAAAACATTTCCTTGACCATCATGGACAGGAAAACGCCCTCAAACTCTGTCGCCCGCTCGCGTGCCCGAATTTCAAATTCCGTTGGTGGATTTGCGGGAGCGGCTTGCGGAGTTGATGGTGAAATCGTGACCATTACATTACCTCGATGGCTGCTTGTAGTGCGCCGGCCGCTTTGATCGACTGGAGTATGGCAATCATGTCGCGGGGGCCGATGCCAAGGGCATTCAGACCATCTACCAATTCCTGGAGACTGATACCTTCCGGTACGACGACCAATTGATTTTCCCGTTCGTCATCCACAATCAAGTCAGTGCGAGGGACAATGACAGTATCACCATCGGAGAAAGGTTCTGGTTGGCTGACTTCAGGAGATTCAGTAATCAGAACAGTCAGGTTGCCCTGTGCTACCGCTACGGTGCTGACCCTTACATCACGACCCATTACGATAATGCCGGATTGCTCGTCCACGACGACTTTTGCGGGGAGATCGGGTTCAACCCGCAATTGTTCCACATCAGCCAGCAGGGTAATCATGTCACCGGCAAAATCGTGGGGCAGGGAAATCACCACTGTTGCGGGATCAGGGACTGTTGCCAGGTGGAGGCCGACAAATTCGTTGATGGCGCGGGACATGCGCCGGGCTGTTGTGAGGTCCGGGTTGCGCAGTGCGAGGCGCAGCGAGCGCATGTCTTTAAGATCGAAATCAATTTCGCGCTCGATTATGGCGCCGGACGCGATCCGGCCAACTGTCGGCACGCCCCGGGTGATTGTGGTGGCATCGCCCTGGGCCAGAAAACCGGCGATCGCGATCGAGCCTTGCGCCACAGCATAGATTTCGCTGTTGGCACCAAGCAGAGGGGTCACCAACAAAGTGCCGCCCTGAAGGCTGGTTGCGTCACCAAGAGCGCTGACAACAATATCCATCCGGGTTCCTTGCGTCGCAAACGGGCGCAAGTTGCCGGTGACCATGACTGCGGCTACATTCTTGGTGCTTAGGTTGGCGCCCCTGGTGTTGACACCAAGGCGTTCGAGCATGGCGACCAGGCTTTGACGGGTGAAGGGGGCGTTGTTCAGGGAATCTCCTGTACCATTCAAGCCAACCACCAGGCCGTATCCAACCAATTGGTTGTCGCGGATGCCTTCGATCTCGGCAATATCCTTGATCCGCGATGTGGCAACGCTTGGGCCAGCAAGAAAACACAAAATAATGAAAAACCCGGCAAGGGCGAAAATATTGCGCGCAATGAGCGAAGTGCGAATGTTCATCAAAATCCCCAGACATTGTCCGCCAACCGCATTCTGGGCTGGCTACATAATTTTGTTGCGAAAAACATGCCAAGTTTTCAGAGGCGCTGGAATTTTATCCATCTAATTGATAAATAACGATTTTACTAAATTTTATATTTTCTACAGCACCAAGTATTGGCGCAGCTGCTGCCGCTATACCGGCAAATTTTGCCGGGCTTTACCTTTCATTAACCATCGTGGCCCGAAGGTAGCGACATAGACTGATTTTCAATTTTCTAAGGATTTGCACGGGCATGCGAATTGGCAATACCCAGTCAGCAAACAGGCTCCGCAATAGCGGAAATGTGCGGCGTGCCAGCGCTGGCGGGGGCAGTTTTCAGTCGCAAAGTGCTGCCAAGCCGGAAAGTGCGCAAAATGCTGCCCCGGCGCCCTCAATTACGGGGATTGATGCGTTGCTGGCACTGCAAAGTGTTAGCTCCGAAGGTGGGCGTCGTGCCAAAGCAATGAAGCGTGGCCATTCCATGCTCGATATTCTTGAAGACATGCGGTTAGATTTATTGGCTGGGACCATGTCCGGGCCAAAATTGCGGAATTTATTGAAATTGGTAAAACAGCGCGCGGAGGGCCCGGTTGGCGAACCGGAACTTGAAAATTTACTTGAAGAAATTGAGCTGCGTGCCCGTGTTGAACTGGCAAAACGCGGACTGGACGACGTCTGAGCTTTCAATCAGGTTTTTGAAGTAGGACCGGTTTTTAAAACGGCCTGGCCACTTATTTAGTAGCGTCTCGTATTGTCATACCGATTGGCTATCGTTATATAGCGGCCAAGTGACCTTGAATCACAAGGGTTTGACAGATGGCGAAGCGTACAAATGGTAGCTACAAGCCTACCTTGAAAGAAGCGTTCATGAATGAACGCCAACAACAATATTTCCGCGAAAAATTAACGGCGTGGCGCAGCGATATCCTTATTGAAACCAAGGGGACGCTGCAAAATCTGCAAATTGATAATGAAATTCAGGCTGACGCCTCTGACAGGGCGTCTTCTGAGACGGACCGTGCGATAGAATTGCGGGCTCGTGACCGTCAGCGCAAGCTGGTGTCAAAAATTGATGCAGCGTTGAAGCGGATTGAAACCGGGAATTACGGATATTGCGAAGAAACCGGGGAACCGATCGGGTTGAAGCGGCTTGATGCACGCCCAATTGCAACCCTAAGCGTTGAAGCGCAGGAGCGTCATGAGCGCCGGGAACGGGTTTTCCGCGACGATTGATCCGGTCTTACCGGTGATCCGGTGGCTCTGGATTTGCTTTCATAAAAGAGTAAAAGCGTGCCGCCTATTCTGGGCAGCACGCTTTTGCCGTTCGATAACTGGGGGAGCATCAGAACGGTAAGAGGATATCCAGCACCTGTTGGCCGTAACGTGGTTGCTGAACTTCAGCGATAAGGCCGCGGCCACCATATGAGATACGGGCTTCGGCAATTTTCTCTGATGAAATCGTATTGTCGTTGGAAATGTCTTCGGGCCTCACAATACCGGCAATGACCATCTCGCGGATCTCAAAATTGACTCGGATTTCCTGGCGACCTTCGATGACCATATTTCCATTTGGCAGAATCTGCGTAATAACCGCCGCGATATTGGTGGTAAGTTCTTCTTCGCGACTGATCGAGCCGGACCCTTGGGAATTGGTGTTGCTGTCAACATCAATCAACCCGGCAGCGGTCGCCCCGCTTGGCAATAGATCGATGAGCGGCCCTTCAAATCCGGCGACGGCATCCAGCCCCAGATCTTCGGAATTGGTCCGGGTACGCGTTGTCGAATTATCAAATTCAGCTTTGTCGGTAATGCGGACCTGGACGGTCAGGATGTCACCTATATTGCGTGCGCGTTGGTCGCGGAAAAAGGCGCGAGACCCTGATTGCCATAAGGAATTGGACGCATAAATTGCGGGCTCTGGTGTCGGCATCGGCATCTGAATGGGCCGGTACCCGACTTGGGTATGGGGGTTGCTGATTGCCGATAGGGGCGGAGTTTGTCCTACCTCTTGAAGCCTGTCCACTGTTGAGCAGGCGGCCATGGTCAGCCCTGCCAGGATCAACATGAAGGCACGAAAGCATGTTGCACCCCAGGTGCGGTGATATTGTCTGGTTTGGTACTTGAAATTGCTCATGGCACCAGGGCCTTTCTATCTGTCTTGTTTTATCGGGTTGTGGCTGCGGCAACGCGGGTTGATCCGGCATTTCCTGCAGTCAGAATTCTTGAAGCATTGTTAGGGGCCATCGCGACCGTGCCATTTGACATGACAATTCCTTCCACGATGCGGTTTGAACGTATATTGATCAGTCGGACCGTTTCACCCATGGCGGCATCAGCGAGAGCGCGGCCTTGAGCCGTCAGTGTCATGCCGGGTGTTGCAAATATAATTGTGACCAGAGCATTTCGGTGGACGAGTTTTGGTTCTTCGATATCGCTGGCACTCACGGTCCGCCCCGCCATGAGAACGCGACGGGCCGCCTTGCCGGTCATAGCATTGATGGTGCGGAGGATATCGCCGGATACCCGTTGACGCGGGATCTCATTCATCTCGATATCGGATTCAGTGATGACCTCACCGCGCCGAACATCGCGGGACAATACAGGTATCCGGATGGTTTCAATCGCTTGACCGCGTATGGCAATAAGAGGCCGGGTGCTGGTCTCGTCGCTAGTGGCGATTTCGGCACGGAACTGGCCGCTGGCAGAGCGATAGTCCAGACGAGTTACGAGTATTTCTCCGATAAAATTGATCGGTAGATGTATTGGCGCCAGATTGCGTTGAAGTGTGATTCCCAGGCTTGCTGATGGTGAAAGATTCAAGCGATCACGCAGAGACAATTCAATGACGCGGGTCATTTCCTCGATGCTGAGTATCAAGCTGGCCCGGGCGATCCTGATCACGCCAACCTGGCCATTATTCTGCCAGACCATGCCAACATCGCGAACGGCTTCCGCCACCCGGTCGGCCCGCACTGTGCCGCTTTGACCGGGAGCAGGGGCTTGAAATACTGCGCGGTTTGCAAATGCCCCGGCATTTTCAAACAGGTCGCCCAGAGTAACGAAGCGATCCTCCACTGTGATATCGGTGCGGAGCTGGGGGTTGGTTTGCGCGACTACTGCAACCGACAAAGCGGTGAGCGTTATAATTGTTGCTACAAACTGAATGATGATCCTGGTCATGATTTTAGCTCCCGGTACTGGCTCAATTAGATGTTTGAAGTGGCGGACATCATTTCGTCAGCGGCCCTAATGACGCGGGCATTCATTTCGTAGGCCCGTTGTGCAGCGATCAGATCAGATATTTCTGAAACCGCATTCACGTTGGCTTGTTCCAGATGTTGCTGGAGCAAATTCCCGTAACCCGCAGCGCCCGGAACGCCAACTTGTTCGGAGCCGCTGGCACCCGTCTCCACATAGAGATTGTCACCGATTGATTCGAGGCCAGATTTATTGACAAACCGGACCAATTGAAGCTGCCCCAGTTGTTGCGGCGTAGTGTCGTTGTCCAACAAGGCTTCGACCTGTCCGCTGCCATCGATGGTGACGCTGCGGGCATTTTGAGGGATCGTGATGCTGGGCTGCACCGTGTAGCCGTCGATGGTGACGAGGGTACCGTTCGGGTCGATCTCAAACGACCCGTCGCGGGTATAGGCTGAGCGGCCGTCTGGCAAATCGATCTTGAAAAAGCCTTCGCCACGGATTGCTACATCAAGTTCTTTTTCTGTCTGCAACACCGTTCCCTGGCTCATGACCCGGTAGGTGGCGCCGGTTTTAACACCAGAACCGATCTGGATACCGGATGGGCTTACGGTGCCGGAATCTGATGTAGTTGATCCGGGGCGGCGGATATTCTGATACAGCAGATCCTGAAATTCAGCGCGTTGGCGCTTGAAGCCGGTTGTCCGCATATTGGCGATATTGTTGGAGATGACTTCAACGTTGAGTTCCTGGGCCATCATTCCGGTAGCTGCGATTAGCAAAGCTTGCATTATCTTGTTCCTTGGTTTCCTGAGTTTCAGATCAGGCAGGTGTTTCGGACAATTGCCGGATTGCGTTGCGGCGCACTTCCGAGAGTTGTTCAAGCATTTTGGCGTTGGACACGTAGGCGCGGGTTACTTCGATCATGCGTGCGGTCTCCACGACCGAGCGGACGTTGGAGCGCTCTATGGAGCCCTGTGCGATAGAGAAATTCTGTGCGTCCTGCGGCGTGGCGCCGGTGCTGTAGAGGCTGTCGCCTTCTTTTTGCATGACACCCTGGTTTTCAAACTCAACCACCCGCAGGCTGCCCTTCAGACCTATAGAAGAAGAGATCGCACCATCGCCGGAAATCACGATGTCAGTTTCCTCTGGCGAGAACAATATTGGTCCGGCATCTCCCAGAACCCGAAAGCCCTGGTTGGTGACAAGTTCGCCTTCTGCATTAAGGGTCAGTTCGCCGTTGCGGGTGTAGCGCTCACCGGCAGGTGTTTCCACTACCAGCCAGCCATCACCGGAGATCGCAACATCAAAGTCATTGCCGGTACTTTCAATCGGACCATTGGTGAAATCTCGCGCCAGACCAGAATCGATCACGTATGACAAATGCTGATCCTGGCCGGTCATGTCGTTGATGGCCGCGGTCGGCATCAGGAATTCTTGAAAGATGGGATTTTCGGCTTTGTAGCCGGCTGTCCGCGAATTCGCGAGGTTATTTGCGATGATGGCGAGTTCGCGCGTCAGTGTAACTTGACGTGATAACCCGATCAGGAGGGTATTCTCCATAACTTGCCGTCCTTGTTCTGCTCCCCGGTATCATCGACCCTGACTTCTGCAGGTCCGACGAACCGCTATACCCCTTGCATGGCCTGTGCCAAAAATAAAAACGTTTAATTTCAATGAGTTAAATATTCACCATGCGGTAATGCCCGGCAAAACCGGTTCACAAACCGGCAAAAATTTCCTAGCAGGAAGGGGATCTGGAAACCTTTCGTTAACCAAACAGTCATTAAATCATATGTGCGCGTGTTGTTGGCTGGTTTGGCAAGAATGCAGGCGCGGAAATTCGTGATCCTTTGGGCAATTTGAGCAAAGCCAATGAGCGAAGATACTGAAAGCGAAGTTGCCGACGGCGAAGACGCTGAAGACGATGAAGAGGGTGGCGGCAAGAAAGGCCTGTTCACCAAGAAGAAGATTTTTATGCTTGTGGGAATGCTTGCCTTGCTTTCGGGCGCAGGTGGCGGTGGCGCCTGGTTCCTGGGATATTTTGATGCGCCGGTCGTAATTGCAGGCGCTGAAATTGAAGTCCCGGATGTCCCACCCGTATTTCATGAATTAGAAGAAATGACCGTCAATATCGCAGGTAACGAAGAGCGCGCACAATTTCTGCGCCTGGAGATTTCGTTGGAAGTGGTTGACCAGGAAACGCTGAACCTCATCAAGCCCGTATTGCCCCGGGTTGTTGATACGTTCCAGACATATTTGCGCGAACTAAGAAAAGCGGACCTCGAAGGGTCTGCTGGTATCTACCGGCTGAAGGAAGAATTGCTGCGCCGGATCAATCTTGCGGTTTATCCGGCAAGCGTTGACGATGTACTTTTTCGTCAACTCCTCCTTCAATAGTGATATTTAAAACATGGCAGAAGATGAACTTGATCAGGACGCAATGGCCGCCGAATGGGGGCTTGAGGATGAAGATTCTGGTGACAAATCAGGAAGTGACGGCGACGACGGTGAAGATCAGGACGATATAGCCGCCGAATGGGCCGCTATGATCGACGAGCCTGAAGACGATAGCCTTGACGAGCAGGGCGGTGGAGGAAAAGACCGCATCCTAAATCAAGGTGAGATTGATAACCTCCTCGGGTTTGATCCAAATATGGGTGGGATGCGGGATACTAGCGGTATCCGCGCTATTATCGATTCCGGTTTGGTGTCATATGAGCGTCTGCCGATGCTCGAAATTGTCTTCGACCGGTTGGTTCGGTTGATGACGACGTCTTTACGCACTTTTACATCCGACAATGTTGAAGTGTCGCTCGATAATATTACCTCGGTTAGATTTGGCGATTATTTGAATTCCATCCCCTTGCCGGCGGTATTGTCCGTATTCAAAGCGGTGGAATGGGATAATTTTGGCCTCTTCGCCATCGATTCCAGTCTGATCTATTCCATCGTTGATGTGCTGCTTGGCGGGCGGCGCAGTATTTCACCAATACGCATCGAAGGGCGACCGTATACAACGATCGAGATGAACCTCGTGCGGCGGATGGTCGAGATTGTTCTGGATGATATCCAAAAGGCATTTGAACCCCTGACACCAGTAAATTTTGAGTTGGACCGGCTTGAAACCAACCCCAGATTTGCTGCCATTTCCCGCCCGGCGAACGCCGCTATTCTGGTCAATCTCCGTATCGACATGGAAGACCGTGGCGGGCGCATTCAATTAGTGCTCCCTTATGCCACAATCGAGCCTATTCGCGATTTGCTGTTGCAAATGTTCATGGGTGAAAAATTTGGCCGGGACGGCGTCTGGGAAGGACATTTGGCGACTGAAATATGGAATGCCAACTTGGATGTCGATGCGGTCCTGGCTGAAATGGAAGTGCCATTGTCAGAGATAATGAAGCTAACCGTCGGGGAGACGTTGATGCTTGATGTGCGCCCGCGCGATAAAGTCCGTTTAAGTTGTGGTGAGGTTATGCTGACCGAAGGATCGATGGGGCGAACCGGTGATAATATTGCTATCAACCTCACAAGAAACCTTATGAAGCCGAATATGACGATGGCAGCGTTTGAGAAAGCAGATCAAATGGAAGCGGAGGCGAATTAGGTATGGCGATGAACATTGGAATTTTAGTCGACGGGCTTGTCTCCGTACTGCTTATTCTGACGATCGGATATTGTATTGCGTTGAACAGGCGCCTGAAAATGTTGCGGTCTGATGAAGCCACCTTGAAGCACACAATTGCAGAATTGATCACTGCAGCTGCCCGGGCTGAAAGTGCGATTTCTGGTCTGCGCTCTGCTGCGGGAGAAACTGAAACCGCCCTTACTGATCAGATCAGAGAAGCCAACCACCTTAGCCAACACCTTTCTGAGCATGTTGTTGCCGGTGAAGGAATAATGGCACGTTTGGCCGCAATTGCGCGGGTTGCGGAACCTGAAACAAGTATAAAAACCCCGAAACCGGTCGAGCAAGTTAATACATCAGAGCGTATCGCTTCGTTACAAGCCAGACGAGCGGCTGGAGGGCGTGCGGCATGAATCAGATCAGATTATTACCGTTATTGATGGTCGCCATTGCGAGCCTGTTGACGTTGAAACTGGCGGGTATGTGGGCTGGAGAAGGTCAAGAATTTCAAGGTGTTGTATCGGCCTACGCACAGTCTGAAGAGGCTGTGGCAGATACTGAGCAAGTTGCCGCAAGTGATGAAGCGGAACAAGAGACACCTGTGGAAGCCGTTGTAGCTGAAGAAGAGCGCCCTCTCGAAACCCACCCTGATCAAATTGGAGAGCAGGTAGGTGGAGGTCAATTTGTGTCTGCGGCCAGAGAAGCGATATTGGCGCGTCTTGGACAGCGCCGTGAAGCGCTTGATGAGTATCAGCGCGAGCTAGAGTTGCGGGAAAGTCTTTTGGAGGCAACCGAAAACAGGCTCCAGGAGAAGCTTGAAGAACTTAAAGCGGTTGAAGCCCGTATCCAATCCACAATCGGGGCGCGGGAAGAAGAACAGCAAGCCCAATTGGAAGGGCTGGTTGTGATGTACGAGAATATGAAAGCGAAGGATGCTGCCCGCATTTTTGACCGGCTCGCGATGCCTGTTCTGATCGATCTGGTTAGCCAGATGAATGCCAGAAAAATGGCTGAAATCCTTGCTGCAATGACATCTGAATCGGCCGAACGGCTGACGGTGGAAATTGCCAGGCGCGGGCAGCAGGAGGCCGTGCCCATGGCAGTTAGCGCCAATGGCGAATTGCCGCGTCTCACCGACGCCAACTAAGTTGGTAAGACTTGCCGACAAGCGCGGCCACAGGAATTTAACTTTAACAGACCGTTAACCGTGAAAAGGCTAGGTTTAGTGTGGGATTCGGCGAAAAAATTCGCCATCCGGGCCATGTCAATTTTGTCGGCCCTGTGAATGGGGTTCCGACGCGGAAATGAAGCAAATATTTGGCATAAATCTGATCGGATCAGGGGCAGTCTTTCGCGCCGGTCTTCGGTTTTTTGCCTCAAATTTGCCGTCAATAATTATCTCTCTGGCTTTGATATTCGGGGATGCAAACCCCGCCATCAGCCAAACTTCCGCCGATGTTGTCGCCAGTCAGGATCAGGGCTATGGTCGGCTGATTTTTGATTTTGACAAACTGCCTACCTACAATGTCCAGGTAGCTTCAAATATTCTTATCATTACGTTTGACGAAGATGTTTCCTTTGACGCCAGCAGGCTTGAACGCGATCTTTCTAATTTTGTAAGCGCTGGGCGCCTCGACCCGGACCGGTTGGGTATTCGATTTGCGCTCACACAGGCCATTAGTGTGAATACGATTGAAGCCGGCGACAAGCTGTTTGTTGATTTGATGCCTGTCGGGTGGCAAGGGCTGCCTCCGAGCCTTCCACAGGAAGTGATTGCGGAATTGACCCTACGCGCCGAAGAAGCGGAGGTCCGCGCCCGGCGCAAAGCGCTGGAAGCGCTTGAACTGGAATCAAACGCTGAAATTACCGTCAGTTCCGGTGAGCATCCGACTTTTTCCCGCATTTCCTTCGATTGGAATGTTCCATTCACAGCGAGATTGTCGCGCGATGGAAGTACGGTATCGATCGCGTTCAACAAACTGGCTGTGAGTGACTTGAATCGTCTGGTGGCAGCTCGACCAAAGGGCTTGATTTCGGTCACATCAGAACGCACCGAACGTGGCTTGATTATCAATATGGAAGTGGAACGGACTGTTACGGTTCGCGCGTTCACAGATGGCAACAGCTATGTTGTTGATCTGGCCGATGTCATCGGACCAGGGAGCGATCTTGAGCTTTCAGCCGAGGATCTCAACCGGACCGGTCTGACCCAATTCCCAGGCGAAAATATCGAGGCAGATGCATCAGCCAGACGCCCGGAACCTATTGTAGAGCCAGAGATTAGCGCGAGCCTGTCAAACTTTGACCCGTTAGATTTCGCAGATAATGACTATGCCGACTGGCTGGTGACGGATGTGGAAAATTCGGTGGATATTGTCAATGTTGGTCAAACGACTTTGCCGCAGACCATGAGCGAAGATGCCGGAGTTCAGCCTGGCTCGGCTGGCGACCGTGATGACCATGATGCTTCTATTTCAAATAGTCACGAAGTCAACGCAGGCGGTGTTCCAGCGGACACAGCTGCGCCGGTCAAAGTCCACTCCGAAAATGTGGAGCGTGGGGTAAGAATTACATTTGATTTCCCCGAGCAGGTCCGCGCCGCTGTATTTCAGCGCAACGGAGCCGTCTGGGCAATGTTCGAATCCAGCGATTCTATCGAACTTGGAAATCTTGCCAACAAGCTTTCCAGCAGAGTCAATGACATTAGCATTGTGCGTGCCGGCCAAGTGCAATATGTGAAATTTGATATGAAAATCGCGTCGCTTACCAGCGTCGTTGGTCGCGATCAGTCCTGGTTTGTTACTATCGGGGATTTGGCGCTCGATGCGTCTGTTCCTCTGGAAATTCGCCGGGAGCGCGGTTCCAGCGGGTTGCCGCGCGCGGTGGTGGAACTTGATGATACCAGCAGCGTCCACTGGATTGATGATGCGGCGCTTGGTGGCCGCATGGCGGTGGTGATGGCGTATGGTCCCGCAAGAGGACTGATAAAACGTCAGGAATTTGTTGAGTTTGTTGCTTTCCCATCAGCCCATGGCCTAGCCATTCAACCGCTTGCTGACGATTTGCGGATTTCGCTGCAGATTGATGAAGTAATAATTACACGCGGTGACGGGCTATGGCTTTCTGCCACCGGGAATGTCACAGCGGTTCGTGCCCTTGAAGATCTAGCGCGCACCCAACCTGGTTTTATCAATTTCAAGGCAAATCTGGAGGGCGGGCCGGATACCTATATTTACCGTCGGCGGGAATTATCAGTGGCCGCTGCATCCGCAGAAGGCGAGGACCAGGAGGTCGCCCGAATAGAATTGGCACGTTTTTATCTGGCCCATGGTCTGGGTGCGGAAGCCTTGGGAGTGCTTCGTCAAATCGAAGTTGATAATGGAAGGTTGGGAAGCAGCGCAATTTTGAATGCCCTGACTGCGATTGCCAATGTTCTCATGACCCGCACCAATGAAGCGGATATTGCTTTCCGGGCTCCAGGTGTTGGAACCGGGCCCGACATCATGCTGTGGCGTGGATTAAATGAAGGACTGAAAGACAATTGGGTTGAAGCGCAGATGCATATCGAGAGCGGCGAACACCTGATTTGGGAATACCCGCAGGAATTGCGGGCGTGGATGCATTTAACAGCAGTGCGCGGTGCGCTGATTCGCAACGATTTTGATGGTGCCAATCATCACCTTGCCATTTTGGAAGATATTGGTGGGACCAGGTCGCAATATGCTGAGCGGCAATATCTGCGTGGGCGGTATCTTGAAGCTACCGCCAGAAGTGGACTGGCCGGTGAAGCCTATGATTTGGCAATCAGGCAGGGGGTGCGATCGATTTCGGCAGAGGCGCGGTTACGCAAAATTCAAATCAATGTTGCTGACCAAAGCCTTAGCCGGGAAGAAGCTGTAAGCCAACTCGAAGGGCTCAGCATGGGGTGGCGGGGCAACAATGTTGAGTTGGAGGTCTTGAATGTTCTGGCTGATCTCTATGTGGAAGGGCGAAATTTCAGACGACTTTTCGAAGTGATGGCTTCTGCCAGCACCTTGCGCTCGGAAAGCAGTGTTGTTGATGACTTGCGTGGCAAGATTGAAGTTGCGTTCAAGGAATTGTTCCTCGAAGGCGGGGCGGACAGTTTGCCTCCCATCGAAGCGCTGTCTCTGTTTTATGAATACCGGGTCCTGACGCCGATTGGCCGGGAAGGCGATGAAATCATTCGTAAACTGGCAGAGCGCCTGGTATCGGTAGACCTTCTGGAGCAAGCGGCTAGCCTGTTGACCCATCAGGTTGAAGAGCGGTTGAATGGTGTTGCGCGGGCGCAGGTGGCAACCCGGTTGGCGGCGATTCATTTGATGAACCGCAATCCGGCTGACGCAATTCGGGTTCTGCGCCGCACCCGGTTGGCGGAATTGCCGGCTGAAATTCTTCGCCAGCGCAAACTGATCGAAGCCCGCGCCTATTCTGCCAGCGGGCGCATGGAATTGGCGCTGGATATTCTGTCCACCATGGATGGCGATGATGTGGAGCGGCTCAAGGCCGATACCTATTGGCTGGCACGGGCTTGGCAGAGCGCTGCCGAACAACTTGAACGTGTCCTGGGCGACACCTGGAAACAGGAAGAGCCGCTTGCCGACGGCCAACGCTATGATGTGATGCGGGCGGCGGTCTCTTACGCGCTGGCCAACGACGATCTGGGGCTTGAGCGGTTACGGACAAAATTTGCGCAGGCCATGTCCAACAGCCCGGATTCACACAGCTTCACTGTCGTCACCGGCCCGATCCAGCCGGACGCCACAGAATTCCGCGAACTAGCTCGCCAGATTGCCAGCGTCTCAACGCTGGAAGCATTCCTCGACGACATGCAGTCACGCAGCATCAACCAGATTGGCGATCTAGGTGCCAACGGCGGTTGAGCAGCTTGCGCTGGTGTGTGGGTCGGCTTAAGTTTTGGCATGGAACATTTTGCTAGCCAGACCATCAGCACCGGGGCGCAACTGGATATTCCGCGCGATGCTGATGGTTCCGCGTTTACCGAAGCAGCGCCTGATGGTGCGGCGCGGACGGTTTCAGCAGTGCTTGGCGAAATTGTATGGCTGCTGACCCAATCTCCTGCCCACAAGAACAATTTCTTTCTGGCTGATCTCGAATGGATGGTGATGCCGCCGGTGCTGATGCAGCAATTCAGAATCTTTTACGCCAAAGACCGTCCCGTCGGCGTCGCGCTATGGGCTTTGGTCGATGAGCGCGTTGCCGAACGCCTGAACAAAGGCGGTGCCCGCCTCACCACAGGCGACTGGAAAAGCGGCGACC
>JAJFHA010000028.1 GCA_021775875.1 Hyphomicrobiales bacterium | reverse complement strand
GTTAGTCGCGAGGTGATCGGCAATATCGTCAACCCGAACTTCCTTGCGAGAGAGGAAGGCATATCCGGGCATGACCGATTCGGGGACCAGAGCGCGCGGATTGGTCAGATGTTCAACATGCCAGTCATCTGAATATCTGCCACCGACTCGGGCAAGATCAGGCCCGGTCCGTTTTGACCCCCACTGGAACGGATGGTCATACATGCTTTCCGCAGCCAGGCTGTAGGGACCATAGCGCTCCACTTCGTCGCGGAACGGACGGATCATCTGACTATGACAGGTGTAACACCCTTCACGGATATAGACGTTACGCCCGGCCAGCTCCAGCGGCGTATAGGGACGCATCCCTTGAACCCGCTCGATCGTGTTTTCGAGATAAAATAGCGGCACAATCTCAACCAGACCGCCGATAGAGACAACAAACAGACTGAGCACCAACAACAGAAAGGCATTTTTTTCAATTACTTCGTGTTTAATCATCTTGCCTCTCCCCTTAAGCGCTGGCAGCCGCAGGCATACCCGCTTCAGACCGGGTATCACCGCGCACTGTGCGCCAGAGATTGTAAACCATGACCAGAGCGCCCAGCAGGAACAACAGCCCGCCAATCGTCCGGATCAGATAGAATGGATACATCGCCTGAACAGTTTCAGCGAAAGAATAGACCAGAAATCCTTGCGCATCATATTCACGCCACATCAAACCCTGCATGATGCCCGACACCCACATCGCCGCTACATAGAGAACGATACCAAGGGTTGCCAGCCAGAAATGCCACGACACCAGCTTGTTGCTGTACAGGTCTTCCCGGCCCCAAAGCCGCGGGATCAGATGATACATACAAGCCAGGCTGATCATACCGACCCAACCAAGAGTACCGGAATGCACATGGCCGATGGTCCAGTCGGTATAATGACTGAGCGAATTGACAGCCTTGATTGCCATGACAGGACCTTCAAAGGTCGACATGCCATAGAAGGCAATTGAGAGCACCATCATCCGCAAGACGGGATCGGTGCGTAATTTATCCCATGCGCCAGACAAGGTCATCAGACCGTTGATCATTCCACCCCAGGACGGCATCCACAACATGATCGAGAAGGTCATGCCCAGTGTCTGCGCCCAATCCGGCAGCGCTGTATAATGCAGATGATGCGGTCCAGCCCAGATATAGAGGAAGATCAGCGCCCAGAAATGAATGATCGAAAGCCGGTACGAATAGACCGGACGGCCCGCCCGTTTGGGAAGGAAATAATACATCATACCTAGGAAACCGGCAGTCAGGAAGAAGCCAACTGCATTATGGCCGTACCACCATTGGGTCAGCGCATCCTGGACACCAGCCCAGACGATATAGCTTTTTGACCCAAGGAACGAAACCGGCATGGCCAGATTGTTGACCAGATGCAACATTGCCACGGTGACGATGAAAGCCAGGTAAAACCAGTTGGCCACATAAATATGAGGTTCTTTGCGTTTCACCAATGTCATCAAGAACACCAGCAGATAGGCGACCCAGACAATGGTCAGCCAGATATCCACATACCATTCAGGTTCGGCATATTCTTTGGATTGGGTAACGCCGAGAATATAACCGGTCGCTGCCAGCACGATGAACAATTGAAAGCCCCAGAATACGAACCAGGCCGTATTGCCGAGCGCCAACCGCGCCCCTGTGGTCCGCTGGACCACGTAAAAACTTGTGCAGATCAGTGCATTACCGCCAAAGGCGAAAACCACCGCTGAGGTATGCAACGGTCGCAACCTACCAAAACTGGTCCATTGCAAATCTAGATTAAGCACCGGAAAGGTAAGCTGCGCGGCGATGACAACGCCAACCAGAAACCCAACAACGCCCCAGAAAATGGTTGCGATCGCGCCAGCGCGCACAACCCCGTCCAGGTATTTGGTCTGGGGCACTTTGGGCCCGCTGAAATTATGTTGCCGAATCCCGACAAATACGGTGATCAGACAGGCCAGCGCGAATATTCCGGCATGAACGGCAAACAGGGCGTCATGGGCAAGCGCCCACCCGGCCAGCGCCAGAACACCCGCCAACGCAGTGACAATATAAAAGGCAATCGTTCCCATGATTTTCCCCAGCCTTGGATAAAAATCGACCAAACAGCACAAAGCTGGTCAACCTAACAAAACCCGATTAGAGCTTTCTCGCAGCATTAACCTACCATGCAACGGGTCTAATGTTCGAGATTATGTACAGCCTTGATCTGGATCAATGCGACAAAATATCGTGCAGCGAATGGGTGCGGACGGTACCATGTTTGCTCGCAACGGTGCGCCTAACATGCTGAATAAGAGTGGGCCTATGATAACAACAAAAAGCATCACTTTTAGGCATTTTTCGCAGGAAATGACGGAAATTGCCACAAGACAACCCAACGGCACAATGACCGCAAGCCGCAGATAATATCGCGGGTAGGCACCCATCCGGTTGCCAGATGGCGCAGATAGCTGGAATTAATATCCACAGCCATTGTTGCAACAAACGCAACACCGCCTGCGACAACAATATTATCACGCCATGGTTCTCTTACGGATACGAAACCTTTTTTGATCGATATCCTGACCTCCCCGTCAAAAATACAACTTGAATATTTTGACGTGGATCAATGTGCACAGACCCTCAAATAGGCTATTTACGCCGGTAAATCTGATTTTGGCGGGCGCCAACAATAGAGATGGCGATGGCGACACAATCTCCGAAAAGCAAAGCGTCTAGCGCCGAAGATTGTAATCCTCTGACGATGCTTGCCAAAGCACATGCGGAACAACAAAGCATGTGCGATCTACTTGAGAAAATTGCCGATGGCCTGCCTGGCCGCATTGATGAACGCGATTGCACCCGTGCCGCCAAATTTCTCGAGACCAACTTGCCAGCACATCACAGACAGGAAGAAAACGGCCTTTTCGCGATTCTAGCACAAAGGATGATGAACCAGCCCGGCATACGCGCTATCCTTAATCAGTTGCGCGAAGAACACGCAACCGATGAAGGGTTTGCTGAAGAAATAGCAGAAACACTGAATCAGATTGCAGCAGGCTCCATGCCGGACAACCCGGACATGCTCGGGTATATGTTGCGCGGATTTTTTGAAAATTACCGTCGCCATATTCATTGGGAAGATATGTTTTTATTTCCAATGGCACAGGAACATTTAAACCAGGAAGATTTGACTATAATTGCGAACCGACTATCTGGTCAGCCCCGGAAGAAAAATTGAACAGAGACCAAAACAACCCTAATCCAGACTTTCCGCAATTTCTTCCAGCAAGTTGATATCCGCTACAGCGACGGTCCGGCTGTTCACCATATCAATTATCTTTTGAGATTTGAGGCGAGTCATCTGACGGCTCACCGTCTCTATTGTGAGGCCAAGATAATCACTAATATCTGTCCGCGTCATGGGAAGCTCGATATGAACAACCGCTCTCGTGTCCAGATGTTGGCAACCTAAATCCCCGGCACGACGCGCCAGCATGAGCAGGAAGCTGGCCACCTTCTCCCGGGCTGTTTTTCGCCCCAACAAAAGCATCCAGTCGCGGGCAGCATCCAGTTCCTGAAGCGTATCTGTGAACAAGCGCTGTTCGAGAGCCGGGAATTCTTTCAGTAATTTCTCATAACCATCTCTCGGAAACTGACACAATTTCACCTCGGTCACCGCTTCGGCAAAATAGGGATTTTCGGCACCGTAAGTACGTCCCAGAAAATCCGGCGCAAATTGCAAGCCGACAATCTGTTGGCGGCCGTCTGGGAGGGATTTTGAAAGTTTGACAGCACCTGAAACGATGGATGCAAAAAACTCAGTCTCTTCCTGAGCGCGGAAAATAACTGAGCCGGGCGCTACACTGGTATGCCGCGCGATAGCGTTAAGCTGATACAGTTCTTCATCCGACAAGGCTCCACATACGGCACGATGGCGCACGGCGCATGTGCCACATCGTTCGGGCAATCCCGAATTCAGCCTGAAGTCCTGATTTATCAACAATGTCACACCCGCGCTTATCGACACTATTCCGTTAGCCCAATCTAACGCCATGAACTAGCGTTTGGGAAGTTTAAACCTTGTTTTGTTCACTCAATCCGGATTTTCTGTCATCCCGGATTTCGGGAACACTGTTTCGCGCCAGCCCAATCCCGCAACAGTTTCCCGAACCGGAATATATTCACATCCTACAAATCCCTGATAGCCATTTGTCACCAGGCAATCAAAGATCATGGAAAAATCAATCTTTCCACTGCCCGGTTCATGGCGCCCCGGACTATCAGCGATCTGTACATGCCCGATCCGCTCGATTCCGGTCTCTATAATCCTGATGATATCTTCGCCCATGACATGGGCATGATAAATATCTAACTGAAGGAAGGCGTTCACGGCTTCGATATTGTCCAGCAGGGCAAGAACATCGCTGGCCCTGTTCAAAGCAAAACCCGGCACGTCCCGGTTGTTCAAGGGTTCGATCAACAGCACCCGACCCATATCATCAAGCCTGGACGCAGCGTACGAAAAATTGGCCACAAGGTTATCGCGCAGAGAATTTTTGCAACTGGAATCATCAACAATCCCCGCCAGACAATTTATTCGCTGCGTTCCAAGAACCCTTGCCGCCTCAATGCCTGTTTCAACGCTTTCCACAAATCGCTCGCTTCGCACAGGCTCAACCGCCAAACCGCGCTCCCCAGCATCCCAATCGCCGGGCGGAAAATTGTGCATCACAAGGCCCACCCCCGACGATTCAATCGCACATCGAATATTTTTCAGGTCAAAAGCATAGGGGAATTGAAACTCCACAAATCGGAATCCTGCATCAGCAGCGGCCTGAAATCGCTGCAAAAACGGAAACTCAATAAACATCATTGAAAGATTTGCTGCCAGTCGCGTCCCTAGACCAGCATCATTCATGGCGCGTCATCAAACCCGTGGAGCAAAATTTCCATATCATCCGTGAAAGAAATTTCATCGAGATTTTTCCCGTCGCCACCCCGGTCAATCACGATAAAATCCGACGCCTTGTTCAGCGCCAGCAGCGGGTGATGCCAAACCCCTTTGCCATAATTCACACCGATCCCGCTTGGCGCGTAGAAGGCTCGCAATGCATCCGGCGCAGGCGCCGTTCCGGGCTTTGCCACCACGACGAGAAACGGTTCTGCTGAAAGTGGCCAGAAAGCCTGCGACCCAAGAGGATGGCGTTCCATCATTTTGATCTTGAAAGGGAGAGCCTTGGGTTGGCCACGAAACACATTGAGAAGCGGATAGCCATATTCCGAGGCAATATCGATCCTGGTCAGATCATGAAACCGGATCGCAGACCCTTCATTGATGGACCTCTGCTCGGCACCCTCAAGCATCAAGACATCACCAAATGGTTCAAACGCGTCTGCCGAAAGCATTTCCGGATACAGGTCCAGCCGGGTCACAGATTAATCCTCCACCCGGCCATATAGACGGAGCCTGGAGACCCCGCCATCGGGGAAAATATTGAGCCGCACATGGCTCACCGTCCCGGGGTCTGAAATAAGATCGCCGGAAAATTCATGTTCCCTGTCCATTTGCAATTTTTGCTGAGGCATTAATTCGCGCCATTCGAGCGCGGCAAGCGCTTCCGGAATATCCGCGCTGTCCTCGGAAAACGCCCCTTCGAGCGTACAACAATCCGGATAATTGCCCTTGAAATGGATGGTATCAACGATAACCCGCTCGATCCTGCCGGGGCAGGCAAGGGCTATAATGATCCAATCATTGCCCGGCTCGCGCCGCCGCCGGGTCTCCCACCCGTCCCCCATATTCTCGCCGCGCCCGGGATACAGCAGACATTGCGGATCGCCGTAATGGGAATCGTTCCAGTCAACACAACGCGCACCATTGAGCGCTGAAGCAAGGTCTATTTCACCTTCAAGCCTGGCTGGTGCCGCCCGGCCATAGGCCCTGAACCGCGCGACCCCACCATCGGGAAAAATATTCAACCGCAAATGCGTATACGGCACATCCGGCTCACATTCGACAAAATTGTGACTGTCGCCATCAAGGTCCATGCGCGGGACGATTTCCTGCCATACGGTTGTATCGTCAGGTCTACCTACACAATCACACGCTTCAACGGAGGCACAGGGCGGATAATTGCCGGTGAAAAAACGGGTATCGATATCAAATCCATGAATGGTGCCGCGCACGGCGAGTTTTATGATACACCAATCGTGGCCATCGTCGCGCCGTCGACGGCTCTCCCAGCCATCCATCCATTTACCGTTATCATCATATTTATCAGCGATGAAGACCGGCTCACGATCCGCCAACATACGGTCCATGGCGGCGAAAAAATCATCACTTGTCGTAAGCGCTCGCGCCCCAAGCTTGGCCGACGCCAAATTTATGTTTGAGCGCGCAAATAGCGGCGCTTCTTCTTTCTCGTTCATTCATTTAACCTTTTGGTTTGTGATGTTCGTGCCAGTGCCGGGCAATATCCCCGCGGCGGCAAACCCATACGTGATCGTGATCGGCAATATAATCCAGAAATCGCGCCAGGCCCGCCAGCCGGCCCGGCCTGCCGGCAAGGCGGCAATGAAGACCAACTGACATCATCTTTGGAGCAGCCTCACCTTCTTCATACAGCACGTCGAAACTGTCACGCAGATAGGTGTAAAACTGGTCACCGGAATTAAACCCTTGCGGGGTCGCAAACCGCATGTCGTTGGCGTCGAGCGTATATGGCACAACAAGATGATGACCTTTTCCGGCTTCGACCCAATAGGGCAAATCGTCGGCGTAGGAATCAGAATCATAAAGAAACCCGCCATCCTCGATAACCAGATCGCGGGTATGGCCCGAACAGCGCCCCAGATACCAGCCTTCAGGCCTGGACCCGGTCACGGCTTCATGGATTTCAATGGCGCGTTTCATATGATCGCGCTCTTCTGAAATCGTGAAATCCTTATATTCAATCCATTTCAGCCCGTGGCTGGCAATTTCCCATTCGGCGGCTTTCATGGCAGCAACCACTTCGCCGTTGCGAGCCAACGCAGTGGCAACCCCAAACACCGTTACCGGATAATTGTATTTTTGAAACAACCGCCACAGCCGCCAAAACCCGGCGCGGGATCCGTATTCATAAATTGATTCCATATTCAGATGGCGTTGGCCCGGCCACGATTCTGCGCCGACAATTTCAGACAGAAAGGCTTCCGACCCGGCATCGCCGTGCAGGATATTGTTTTCACCGCCCTCTTCATAATTGACAACAAATTGCACAGCGACCCGGGCCTCACCCGGCCAATGGGGGTGCGGCGGATTGGCACCATAGCCAACCATGTCACGCGGATATTGACGCCCGTCCTGCATATGTTTTCCTCAATGAAATCCGCAGGCATCTGAACACAAACTACAATTACCAACAAGGCGATGATTTTATCATTTTCAGCAGAAACAATTGTGACTAATCTCAAATAATCAAAACGGGACAGGGACCAAAATAATGATCAGAACCGGCGCAGAATATTTGGATAACGTTCGTGACGACCGCCGGTTGACCTTCCAGCTTTTCGCCCAATCCCCGCCCTTTGCCCATTTAGGCGCGGTATATAGAAATTTTGACTGGTCCGGACCGCTTGAATTTGTTCAGAAATCAGCAGGTCTCTCCGACAATGTTCTGGAGCGAAAGGACTGATCCGATGCCCCATGAACGCTTTCGCAAATTCAATACCCGGGAAACCTATCCCAACCAGTCGATCAATAACGACCTCTGCCAGGCAGTGAAGGCACGCGGCACCATGGTGTTTCTGCGTGGCCAGGTCGGGCAGGATCTGGATAGTTTCGATAGCGTTGGCGGCAGCGATCCGGTCGCCCAGACCAACCAGGCCATGAAAAATGTCATGCAGCTTCTGGAAGAGGCCGGGGCTAATAAAAATCATATTTGTCGGATGCAGGTTTTCCTGACCGACCGCGCCTATCGCGATCCCGTTTATCAGACAATCGGTAAATGGCTGGAAGGCGTCTTCCCGGTCTCCACAGGCCTGATTGTCGACGGCCTGGCACGGCCCGAATGGGTCATGGAAATCGAAGTGACCGCAATGATTCCAAATGATGAATAGGCGTTCCCATGTCGAATAATAATGAAACGGAGTTTCTGTTAAGCGAGCTTGCAAAGACCGCCAAGGCGTCGCTGGAAGAAGCAACCGCTTTGCACCCCGGACTATACCGCTCAGGCGAAATTCATGATCTTGAAACAAGCCGGATTTTTGCAAAGGAATGGCTCTGCCCCGGACGCGCCGCTGATATCCCGAACCCTGGCGATTATCTGACCTATTCGATTGGCGACCAGCCAATTTTTATCCAGCGCGGGCGGGATGATGAAATCAGGGCATTCGCCAATGTCTGCCGCCACCGCATGATGAAATTGCTGGACGGCACCGGCTCCTGCAAACGGATCGTCTGCCCGTATCACGCCTGGACTTATGGTCTTGATGGCCAATTGATCGGTGCACCCTACATGGACCGCAGCAAAGGCTTCGACAAAACTGAAATCTCGCTAAAACCGGTCCGCATCGAGATTTGGCATGGCTGGATTTATGTCACCCTCAACCTGGACGCCGGGCCGGTTGCGGACGCACTGGCTGATTTTCCAGATTTTCTGAACCTCTACAAGGTTGAAGATTACGTACCGGTCGTGACCCAGGACCATGTCTGGCAGACCAACTGGAAATTACTGGCTGAAAATTTTATCGAAGGTTATCATTTGCCCATCGCCCACAAGGCAACGGTTGGGGCCGGGTACAGGCCCGATGATATCGAACCTTTCGAAAATCCGAGCGACGCTTTTACATTTCATTTATTCCGTAAACCACCAGACGCAATTGTTGGTAACGCCCACCCGGATAATTCTCGACTGACTGGCGATTGGCGAAACACATCAATGCTCGGGGTCGTTTTTCCATCCCACCTGATCGTGCTCGCACCCGACCACCTCTGGTATCTGTCGCTCCGTCCGAAAGGCGCTGACGAAGTCCATATCCGGTTCGGTGCAGCACTGGCGCCTGAAGTTTTTGACGCCCAGAAAGACCCCGAGCTTGAGCGCGAAAAAATGATAGCACTGTTCGATATGATCAATGCCGAAGACCGGTTCGTGGTGGAAGGTATTTTTGCTGGCGCCCGCGCCCCCTTGACCGAACCCGGTCGTTTGAGTTGGCTGGAACATATGCTGCATGATTTCGCAATTTATCTGAATGCAAAAATTGGCGGTACGGAGGAAAAATAATGACGTTTTCAATTGTCGGTAGATGTGCCCGCACAGGCATGTTCGGTGTCGCAATCACAACATCAAGCATATGTGTCGGAGCCCGTTGCCCCCATGTGCGCGCCAATGTGGGCGCGGTCGCAAGCCAGAATATCACCGACCCAAATCTAGGCCCGGCTATTCTTGATGAGCTGGAAGCCGGCCATTCGGCAACCATCGCACTTGAAAATGTTGTCGCTAGCCACCCGTTCATGGACTATCGCCAGCTTTTGGTGATCGATGGCAGCGGCGAAACATCCTGCCATACCGGCACAAAAATCCTCGGGCTCAACAACACAGTCAACGGCGACAATTGCCTTGCCGCCGGAAATTTACTGAGCAACACCGATGTCCCGGTCGCCATGGCCGCCAGCTTCGAACAGGACAGCAATTTGCACCTTGCCGACCGCCTGGTTCAAGCCCTCGCGGCAGGCGTCGCAGCGGGTGGCGAAGAAGGCCCGACCCGTTCCGCCGCCTTGCTGGTAGCGCACAAACACCGTTTTCCATTGGTGGATTTGCGTGTTGACTGGGACGATAATGATCCCGTCGTCCATCTCGCAAAGTTATGGCGCGCATATGAGAGCGAAATGGATGCCTATGTCAGCCGCGCAGTGAACCCGGATGCCGCCCCGTCCTACGGAGTGCCCGGCGATGAATGATCCGCAGCAACCCAAAGTCTTGTCCAAAGCCCAGATCGAAGCCTTTGACCGGGACGGTTTTATCGTCGTTGAAAATGCAATTACTGAAAGCCAGCTCGCGGCATTGCGCAATGATTTCAATGTTTGGGTCAATGAAAGCCGCGACCATCAATCGGGCTACGGCGATTATGTGAACGACCGCCCGCGCTACGATCTGGCGGAAGATCACAAATCCACCAACCCGCTATTGCGCCGGGTCAACGCACCAAGCGAAGTTTCACCAGCCTTTGATGCCGTCATGCGCTCAAGCAAAATGGTGGATGCCGTTGCCGACCTGATCGGGCCGAACGTCAAATTTCACCACGACAAGATCAATTCGAAATTGCCGGGTGCCAAAACCGAAGTGAAGTTCCATCAGGATTTCCCTTTCACGCCCCATTCCAACGACGACATCATCACCGCGCTATTGATGGTTGATGAAGTGACCCTGGAAAACGGACCGCTCGAAGTGGTGCCGGGCTCCCACAAGGGACCGTTACATGAAATTTGGCATGGCGGCATTTTCACCGGCGCGGTTGACGATCAGGTTGTTGTCGATGCCTCCGAAAAAATCGTTTCCTGTACCGGCCCCGCTGGCGCGGTCTGTCTGATGCATACCCGGTTGCTGCACGGCTCGACCGCCAACAAATCCGACCGCCCGCGCACATTGTATATATGTGTTTACACAGCGGAGGACGCGGTAATGCTCAGCCCCAATCCGGTGCCAAACCAATTTCAGGGCGATATTGTTGCAGGCGTGGAAACCGGGCGCATCCGCTGTACGCAAAACGAATTACAAAGGCCCGAATTGCCGAAAAAAGCATCGTTCTTTTTCCAGCAACAACGTGCCGGTGCCAAGGGCTAGGACAAAGCTGCAATCAGCTTTTCCATAAACCGGTCGCACTTGCCAAGCTGTTCGCGGGTGACAAATTCATCCGCCTTATGCGCTTGCGCAATATCGCCGGGGCCACACACGACACCAGATACCCCAAGGTCGCGTTGGAACAACCCGGCCTCGGTTCCAAAATCCAGTTTCCGCAAATCATTATCGCCGGTAAGGCCGGTAACGAACCGCACCGCCTCATGATCCAGCGGCGTGGAAAAAGCCGGATAATTGGTTGCTATTTTAACCTCGATACCAGCGTCGGGGTGATCCCATTGATCCACGATATACGCTGCCTTTTCCCGAAGCCGGTCCAGCAGTTTTTCAGGATCATCTTCTGGGCGCTGGCGTATTTCAAACGCGATCCGGCATTCATCCGGAATGACATTCAAGGCCACACCGCCCTTGATCACGCCAGCATGGACGCTTGAATAAGGCGTCAGATAATCCTCATCCGGAATGGTCGTCTCAATGATCTCGGTCTGCAATTCCCTGAGCGCGCCGAGCATTTCACCCGCCAGATAAATTGCGTTGACGCCTTCCGCCGGCAAGCTCGAATGGCCGGCCTTGCCGGAACAGATTATCTCGCCTGAAACCTTGCCCTTATGCGCCGTCGCCACCCGCATCCCGGTCGGTTCGCCTATGATGCAAAAGGCCGGTTTAGGCGTCACATCCTGCAACATATCGATCAACCGGCGCACACCGATACAACCCACCTCCTCATCGTAACTAAAGGCCAGATGGATCGGCCGTTTAAGATCGGCCTTGGCCATATCAGGAACTGCCGCCAGCACTGACGCAATAAATCCCTTCATGTCAGCACTACCACGTCCGGTCAGCTTGTCGCCTTCAACTCGCATCGCAAATGGATCGGAAGTCCAATCCTGCCCCGCCACCGGCACCACATCGGTATGCCCAGAAAGCATCACGCCGGGAATATCAGCGGGGCCAATAATCGCGTGAAGGTTGGCCTGCTTGCCATCTTCGCTAAAGACCCGCGTCGCGACCACATTTTGGCTCAACAAATAATCCGCGATAAAATCGATCAGATCCAGGTTGCTCTCGCGGCTAAGGGTCGGAAAGGCGATCAGCTTTTCAAGCAGGGTTTCTGTTTTCGTTGGTTCTAAAATCATGATTCTGATTTGTCCCGGACCTTAAGAGCAAATTCTTCCTCAGGCGATTTGACCAACCGGTAGCGGGCATAAGCGGCGAAATAAACCAACCCGGCCCCAATCCAGATCACGCACCCGATCAGTCCCGGACGGTAATCTTCATTGAGCCAGAGAAATTGCAAAGTAAGCATCGCCAACCCCAAAGCGACAAATGCCCCGGCTTTTCCCCTTGGCATCTTGCTAAGCTGATCCATACCCATCTGCCTAAGTTTAAGATACGCCATTAACTGCATGATATAGCCAATCACCGCCCCAAACACCGCCATATTCAGCAATATCGTTCCAACCGGCAAACCACCAAACAGGGCCGCACTGAATTCAATAGCGACGCAGGCCAGAAACCCGAGCACCGACCCGGCGATCAGCGCCAGCACTGGAGTCTTGGTTTGGCCGAATGTCAGGGACAGAAATTTCGGCAAATATCCCGCCCGGGACAAGGCAAATATATTGCGCCCACAGGCAAACAATATGGCATGGAAGGATACCACCAACCCGATTGTCCCGAAGAAGGCCAACATGGTGTAGCTGATCCCGTACGAAAAAATAATTTCAAATCCGGCAAATAGCGGCTCGTTGGATAATCCGATAATCGCCGCACCAGGCTCCATCCCGGCGACAAGAATTAGAGTCAGAACAGCCGCCATAACGAGAGTGGCAAATGTAAGCTTCAAGGCACGCGGCATTGTCTGCTCTGGCAGAACCGTCTCTTCGCCCGCCAACGGGATTTGCTCGATACCCAGAAAGAACCAGATCGCGAATGGAATGGCGGCCCCGATGCCTGCAAGACCGAATGGAAATAGAGGTCCGCCGCCATCGAACAATTCTTCGCCATTGATATCCAGATTGAGCGCCCATTGGGAAAAATCCAGATGCGCCAATGCACCAATCCAAAATACAGAGAGGATCGCAAGAGACAGAAGTGACAGGCTAATGGCCACCAAAAATGCAAGACGGGCGCTGGCGATATTGATCCCGGTAAATACCAGATACAGGATAGCCCACCAGGCCGGGTTGGGCAGGCTGATGCCCAGCCAGTCATCGGCAACCGGGTCCAGATAATTTGTCAGAGTGAAAACAATAACCGCCGGGATAAGCACATATTTCAGATTATCCGCGAACCCGGCAACAACCCCGCCAATGGGCCCAAGCCCCGCACGGCACCAGCCATACGCTCCACCTGCAAATGGCATGGCGGTTGTCAATTCGGACATTGTACGGATCAGGAAAAAATACATGAGTGCCAGAAGAAGCACCGCCCCGGCCATGCCACCAAAACCGCCGACCCCAAGGCCAAAATTCCAGCCAAAGAAATTGCCTGAAATGACAGCCCCGACGCCAAGCCCCCAAAGCGACCAGACCCCGGCTGTTCTTCTCAAATTTCGCCGCGCAAAATATTCAGGTTTCGGATCCAGGTATTTCATCAATCACGCACAAACAAATCTTCTGGAAAATCATAAAACGGCTCCGCCCCCGCAGCCCCGAACCGGAATGCTGTTGAAACTTCAAATCCCCAATCATCCAGCCATATGCCGGGGATACAATGGAAGGTCATGTTTTCCAGCAATATTGTCTTGTCGCCAGGCCGAAAGCTGACCGTATGTTCGCCCCAACCGGGCGGATAACCAAGCCCGATTGAATAGCCGATCCGGGATTCTTTCGACAAACCATGGCTGGAGATCACATCCCGCCCGACCTTTTCCATGGCTACCTTGGTGCGCACCAGGCGCGGCTCAAATTCTCGCGTCTCGAAATAATCCCCAGCCATCAGGCATCCCCTGAAAACGAAAAACAGACATCTATGCCCGTCCAATGGTTTCTGGCAGAGTGCCTCGATTGCCGCGTCCCGGCAATCAGCAAATGCGGAGCAGAATGTGATTTCCACAAGCGAACCTTCTTCAAACCTGGCCAGCCTTCTGGATGAACAGGCCAGTGCCCGGCCGGGTGCAATTGCCATTTGGCATGACGGGCAAGCAACAACATTTTCAGCGTTTCAGCAGGAATGCCTGCGCTTGGCCCATGGCTTGACTGACGCGGGCATGGGCCAAGGTAAAAAAATCGCGCTTTGGCTTCCCAACCGTACCGACTGGTTGATCTGGCTGTTTGCGGCGGCTCGGATCGGGGCACTGGTGGTGGCCGTTAATACCCGCTTTCGCAGCGCTGAAGTTGAAGACATATTGGCCCGTACAAAACCTGAATTTCTGGTGTATGAGCCGGGCTTCAAGGGCATTGATTTTACTGGCATTCTTGCTGGCGTTTCCGACAAAGCGAAAACCGGCCTGCAGCGTATTATCGCAACGAATAGTGATGCGGTCAGGAAGGAGCTTTATTCCAGCGATACGACTTTATTCGATCACGGATCGCCGGACGATCCTATCATCCTGTTCACAACATCGGGGACCACCAGCAAACCAAAATTTGTGGCCCACCCCCAGCATTCACTGACAGATCACGCCCGTGCGGTTTCCAAATCACTCGCCTATGATGCCCCGGACACAATGCTCCTTCAGGCGCTTCCTTTGTGCGGCACATTCGGTCTGGCGCAGGCCTTGGCAGGGATCGCCGCGGGTTGTCCTTCAATTCTGATGCCTGCCTTTGACGCCAAAACTGCCATTGACCTGATTCGCACCATGAAAGTTACAACATTCAACGGCCCGGACCAGATGTTTACCCAAATCGTTGAGACGGCAAACCCGGGCGATCTTGCAAGCGTCAAATGGTGTGGCTTTGCCGCCTTCAATATCGCGGATACTGTTTCCTTTGTGAATGACTGCGCGACGGGTGACCTGCATATGGTCGGCCTCTATGGCATGAGCGAAACCCAGGCACTTTATGCGCGCCAGCCTCTGGATGCTCCGGTTGAAGACCGCGCCCTTGCCGGTGGCGCCCTGACCAATCCTTTGGCGCGGGCTGAAATCCGCGACCCGGAAACCGGTAAAGTTTTGGAGGTCGGAAATTCGGGCGAATTATATTTGAAAGGCCCAAGCCGCTTCAGCAAATATTTTGGCAATGAAGAAGCAACAGCTGACACAATCGGTACGGACGGATTTGTGCGCACCGGCGATCTTGGTCACATCACCCCGGACGGTCGTATGATTTTCGAAGCCCGGATGGGCGACAGTCTCCGCCTTGGTGGATTTCTGGTAAACCCCACCGAGATCGACAATTGTATTCTGCAATTTCCCGGCATCGATCAATGTCAAACCGTCGGAGTTGAAACCGGGCGCGGAATGCGCGCGGTGTCATTTATAATCCCGCAGGACACCGCGATTGATCAGGCCGCATTGACGGATTTTTGCAAAAGCAAAATGGCCGGATTCAAGGTGCCAATGGCCATTATCCCGGTGCAATCCTACCCCACATCGCTCGGCCCGAACGGCGAGAAAATCCAGCGCGGAAAGCTCCGGGATATGGCCAGAGATTTAGTCGGTTCAGACTAAAACGGCGATTCCATATCGAAATTCGGTTCCCGCTTTTCACGAAGCGCATTCAAGCCTTCTTCCACTTCCGGGCCGGTAAATCCGAGCATCTCGACCGCTAGCGAAGCATCGAACGTGGGTCCCGCCAACCGGAGCCAGTTGTTGAGCGCATATTTGGTGAATTTGATCGCGGTCGGGGCACCCTTGGCAAGCTTGCGACAAATCTCCATCGCCTTCTCTACAACCTTGTCGTCATCAGCACATACCGAAATCAGACCCATTTTTTCGGCATCTTCGCCGGTCACGGTTTCACAAAGCAGCAGATAATATTTTGCTTTGGCCATACCGCATAAAAGTGGCCAGATGATTGCCGAGCCGTCGCCTGCCGCGACCCCAAGCCTGGTATGGCCATCGATGATCTTGGCGCTGCGCCCGGCCACCGTAATGTCGGACACCATGGCGGCCGCCAAACCGGCACCAACCGCAACCCGCTCGATCGCAGATACAACCGGCTTGGTGCAATTGATCACGTTGTAAACCAGATCAGCCGCTTCCTTCCAGGTACGCGCACGGTCTTCCCAATTGTTTTTCATGTCTTCGACAAGCTTCAAATCGCCGCCCGCTGAAAAGACGCCGCCCTCACCCCGGAGCAGAACAACAGACGTTTCCTTGTCTGTATCAATATCCCGCCACACATCGGAGAGTTCCTTGTGACCGGCATGATCAAGCGAATTCAAGCTGCCCGGGTTGGACATGATCACTTCAAGAATGCCTTTGTCGGGTCGATTGAACTTCAAAGCCTTGTAGCGCGCGTAATGATCGGTCATCTGAATTCCCTTTTTAAGTGGTTCTGTCTCAATCTCTTATCCTCAGAAAGCTGGCCCGGTCCAGCCTTTCAGGCTTTATAGGTACCGGTTTGCAGGCTGCCCCATGGTCAAAGCAAAAGCTTCTGTTACACTTTATGGCAGAATCGGGCGCCAAACCGCGCCCCGAAATTTTGCCATAAGGTATTGATATGCCCCAGACCATGACTGGCGGTGAAGCCATTGTGCGCGCCGTCCTGAACCATGATGTTGATATTGTATACGGACTACCGGGTGCCCAGATGTATCCCTTGTTCGATGCCCTCCACCGCCTCTCCAACGATGTAATGACAATCTCAACCCGCCACGAACAGGGTGCGGCATATATGGCCTATGGCCATGCCAAATCCACCGGGCAAGTAGGTGTCTATAGCGTTGTTCCGGGACCGGGCGTCCTGAATACTTCTGCCGCCTTGGCCACCGCATGGGGTGCCAGCACCCCTGTATTGTGCCTCACTGGACAGATCCCGACCCAGTATCTGGGTAAGGGCCGTGGGCACCTTCATGAATTGCCGGATCAACTCCAGACCTTGCGAACAATCGTCAAATGGGCAGGTCGTATCGATAGCCCGGCGGATGCTCCGGGCTTGGTGAACGAAGCATTTGCCCAGATGAATTCAGGCCGTCCCGGCCCGGCATCGCTGGAAATGTGTTGGGATACAATGTCCAGTTCAGGCCCGGTCGAGTTTGGCCCGATCGAACCATTGCCTGAACCTGCCCAGCCTGACCCTGACGAGATCGCTGCCGCTGTTGCTTTATTGAAAGACGCCAAACGCATCCTCATCATAACCGGCGGCGGTGCGCAAAATGCGGTTGCTGAAGTCAACCACCTGGCCGAAGTCCTTGGTGCCGGCGTTACGTCAATGCGTAGCGGACGGGGCATTGTCCCTGAAGATTCAGATTTCGGCATGGCGTCCGCTGCTGCTCTGGATATCTGGCCGGAAACAGAAGTTCTGATCGGGATCGGGTCCAGGCTGGAAATGCCCTATATGCGCTGGGCCAGCGGTTCCGACATAATCGAAAAACCGATTGGGCCTCCCTACCTGATCCGGATCGATATCGACCCAGATGAGTTGGCCCGCCTTGTCCCCCATGCGGGCATTCTCGCTGATACGGCAACCGGAACGGCTGCGCTCGCAGACGCGATAACCAAAGTCCGGACACCGGAAAAAGATGCCCGCGAATATATTGCTGGCGCCAAAGCCCGGGCAGCAAAAGCTATTCAGGCGATCCAGCCCCAGATGGGCTATCTGGAAGTGATCCGCGATGTTTTGCCAAGAGACGGATTTTTCGTCGAAGAATTGTGCCAGGCAGGGTTCGCGTCCTATTACGGATTTCCGGTCTACGAACCGCGCACCTTTGTCACCGCCGGGTTTCAGGGAACCCTTGGATACGGCTTCCCGACTTCCCTCGGGGTCAAGGCCGCCAACCCGACCAAAGCGGTTATATCCATTACCGGCGATGGCGGTTTCATGTTTGCCATGCCGGAACTTGCTACCGCCGCCCAATATAATCTGGGCGTCGTCATCGTTCTCTTCAACAACAATGCTTTCGGTAACGTACGCCGCGACCAGATCAATGCGTATGAAGGGCGCACCATCGGGGTCGATCTGGTCAACCCGGATTTCGTTGCTCTGGCTGAAAGTTTCGGTGTTGCGGCTACACGGGTGAATTCTCCCGGTGCTCTACGTCCCGCTCTTGAAAAGGCGATTGCCAGCAACGCTCCGGCCTTGATCGAAATTCCGGTCGATCCGGATCAGGAAGCCTCCCCCTGGCCGTTTCTCATTCCGGGCGCATATATCTAGGCGACATGCGTTTGATATCTGAAAAAACCGCCCGGTGGTCTGGTCAAATCAAGATCACCGGGTGTCCGCGAGGGTTTCCCGTTTTAGTTCGAGTTCGATCCAGTTTTCTTCAGCCTCCGACAGCTCACTCATACAATTGGTGAGCTTGTCGCTTGCTTTCGCAAATGCCTCGGGATCTGAATCAAAAAATCCAGCTTCAGACAATTTTGCCTCAAGACCACGAACTTCTTCCTGCAAGTCTTCGATACGTGCAGGCAACCCGTCGAGAAGATGCTGCTCACGAAACGACAATTTGGTTTGCCTCTTTTCTTTGGGAGACGAAGCTTCAGGTTTCTGTTTTCGCGAAGAGGATTTGGCCTGTTTTTCCAGCGCCAACTGGGCACCTTGAGCTTCTAGATCGCCATACCCGCCCGCCGTCTCAAGCCAGGTCCCGTCTCCGTTGGGTGAAATCACCGAGGTGACAACCCGGTCGAGAAAATCACGGTCATGGCTGACCAGCAAAATCGTTCCCGCATAATCTCCGAGCAATTCCTGAAGCAGATCCAGGGTTTCAAGATCAAGATCATTGGTTGGCTCATCAAGAACCATCAGATTGGATGATTTGGAGAAAGCCCGTGCCAGCATGACCCGCCCCCGCTCACCGCCGGATAATGTATGCAGCGGGCTTCCAGCCTGCTCGGGCGCGAACAGAAAATCTTTCATATGGGCAACCACATGGCGACGGCGTTCGCCAATCGCGACCGTATCTCCAGCACCGAAGGTAAGCGCATCACGAAGCGTGGTGTCGGGATCAAGGCTGCCGCGATCCTGTTCCAGCTTCACCATTTCAATATTGTGGCCTGGTTTTACAATGCCCTCATCCGGCACCAGCTTGCCAACCAGCATATCCAGCAGGGTAGATTTGCCAGCACCATTCGGCCCGACAATACCAACCCGGTCGCCGCGCTGAATACGGGTTGAGAAATCACGAACGATATCCCTGTCACCATAAGCCTTGGAAATGGATTTCACTTCGACCACCAGTTTGCCGGATTGGGTCGCCTCTTCGGCCTGCATTTTCACCTGCCCCACCGGTCCGGTGTCCGTGCGGCGTTTCTGGCGTAGTCCATGCAAGGCCTGTAGGCGGCGCTGGTTGCGTTTGCGTCGGGCGGTGACGCCGTAGCGAATCCAGTGTTCTTCGCGCACAATTTTGCGGTCCAGCTTGTGGCGCTCTTCTTCCTCTTGGCTCAGCATCTCATCGCGCCACGCTTCAAATCCGGCAAAACCCTGATGCAACATCCGGCTGCTGCCCCGGTCAATCCAGAGCGTTTTCTTCGAAATGGTCTGTAACAACCGCCGGTCATGGCTGATCAGAATAATTGCAGACCGGGACGCGGTAAGGGTTGTCTCCAGCCATTCAATCGCCGGCAGGTCCAGATGATTGGTCGGCTCGTCAAGCAACAAAATATCCGGTTCGGGCGCAATCGTCCGCGCCAATGCGGCGCGCCGTATTTCACCACCCGATAGGGTTGCCGGGTCTTCGCTGCCATCAAGTCCCAATTGTTCCAGTAGATACGATGCCCGGTGCTCATCATCTCCCGGCGCCAACCCGTCACGCACATAATCAAGGGTAGAAGAAAATTCCGACAGATCGGGTTCTTGCGGCAGATACCGGATGGTTGTCCCCGGCTGTACAAAAATATCACCACGGTCCGGTTCGATCAGCCCCGACACGATTTGCAACAATACCGATTTGCCAGACCCGTTACGCCCCACTAGCGCCAGCCGATCATGCTTTGAGAGTGACAATTCGACACCTTCAAGCAGCGGCGTGCCGCCAAAGGTCAGGTGAATGTCTTGCAATGTGAGCAGGGGTGGTGCCATGGTGAGAGGCTTTAAAGGTCAGGACAGATTTGGGCAAGCATGGGTTTTCAACTTAATATCAGGCCCGGAATTGGGGAAATGTCATGAAGCCAGACTATGTCCACAGAACGACTGAGGATTTCAAGAAATTGTTCCCGGATGGCCTTTCCGGAAATGACATAAATGGGCGCGGCGTTACCGAGCCTAGCCAACCGAAAACTTTTTTCTGGCACCCACCGGCTGAAAATCCGTTCCACGAATTGCAAGACGCTGTGATCTCTCACCAGCGCCAGGCTCCCGAAATTCTCAACGCCTATTCAAGAGACGCCAATCGCGGACCAAGGCCCATTGAACGCAACCCGGATCCGGTTCAGAAAAGTCCGCACGAATGGTCCTCGGAGGTGCGCGAATTTGCACTTCAAAATGACGCCGACCAAGTCGGCTTCACACCCGTTCTGCCAGCTTATGTTTATGAAGGCTACGACATTCCCTATCCCAACCTCATCATGATCGCAGTCGCGATGGATTATGACCGTCTGGCGACGGCACCAAGCTCTATCGACAATATCGACGCCGCTGAGGAGGTCGCGGTCAAGTACAACACAGCGTCGCGTTCTGCTCGCAGAATTTGCAATTTTATTCTTGAGGCGGGTTATTCGGTGAAAGCGTTTCCGGGACCGATGGCAACCGCTTTGAACATGATCCCGGCTGCGATCCAGGCAGGCATCGGCGAATTAGGCAAGCACGGGTCCATGATCAATCGCAATTATGGGTCTTCATTCAGACTATCGGCTGTCGCCACCGACATGCCGCTTGCCTTCGACAAGCAGGAAATATTCGGCGCCGACGAATTCTGTGCCTCCTGCCAGGTTTGTACCAAAGCTTGCCCTCCTGAAGCGATCTCGCCGGATAAGCAAATGATCAGGGGAAACGAGAAATGGTACACGGATTTCGATAAATGCATCCCCTATTTTGGTGAAACTTTTTCGTGCGGAATTTGCCTCGCAGTCTGCCCCTGGAGCCGCCCCGGTATTTCTGAAAAATTGATCCAGAAGCTGGCTCGGCGCAGAGACCGTCTGGCTGCTGAATAGAAACCGTGATCGAAATTCTGACCGACCCGTATCACACTGGCAGTTTCCCTTTCTGGCGTGGTAAGATGCCTTGCTTCCGGAATATTGTCGGCCAATACTTGGCATGCCATGAAGCCTGATCTGCATTTAGACGACCACGACCAACACCTCCTTGATGGAGGTGAAGGTCCTGCCATGCAATTGGCGATGAAGCTAGTCACGCAAGCTGCCCGGATCATGGACGCAGAGCGTCTGATCGATGTCAGCTTCGCCCATATCGACGCCTGCTTTTATTCAGGCCGCGCCCATCTGGATTTTGTCAATTACCTGCTGGCTCATGATGCCAAACTGAGCGTCCCGTCATGGACCAACACCGGCTTGGTCAGCCTGGCTGATCCAAGTTTGCGGGAAGACGGGACCATTGCACACGAAGCCCGCGAATTGATGCAGGCCTACGAGCGCCTTGGCTGCAAACCAGTATGGACCTGCGCCCCTTACCAGCTTCCCGGAAGGCCAAATCTTGGCGATCACATTGTCGGGTCTGAATCCAACGCTGTTACATTCTACAATTCAGTGATCGGCGCCCGCACCAACAAATACGGCGACTTTCTCGATGTCGCCGCCGCCCTGACCGGACGAGTTCCAGATGCCGGATTGCACCGGGATCAGGCTCGACGTGCGCAGCTTGTATTCTCCCTTGAAAACATCCCTGAATTTTTTCGACGCGAAGATTTGTTTTTTCACCTGCTCGGCCATTTTGCCGGTGCTCGGTCCGGCTCACGCATCCCGGTATTTACCGGCCTGCCTCAATCAACCAGCGAAGATAATCTGAAGGCCATCAGTGCTGCAATTGCCGCGTCCGGCGGCGTTGCTCTGTTTCATGCCGCAGGCATCACCCCTGAAGCCCCTGATTTGGAAACCGCGTGCCAGGGGATAGATCCGGAAGACATTATTCCGGTGATGCCGGCAGACCTGATCGCTGCCCGAAAATCACTGTCGCGAGCGCCCGATGGTGTCGTGAATATGGTGGCTCTTGGGACCCCACATTTCTCTTATACTGAATTTGAAGCTCTCACGCCCTTGCTCGAAGGCCGCCACGTTGCCGCCAATTGCAAACTTCTCATTACCACCAGCCGCTATGTGCGTGACCTGATCGCTGCCAAGGGCTGGCAAGAATTGCTGGAAAAGTCCGGAGCCGAAATTGTCGTTGATACCTGTAGCTATTTCTCTCCGACCCTGCGCGGTATGACAGGCCGGGTTATGACCAATTCAGCAAAATGGGCCTATTACGCCCCCGGTATGTTGCCGGTTGAAGTCACATTTGGCAGTCTCCGGGAATGTGCTGAAACCGCTATCGCCGGAGAAAACTGGCGCGACCGGGCGCTCGCCGATGCAAAAATCGGGGCCGCCTCATGAGCAAAAACTGGTTTCAGGGCGAAATACTACATGCCGGTGACGCGAATGGACCATTGCTGGTGTTGGACGAACCTTTGAGTTTCTGGGGCGGGTTTGATCCGCTTACCGGCACCATACTTGACCAACATCACCCGCAGGCCGGGGAAACCGTCGGTGACAAGATATTGGCGCTTCGTGAGACCCGCGGATCAGCCGGAACGCCAGCCGCAATCGCCGAAGCGATCCGACGTGGCTGCGGACCGCTCGCATTCCTGTTGGTCAAACCAGACGTGAATATCGTCACTGGCGTCAGTGTCGCCGCGCATCTTTACGACAAAAAAGTCCCGGTTATTGCTATACTTGGAAATGAATTTCATCAGTTGCAGTTCGTGCAAACAGCCAAAATATCCCCGGACGGTCTGGTCACCTGCCGCTAAGGTTTCTCGCCCTCTGTAGATTGAAGCACGATCAACAAATGATCCAGACGCGCCATCAGATCGCGATAGTCGGCTTTGCCCAACGCTTTTTCGATGTGCCGATAATGGGTTTCGGAAATTTTTGATATCGCCGCAAACAAAGCACGTCCTTCATCAGTAATTTTTAAATTTACCAACCGCCGATCAGTTTTGGATATGGATTTCTCCACTAACCCCCGCCGCTCAAGATCGCTCATGATCCGCGACAAAGACGGCATCTTGATCACAATCATTCGTGATAGCTCACCTGCATCAAGCTCGGAAAATTCCGCCAACGCCCGCAACACCCGCCATTGCTGATCAGTGATTTTGGCTGCCAGTAAATGCGGTCGGAACTGCCGCATGACCAGTTCCCGCGCTTTCAGAAGTTTCAGCGGCAGGGATTTTTCAAGCGCCCGCATCTTCGTTAAACCACCTCGTCTTCGACCGGATTACTCAATAGTCCGATCTGGGGAGATGAAATCTCGACCACATCACCAGCCCCGAGCCAGCGTGGTGGATCAAACCGTGCCCCGGCTCCAGGCGGGGTGCCCGTTGCGATTATGTCTCCCGGCAGCAATTCCATGAATGTGGAGAGGTAAGAGATGATGAAAGGCAGAGGAAACATCAGATCACTGGTAAATCCGTGCTGGCGCTCTTCCTCATTGACCCGTGTCCGGACTTCGAGCTTATCGAGCGGACCGGCTTCGTCGCTGGTGACGATCCAGGGACCAACAGACCCCGACGCACCGAAATTCTTGCCTTGCGTCACATTGAATTTGCCATGGCGTAACCAGTCGCGAATCGTCCCTTCATTCATCAATGTAAGGCCAAAAATATGCGTCGCCGCCTCGGCTTCAAGTATGCGCCGCCCGGCTTTACCGATGACGATGACAATCTCGCCTTCATAATCGAGCTGCTCGGATTCAGGCGGGCGCATCAAAGCTTGCCCATGCCCCACAAGAGACCCCGGCGTTCGCATGAACAGGCTTGGATAGCGCGGCTCATCGGACCCGTCCTTATATTCCGTATTCCGGTTTCGGTAATTCACCCCGATACATAAAATCTTGTCGGGTTTCCCAATCGGCGGCAGATAGGTGATGTCGGTTAGCGGGATACCTGTGTCTGCCGCCTCAAATGCAGCCACTGCTTTATCAAGGCTGTCCGCCGCGATCATATGCTGGAGAGACCGAAAAACCTGGCCCAGATCGATCACGCTATCATCGCGAACGCAGCCCCATGATCGTTTCCCCTGATGGGCGAATGAGAGAAATTTCATCGCGCGACTCTACTCCAGTCTTGAATTCAAATTGACAGCGGCAAAAATCATTGCCTGTTATTCATTAACATGGTAATGAATTTCTGTAAACGCCGGAGAGCCTGTATGCCCCATATCATTGTTGAATATTCTGCCAATCTTGAAGACGCGGTCGATATCGCGGCCCTTGTTGGCGAAATTCACAATGCCGCAATTTCAACAGGCATATTCCCGCCAGCAGGGACCCGCACGAGGGGGGCACGGCGCGATATTTATGCGATTGCAGACCAGCATCCGGACAATATTTTTCTGAATATCAAATTGATGATCGGCGAAGGGCGTGATGTTGAGACGCGCCACAAAGCGGGGGCAAAAATCTTTGACACCGTCTCCCTTTTTCTGGACCAGGTAAGCCCTGACTTGCCGTTGGCTCTGTCCCTGAACATTTGGGAAATCAACAAAGAGACCAGTTTCAAGAAAAACAATCTGCACGACATAATTGCAGCACGTAACGGAGAAACCATCGAATGAACATGGAATCCTCTGCCCTGTTGAAAGCAAACTTGAAAAAGCTATCCGACTATCTGGAACCGGTCCGGGAAAATGGCCTCCAACACCTGATCAACGGCGAAATGGTAGCTAGCGCCTCCGGCACCACATTCGAGAATGCGTCCCCGATTGACAATATTGCCTTTTGCGACGTCTCACGCGGTGACAATACCGATATCGACCGGGCTGCAAATGCCGCAAAAAATGCCTTCGCCGGGTGGCGTGCCACGCCGGGGAGTGAACGCCGTGAAATTCTTCACGCAATTGCCGACAAGATTGTCGAACATGCAGAAGAAATTGCCCTGCTTGAAAGCTATGATACCGGCCAGGCGATCCGGTTCATGCAGAAGGCCGCGATCCGCAGCGCCGCCAATTTCCGCTTCTTTGCCGGCCGCGCGCCAGACGCCGTCAACGGCCTGTCGCTGCCAACAGACACACATGTGAATTATACCATCCGCCAGCCGATCGGCCCGGTCGGGATCATCACACCGTGGAACACACCGTTCATGCTCTCCACCTGGAAGATTGCTCCGGCGCTAGCGGCTGGGTGTACGATCGTCCACAAACCAGCCGAATGGAGTCCGGTTACGGCGACCCTGCTGGCCAGGCTTTGCCATGAAGCCGGGCTGCCGCCGGGCGTCCTCAATCTCGTGCACGGCATCGGTGAAGAGGTCGGTGTCGCCCTGACCCGGCATCCAGCCATCAAGGCAATCGCTTTTGTCGGCGAATCCGCCACCGGGTCTGCAATCATGGCGCAGGGTGCGCCGACCCTGAAACGCGTCCATTTCGAGCTTGGCGGCAAAAACCCCTGCATCGTTTTTGCCGATGCCGATTTGGACCGGGCGCTCGATGCGGCAACTTTTATGATTTTCAGCCTGAACGGCGAGCGCTGCACCTCTTCAAGCCGGGTGTTGGTTGAAAAATCGATTTACCCAGAATTTTCAAAGCGTCTCGCCGTGCGCACAAAAGCGATCCATTGCGGTCACCCGCTTGACCCCGACACCTGGCTTGGACCGTTGATCCATCCCCGTCATCTGGAAAAAGTAACATCCTATTTTGATCTGGCACGCAAAGAAGGCGCTGAAGTTCCAGCCGGTGGCGTTCAACCGGAGACGCCACCTTCCCCCGGCAATTATGTGGAGGCCACCTTGTTTGCCAACGCCAACGCGAAAATGCGGATCGCATCGGAAGAAATTTTCGGACCGGTCCTGACCGCTATCCCCTTTGAAGATGAAGATGATGCGCTCCGCATCGCCAACGACGTACCCTACGGCCTTGCGGCTTATATCTGGACATCAGACGTTGGCCGGGCCTTGCGCATGAGTGCTGAAATTGAAGCCGGTATGGTCTGGGTCAATTCTGAAAATGTACGCCATCTGCCAACCCCCTTTGGCGGCACCAAACAGTCCGGCATTGGTCGCGATGGCGGCGACTATAGTTTTGATTTTTATATGGAAACCAAAAATATCGCCTTGGCGACGGGCAACCACCGTATTCCAAAAATCGGCTCATAGGCTAATCAAACCAGGAAACACGATATGGGACGCATCGTACAGGCTGCCAAAATAACCCACGTACCGTCCATCTGGATGTCGGAAACCATGGAAAAATTCCGCGGCATTCGCGACTTCGCCGTAACCGGTTATCGCGAACTCGGCAAAAGGGCCAAGGCCGCCGGGGTCGAAACTTTTGTTATTTTTGATACGCACTGGATCGTCAACCAGGGGTTTCATTTCAACGCCAAAGAGCGCCATAACGGGATTTTTACCAGCCACGAACTACCCCACATGTTGATGGACATGGAATATGATTATCAGGGCGACCCGGAACTGGGAGATGCACTTGCTGAAAGCGTGCGCGACGCCGGGTTCCGGGCGATTGCCCACAAAACGTCGCATCTGGCTTGCGAATACGGCACCCTGCTCCCGATGCACTTCATCAACGAAGATAAATTTGCTCGGGTCCTGCCCGTTGCCGCCAACCAGTTTGCCAGCATCGAAGAGGGCCGCGCTGTCGGGGACGCCATCGCTACCGCAATTACCAATTCGAACCGCAAGGTCGCGGTGTTGGCAAGCGGCTCGCTTTCCCACGAATTCTGGCCAAACGAATTGTCGGAAGCCGGGCTAAACCTGATCAATGGAGAATTTAACCGCCAGATCGATTTGCGCGTGGTTGATCTCTGGAAGTCGGGGCAATGGACCGAATTCCTTGCCATGCTGCCCGAATATGCCAAACGCTGCCACGGCGAATGCGCCATGATTGATACCGCAATGTTGTTCGGCGCATTGGGTTGGGACGCATATCAGGGAACAGCAGATATCCTGACACCCTATTTTGGCAGTTCCGGAACCGGTCAGATCAATGTAGAATTGTCAGCACCATTGAAACGCTAAAGCGGCAAACAGGGGAAACCAAATGGCAGCTTATGTAATCGTAGACACCAAAATAAATGATGCGGAAGCCTATGAGGGCTACAAGAAGTTAGCACGCCCTATTGTTGAAAAATTCGGCGGCCAATACCGCGCCCGAGGCGGCGACATGGAAATTGTTGAAAACGAACTTTGGGAACCAACCCGGATCGTGGTCCTCGAATTCAAGGATATGGCTGCTGCCAAAGCGATGTTGGGGGCGGAAGAATATATACCCGTAAAAGCCATTCGCAACGCCGCTGCAGAATGCTCGACGATCATTATCGACGGGGTCTAGTTCAGACTTTAAGTGGTAGGGGGTTTCAGTAAGCCGAGATGTTTCACCTGGTTTACAAACCGGGCCAGCATATCGCGCTTATAGGCTTCAACATCGATTTTCGAGAAGTCGTAATACCCCTTGCCGCTGCTCATCCCGATATCACCAGCCTGCATTTTCTCGACCACGCTATCTGGGGCTTGGAAACGATCAGAGCCGGTCGCTTCGGTCATATAGCGCGATGCATAATAGAGAATATCCAACCCGCCCCAATCGATAAATTCTATCGGGCCCATGGTGGCAAAGCGAAGTCCAAGCCCATAGCGCACCGCCCTGTCTACATCCTCGGCACTGGCAACGCCCTCTTCCACAATTCGCGCAGCTTCGTTCATTATCAAGGCTTGCAGACGCGGCACAATATAGCCTGGGGACGCTTCACACCGAACCGGAACCTTGCCAATCGCGACCAGCAAATCCATCACTTTTTCAACAACAGCTTCGCTGGTCTCCGCCGCCAGGCTGACCTCTACCAGCGGCACCAGATAGGCCGGGTTCAGCCAATGGGCATTGAGAAACCGCTCGGGCCGGGTCACAAATCTGGCCAGCATATCGCTCAGCATGGTGGATGTGGTTGATGCGATGATAGCGTCATCGGGCAGATGGGCGCAGATAAAGGCAAAGGCCTTTTTCTTGGCATCCTGCCGCTCGGGCACCCCTTCAAAAACCAGTTCCGCCTGTCCCAGTACATTGGCAGCATCTTCCCGACCAGCAAATTGCACACGTGCCAGAATGTCAGGGATCTGGTCTGCATCAAACACATCCGCTTCCGCTATGAAGCGTAAGTTTTCAGATATCTCCTTCCGCCCGGCGTCAAACAGATCCGGCAAATCATCAAGTGGGCGATCCTTGATATCTAGGATCGTAATGTCCTGCCCGGCATAGGCGAAAACCTGCGCGATGCCACGCCCCATCCGGCCCGCGCCGACAACAACAATTGCGCTCATCAAATCTCTCCGTCGCGAAGCAATTGAGCCACGTCATCACGCGACATGCTGTCAAGACCAAGGCTCTTCCATGACCGGGGGCCGTTGATCAGGTCCTCACCGGTGACCGCCGACGCCAATGCAACCAGACCGGACGCGACCGGCATATCTACATTGGCCCAGCGCCCGAGCGTTACATAAAAAACCAGCCCGAGCGCGATATCTTCGCGAAGATAGCGATGGGTATGGAGGTCTATTTTTTCCCGCCAGTCGCCACTATCCGTGAGACGTTCGTGCGAGGCGTTGCCGTACATCCATTCCGGCCGCGCATCATCATAATGATCCACTAGCGGAAAATGCGGTGCGCCATAACCAAGCGCTTCGCGTAGCGCCATCCGTTCTGCGTCCAGCGCATCTGTTACGCTGCGGATAGATGGTTGCGTTCCTTCATTGTGGATATCCCAAACGTCAAAATGTTGCAGCGGCCCGGCATTCATCATGATCAGTGGTGGGTGGATAATCGGCCCGGCATTCATCAGCGCTCCGCTCAGGCAATCATCCAGTCGCTCCACCGCCGGATAGGCTTGTTCCAATATTGCAAAGGCCTGATCCGTCCGGCTGGCAGGATAAACCCCTGTCGGCAGCCGGGTCGCACGCACAGAAATTGTGACATTGTCTTCGCCATGCTTGCGCGCCAGATAGGGCAAAGTGCCGGTTTCAGCAAAACTCACATCCGCGTTGTTACCTGCTTCCTTCATGGCACGCGAAAATATAAGCGACCCGAATGTGCCGGGCGGAATAAAAACCACCTGACCGTCTTCCAGATGCGGCGCGAGGGTTTTAGCGAGATCCGCCTGCGCCGTCGCCGGAAGCGGGATCACAACAAGTGCTGCGCCGGACACAGCCGCCGCCAGATCATCGGTAACGAGACCAAGCTTGACGGCCCGCGTACCGCTAGCATCTTTCAGATGGATTTCGCCGGTTTTCATAATCCCGGCAAGAGACGCTTTGTCGCGCCGCCAAAAGGCAACGTCATGCCCTTGTTCGGCCAGATCAACAGCGGCGGCATAACATCCGTGTCCACCGCCAAGTACCGCTATTTTCATGCCCACTCCGATTCGCATTTTTCCCCTCAGAGGAACTATACTTTTGTTGTGCGGGCATGCCCGCTATTCGGCGGCTATCTTGCCGCCAGACAGTATGACTGGCAAGCGGAGCAATGAAGTATGGATCATATATTTTATAACGGGCTGGAATTCGCCAAACCATCGCTGGAGGTTGAGCATCGGGAAGACGGCACCATTATTCTTGAATCCGGTATCAAATTGCAGGACTATCCTGCCGCGCTTGGCCATCATCTGATTCACTGGGCCGAGACCGCACCGGACAGCGTATTTTTGTCGGAACGTGATGAAGCAGGCACATGGCAAAAATACAGCTATGCCGCCAGCCTGAAGATTGTCGAAGCAATCGCACAATTCCTGCTTGATCAGAATTATGATGCCAACACGCCGCTAATGATCCTGTCGGAAAACAGCCTGGAGCATGCCTTCCTGACCCTTGGCGCCATGCATATCGGCGTGCCGGCGGTCCCGATCTCCCCCGCTTATTCGCTACTGTCTCAAGATCACGCCAAACTGAAATATGTCTTCGAGCTGACCCACCCGCGGATGATTTACGCCGCCGATGGTGCGGCTTTCCAGACGGCTATTGGGGCGCTGGATACAAAAGGCGTAAAGTTGGCGGTTAAGAAAAATGCCGACGCGCTGGAAAATGCAGTCACCTTTGAGCAGATTATAGCAACCCGGCCAACGCCTGCCGTGGCTGAAGCCTTTGCCAAAATAACCCCTGATACAATCGCCAAAATCCTGTTCACATCCGGATCAACTGGCTTGCCAAAAGGGGTCCTGAACACCCAGCGCATGTTGTGTTCCAATCAACAAGCGCTATCGCAAATCTGGCCTTTCCTGAAAACGACGCCACCTGTGCTCGTTGAATGGCTCCCCTGGAGCCACACCTTTGGTGGCAATCATAATTTCAATCTGGTCCTTCGTAACGGCGGCACCCTGAATATCGATCACGGTAAACCGGTGCCGGGACTGATTGAAGAAACCGTCGCGTCTCTGCGCGAAAACCCCTCAACCATCCATTTCAACGCCCCGCGCGGGATTGAAATGCTGCTCCCGTTTCTTGAAAAAGACGAAGGTCTAAGGGAGATGTTTTTCCGCGATCTTCAAATGATTTTTTATGCTGCAGCCGCTTTGCCTCAAAGCCTGTGGGAACGCCTCGAAGCAGTCGCGGCGCTTGCCGGTCGCGACAATATCTTCATGACTTCGTCCTGGGGCTCCACCGAAACCTCACCCCTTATCACGTCGGTTTATTTTCCAATCAACAAAGCCGGCGTTATCGGCCTTCCGGCGCCGGGAAACTCCATAAAAATGGTGCCAAATTCCGGCAAAATGGAAATGCGGATCAAAGGCCCCAACATCATGCCCGGTTATTTCAAAAACGTCGAACAGACCGCCGAAGCCTTTGACGATGAGGGCTATTACATGATCGGCGATGCCGGCAAGTTTGAAGACCCAGATGACCCAATAAAAGGCCTGGTATTCGATGGCAGGACTGCCGAGAATTTCAAGCTGCTCACAGGCGTCTGGATTCATGTAGGTGCCCTGCGAATCACCGCCATCGCGGCTATAGCGCCATTGGTTCAAGACGCTGTTGTCACCGGCCACGACCGCAACAATATCGGCCTTCTATTGTTTCTGAACCCGGCCGCTTGCGCGGAGGCCGCTAACCTCGCCGCCGACATTTCGCTGGAAGAGCTTGCGGCAAATGACGTCATCCGCACCATGATCAACGAGAAAATCATCGCCTATAATAATGACCATCCGGCATCCAGCATGCGGATCGACCGGGTCAAGATAATGACCCGACTTCCGGGTATCGATGACAACGAAATAACCGACAAGGGTTATATCAACCAGCGCGCCGTGATTGAAAATCGCAGCGACGAAATCGAGGCGCTTTATGCAGGTAAGGACGGTGCGATCATTATTGGCTGATCAGGATCAACATCTCAGTTTTACAGACCGGTAAAAGCACGGTCGCCAAAAGTCGTCTCGAAGAATTTTTCGAGTTCGATCATTTCTGCAAACGAAAACAGATCGATCTTTGCCTGTTCCGGTTGACTGAATTTCTGCACCTGTCGCTCCAGAGGTGAAATATCACCGCTTAAATCGCGCGGCTCTTTGCCCTTCTGGAGAACCAGAGTTTTGCGTTCATCCAGCAACACACTGAGCTGGCCTCGCTCCAAGGCGACATGGTCCAGCCGCTCCTCGGAATCGGTAATATAACGAAACGTATAGAGCGACCCATCGGGCGCTTTCAGGACAGTTTCAAGAAAATCCCGGGTTTCCTCATAATGTTCGAACTCAAGTTCGTTTATCCCTTGCCCAAGCACCCTGAACACAACCGCAATATCGTGGATAAACAGATCCGGCATCAATCCGATTGAGCCGAAGCGGCGTTCCGCCAGTTTACGCACAAAGGTCACCCGGTGCGCCTCATCAAGGGAATGATATTCTTCCAGAAACTGCATCAGCGGCGTTTGCAACCGAATATGCCCGATATAGCAACCGCCCTGTTCCGGGAATTCTTCAAACAAGCCGTTACGCCGGGGGAAATATGGTTTTTCCACCAATATGCGTGCCGCCTTGCCGATCCAGCGCGAAACCCGCTCGTGGGTAAATTGCGGTGGAACGCAGATAATCGTATCCAGTTCCGGCACGCTATCCAGCTCTTCTTCCCATTCAGGGAAATGAAAATCCGGGTATTTGGCCGCAATTTCGGCCATCTTGTCCCGGTCCGCATCGCAAACATGTACTTCGTCCCAATAATCACCAAGATGCTGGAGGTAATTCTGCCCCCATCGACCGCACCCGATCAGCGCTACTGCAGGACGTTTTGTTTGTGTCATTACACATTCACCCGGATTACAAAAAGAAACCGGGACGAAACCATGTGGCTCCGCCCCGGCAAAATATTCAGCTAATGCCGCTGGTTGCTAGCGGATCAGATTACCTGTCCATTTGCCATCAGCGCCAACAACGTTGACCGAGAACAAACCGGTTACATCGCCATTGCCGTCAAAGTCGTTATTGCCAACTGCGCCTTCGTAATTGACGTCTTGACCAGCAGCGATGGCTGCCTTGGCCTTGGCCCATTCACCAGGACGGATCACGACACCAGGAGGTCCAGCGACTTCACGAAGCGCTGCACTAATTGCTGCGCGGTCGGTGCTGCCGGCTTTCTCAATTGCGAGCGCAATCAGGAATGCCGCATCATAACCGTGTGCCGCATAAGGTGCTTGCGGGCTGTGGCCGGTTGCTTCAAAAGCACCAGCAAATGCCACATAGGACGGATCATCGTAATCGGAAGCGGCCTGCGTGATCATGATATTATCACGAAGAACATCAGCACCGATCTGATCAATTACAGACTGGTCGAACATGCCGTCGGCAGCCAGGAATTTTTCAAAAAGACCAGCTTCCAGAGCGTTCCGCATGATGGCAATACCTGAACCACCATAATAAGCGAAGATGGCAAGACCTTCAGCCCCATTACCGGAGAGCGTTGAAAGCTCTGAGCGGTAGGATGCCTTGTTGGGTTCATGCATCTGGTTCGAAGTAATCGTACCACCGAGACCCTTGAATGCGGCTTCAAATACACCGGCCAGGCCAGCATTGTAATCGTCATTTGCATAGGTCATTGCAAGCGTACGATAGCCCTGGTCCCATGCGAGCTGGGCGATAGCAGCGCCCTGATAAGCATCAGACGCGGCAACCCGGAAAACCAGATCATTGTCGTCAAGATCGGTGATGGACGGTGCGGTCGCAGAATCCGACAATGCAACAACACCAGCAGGAATGGTCACTGACTGAACCATACCGTTAGTAGCGCCCGAGCAGCTTGCGCCAACGATGGCTACAACCTGTTCAACATTCACAACCTTGGTGCCAGCATCCACGCCAGCTTTCGGATCACACTGCGAATCAGCAAGTACCATTGTCATGGTATCGCCATTCAACAGGCCGCCAGCAGCGTTGATCTGGTCAGCAGCCATTTGCCGACCGGCAACAATAGGCACAACCAGTTCAGCAATCGGGCCGGTTACACCAGCAACCGAGCCAACCTTGATTTCGTCAGCAATTGCCGCGGTGCCTACAAATGCAAGCATCGTGCTGGCAAGGGCCAACTGTTTAAAAGTCTTCATCATCACTCGTCTCCCAATTAAATTATATACTTCTTGGATATTACACGGACCAAAATGGCCCACAGAGATAAGGCTCCTGCCCTATGTTCCGACAATTCCCGGTAAAATGCAATTCCGGTTCCGGATTCTTGCTTTTCAGCCTTAACGGCCATCAGGAAATGTCAGAATATTTTAACCGGAACTCCCTGTTTCCAGTCGTTTTTCCGGGAATAAACCCTGCGGAAATTTTTGCAACATGATCTGCAACATCAATCCGATCAGGAACACCCGGATATAGGCGGACCGGATCGCCAGATCACCCGGCAGCATACTGGTGAAAATTTCAGTCGCTGACCAGATCGTCCACATCAACAAGGCGCCAACAATGGCACCCTTGTTGTTACCACTACCGCCAACAATCAGCATCACAAAGACCAGGAACGTCGCGGTGGTCGGGTCGGCAGCGTTCGGGTCAATAAATTTCAGATGATGCGCCATCATGCCACCACCCAGACCCATCATGGCCGAGCCGACAACAAAGGCCTGAACGCGCAGGCGGTCAACATTTTTACCGGCTGCACGCGCTGAATCTTCGTTTTCGCGAATCGCCGCCATGACCCGGCCCCAGGGTGATTTTCGCGCCCGCTCAAGCATGAAATAAAGCACAGCCACAATCGCCAGCACCACCACCGTCATCATCACGTGGTTCCAGGGTTGCGCCAGACTTTCATAAGGCTTCGGAATATAGGAAACCCCACGCGCACCATTTGTCAGATCAGTTTCGTTCTTGAAAATGAGCCGCAAAATTTCAGCGATCCCTAGCGTGGCAATGGCCAGATAATCGGCTCTGAGGCGCATACATATTCGAGCCACCGCCCAACCAATGAGCGCACTGACCACCATCGCGGCCACAAGAGAAAAAGGAATAGGCCAGTCAAATCCACCAATATGGCGCTCCGAAGGCGCTGTTGAAAGGATCGCCGAAACATAGGCACCAACGACAAAAAACCCGGCAATGCCCGCGTTAAAAAGCCCGGTAAATCCCAATTGAATATTGAGACCCAAGGCCAGCATGGCGTAAATCCCGCCAAAGGTCAGCAGCGACAGGCCGTAGAGAGAATATCCGTATAGTTGATCCATCTCTAAAATACCCTCCCGCGGAACAACCCGCTTGGCCGCCAAATCAGCACGCCGATCATGATCGCAAAGGAAACCCCGGCCTTGTATCCGGGTTCAAGCAGCGGCCCGTCGCCAAGCCATGCGTAACTCGATAATTCTTCCGTGACGCCGATCAACAGGCCCCCTGCCATGGCACCGTAGGGTCGCCCAATCCCGCCCACAATCGCAGCGGCAAAAGTAGGCAGCAAAATCTGGAAGCCCATCATCGTGCTGACATGGCTGTCATAAGCCAGAAACACGCCAGCCGCCGCCGCCATGCAAGCACCCAAAATCCAGGTAGCCTTGATAACAAGTTCTGTATTAATGCCGGTAAGGCGAGCCAGTTCGGGAGAATCTGACATGGCCCGCATTGCCTTGCCGATTCGCGTATGAGCCAGCACCCAATGGACAACAAGCATCAGAACCATCGCGCTGATGACGATCAGAATATGCTTCGGTGATATTCTCAATGCATCGAAAAATACATTTGGCCGCTGAATTCCAGGCACAAAGGCCTGCAATTGAGCCCCCCAGCTAAACTGGGTGACGGACCTAATCATCAGCATCAGCCCAAACGAGGCGATCACCACAGTAACAGCCGGACTATTACGGAATGGCTTAAAGAAAGCCTGATCCATGCCGATCACAATCAGCGACAATATCACCATCGTCACCGGCAACAGGATCAACGGGTGCCACCCGGTCAGCCACATCATTGTCAGGGTCAGATACGCCCCGAGCGTCATGATCTCACCATGGGCAAAATTGGCAAACCGCAAAATCCCGAATGTCAAAGTTACCCCGATAGCGCCGAGGGCATAAATGCTGCCCAGAACCAAACCGGGGATCAAATGGAAATTGATAAAATCGATCATGTCTTGGGCGTCCCCCGGGCCTTGCGCACCGCCGGTTTTTTAACTTCCGTCTTGCCCCCGCCAAGGAACATTTCCGCCACTTCCTTGTTGGCGAGCAGGTTCTTGCCGGTATCGTCCAGCCGGTTCTTGCCGTCGACCAGAATATAGGCACGGTCAGCAATGCCGAGCGCCTGTTTGGCATTTTGCTCCACCATCAGGATTGGTGTTCCAGCTTCATTGATATCGCGTACCACTTTGAAAATTTCGCCTCGATATTTCGGCGAAAGACCGGCGGATGGTTCATCCAACAGCAAAATTTTCGGATCCAGCATCAAAGCTTTGCCCATCGCCACCATCTGGCGTTGTCCGCCCGAAAGTGTTCCAGCGGGCAAATTACGCTTTTCAACCAGCGGCGGGAAAAGCTCATAAATTTCGTCAAGCCGACCGCTAAAATCGTCCTGGCGCACATAAGCGCCCATTTCCAGATTTTCATGAACGCTGAGATTTGGAAAAATATTACCCGTTTGCGGTACGTAACAGACCCCTTGTCGCACCACCTTTTCGGGGGGCGTGTTGGTGATATCCACATCATCCAGCAAAATCCTCCCGGAAGTCAGGTTCAGAAGGCCGAATACAGATTTCATTGCGGTAGATTTACCGGCACCGTTGGGTCCGATTATGACGACAATTTCACCCGGTTCGACCCTCATCGAAATATCGTGAAGGATTTCCGTTTGCCCATAGCCACCATGGATATTTTCCAGTTCGAGGATAGCCATTATGCGGCTTCCTCCCCACCGCCAAGATAGGCATCCAGCACGCGCTCGTCCTTGCGCACATCAGCCATCTTGCCCTGGGTCAGCACACTGCCCTCGTTCAAGACAATGACCGGATCGCAAAGGCTCGCAATCATGTCCATGTCGTGTTCGACAATACAGAAAGTGTAGCCCCGTTCTTCCTTCAAACGCCGGATCATGTTGCCAAGCTGCTTCAAAAGGGTTGGATTGACGCCAGCTCCCGGTTCGTCGAGCAGCACCAGTTTGGCATCTGTCATCATGGTCCGGCCAAGTTCGAGAAGCTTCTTCTGACCGCCAGACAGGTTTTCCGCCAACTCATCCTTGAGATGGGTCAGGGTGAGAAACTCAAGCGTATCCTCAGCCAACGCCAACACCTCTTCCTCACGCTTTTTGACGGCACCGGGTGTGAACAAACCCAAAATCAGGTTTTCACCGGTTTGATCCGCGGGAACCACCATCAAATTCTCAAGCACCGTCAGCTTTCCAAACTCGTGAGGAATTTGAAACGTCCGCACAATGCCGCGATGAAACATTTCATGGGTCGGCAGACCCGCAATATCTTCGCCCTCAAACAAAATCCGCCCCGACGTCGGCTTCATCGCGCCGGCAATCATGTTGAAGATGGTGGTTTTTCCGGCACCATTCGGGCCGATCAATCCGGTGATTTTGCCCGCCTCAATTTTGAGGCTGCAATTGTCAACCGCCTGAAGTCCCCCAAAGGACTTCGTCAGGTTGTCCAGTTCAAGCATATATTTCCCCCCTCAGGGATACCGGTTGGATACCGGTTGGTTTTATGACCGGCATACTAAACAGGAATCTCTCCGATCCTCAATTGCTTATCCGAAAATAATTGGTGACAAAAAAGTGTACGTAGCTATTCGCGTCTCGTTACCCTTGGAACGCCAGATCAGTTACCAATAATTTTCAGTTGCACTCTTAAAATCAATTGCCGGAAATTTTGGAAAAAGCCACACTGCACCATATGAAAATTCCGTACAGGAGAAGACCACTTGCCAATGATTGATCGCAACGAATGCGCAAAGCGCGATTGCAAAGATCGGCTACGCCATTGCCGCGAACGCTTCACATTACCTGAAGGCATTGCCTATCTTGATGGCAATTCCCTTGGCCCGCTTCCCAAATCAGCGCCCGAGGCAATCAGCAAAGCTGTCACAAGTGCCTGGGGCGAAGGACTGATCTCAAGCTGGAACGATGCCGGGTGGATCAACCTCTCTGCCGATGCGGGAGATATGTTGGCACCGCTGATTGGTGCCAAACCCGGCGAAGTGGTGTTTGGCGATTCAACCTCGGTCAATCTGTTCAAACTCGCAGCCGGGATTTTGGGCGCATCTGAAGGCCGCAAAAAAATCATCACCGAAACCACCAATTTTCCAACCGACGGCTATATCCTGGAAGGCCTGATCCGGCTGCTAGGCAACCACCACGAATTGGTTCGGGTCGAAATGGAAGACGTGGCGAGCGCTATCGATGAAGATACCGCGCTTGTTGTCCTCACCCATGTAAATTATCGCACCGGCGCCATGTACCCGCTCAATAAGATCACCGCCCAATGCCGGGCGTTGGATATTCCCCTGATCTGGGATTTTTGTCATTCAGCCGGTGCGGTACCGCTCGATCTGGAAAAAGACGGCGTCGAATATGCCATTGGCTGCGGCTACAAATATCTGAATGGCGGCCCCGGCGCGCCAGCCTTCACTTATATTCGCTCAAATTGCCAAGCCGCGTTTGAGCCCGCTTTGACGGGCTGGTTCAGCCATGCCCGCCCGTTCGCGTTTGAAACCGATTACGACCCGCATCAATCGATCGCCAAGGCCCTTGTGGGCACCCCACCGATCCTCTCCCTTGTGGGATTGATCGAAGGCCTCAAAACGTTTGAAGGTGTAAGTATTAAATCCGTTCGGGAAAAATCTCTGGCCTTATCTGATCTGTTCATTGAACTGGTCAACCAAGAGCTTGCCGATCAGGGTTTCACGATTGTGACCCCCAGCGACCATGAAGTTCGTGGCAGCCAGGTATCACTGGTTCACGAACACGGCCACGCCATCATGCAATATCTGATTGGGCAAGGGTTTATCGGCGATTATCGCGAACCCGGAATTCTGCGGTTCGGATTAACGCCGCTCTATATGCGCTTCACCGATGTTTGGGATTGTATCGCCACGTTACGCGATGCCATGGCGACCGGAGCTTGGGACAAACCGGAATTTCACGCCCGCAAGGCAGTTACTTGATTCCTGAATTGTTGTCTTCAAGAGCGGCACTGGCGCTATTCAAAGCTTTGCCAAGCAAATCCATAAAGTTGCGGCGCTCATTTTCACTGAGTTGAGCAAGCAGCGCATCTTCATGGCTTTTGCTACAGGCATATACAATTTCAACCGCCTCGGTGCCTGCTTTCGTTAGTTTTAGCGCCACAGCCTGTATCTGGCAATTTTATCGAGCATCTTGCTTGTTGTTTGCAGCTCACGAGAAGAGGGGGTGCGGGTGCGCTCATCTCCTAGCGAACACCCACCTGCATGGTGCCGATCCCGTCAATCGAACAATCCATCACGTCGCCCGGTTTGACCGGCGCAACGCCTTCCGGTGTCCCTGTCATGATAATATCACCGGGCTCCAGCGTGAAGGCTTGCGACGAATAGGCAATCAATTTCGGGACATCAAAAATCAAATGCCGGGTATTGGACTTCTGCCGTATTTCGCCATCGATCCTCAATTCGAAATCAACTTGCGCCGGGTCACCAAACTCGTCAGCCGTGACCATCCAAGGCCCTAACACAGCAAAGGTATCGAGAGATTTGCGGTAGGAGCGATCTTCGGTGCCGCGAATGGTCATATCGAGCGCAATCGCATATCCGGCAATATGATCAAACGCCTCGGCCTCTGAAATGTTACGCCCACCCTTACCTATCACCAAAGCCAATTCGATCTCATGATCGGTGCGCCGGTCAGCGGACCCGGCCACCACACCTTCGCCAGCCCCCACCAGCGCGCTGGTCGCTTTTAGAAAGATGCCATAATGATCAATCGCCTTGACGTCGGACCCAAAATTGATCCCGGGGTCGGCGCGAGCCTCTTCAATATGCTTGGCGTAATTGACCGGCGCGGCAAGGATTTTGCCAGGATTCGCAACCGGACTCCGCAACGTCACGTCCGAAATTTTGAGACGTTCGCCCGTCTTCGCCGCCGCTTCCAGATGTGGCCACAATTCTTCCAGATGGCGGATCAGCAAATCCCCCGGCGGGTACGGCCAGCGCACAGCCGGAAGCTGATCAAGCGCAGATGAAACATCGACGACCTCATCCCCCTCAACCAGGCCAAGCCGATTATCATCAAAACGACAAATTCTCATAAATTATAGCTCCGGTTGTCAGATAGCCTGGCGTTCTTCGCGGAAAAATCCAAGCTTTTCGTGCACGACCCGGTCCGAGAAGAAGAACAGGAAGCAATCACTTTTTGCGCGGATTTTGCGCCATTGCCAACCGGGTATCGCGACCACATCCCGCGGCCCGACATCATATGTTGTGTCTCCAATAGTGATGCTGGCCTCACCTTCGGCAACCGCCATCACCATAGAATCGGTCGAGCGGATCGGTGTTGTATCCCACCCGGCTTTGACATGGGTCATCCAGGTGGACATGGTCGGCATCGCCCAGCCGCCATCAACCGGATTGGCGTATCGCAACGTGGTGGCAAGATGCGGGTCGGGGTCTTCGCCCTGGGCCGATACCACCAAAGCTTCGCGGGTGCGTTCATAGGGATAATTGAAGATCGGCGAATTCTGTCCGTACCGATGCGCTTCATCACCCGAGATCGGCAACATGCCCTGACCAAAGCGTGCAATCGCATCCCCTGTGGGGCGGCCAACACTTTGTTGCAGATCGTTATGGCCTTCCATAAATACCGCTTCATAAAATCCAAGCATTGGGATATCGAGCCCGTCCATCCACACAACCGGGCCGTCGCTTTCGTTGCCATGGTCATGCCACGCCCAAGACGGGGTAATGATAAAATCACCGGGCTTCATGATGGTCCGCTCGCCGCCAACCGCCGTAAAACCCTGTTCGCCTTCAAGCAGAAACCGCAACGCCGACGGGGTATGACGATGGGCTGGAGCCACTTCGCCCGGCAGGATCAACTGGATACCAGCATACAGCGAGGCGGTTGTGCGGGTCTGACCCGGATAAGACGGGTTTTCCAGAACCAGCACCCGGCGCTCAGCTTCCTCAGCCGTCACCAGTCCGCCTGATTCAAGCAGCAGCGGTCGCACATCAGAATATTTCCACCTGTAGGGAACAGCCTTGGCTTCAGGCTCGCTTTTCAAAAGATCTTTCAACACTTCCCAGAGCGGCGTCATGCTATGGGGTGACAGACGGCCATAAAATTCCTGCCTGACTTCCTGGGTGCTCGTATCCTCTGTCACGGGTCTTCCCTCCGGCTTTTGAAATTTAATTAGGTATATTAATTAAAAAACCGGTTTGGCAAGCCGCAAAGCCCACAGATCGTTTTCGTGACCCTACCCCCAGACCTCTTCGGCAAGTTCGACGATCATTTCGAGCTTCTTCCATTGCTGAGCTTCGCTAAGCACGTTGCCTTCTTCGGTTGAGGCAAACCCGCATTGCGGGCTGAGGCAAAGCTGGTCGATATCAACATATTTGGCGGCTTCTTCGATCCGTGCCTTGAGGTCGTCTTTTGATTCCAGATCACCGGTCTTCGAGGTGACCAGCCCGAGCACAATCATTTTGCCCTTGGGCACAAACCGCAAAGGTTCAAACCCGCCAGCGCGTTCAGAATCATATTCCATGAAATAGCCATGCACATCCATGCTGTTGAACAGCACCTCAGCAACCGGCTCATAGCCACCCTGGGCAATCCAGGTAGAGCGGAAATTGCCCCGGCACAAATGCATGGTGATGGTCATGTCGTCGGGAATTTCTGAAATCGCCTTGTTGACCATTCCGGCATAAATCTCCGGCAACGGGTCAGGGTCTTCGCCCCGGTCGATCACCATCTGGCGCTGGGTCTCGTCACAGAGATAGGTGAAATTGGTCTCGTCCAGTTGCAGATATTTGCACCCGGCATCAGCAAACGCATTGACCGCGCCTTTATAGGCGTCGCCAAGATCGGTGAAAAAATCAGCAAGATCGGGATAAAATTCTTCCCCGATGGCTTTCCGCCCGGGCCGGAAATGCGGCACGCTTGGCGAGGGAATCGTAAATTTCGCCATTCTCTCGGTGTTGGCCTGAACAAATTTGAAATGCTCGATCATCGGATGGGTTGAGAACCCAACCTTGCCACAAACCCTGACCCCGTCGGCTTTGGTCTCGACCCCTTCAAACTGGATGCCGGTGCCGGTATCGTATTTTTCCATCCCGTCCAGATCTTGCAGAAAATCGAAATGCCACCAGGCCCGGCGAAATTCGCCGTCAGTGACCGCTTGCAGCCCGACCTCTTCCTGTCGCTTGATGGCTGCGATTATTTCGCGGTCTTCAATCTCTGCGAGCGCCGCGCTATCAATCTCTCCCGCGTTGAATTTAACCCGGGCGTCCTTGATCGCTTGCGGGCGCAACAGGCTTCCCACATGATCAGCGCGAAACGGTGGTGTGGTTCTTGGCATCGGATTTCCTCATATTCTATTTGAAAAACTGTTTTTGGTCAGTTCAGGCGTCGCAACAGTTCCAGCGTCGGATAGGAATCCGCCGGCAGCCCCAATTGCAGTTGGACGGTACGAACCGCTGCGCGGGTATTGGCACCGATAATGCCGTCAATCCGCCCCACATTATGCCCGGCGTTTGAAAGGCGCCGTTGCAGCTCTTTCGTTTGCTCATAGGTAAGCGGCGAAACCTCTGCCCGGCCCCGGCTGACCCGCGAAGCTCCCGCGAGCCGGGTCGCATAATATCCAGCCGTGATCGAATAGATAAACGACTGGTTCCATTCCAGATAAACATCGAAATTGCGATAGGCCAAAAACGCCGGACCGTTGCGCCCCATCGGCAACAGCAGAGCGGCCTGCGTCCGGTCGGATGACAGCGCCCGCCCGTCAATATATTTCACCCCCCACCGGCTCCAGTCGGAGCGCGAATGACGGATATCAAGCCCGGCTTCTTCCCAGGGCATCTGCGACGGCACCTGCACTTCTTCGAGCCACGGCTCGCCGCGCCGCCATCCATGCGCCTTCAGCAGATTAGCGGCGGAGGCAAGCGAATCCGCCGAACTACGCAACAAATCGCGCCGCCCGTCACCGTCATAATCAATGCCATAATTGTCATAATGAGATGCCAAAAACTGGGTCTGGCCCATTTCACCGGCCCACGGCCCGACCATCTGGGCGGCAGTCAGATCACCCTTGTCGATAATCCGCAACGCTGCCAGCAATTCACCGCGAAACCGTTCCGGGCGACGGCAATCATAAGCCAGCGTTGCCAGCGAGCGCAGCACCGACATATCACCTATATTGGCACCAAAATCCGTCTCCAGCCCCCAAAAACCTACCAGCACTGGCGCTGGCACTCCAAATTCACGCTCGATGCGCGAAAACATCGAATTTTTGTCAGCGATATGCCGACGTCCTCGATCAAGCCGATATTGCGCCACCATGCGATCAGAGAATTGCAGAAATGTCTGGGTGAAAACCCGCTGACGACGATCCTGATCAACCACCCTCTGATTAAACGTGAGGCCATTCAGGGCGCTATTTATGGTCCGCGACGAAACCCCCTGAGACCCGGCAAATCGCCGGAAATCATCGAGCCAGGTATTGAAACTGGCCCCGTTATGACACGATTGTGCCAGCGCCGGTTGTGTCCCAATCACAAGAGAGGCAACCACCATCATCGAATAAAGAAAAGGCAGCATCGTGATTTTCCCCCAGGTTTTTGATTTCCAAAACGCTAAGCAAGAATTCCAATGAGCGCAAGCCGCCAGATCAGGACATAAAATCACCGAACAGGCTCAATATCTCCGGATCACACCCTGGTCACATTGCAGAAGCGGATTATCATCGCTAAAGATATGGTGCGGGCAAGCAAACAGGGAATGATAATATGGACATTTCTTTTAACCCCGAAGAAATTGCCTTCCAGAAAGAAGTGCGGACATTCTTCGAGACCGAATATCCTGCTGATATTCTGGAAAAATCTGCAAACCGGCAATCGCTCTCCAGCGACGATATGGTGCGTTCGCAAAAAGCGCTCCACGCGCAAGGATGGATCGCACCCAACTGGCCTGAAGAATATGGTGGCACCGGTTGGTCGCCCTCGCAAAAATATATTTTCGAAACCGAAATGGCCCGTGCCGGTGCACCGCGTCTGGTCCCGTTCGGCCTCGGCATGGTCGGTCCGATTATTTACACCTTTGGCAACGACGAACAGAAAAAGCGTTTCCTGCCCGGTATTCTCGAAAGCGACATCTGGTGGTGTCAGGGATTTTCCGAACCGGGCGCTGGGTCTGACCTTGCCTCGCTTTCGACCAAAGCCGAACGTGACGGCGATCATTATATCGTCACTGGCCAGAAAACCTGGACCACCTTCGCCCAATATGCCGACTGGATTTTCTGCCTGGTACGCACCTCGACAGAAGAGAAAAAGCAACTTGGTATTTCTTTCCTCCTGATCGACATGAAATCACCGGGCATCACCGTCAACCCGATCGTCACCATCGATGGCGGCCGCGAAGTCAATGATGTCCATTTCGAGAATGTCCGCGTACCGGTTGATAACCTGATCGGCGAAGAAGGCGCGGGCTGGACCTACGCCAAGATGTTGCTGACCCACGAGCGGACCGGCATTGCAGGCGTCGCCCGCTCCAAAGAACAGATCGAAACCATCCGCGCCATCGCCACCAAAACCGACAATGGCTTTGGTGAAATGATGACCGATGATGCTGATTTTATGCGCCGCCTGGCGCTGGTCGAGATTGAGTTGATGGCGCTCGAATTTACCGAGCTTAGAACCCTCGCTGCGGTCCAGACCGGGAAAGCGCCGGGGCCTGAATCCTCAATCCTGAAAATCAAGGGCACAGAAATCCAACAATTGATAACGGAGCTATTCGTCGAATTAGCCGGCAATTACGCAACGCCGTATCTGCCGGAATTTTACGTGCCCGGATCAAACGTGGACAGTGTTGGCCCAGGCTGGGCTGCCGATGCCACATCAAAATATTTTAATTTTCGCAAGACCTCCATCTATGGCGGGTCCAATGAAATCCAGAAGAACATCATCGCCAAGGCCGTTCTCGGTCTCTGATATTTCAAGACAGGTATTCAGTTCATGAATTTCTCTTTCAGCGAAGAGCAGGAAATGGTTCGCGACTTTGTCGAGCGTTTTGTGCGCGAAAAATACGAACCCGATATGCGCCGTAAAATCGAATCCAGCGAACAAGGTTTCAGCAGTGAAAACTGGAATATGTTCGCCGAACTTGGATGGCTCGGATTGCCATTCCCGGAAGAAGATGGCGGCTTTGGCGGCGGCGCGGTCGAGACCATGATCATTTTTGAAGCCTTTGGCCGTGGCCCGGTGCTGGAGCCCTTCCTGGCAACCGCCATTCTGGCTGGATCCGCGCTGCGCCAGGCAGCGTCCGCCGCGCAGAAAGAAGCCCTGATCCCGGCAATCATCGATGGCTCTATACAATTAGCGCTCGCCTATTGCGAACCCGACGGGCGCTATAACCCGGCCAATGTTTCAACCATGGCGACCGAAACCGGCGAGGGGTTTGTCATCGACGGCGACAAGAGCGTAGTCCTCAACGGCCCGGCCGCCGACAGGCTGATCATCTCGGCGCGCACCCACGGCCAGCAGCACGACCCCGATGGCGTTACGCTGTTTCTGGTCGATGCCAGCGCAAAAGGCGTGAGCCGTCAGAATTACCCGACCCAGGACGGCTTCAGGGCGTCGGAAATTGTGTTTGATGAGGTGGCGGTAAGCGCCGACGCCGTCATCGGTGAATTGCACGGCGGTTACGCCATCCTGAACAATGCCATTGAAGAAGCCATTCTGGCCTCCTGTGCCGAAGCGGTTGGGGCTATGGAAATGCTTTATAAGGCGACCGTGGAATTTTCCAGAACCCGCAAACAATTCGGCGTCCCGATCGGCAGCTTCCAAGTGCTCCAGCATCGCATGTCAGAAATGTTCATGGAATATGAGCAGACCAAATCCCTGCTCTACCGCGCCGCAATGGCAATGGATGCCGGAGCCGATGATGCCTCGCGCACAATTTCCGCGCTCAAGATTCAGGTTGGCAATGCGGGCCGCAAGGTTGGCCAGGAAGCAATCCAGATCCACGGCGGCATGGGCATGACCGAAGAAATGTATGTTGGTTATTATTTTAAACGCCTGACCATGATCAACAGCCTGTTTGGCAATATCGATTACCACCTGCGCCGGTTTACCGGGGCGTAACAGAGTTAGCTAAATCTAGCTCAGCGAAGGTATCATAAATGGGAATGCTGGTTGACGGGCACTGGCAGGAAGACGCCGATAATTTTATCCAGGACGGCGCGTTCAAACGCAAAGCCAGCACGCTCGCTCAAAATCTTTCAGCGCAATTATTTATCGATTCTCCCGCTGACACCAACCGCTATATCATGGTGGCTTCGATGAGCTGCCCTTGGTCCCACCGGGCGTTATTGGTGCGTGCTGTCAAAGGTCTGTCATCGCAAATTCCATTGAGGATTGCCGGGGGCGCTCGCATCGAAGGCTATGCAATAAACCCCGACAATTTCACCGACGATCCGGTCGGTCAGCCCGCCAAGCACCTCCACCAGCTTTATACGGCAACCGATCCTGAATTTACCGGGCGCGTCACCATTCCCGTAATTTGGGATCGTTTTGAAGGGAATATCCTCTCCAATGAATCCGCCAGAATAATGCGCGACCTGAACGATATTCCCGGTGCACCGGATTATACCCTGACCCCTGAAACTTTGCTCGAAGAGATCGATGATTTGAACGAACAAATTCATGTCAAATTGTCAAACGGGGTCTATCGCGCCGGGTTGGCACAAAAACAACAGGCCTATGATGACGCGATTGAGGATGTGTTTGCGGCGCTGGCCAGTCTCGAAGAGCGGCTCGCCGCAAAACGTTATTTGTTTGGCCAGGTGATCACCGAAACCGATTGGCGGCTATTCCCGACCCTGGTCCGGTTTGATTCAGTTTACGCCACCCATTTCCGCTGCACGCGAAAACGCCTGATCGATTTCCCAAACCTTTGGGGCTATGCGCGGGATTTATATTCCTGGCAGAATGTCGCCAACACAATAGCCTTCCAGACCAATCTGGAAGGCTATTATCTCAACGATGGCGACCAAAATCCTCACGGCATTGTCGGTGCCATGCCGGATATCAACTGGACCGAACCGCACCAGCGCGTGGATTTCGGACCGGCGCAAATATGGACGCGCGACGATGGCCCAAAGGCTATCGACCCGGCCACATTTCTAAATATTTAGAAGACCCGCCGAGACAAACCTAAAGGGCCGCCCCGGCAAGAATTTAATTGCCGTGCTTGCGCAATTCCTGTTTGGCAATCGATGCCAGATGCACGTCATCTGGACCATCAGCCAAACGCAAAGTGCGTGCATGGGCCCAGGCATAGGCCAGATGAAACTCATCCGATACGCCACCACCACCATGGACCTGCACGGCACGGTCGATCACGTCGAGTGCCAAATTCGGCGCGATCACTTTGATCATTGCAATTTCGGACCGCGCTTCCTTGTTGCCAACCGTATCCATCATATACGCCGCTTTGAGAACCAACAGCCGGGCCTGTTCAATCTCAAGCCGTGACCTCGCGATGGCATCCATCACGACGCCCTGCTGGGAAATCGGTTTACCAAAAGCAACCCGCTGTTTGGCGCGCTTGCACATGGCTTCAATTGCCCGCTCGGCCTGTCCGATCAAGCGCATGCAATGGTGAATACGCCCCGGCCCAAGCCGCCCCTGGGCAATTTCAAAACCGCGCCCTTCGCCGAGCAGAATATTTGATACCGGCACCCGGACATTTTTGAAATCCACTTCCGCATGGCCGTGTGGCGCATGGTCAAAGCCATAGACCGGCAGATGGCGCACGACACTGACACCGTCAGCATCCATTGGCACGAGGACCATCGATTGCTGCGCATGGCGATCAGCTTCAGGGTCGGTCTTACCCATGAAAATCATGATTTTACAACGTGGATCGACCGCGCCGGATGTCCACCATTTGCGCCCGTTGATGACATATTCGTCGCCATCACGAACAATGCTGGCTTCTATATTGGTAGCGTCTGATGATGCCACCGCCGGTTCGGTCATGGCAAAGGCGGAGCGAATTTCACCGGCAAGCAGCGGCTTCAACCATTCTTCCTTGTGGGCATCCGTGCCGTAGCGCTCCAGCACCTCCATATTGCCTGTATCTGGCGCTGAACAATTGAACGCTTCCGGTCCGACTGGCGAGCGACCCATAATTTCGCAAAGAGGCGCATATTCCATATTGGTAAGCCCGTATCCGAGATCGCTTTCAGGCAAAAACAGGTTCCAAAGCCCCTGTTTTTTTGCCGCAGCTTTCATCTCTTCCATGATCGGCGGGATGCACCAGCGGTCCCCTGCCGCGACCTGCTCTTCGTAAACATGTTCGTTTAAGTAGACATGCTCATCCATGAAAGCGGTAACGCGTTCCTGGAGCTCTTTTACTTTGTCAGAATATTCAAAATTCATTGCTATCTCCACTGAACGCTATTTACGCGACTTCGAACAAACCGGCGGCACCCTGCCCGCCACCAACGCACATGGTGACAACCACATACTTGGCACCACGCCGCTTGCCTTCGATCAAGGCATGGCCCGTAAGCCGCGCGCCGCTCATACCATAGGGGTGCCCAATTGAGATCGCTCCGCCATTGACGTTGAGAAGTTCGTCCGGAATACCGAGTTTTTCACGGCAATAGAGAACTTGCACCGCAAATGCTTCATTCAACTCCCAAAGGCCGATATCGTCCACCTTGAGGCCATGGCGTTCGAGCAATTTGGGTACCGCGAATACAGGCCCGATCCCCATTTCATCAGGTTCGCACCCAGATACTGCCATGCCGCGATAAATGCCAAGCGGGGAGAGCCCACGCTGTTCGGCAAGTCTCGCTTCCATCAATACAGACGCCGACGCGCCATCTGACAATTGACTCGCATTGCCAGCTGTGATGACGCCGTTTTCCCGCACCGGGTTCAATCCGGCCAAACCTTCGAGATTTGTCGTCGGGCGATTGCCTTCGTCTTTTTCAAGGGTCACTTCATGGAAGGAAATTTCTTTGGTTTCCTTGTCCATGACGCCCATTTTTGTGGTGACCGGGACAATCTCGTCATCAAATTTGCCAGCCTGCTGGGCGGCAGCGGTACGCATCTGGCTTCGCAGGCCATATTCATCCTGAGCATCCCGGCTGATATTGTATCGCTTGGCAACAACCTCGGCGGTATCGATCATCGGCATATAAAGATCCGAACTGTTTTCAATAACCGTTTCATCCTTTGCCATGAATTTATTCGAATGATCATTCTGGACCAACGAAATGGATTCAGCACCGCCCCCCACAACAACCTGCATATCATCGTGAATGATCTGTCTGGCTGCCGTCGCAATCGCCATCAACCCAGACGCACATAACCGATTGACCGTCATGCCACCCACCTGGACAGGAAGACCCGCTGCAATGGCACATTGACGGGCAAAATTATAACCCTGTGTCCCTTCCTGGGTTCCGGCCCCGATCACCACATCTTCAACGTCTGCCTGATCGACACCAGCCCGTTTGACCGCTTCGCGAACTGCATGTCCGGCAATGGTCGGCGAACCGGTATAATTGAACGCACCCCGATAGGCTTTGCCAATCGGGGTTCTTGCTGTCGAGACGATAACTGCTTCACGCATGTTGTGTTCCTTTGAAATTAAATATTAAATTTATGAACCGGAAAAAGTTTTTCCTTCGGCAACCAGCTTTTCGAGATATTTGCTTGGCCGCCAAAGCGGCCCGAAATCTTCACGGAACTGGTTGATGCTTGCCAGCATATTATCAAGCCCGATCATATCCGCATAAAACATCGGCCCACCGCGATAGCGCGGATACCCGTAACCGGCATTATAGATCACATCAATATCACCAGCCCTCAGCGCGATGCCTTCATCAAGCAAATCCGCGCCTACATTAGCCAGCGCATACATGCAGCGCTGGACGATTTCTTCGTCAGAAATATCGCGCCGCGTGATGCCTTTGTCGGCTGAGTTTTTCAAAATCAATGCGTCCACGTCCGGGTCAACTTCCGGCTTGCGACTACCATCGGCATAGAGATACCAGCCTTTGCCGGATTTCTGGCCAAACCGACCTTGCTCACAAAGCTGATCAGCGATTCTATGCGGGTAGGGCAAGTTACGATCCCGGTCCGGCGCTTTCCCTTGCCTGATCAGCCAGCTCACATCGTTACCCGCCAGATCCATCACCGCAAACGGCCCCATGGCCCAGCCCCAATCATAAAGCGCCTTGTCAATCTGCTGTGGCAACGCGCCTTCTTCCAGCAGCGACATGGCCTGGTCCATATAACCATGCAACATACGGTTCCCGACAAACCCGTCGCAAACCCCGACAACAGCCGCAACTTTACGGATTTTCTTCGACAGCTTCATGGCGGTGGAAACAACGTCCTTGCCGGTTTTCTCGGCTCGTACAATTTCAAGCAGTCGCATAACGTTGGCGGGCGAGAAAAAATGCAGCCCGATAACATCTTCTGGCCGTCCGGTCTCAGAAGCGATCTCATCGATATCGAGTGTCGAGGTGTTGGTGGCAAGGATCGCGCCCGGCTTACAGACCTTGTCGAGTTTTTGAAAAATCTCTTTCTTCAGCGCCATATTTTCAAACACCGCTTCGATAACCATATCAACGTCGCTCAACACGCCAAAATCCAGCGATCCTGAAAACAGCGCCATCCGGCTATCCATGGCATCTTGCGTCAAGCGCCCTCTGGAAACACTGGTCGCATAATTATCTTTGATAACCCCAAGACCCCGGTCCAAAGCCTCTTGAGTGGTTTCTACAAAAACAACAGGAATACCGGCATTGGCGAAATTCATCGCGATCCCGCCGCCCATGGTTCCGGCACCTATAATGCCAACATTATTGATATCGCGTAACGGGGTGTCGCGCGGAATATCAGGGATTTTAGCAACTTCACGCTCGGCAAAGAACATATAGCGCTGGCCTCTGGACTGCTCGGAAGAAACCAACTCTTCAAACAAAACCCGCTCTTCCCTCAAGCCATCGTCAAACGACATGGTGGCAGCATTCTCCACCGCCTGAATGCATTTCAGCGGCGCTTCAAATCCCCGCGCGCGTTTGCTTGCTGTCGCCCGTGCTTCATCAAATATTTTAGCATCAACATTGATATCCATATCGCGGATACGACGACGTGGCGCGCCGGTTGAAATAAGCTCCCCAGCATATTCAATCGCTGCTTCAAGCAGATCGGTTTCCGCAACCTTGTCCAGAATGCCAAGCTTCAAGGCCTTTGGCGCCGCCACAAAAGCACCCGACAAAATCAAATCAAGCGCCGCGCCTGGATCGATCAGACGTGGCAAGCGCTGCGTCCCGCCAGCGCCCGGCAAAATACCAAGAGTTACCTCCGGCAACCCAACGCTACATTTGGCATCACCGATCCGATAATCGCAGCCAAACGCAATTTCCAATCCACCACCAAGGGCGTGCCCATGGATGGCCGCAACCACCGGCTTGCTGGAATTTTCATAGGCCACAATGACCGCCCGCAAATCCGGCGCTTTGAGCGGTTTGCCAAATTCAGTGATATCGGCACCGGCTGGAAATGTGCGCCCCCCACCAATCAACACCAGCGAATTGACATCGTCATCCGCCAACCCCGCTTCAAGACAGGAAACCAGTCCGGCACGAACACCCTGACCCAACGCATTTACCGGCGGGTTGTTTATCGTGATAATTCCAACACCGTTCCGGCTTTCATATCCAACAAAGTCATTCATAAATTCGGCCCCTGTAACATCACGCATCCTTGTTGCCTGTCCAATTGACTGGGATTGGCAAATATCGGAGTTTCGTTTTTCAGTTCTCAATCTGGCATCTGGCCCTAGCCTGCTGCAACCCTGAAAGGAATTTTACCCGCATGAAAAATCTGTTTTCTGTTGAAGGCAAGGTGGCGCTGGTTACCGGCGGCACCCGTGGTATAGGATATATGATAGCCCGTGGGTTCGTGGAAAACGGAGTACGGACATATATTTCTGCGCGCAAGGCCGATGTCTGTGATCAGGTTGCGAGCGAACTTTCAGAAATCGGCGAATGTATCGCCCTGCCTGCTGACCTCTCAACCCTCGAAGGTGTGAAAGATCTGGCCGCACAGTTCACAGAAAAAGAACCAGCGCTTGATATCCTCGTCAACAATGCCGGTGCGGCGTGGGGCGCTGCCATCGATGAATTCCCGGAAGCCGGGTGGGACAAGGTCATGGATTTGAACGTCAAATCCCTGTTTTTCATGACCCAGGCCCTTTTGCCCAATCTTGAAAAAGCAGGATCAACCGACAACCCGGCACGCATCATCAATATTGGATCCGTAGACGGAATCGGTATCCCCCATACCGACACCTGGTCCTATCCGGCCAGCAAGGCAGCAGTACATCAATTGACCAGGGTCATGGCAAACCGGCTGGCAGCCCGCAACATAAATGTCAACGCGGTCGCCCCCGGCCCGTTTGAAAGTCAGATGATGGCACATACCCTGGAAACAACCGGAGATAAAATTGCCGCGCGGTTACCGCGAAAGCGTATCGGGCGGCCCGAAGACATGGCAGGCGTGACACTCTATCTCGCTTCCCAGGCGAGCGCCTATGTAACTGGCGTTATCATACCGGTTGATGGCGGACATCTGGTCGCCGACTGAATCAAACTTCATTCCCTATTGGATAGAAATCAATATTGACCCCGCCGCCGAAATATACGAAACAACCGGCGGTGCCGGGTTCCGTTTGTGATCATCAGGTCCGCGAAACAATTGGCAGGCTTTTTAACAATATTCCGGCAATTAAACTTCAGTAATTCAGACTGTTTGACGCACAGGGAGAACATCGTGTCCCAGGATTCTTTTTTATTCACCAGTGAATCTGTTTCAGAAGGCCATCCCGACAAGGTATCGGACCGTATTTCCGATTCTATCGTCGATATTTTTCTGGCCGCAGACCCCCTCTCCCGCGTCGCGGTTGAGACCCTGACAACCACCAACAAAGTGGTGCTGGCTGGTGAAACTCGGGGACCGGCGTCAATCACCAAAGAATTGATGGAGGAAACCGCCCGCCGCGTCATCAAGGATATTGGCTACGAGCAGGATGGTTTCCATTGGAAACACGCCGACATTGAAGTTCTGGTTCATCCGCAATCGGTTGATATCGCGCAGGGCGTGGATTCAGATGGCAACAAAGACGAAGGCGCTGGTGACCAGGGCATCATGTTTGGCTATGCGTGTCGCGAAACCGACGTGTTGATGCCTGCCCCGATCCATTTTTCCCACGCTATTCTCCGCTCGCTAGCTGAAGCTCGCCACGCCGACCCGGAATCAGGTCTCGGCCCGGATTCAAAAAGCCAAGTGACGCTCCGCTATGAAAACGGAAAACCCGTCGGTGCAACTTCAGTTGTGGTCTCAACCCAGCATTCAGAAGACCTTAGCCAGGAAGAGATCCGCGAACTTGTCCGTCCGCATATTTTGAAAGTGCTGCCAGAAGGCTGGATGTGCCCGGAAGACGAATTATACGTCAACCCAACCGGCAGGTTCGTCATCGGTGGCCCTGATGGTGATGCCGGGCTGACCGGGCGCAAAATCATCGTCGATACCTATGGCGGCGCAGCTCCCCATGGCGGCGGCGCATTTTCCGGTAAAGACCCGACCAAGGTCGACCGTTCAGCCGCGTATGCCGCACGCTATCTGGCCAAAAACGTTGTTGCGGCAGGCATCGCCGATAAATGCACGATCCAGCTGGCTTACGCGATCGGCGTATCCAAGCCCTTGTCAATTTACGTCGATACAGCTGGTGCCGGCAATGTAGACGAGCAGAAATTGAGCGATGTGCTGCAAGAAGTTATGGACCTGAGCCCGCGCGGCATCCGCGAACATTTAGGCCTTTCCCGCCCCATCTACGAACAAACCGCAGCTTACGGCCATTTCGGCCGCACCCCGCGCGAAGACGGCAGCTTTTCCTGGGAAAAGACCGATCTCGTGGATGCGCTGAAAGCTGCGCTTTAGCAAAAAACGCAATACGATTTCTCTAGTGCCGCCGCCAACGCACAGCGTTCGCAAGCACGAACCTGCGCTGCCCAAATCAGGTATTTGCTCATCAAAGAGAATTTCGGCTTCCTCAGCACTGGCCTGCCGTACGTTTCAGATCAGCGAATGCTGTTATTGTTATGAGCGCAAGCTGAGCGATGAGAACGCGGAAATTGCAGAATGGCTGGATCAGATCATTTTTGGAACAATCGAGTAGGCGCAGGACCAAGCCACAAACCGGCTTTGGATGCACAACAATGACCGGACCAATATGGCCATCGGCGGGAACGCGCCCGACAGTAAGTTGAGAATGGCCGCGTAATTCTACAAGCAAACCCCATTAAAAAAAGGTGGGATTACCTCGGGCTCACGGGTTTTTTCTGTATCAGCCGCTTGAAGCTCATTGAAATATGGGCGCGCTGGATAAAGGCGGTCGCCTCAAGGTCTTCGGTGGCGAGGGCATCGCGAATATCCACCAACTCGCGATGAAAAAACTGGAATTCTTCCTTCAGGTCCAATTGAGCGGAAATTGCGTATTTCAGCCAGATGCGTTTGGTTTGATAGTAAAGCCTTTCCATGACATCACGGAGCGGTTCATTTGCCGTCAGTTCGAGAAGTGTCTGAAACACATCTATATCAAGCTGGGTAAAAGACCGCGCGTTGTCGGATTGTGAAATCAACTCACTTCGTTCAATAAGCCCATCCAGACGGTCGATAAATGCCGGGCTGGGCGGGACAGGATTAAGTTTGCAGGTGAGCTGCACCAGTTCCAACCGGAAGCGATAGACCTGTTCCAGTTCTTCAATATCTACATCAGTGACAAAAGTGCCAACCCCGTGTACCGATTTGACCAGCCCGGCATCTTCCAGCCGCGCCAGCACACGGCGAAGCGGGGTGCGGCTGATACCAAATTCCCTGGCGAGTTCAGTTTCTGACAGGCGTTCGCCTGGTACATAGTCCAGCAGACAGATCCGGCCGCGAAGTTTCCGATATAAAATATCGTAGCGGTCGTGCGCGGTTAAGGATCCATCCGCGACGACATGTAAGGGTTCGGCGGGGTTTTTAGCCATGCAGTTTATTTCCCAACCCCTCAAGCATCTTCAGACATTGGCTCAACTGGTCTAACGAGACAAATTCGTCGGGCTTGTGCGCCTGATTGATGGAACCGGGGCCACAGACCACCACATCCATACCCATGGATTGAAACAACCCCGCCTCGGTGCCAAAAGACACAACATCAGCACTATTTTCGCCAGTCAGCTCCATTATAATCTGCCTGGCTTTGTTTTCGTCCATCGGGATCAGACCCGCAATTTCTCCGATCACTTCGGTGGTGATGGACGCGTCGGGCCACACGCCCTGCATGGCTGGCAGCAAATGGTTATAGACGTAAGACCGCATTTCCTCACGAATAAACGCGGCATCAACGTCGATAACCGGCCGCATTTCCCATTCAACAACGGCGTAGCTGGCGATAATATTATGCGCCACACCGCCTGTCAGGCTGCCGGTGTTTATGGTAGTCCACGGGGGGTTGAAACGGCTGTCTTTGGGCGCGCGGCTACGCATCTGCTCGCTTAGTTCCAACAGGTGGCTAACATAGCGCACCGCGTATTCAACAGCGTTGACGCCCAGGTCCGGGGCTGAACCATGCCCGGCGCACCCCTCAAACCGGGTGGTGTATTCACAGCACCCCTTGTGCCCCTCGATGACCCGCATCGAGGTTGGCTCACCGATGATCGCTACGTCTGGTTTGATGCCTTTGGCCTGAAGACTGTCAACCAGCGCCTGGCCACCCAAACATCCAACCTCCTCGTCATAGGTAAAGGCAAAATGCAGCGGGTGTTTTTTGATATTTTGCGCCAACAATGGCGCCATCGTAACCGCAGCTGCGATAAAACCTTTCATGTCGCAAGTGCCGCGACCATAGAGTTTTTCGTCGCGCTTGATCATATCAAACGGGTCATTTGTCCAGTCCGCTTCCACCGCCGGAACAACGTCCGAATGGCCTGACAATACAATGCCGCCATCAGCTTCGGGACCGATCGTTCCAAACAGGTTGGCCTTGGTGCCGGTTTCATCGTGAAAGATATCAACCTTGGCTCCGGCACTTTCCAGCCGCTCAGCAAGATGGTCAATCATATCCAGATTGCTGTCGGCAGAAACTGTGGGAAAAGCAATCAGGTCGTTCAGGAAGTCGACAGTATTTTCGAGATCGCTCACCCGCTTAATCCTTTACAAACAGTTTTCGCTCCACGTCGCAGAGCGTCTCGGCAGGGCCATCGGGTTTTATCAAAATGGTTTCGGTTGTCTCCAACCCCCAACTATCCATCCACAAGGCGGGCATGAAGTGGAACGTCATTCCCGGTTCCAGCACGGTTTCATCATCGGTCCTGATAGAGGCAGTGCGTTCGCCCCAATCCGGTGGATAGGAAAGACCAATTGGATAACCCATGCGACCTTCGCGCTGAATATCGTGTTTTTTCAGAATAGCCATAAAAGCATTGGCTATATCGCAGGTACGGTTGCCGGCGCGGGCGGCATCAAGGCCTGCCTCGATACCTTCCATCTGGGCTGCTTCGGCCTGGCGCATCTCGTCTGGCGGCGTACCCAGATAGATCGTTCGGCACAGGGGCGCGTGATAGCGTCGGTAGCAGCCTGATAGCTCAAAGAATGTTGCTTCACCTTCGCGCATCGGTTCACCGTTCCAGGTTAAATGCGCCGCCGTAGCGTCAAGCCCCGAAGGCGTGAGCGGCATGATTGCCGGGTAATCACCCCAGTCTTCGCCAATGCCCGTAATGCCCGCATGCATAATGTCGGCAACCAGGTCATTTTTACGCACACCCGGTGCGGCTTTATCGATCGCAACTTTAATGACTTTATCGGAAATACCTGCCGCTTTGCGGATAAACCTGATTTCATCTTCTGATTTCACCAGCCGTTGCCAGTTTACCAGCGCGGTAGCGTCAACCAGCGTGGCTCCCGGCAGCGCAGGTCCAAGTACTGCGTGGGCTTTGGCCGAGTAATAATAATTCTCCATCTCGACACCAATTCGTGCTTTTTCAAACCCTAAAGCGCTTAAATGTATGGCTAGGTCTTCCATCGGATGCATCACGGTCGATTGCACATATTGGTCGCCATAGCCTTTGATGTGATCGTCATCCATCCAGACGGTGCGATCTGCACCGATGCTGTCCATATGACGCCCCCACCAGACAGGGTCACCTTTCATGCCAAGAATTACACCCTGATGCACATAAAATGACCAACCATCGTAGCCGGTTAACCACGCCTGATTTGACGGGTCGGTCACAAATATCGCGTCAAGCCCGGCCTTGGTCATCGCCGCCCGTGTCTTTGTTATCCGGCGCTGATATTCTTCGTTGCCAAAAGGCGCGTTTCGCTGTGCCATTCGTTTTTCTTTCTGATCAAATACACGCTCTACAACTTAGTTGTGCACAACTAAGCCTAATTTTAAAGAATGGTTCGCCTATAATATACTTATATTGAATGGTGAAATCGCCAACGAGATTGTGGAAATCCGTAAAATCGATGAGGAGCTTGAAGAACTCGCGGCTATTTGAACTAAACTGCGACAAGTCCGGCCCTGTTCCAGCACTTATCATTCCCTGTAATATTCAATAACAGGAAAACTCACCCCAATCTTCACCGAGCAAAGACCGACCCGCAGGTGGAGCCCAAAATCAGCCCTGTTTCTGGTTATTAACAGACCAGATCAAAGATTGAGAGGAGAGTCACGGTTTGGTGGCGGAGAGAGAGGGATTCGAACCCTCGGAACGCTTGCGCGCTCAACGGTTTTCGAGACCGCCCCATTCAACCACTCTGGCACCTCTCCGCAGGCCTGGGGTGATTTGCCCCGGCGGCGCGGACCATACAATTCCCCCTGAAGGGAAACAAGTAATTCCTTGCAATCTCATTGGTAATTCTCTTGCCAAAAAACGTTGACATTAGTGGATTCCGACATATAGTCCGCGCGCACCCGGCAATTAATGTCCGGGACAGAATGCGCAGCCCGAGGCAAACCGTTCGACACGGTTTGAAAGTCCGCTAATAGCGGCGCCGTAGGGCGCGGAACAAGAACAGGATAAAAAAGTGTACGCAGTCATCAAGACCGGCGGCAAGCAGTATCGCGTTGCAGCCGAAGATATTATCAAAATCGAAAAACTTGACGGTGAAGCTGGCGACGCCATTGCCTTTGAGAATGTTCTCATGGTTGGCGAAGGCGACGACATCACCATCGGCGCACCACTTGTTGATGGTGCCACTGTGGCTGGTGAAATTGTCGACCAGGGCCGCAACCGCAAGATCATCATTTTCAAGAAGCGCCGGCGCAAACATTCACAGACCCGCAACGGCCATCGCCAGCATGTAACTTCTGTGAAAATCACTGAAATTCTGACCGGCGGCAAAAAGCCGTCTGCCAAGAAAGCAGCCAAAGCAGCGCCTGCGAAAAAAGAAACCCCTGCCAAAAAAGAAGCCCCCTCCAAAAGCGATATCAAGGATGATGTCGAGCTGATCGGCGGCGTTGGCCCGGCTTTGAAGAAAAAGCTAAACGCTGCAGGCGTCTCTACCTTGACCCAGGTCTCCAAATGGAAGGCCGCGGATATTGAAAAGATCAACGAGGAACTCAGCCTTGGTGGTCGCATCGAGCGCGAAGAATGGGTTGAGCAGGCAAAAGAATTGTTGGCGGGCAAACCACCGCGTGCAAAAATTGATCAGGACGCTGCCAAGAAGAAGTAATTCTTTGCCGGTACCGGAACTACAAGGACGAAGTTATGGCACATAAAAAAGCAGGCGGTTCATCCCGCAACGGGCGCGACACAGCCGGACGGCGGCTGGGCGTCAAGAAATACGGATCCGAATATGTTATTCCCGGCAATATCATTGTTCGCCAGCGCGGTACCAAATGGCACCCTGGCACTAATGTAGGCATGGGCAAGGACCATACCATCTACGCCCTTATCGAAGGACAGGTGGAATTTCGCTCCCGTCGCGGCGGGCGCACATTTGTATCCGTTACCCCGGCGCCGCCTGCCAAATAACATCGGCGGCCCGATACGGGTAATATTCTTCGCCGGTCATTGCCCCGGCGGAATAAAACATTTCCAAGGGGGCGGATTTCCGGCCCCTTTTTGTTTGTGCAAACCTCTTTTTGATTGAGGTTCAAGTCATGGAAGTCTGCCAGCGATGAAATTCCTCGACGAAGCCAAGGTCAGTATTCGGTCCGGCGCAGGCGGCAATGGTTGCGTCAGCTTCCGGCGCGAGAAATATGTTGAATTTGGCGGCCCGGACGGTGGCAATGGCGGACGTGGCGGCGATGTTGTGGCCGAATGCGTTGATGGGCTCAATACCCTGATCGATTTCCGCTACACACAGCATCTGCGCGCCGGGCGCGGCGGTGATGGCAAAGGCAAGAACATGACCGGCGCTGGGGGCACGGATATTATTGTCAAGGTTCCAGTCGGCACCCAGATTTTCGAAGAAGATAGCGAAAGTTTGATTGTGGATATGGTCGAAGTTGGCCAACGCCATTTGCTATACAATGGTGGCAATGGCGGCTTCGGCAACATGCATTTCAAGAGCGCCCAGAATCGCGCGCCGCGCCGCGCCAACAAGGGCGAAGCCTTTAACGAGCGCTGGGTCTGGTTAAAGTTGAAACTGATCGCCGATGCTGGCCTGATGGGCCTGCCCAATGCCGGCAAATCAACCTTCCTGTCTGCCACTTCAGCGGCACGGCCGAAAATTGCGGATTATCCGTTTACAACCCTTGTTCCCGGTCTCGGGGTTGCGGCAATAGATGGCGACGAAATTGTCATCGCTGATATTCCCGGCCTGATCGAAGGCGCACATCTGGGCATGGGTATTGGCGATCAGTTCCTCCGCCATATCGAGCGCTGCCAGGTATTGCTGCATCTGGTGGATATTACCGGTGAAGACCCGGTTGGTGCGTATCAGACCATCCGCGGCGAAGTGATTGCCTATGGCCACGGGCTTGATGAGCGACATGAAATCGTTGCCCTCAACAAGTGTGATGCCGCATCCAAAGAACATATCGCAGATATCAGCCAGGCCATCGAAAAAATTTCGGGCACTAAACCCTTAGCTATTTCCGCTGTCACAGGTGATGGCACCAAAGACGCGCTCCGCGCCATTAAGGCTGCCATCACGGAACAGAAAGCCGCGCTGGTTGAAGATCAGGGCGAGGCTGAAGCGTGGCGCCCATGAGCCGCGATCTCTCCTCCTTCAAACGTATTGTTATCAAAGTCGGGTCTTCGCTTCTGGTTGATCATGGCGAAGGTCGCATTCGTGAACAATGGCTGAAAGCTCTCACGGAAGATATTGGCGAACTTGCAAAAAATGGCACTGAAATTCTGATTGTTTCTTCAGGCGCCATAGCGCTTGGGCGCAATCTGATCGGGCTTGGCAAAGGCCACCTGAAACTTGAAGAAAACCAGGCCGCCGCCGCAGCCGGACAAATTGTGTTATCTGGAGCATGGAACAAAATGCTCGGCAAGTCCGGTTTGACCGCAGCACAGATTTTACTCACCCTTGGTGATACCGAACGTCGCCGTCGCTATCTCAACGCCCGCAACACAATCGCAAATCTTCTCCGCCTCGGCGTGATCCCGGTTGTCAACGAGAATGACACGGTCGCCACAAGCGAAATCCGCTATGGCGACAATGACCGCCTCGCGGCGCGTGTCGCCAGCATGGTAAGCGCCGATTGTCTGGTTCTTTTGTCAGATGTGGACGGGCTTTATTCCAAACCCCCCGAAATGGGCGGTGGTGAATTGATCCGCGAAATTAGCCAGATCACAGACGAGATCAGAGCTATGGCCGGTTCGGCCGGAAGCGAATTGTCCCGGGGTGGCATGACCACGAAGATCGATGCCGCAGACATTGCCGTTGCCGCCGGAGCTCATATGTTGATCACCAGCGGGCACAAACTTCACCCTTTGCGCGAAATTGCCGGGTCAGGTTCGTGGTTTATCCCGAAAGCAACGCCGGTGGCGGCACGAAAAAAATGGATTGCGGGCAGTCTGGAACCGCGGGGGTCGATCATTATTGATGACGGCGCGTGCCAGGCATTAAAATCCGGCAACAGCTTGTTGTCTGCTGGAGCAACTGCCATCACCGGAAATTTCCACCGGGGCGACGCCGTCAATATTGTGGACGTCAAAGGTAATATTCTCGGGCGGGGCCTCACCGCCTACGACCATAAGGATGCTGAAAATATTCTGGGCGTAAAGAGCAGTGAGATCGAAGCCATCCTGGGCTATGCTGGCCGCACCGAATTGATCCACCGGGATGATATGGTCCTGAAACAGGAAAATTAGTTCATGAATGCCCGTGTTGAAACAAATACAGATAGCGACGGATCGATAAAATTATCCGATGACATGCACACGCTCGGACAACGCGCCCGTGCCGCGGCAAGCGATATCGCGATCGCCTCGCCTGAGCAAAAAACCAAAGCGCTACGCGCAATGGCAGACGCCATAACCGAAGACGCATCAAGCATCATTGCCGCCAATGAAATCGATCTTGAAACGGCCCGGAAAAACGGCAGACCAGATTCATTCCTCGATCGGCTGATGCTGGATGAAATCCGCATCGCCGGTATCGCTGACGCGGTACGCGCCATCGCAGATCTGGACGATCCTGTGGGTCAGGTCTTATCGTCATGGAAACAGCCAAACGGGTTGCAGATTGAGCGGGTCCGCACACCTTTGGGCGTCATCGGCATCATTTTTGAAAGCCGCCCGAATGTAACCGCCGATGCCGGAGCGCTTTGCCTGAAAGCCGGTAACGCAACCATTTTGCGGCCCGGATCAGAGAGCATCAGTTCCGCCCGCGCAATCCATATGTGTCTCGTCAAAGGTTTGCTAGTGGGCGGCCTACCCGAACATGCTATCCAGCTTGTTCCAACCACCGACCGCGCCGCTGTTGGCGAAATGCTGCGCGGGCTTGATGGCACGATCGATGTTATCGTGCCGCGCGGCGGGAAGAGCCTGGTGGGCCTTGTTGAACGCGAAGCCCGGGTGCCGGTCTTCAGCCATCTGGAAGGCATCTGCCACGTTTATGTGCACGGCGACGCCGATCTTGAAATGGCAAAAAATATTATCGTCAACGCCAAGATGCGCCGTACCGGCATTTGCGGTTCCGCCGAAACCCTGCTGGTAGATAAAACTTGCGCCAAGACCCATTTGCAGCCCCTCGTTGCGGCGTTGCTGGATTCAGGCTGCGAAGTGCGTGGCGACGAAGCTGTATGTGCCGCCGACCCCCGCGCCACACCTGCCAAAGACGATGATTGGGGCACCGAGTTTCTTGATGCCGTCATCGCAGTTAAGGTCATCGATGATCTCGATGCTGCCATCCATCACATCGCCACGTATGGATCTCAACACACCGACGCCATCGTGACCAATGACGATGCGGCTGCGAAACAATTCATGACCCGCCTTGATAGCGCGATTTTGCTCCATAACGCGTCAACCCAATATGCCGATGGTGGCGAATTTGGCATGGGCGCCGAGATCGGCATCGCCACCGGGAAAATGCATGCCCGCGGGCCGGTCGGCGTCGAGCAATTGACAAGCTTTAAATACCTCGTCCACGGCAATGGCCAAACCCGCCCATGACCGTAAACCGGACCCGCAGAAACCGGTCAATAGGCGTCCTTGGCGGCTCGTTCAACCCGCCCCATAATGGCCATCTGCACATCTCCCTGATGGCGCTGAAACGCATCGGTCTTGATGAGGTCTGGTGGCTTGTAACACCCGGCAACCCCCTCAAAAATCATGATGGGTTACACCCACTTGCCACGCGCGTAGACAGCGCCAATCGCCTGATCGGTGACCCCCGTATCCGGGTGACAACCTTTGAAGCCGATAATAATTTTACATATACCGCCGACACCCTTGATGCCCTTGCCGCCCGCTATCCTGATACCAATTTTGTCTGGTTGATGGGAGCCGACAACCTCGCAGAATTTCACCTTTGGGAGCGGTGGCAGGATATTTTCAACTCCTGCGCCATCGCGGTGTTTGACCGGCCCGGCTATTCAACAAAGGCGCTCACCTCACCTGCCGCCAGCAGGTTCGGCCGCTACCGGATTGATGAAGCCGATGCGTCTTTACTTAAATCAGAACCTGCTCCGGCATGGTCATATTTGCGCGGCCGCACCATGGCAATTTCGTCGACCCTGTTGCGCGCTACGCGGGATATGAAGGAGCGAACATGACACCAGACCAGATAATTGAACAAATTGGATCAATCAGAACTGCCCAACCGCAAAACCTGATGGCGCGTCATTTCAATGCAGCCTTTTTTCGCAGTCTCGACGATCAAAAGCGCCAGCGGTTGATGGAGATAATCGCATCCGGAATGGAAAACCCCGACAGTCAGATGGGGGCTTATGCCATGCATTCTGAAGACTATGATCTGTTTGCACCCATGCTCGACCCGATGATCCGGGATTTTCACGCCATTCCAGCAACGACACCCATCGCCCAGCAGCACGATTGGAACACCACCGCTCAGGACTGCGATCTTGGCGAAATTGATCCGCGCCTGAAAGAGGTTTCCATGCGTGTACGCGTGGCACGTAACCTGGCGTCTTTCCCTCTCCCCGGTGCCATGAGCAAAGATCAGCGGATTGAATTTGAAAATATTGCATCTGGCGCTTTCATGAAGCTGATCAATGACCCCGCATTTGGCGGCCAATATCTGTCCATCACCCCCGGTTCTCCTCATGAAATTGATGCGGCCGAATATGACCGCCGGGTGAGCGCCCATCAGATGTTCAAGGATATGAGCGGGGACCCGTATCTTAACGTGGCCGGGATCAGCGCGGATTGGCCCTTTGGGCGGGGCATGTATGTTTCAGAAGCGCAGGATTTTCTGGTCTGGGTCGGTGAAGAGGATCATCTACGCGTCATGACTATGCTGCGTGGTGGCAACTTGAACACCTTGTTCGCGCACCTCCATACCGGCCTTGAACACCTGCAAACCCTGCTGCCTGCTTTCGCCACCTCAACGGCTTATGGAAACCTGACAAGTTGCCCGACAAATCTTGGTGCCGGGATGCGTGCCAGTCTGCATCTACAACTCCCCAACCTTACCGAAAACGGCACAGATCTCACTCGTGTCAAACAAGAGGCCAAATCTCTGGGGTTGGCGGTTCGCGGCGCGGGCGGAGAACATTCAGGTGCCGGCGAAGGTGGCTTGGTCGATATTTCCCCAAGCGCCCGCCTTGGCGTTACCGAAATGGAGATCATGCAACGTCTTTACGATGGCGCAGCGGCGCTTTGGAAACTGGAAACCGCCTGAACCCGGAACCAGCCACTTGAAATTGACAGATGAAGACTTCTGTTCAGCATGAATTTTGAATATTGAATGAAATGCAGGATAATGCTCTAAGAAGAACTACAGGTTGAACCTGGGCCGGAATTTAGAGGCCAAAACGCAAAGGAACGAAGCCACAAAATGATGGCAAATCAAGCTACTGCCAGCGCAGCAACGCCGCGAAAGCGCCGCGCTAAGTCAACGCAGACATCTCCCGAAATATTGCTCAAGACAATTATCGATAGCCTGGACGATGCCAAGGCTGAAGAAATTGTATCTATCCCGCTTGCCGGAAAATCATCAATCGCTGATTATATGGTTGTCGCAACCGGGCGCTCCAACCGCCATGTCAGCGCTGTTTCTGAACGCGTCGTTTCAGATATGCGGGACGCCGGATGGGGCAAAGCGAAAACCGAGGGGCAGGATCAGTGTGACTGGGTCCTGATAGACGCTGGCGATGTGATCATCCATGTTTTCAGGCCGGAAGTCCGCGATTTTTATAATCTCGAAAAAATGTGGACCGCCGAGATCCCACCCCAAACCGCCGCTTGATCAGGCTGGCCTGTTTGATAATTCAGGACCCAGGCCTTGAAAATTCATATATTGACCATTGGTCGCCTGAAAGACGGACCATTGCGTCAGCTTGCGGCCGATTATGCCGACCGGATCGCCAAAGTCGGGCCGCAGGCCGGTTTGAAATCTCTACAGATCAGGGAGTTTGACGAAGCCAGGGCTTCTGATTCCAAACAGCGAAAATCCCGCGAAGCGGAAGTGATCCTGGCGGCCATTCCACCTGCCAGCATTATCGTTGCGCTGGATGAGACCGGCAAGAGCCTCAGCAGCCGCGATTTTTCCGGTAAAATCGCAAAATGGCGGGACGATGGTGAACAGGATCTGGTTTTCATTGTCGGCGGCCCCGATGGCCTGGATTATGATCTGGTCAAATCAGCACGCCAGACAATCGCATTCGGAATGTCCACCTGGCCGCACCAATTGGTGAAGGTCATGTTGCTCGAACAGATTTACCGGGCGATCACCCTGCTGCTCGGACATCCCTATCACCGGGACTAAAATTAAACCTCTCCCGTGATCGGAAATCCAGATGCACGCCATTCAGCAAATCCGTCTTCGAGCCGGTGAACCTGAATGCCGCGTTCATGAAAATGTTCCAGAACATCGTGCAAGGTGGCGCAATAGGCCCCACGGCAATAAGCAGCAATCTGGGTTTTGCCCTCAACAATACCTGCAACCGCTTTCATATCACCTTTGGGCACATGGTACGCACCTGGAATATGGCCCACCTCGAATTCTTCCAATGGACGCGTATCAAGCAGAATAGCTGACCCGGCCGTCACCCATTCAGCCAGTTTCTCACGGGAAATTTCCGGATAAAGATTCATTTGCGGCCAATTATCCATCACGGTCCTGCGCGCCGTATCGCTGTGGTGCTCGGCAAAAACCCGCAGGCTGCACACCAGATCCACTACGGTATCATCGGCCAGTGAATAGAGAACATGTTTCCCCGCACGATGGCTGGCCACCAATCCGGCAGATCGCAAAACCTTTAGATGCTGGGAGGTGTTGGCAATCGATAGTCCCGTACATAAGGCGAGTGAGTTCACGTCCCGCCTGGCCTGCGCCAACACTTCCAATAGGGCCAGCCGATGCCCATGGGCAAATGCTTTGGCCACCAATGAAAACTGGTCGAACAGCGGCTGCTTCGGATCGAAATCAGCATTTACCTGCATGGTCTGGACCTCACAAAAAATTTTCCTTGCATCAGCTAACAATATATCATTTAATTAATCAATTGAATAAAAGAATATATACCACAGGACCAAAATCCATGACCGCAACAAGCCCCGTTACCTCAAACACAGAACTGAAGCGCTTTCTTGTATTGTTCGATAAACTTGTTGGCGAAACAACCCAGTGGATCGAGAAGACACCTGCTGAGAGCCTTGACTGGACACCGCCAAGCGATAGCGGCATCCATTTCGGCACGCGCCTCCGCCATGCCAGTGTTAAAACCCTCTTTGTTCATATGGCGATCGCGGACAATGTATGGGCAAAAGCCATCCGCGACAGCGCGCCCGGAGACATCATTCCCCTTCCTCGTGACATGAATTTCTTTCATTCCAAAATGGATGGTGACTTTGTCAAAAACACCCAAGACCTGCATTTGGAAACCATGAGCATTATGGAAAACCTGACCCCTGATGCCCTGGACAAGCAGCTCCTCTTTGCCGGGGACAAATCGACCTGGACCGGAATGGGATTTCTTTGGGGAATATGGGGCCATCGGTCCTATCATTTGGGAAATCTGGATATGCTGGTTCGCATTAAAACCGGCAATGCTCCGGACTTCTTCTCATTTGCCGGCAGTCAAATGGCCTGACGCATTTCATCGCGCATTCCGGATTGCCAACAAACAATTACAATTTCAGGAGACGCAAATGATTATCACCCAGGTTATTTTTACGTTGGATGATCCGATTTCGCTGGAAGCAGCAACTGCCATTTTTGAAAGCACTGCGCCTAAATACAAGAGCCGTGCAGGGCTCGAGCGCAAATATTATATTCGCTCGGAAAACGGCTTGAATGTCGGCGGATTGTATTTTTGGACCAGCCGCGCCGATGCCGACGCCACCTACAGCGATGACTGGAAGAAAATGGTGACAGAGAAATATGGCGCGACGCCAGTCATTTCATATTTTGACGCTCCAGTCTCCGTCGACAATACCTGACGGCTGAAGGTCCCATGGAGCTTTTCTATACAACTACGTCTCCGTTTGCCCGCAAGGTCCGCATATTGCTCCTGGAGTCCGGGATTGAAAATCAAGTCCGCCTGGTTTTAACCACGGTCCGCGACCCAGACAGCGATCTTCTGTCGGTAAGCCCGCCCGGCAAAGTTCCGGTGCTGAGGACCGATAGCGGCATTGTTTTAAGTGAAGCAAATTACATCTGTGCCTTTCTCGATGCCAATTATGACGAAGTTCAAATGCTGCCATCAGGCAACGAGGGGCTTGATCTTCTGGCACTGGAAGGCCTTGCTTGTGGTTTGCTGGAGGGTGTTGTGATCTGGGTTCGGGCGCTTAGAACGCCGGAACATCTGCGCAATCCGAAAGCAATTGCCTTGGAAGAGGAGCGTGTCACGCGCTGCCTTAAGGCGTTCGATCAAATGGCCGCATCTTGGGTCAAAAACGGCGTCTCTTTCCATCTCCCACATATCACGTTGGTTTGCGCCCTCGGTGCCTTGTCGTTTCGCTTGCCAGAAATTGATTGGCAAGAAAACTATCCAACTCTGGCAGAGTGGTGGATTCAAATATCCCAGAGAGAATCCGTGAAAGAAACAATCCCTTTCGAATAGAGGGCTTTTAGTAACACACGCAAAAGTGATTTTATTATGAGAGTCCGGGCGTATTTCTGCCGGATTCACCCCCTAAATCATACCCATTCCGCTAGGCGACAGCCTGACCGGGAATTTATGTTTGACATTGTGTTAACGCTGTTGGGATAGCAATTGCAGGTCGATCCATTCAGTCCGGGTGAGATGTGTACCACACAAGCACCAATTCAGTTTCACGTCCCCTGCGGTCAGGTTTGTTTCTGGCGAGCGCGGCATTTCTGATGACTTTTACACAAATTGCATCGGGATACGCGGGCGACGTTGCCATCAACAGTGTTGTCGGTCGGCAAACCGCCCAGCTTTCTGAATTGTCGCAAGCCCTTCAGGTCGCGACTGCAGAACAGAATAATTTGACGTCCGAGGTCAATGACCTTCGCCACGACAGGGCCGACCTCAACCGCCGCCTGATCGAAACCGCTGACCGCATTCAGGCCGGAGAAGAGCAAATTTCAATAGCGGAGGATCGGCTTGTCCGTCTGACAGCACGCGAAACCGAAATGCGCGATTCGTTGAAATTGCGCCGTTACGAATTGGTCGAACTTCTAGCGGCCCTGCAATTGCTGGGCACATCCCCACCGCCCGCCATCGCGGTCAGGCCGGGGAATGCATTGGAGGCCATAAGGTCCGCCATTCTTCTGGGCGCTTTGGTACCGGAATTGCGCGAACAAGCGCAAAAATTATCAACCGACCTTGGTGAATTGATCGCACTTCGGAGCAGAATCGAAGTTGAAAAAACCCATCTGGCAGAAACAACCGGCCTGCTGGATACTGAACGCCAGCGCATTTCAATATTGCTGGATTCGAAACGTGAGACCCTGAGCCATACGGAGCAGGAACTGGAAAGCATCCGGGCGCAGGCCGAAACGCTGGCCGCACGCACAAGCACGCTGCGCGAATTAATTGAGCAAATGGACCAGCAGATCGCCAGCCATGTCGACCAGCAACCGGCTGACTCTTCAGCACCGGTGGCGAACCAGGCAGCCAACATGCGCCTCGCAATGAGCGACCCAGGGCGCATCCGGCCCGCTATGACATTTCAGGATGCCCGGGGCATGCTGCCGGTCCCTGTATCCGGCATCATGCTGCGCCGATTCGGTGAAGCGGATACCGTTGGCGGCAAATTTCAGGGCCAGACCCTTGCCACAAGAAAATCGGCCCAGGTTACCGCCCCAAGTGACGGTTGGGTGGTCTATGCCGGACCGTTCCGCTCTTACGGCCAACTCTTGATCATAAATGCCGGAAACGGATATCATGTTCTTCTTGCTGGCATGGAGCGGATCAATGTGGTTCTTGGCCAGTTTGTACTTGCAGGCGAGCCTGTAGCTGTTATGGGACAGGGGTCAACGCTGGCCCAGTCACTCGCGGTTGCAGAGCCAGAAGACAGACCTGTATTATATGTCGAATTTCGAAGAAACGGGACATCGATAGATCCCGACCCATGGTGGGTCAGTGACGAACAAAGGGTACGCGGATAATGCGCAAAGTAACAATATCGCTCATCGCTCTTGGTGTTGGATTTGGCGGCGGACTGGTAACTTCATTGCCACGGCTATTGCCAGCTGAAGCGGCAAGTGCCAATCCTGAAACCTATCGCCAGCTGAATTTGTTTGGCGAGGTATTCGAGCGTATCCGTGCCGATTATGTTGAAGAACCAACCGATACCGATCTGATCGATGCCGCCATTTCCGGAATGCTCACGTCGCTTGATCCTCATTCCAGTTATATGAACCCGAAAAGCTTCAGTGATATGCGGGTCCAGACCAGGGGAGAATTTGGCGGTCTGGGCATCCAGGTCACCATGGAAAACGAAGTCATCAAGGTTATTTCACCAATCGACGATACACCCGCGGCCCGCGCTGGTATTTTGAGTGGCGACCTGATCACCCATCTGGACGGTGAAACTATCCAGGGTCTCAACTTGTCTGAAGCCGTGGACCGCATGCGCGGTCCGGTCAATTCCCCCATCATCCTGACGATCATTCGTGAAGGTGCCGACGCACCATTTGATGTGGAAGTTGTCCGCGATATTATCCACATTCGACCAGCTCGCAGCGCCGTTGAAAATGGCACAATCGGTTATGTCCGGATTACCACATTCAACGAACAGACCTTCGATACCCTGAAAGCCGAAGTTGAGAAACTCGAAGCTGAAATCGGCGCTGATAATATCACCGGCTTTATTGTTGATCTTCGCAATAACCCGGGCGGTTTGCTTGACCAGGCCATCGAAGTTTCAGACGCCATGCTGGATCGCGGGGCGATTGTTTCAACCAGGGGCCGCAATTCGGATGAATCCCAGCGCTACAACGCGCGCGCAGGCGATATTACCCGCGGCAAGCCGATTGTCATGCTTATCAACGGTGGGTCGGCGTCAGCATCCGAAATTGTCGCTGGCGCGCTGCAGGATCATCATCGTGCAACCATTGTCGGCACACGCTCGTTCGGCAAAGGGTCGGTTCAAACAATCATCCCGCTTGGCAGCAACGGCGCAATTCGTTTGACAACGGCGCGATATTACACCCCTGCCGGAATTTCGATCCAGGCGCTTGGTATCGAGCCTGATATTCTGGTGGAACAAGAATTGCCGGAAGAATTGTTGAATCGCGCCCCCCCACCGCGTGGCGAATCCAGTCTGCGTGGACATCTTGAAGTTGAGGGTGAGGGTGAAGAAGAAAACGCGACTGAGAATGAGGATGGCGAAGACAACACAACCGAACAACGCCAATCCGGTTCGTCCGCCTATATCCCCCCTGAAAAAGAAGACGACAAGCAATTGCAATATGCAATTGGATTGATCTCAGGAGATATTGTCAGCGAACATTTCCCGCCAAAATCTGAAGAAAATGAAGCTGGCGAAGAAAACTAGCGCCCAACAAAGGACGTACTAATCGTTATCGGGGCGACTAGATTGCCTGCAATGTGCGGGCTTCGGAAAAGGTAACCATTTTACGCTGGCCTTCGTCCCAAAGCCTGAATTTGACGCAGGCGAAACTCTCCCAAATGGTCATCCGCCGGATATTGGCCAGATCGGGGTAATCAAGCAAAACCTGATGAAGACGGTAATATGGAATCCGGCTCGCAAGGTGGTGCACATGATGCACGCCTATATTTGCGGTCAACCAGCGTAGAATTCCTGGCAGGTCATAATGCGAGCTTCCGTAAAGCGCCGCGTCCTGCAATTTCCAGTCTTTGCTTTCCGCCCAATAGGTATCTTCAAACTGGTGCTGGACATAAAACAGCCAGACACCAATTGACGATGCCATCAGGATGATCGGCAATTGCACCAGCAGGAACGCTTCGAGCCCGAGGAAATAGATAAGCACCCCTGACACCAGAATGATCCCAAGATTTGTCCCCATGGCACTGACCCAGAAAGCCCGGTCGCCTCGTGAAATACCGATCGGAAACCGGTTTCTGAGAATGAAATAGTATGCTGGCCCAATCCCAAACAAAATAAACGGGTGGCGATAAAGGCGATAAATCAGTCGGCGAAACCATGGCAAAGCCTGATATTCATTTACAGTCAATGTATCCACATCGCCAACTCCGCGTTTATCAAGATTTCCCGAAGTGGCATGGTGGGCCGCATGGCCGCGCCGCCACACCTCATATGGCGTAAAGGTCAGAACCCCGAGAACCCGTCCAACCCAGTCATTGGCGCTACGTACCCGGAAAAATGCCCCATGCCCACAATCATGCTGGATCATGAATAGTCGCACCAGAAACACAGCTGCCAGAATAGAGACGGCAATCGTCAGCCAGTAACTGATGGACGATACCCACCAGGCCGCTGCCCAAAGTACAATGAAGGGAACACCTGTCACAAACAGCTCAAATATACTGCGACCGTGATTAGGATTCCGGTATCGGGCCAATAGTTTCAAAAAATCACCCGTCGGCGCGGTGCCATTTGCTGCCAGCGCATCTCGCTGTATATCGCCCATCCGATACAAACCTCTTTCTACAGAGAAATATGAAATTACAGCCTGCTAAATAAGGCAATTTGGCTAGCTGATCAATTGGCTTATCCAATTAGGTACTTTTGACCATGTATATCATTTTACATGAAATGGGACAGATGAGTCCTAGTTTACCAGATGTCAACGCTAACAGGGCATTGTGCGGCTATGTCTGATGATCTGAACACACCCCTGGCAACCCCCGGCAACCGCGCCGCCCGAATATTCTCCTCAAAAGGCGGGTCAATCGTGAACTATGCAGCCTATACCCTGATCGCGGGTGGACTGGGTTTTCTGGCATGGATCATATTGATAGCAGACTCGCTTGGCGGTCAGCCTTACGCTATTATCACCCTTTCCGACCCTGCTGCCAGCACAGCAAGTCAGGGCACGGCACCCTTGAACATGCGACATTCAATCGCACCCGGAGAAGAGCGGCCCGGTCAAACTGAATTGGTCAGCAACGTACAATCTGGGTCTGAAAGCAACGACACGTCGGAAATCAAAAATAACGGTGTCACAATTATTCACCGTCCAGGGTCCGGCGGCACCATTCGCCTTGGCCCGGCATCCGACCCTTCATTGATAGAAATTGGTGCCGATGGCCCCTTGCCTCGTGTCGCAGAAGACGGCCGTCGCCCATCTCATGTCTATGCACGGCCTGCGGTACGCCCGGAACTGCAAAATCCTGACCAACCTAGAATCGCCATCCTGGTATCCGGCCTCGGGATCAGCACATCAGGAACTCTGGACGCCATAAACAATCTGCCGGGTGAAATGTCACTTGGGTTTGCGCCCTATGGAACTGATTTACAAAACTGGGTCGGCCGGGCGCGCCGCGCCGGTCACGAAGTGCTCATGCAAATTCCCATGGAACCGTTTGACTATCCGGACAATGATCCCGGCCCCCACACCCTGCGGGTTGATGGAGATAGCGGTTTGAATCTCCAGCGCCTCCATTGGCTGCTGTCCAGGTTTACCGGTTATGTGGGCGTGACCAATTACATGGGTGCTCGTTTCACAGCCAGTAATCAAGCTTTATCGCCTATATTGCAGGAAATCTCTGACCGGGGGCTCTTGTATCTTGATGACCATTCGTCACCACGCAGCCGCCACAGTGAAATTGCATCTCAGGTTGCGTTGCAAGCTGGCAGCGCTGATGTAATTATCGATGCTATCAGCGATCGCAGTCATATCGACGCTGCTTTAATTCGGCTGGAAAACCTGGCTCTGCGCCATGGTCTCGTTATCGGTCATGCCAGCGCTTTGCCGGTTTCCATCGCTCGCTTGAGCGAATGGTCAAAACAATTGCAAGACAAAGGTATAATCCTTATCCCAGTCAGTGCATCTCTGGTCCAACCCGCCCAGAGCTAACAATTGTCTTTCTTTTCAGGAATTGAGCATCAATGAGCGACCCAGCGCTTGAACCAGACTTTCGCCCCTGTGTTGGCATTATGGTTCTGAACCGGAACGGCCAGGTATGGATGGGCCGCCGCCACGACAATTCCGGCAAATACGATAAAGGCGAACTTTGGCAAATGCCCCAGGGTGGCATCGACGAAGGCGAAGAACCTGTTGAGGCCGCTTTGCGGGAATTATTCGAAGAGACCAGCATACGCAACGTTGAAATTGTGCAGGAATCTCAAGGCTGGTTTAAATACGAACTGCCCGCCGACATTGCAAAAACAGGATGGCGGTCGCGGTATCGAGGCCAGATCCAGAAATGGTTCGCGGTCATTTTCAACGGCACGGATGATGAAATCAACATCCTCCAGCCCGGCGATGGCGACAAGCCTGAATTCGATCGTTGGGAATGGGTGCCGATGGAAAATCTGGCAGACACCGTCATCGCATTCAAGCGCGATGTCTACCGTCAGGTGGTAGAAGAATTTGCCGACCTGGCAGATTCCTAGAACACTTCTCGCTGATATCCCAACCCCTCACCCGGCCTATGGCCGACCTCTCCCCATGGGAGAGGTGAAAGGTTTCTGAAAAACCCAACAGCTATCATCCCCTCGCACCGGCGGGGAGAGGGTATGGAATATGGCAATTGCAATTTAGCCTTCCCCGTCATTTTCTCGCTGATATCCCAACCCCTCACCCGGCCTATGGCCGAACTCTCCCCATGGGAGGGGTGAAAGGTTTCTGAAACCCAACAATTATCGTCCCCTCGCCCCGGCGGGGAGAGGGACAGGGTGAGGGGGGATGGAATTGTCGATTGCTGAAATTCAGGCCGACCTATGCCTGCGCAAATAAGCTACAAAGAGGCTTGCAATTGCTCCAACTGGTCCAGTTGTTCCTGGGCCTTGGCACGCACTTCGTCCGACTTGGCGTCATTGACGTCTTCTTCAGCGTTCTGAATTTCCTGAGCCAGAATATCCGCGTCCAGATCCTCCATCGGTATCGCTTTTTCCGCCAGAATTGTCAGACTGTCCGGCCCGGCTTCGGCAAAACCGCCGCGCACAAAAATGCGCTGCTGTTCTTTATCGTTGATCTGAATTTCAACAACCCCCGGCTTCAGGGTCGACATAACCGGTGCATGGCCCTTGAGGATGGCGAAATCACCTTCCGACCCCGGCACCACGACCATTTCCACATCTTCTGACATCAGAAGTTTTTCGGGACTGACCAGTTCAAACTGAAACGGTTCGGCCATGTTTTATCCTCCGATGAAGCGCCGCTAGGCTGCTTCCGTGGCCAATTTTTCGGCTTTCTCGATAGCATCCTCGATGGTGCCGACCATGTAGAAAGCAGATTCCGGCAGATGATCATAATCGCCTTCAACCAGGCCCTTAAAGCCTTTGATGGTGTCGGCAAGGTCAACCAGAATACCCGGAGACCCGGTAAACACTTCAGCCACGAAGAACGGTTGTGACAGGAAGCGCTCGATCTTGCGCGCACGGGCCACGGCGATTTTGTCTTCTTCCGATAATTCGTCCATGCCGAGAATAGCGATGATATCCTGCAAAGCCTTGTAGCGTTGCAGGATTTCCTGCACCTGACGAGCCACTTCATAATGTTCGTCACCGATAATCCGGGGATCAAGCATCCGGCTGGTTGAATCGAGGGGATCCACAGCCGGGTAAATGCCTTTTTCCGAAATTGCCCGCGACAACACCGTAGTTGCATCCAGATGGGCAAACGATGTGGCTGGTGCCGGGTCGGTCAAATCATCGGCAGGCACATAAATAGCCTGCACCGAGGTGATCGAACCCTTGGTTGTTGTGGTGATCCGCTCCTGCATCGCGCCCATATCGGTCGCTAATGTTGGCTGATAACCAACTGCAGAAGGAATACGCCCAAGCAAAGCAGATACTTCGGAACCAGCTTGCGTAAAACGGAAAATATTATCAACAAAGAACAGCACGTCCTGACCTTCGTTACGGAAATGCTCAGCAACCGTCAGGCCGGACAGGCCCACACGGGCACGCGCACCCGGAGGCTCATTCATCTGGCCATAAACAAGCGCGCATTTGGAACCTTCGCCACCGCCCGGCTTGTTCACCCCTGATTCTATCATTTCATGATACAGATCGTTGCCCTCACGGGTCCGCTCGCCAACGCCTGCAAATACCGAATAGCCGCCATGCGCCTTGGCCACATTGTTGATCAATTCCATAATCAGAACGGTTTTACCAACGCCAGCGCCGCCGAACAGACCGATCTTGCCGCCCCTGGCGTAAGGCGCCAACAGATCAACGACCTTGATGCCGGTCACCAGAATTTCAGCGTCCGTTGACTGTTCCACATATTCAGGCGCTGCCTGATGGATGGCGCGTTTGATTTTGGTCTTTACCGGTCCGGCTTCATCCACAGGGTCACCGATCACATTCATGATCCGGCCAAGGGTCTCGGCCCCGACCGGTACCATGATCGGTTGGCCGGTATTAGCAACCGGCTGGCCGCGAACCAGACCTTCGGTCGAGTCCATGGCGATCGTACGCACAACGTTTTCACCAAGATGCTGAGCAACTTCAAGGATTAACTGCTGGCCATTATTTTCGGTATCCAGTGCGTTCAGGATTTCGGGCAGCTCGCCTTCAAACGAGACGTCTACAACAGCGCCCATAACCTGCACAACCTTGCCGGTAGCTTTCTTGGAAACGGTTTTCTTCGCGGCGGGTTTTCTCGCCATAATACTTAACCTCTTGCTTTAAAGCGCCTCGGCGCCGGAAATAATTTCAATCAGTTCTTTGGTAATCTGGGCCTGGCGGGAGCGATTATACTCCATCGTCAAAGCATCGATCATTTCACCTGCATTGCGCGTTGCGCTGTCCATTGCAGACATGCGCGCGCCTTGCTCGGACGCCGCATTTTCCAGCAAAGCCCGGAAAATCTGGACACTCACATTACGCGGCAGAAGATCCACCAGAATTTCGCTTTCTTCTGGCTCATATTCATAAGCCGCATTGGACCCGGACATCGCATTTTCCTCGTCATCACCAGAAGGTGCTGCGGGGATAAGTTGCAGGGCTGTAGGCACCTGGGTCATCACGGTTTGGAAGCGCGCGAAAAACAACGTACAAACATCAAATTCGCTTTCGTCAAACAATTCCAGAACCCTGGCACCAATCCCCTGCGCGTTAGAAAAGCCGATCCGCTTCACTTCGCGCAGGTCAACCTGATCGATGATCAGAGAAGCAAATTCACGATTGAGCTGGTCAAAACCTTTCTTCCCGACACACAGGATTTTCACCTGTTTGCCATCAGCCAGCAAGGCGCGTGCCTTGGCCCGGACCATCCGGACAATGGATGTATTGAATCCGCCACACAGACCGCGCTCGGAGGTGCACGCAACAAGCAGATGGACATCATCCTTGCCGGTGCCAACCATCAAAGGCGGCGCGCCGTCTTGTCCGGCAAGGGCGGTTGCCAGATTGGCCATCACCACATCCATACGCTCGGCATAGGGACGCGCTTCCTCAGCCGCCAATTGAGCACGACGCAATTTCGCCGCCGCAACCATTTGCATGGCCTTGGTGATTTTCTGCGTCGCCTTTACAGAGGCGATCCGGTTTCTCAGGTCTTTAAGGCTCGGCATCCGGCCGGTTTCCCGTCTCTATTAATTCTGGTTTTAGGCAAACGCTTTGGCGAAACCATCAAGGATTTTCTTGAGCTTGTCTGACGTTTTGTCCGAGACCGCCTTCTCGCTGCGGATCGTTTTCAGAACATCGTTGTGCTTGTCGCGCATGCTGCGCAATAATTCAGCTTCAAACCGGCCAACATCGGATACTTCCAATCCGTCCAGATAGCCGTTCACACCAGCAAAAATCACTACCACCTGTTCTTCAGTCTGGAGCGGTGAGAATTGCGGCTGCTTGAGCAGCTCGGTCAACCGCGCACCACGATTAAGCAGGCGCTGGGTTGAGGCATCAAGATCAGAACCGAACTGGGCAAAGGCTGCCATTTCGCGGTACTGGGCTAATTCGCCCTTGATACTACCGGCAACCTGTTTCATGGCTTTCACCTGTGCGGCCGAACCAACGCGGGACACCGAAAGGCCCACATTCAATGCCGGGCGAATACCCTGATAGAACAAGTCGGTTTCAAGGAAAATCTGTCCGTCCGTAATCGAAATCACGTTTGTCGGAATATAGGCCGACACATCATTGGCCTGTGTTTCGATCACTGGCAGGGCAGTCAGCGATCCGCCGCCGTTATCCTCGTTCATTTTGGCGGAGCGTTCCAGAAGGCGTGAATGGAGATAGAACACATCACCCGGATAAGCTTCACGTCCGGGCGGACGACGCAGCAACAGGGACATCTGGCGATATGCAACAGCCTGTTTCGACAAATCGTCATACGCAATCACCGCATGCATGCCGTTATCGCGGAAATATTCGCCCATGGCACAACCGGTAAATGGAGCCAGGTACTGCATCGGCGCAGGCTCGGAAGCGGTGGCCGCAACAACGATGGAATATTCCATGGCGCCCTGCTCTTCCAGCACTTTCACAAACTGCGCAACGGTTGAGCGCTTCTGCCCGATCGCCACATAGATGCAATACAGCTTTTCGTCTTCATTATCGGATGCGTTGATCGTTTTCTGGTTGAGGAACGTATCCAGAATAATCGCGGTCTTGCCGGTCTGTCGGTCACCGATCACCAATTCGCGCTGGCCACGGCCAACCGGGATTAGCGCATCGATAGCTTTCAGACCTGTCGACATCGGTTCATGCACGGATTTACGCGGGATAATGCCCGGCGCTTTCACATCCACACGGGCTTTCTTCTTGGCTTTGATCGGACCCTTGCCGTCGATCGGATTGCCAAGACCATCAACCACCCGACCAAGAAGCTCTTTGCCAACCGGCACTTCCACAATGGCACCGGTCCGCTTGACCGTATCACCTTCGCGAATGTGCTGATCGGAACCGAAGATCACGACCCCGACATTGTCGGTTTCAAGGTTCAGCGCCATCCCCCGGATACCACCGGGAAATTCGACCATTTCACCAGCCTGGACATTGTCCAGCCCGTAAACGCGGGCAATACCGTCGCCAACCGAGAGCACCTGGCCCACTTCGGATATTGCGGCTTCCTTGCCAAAATTCTTGATCTGACCCTTTAGGATCGAGGAAATTTCTGCGGCGCGGATATTCATCAACCGACCTCTTTCATAGCAATTTTCAATGTATTGAGTTTTGTACGCAGTGACGTATCGATCATGCGGCTACCGACTTTCACGACCATGCCACCAAGAACCGATGCGTCAACAGCTTGGGCAATTTGCACTTTCTTGCCAATAGCGGAATTCAATGTGCTCTGGAGCGATTTCAACTGGGCTGCGGTCAATTTGGCAGCAGTGGTAACCTCAGCCGTCACCTCACCGCGATGATCAGCAACCAGACCCTGGAACGCCTTGATCATGCCGGCAACTGCAAACAACCGGCGGTTCCGGGCAACAAGCCCAAGGAAATTTGCGGTCAGCCCGGAGATCTTGGCTTTTTTCAGCAATACGGCAATCGCATCAACCTGTTGTTCAGCAGAAAATATCGGGCTGGAGACCAGCCGCTGCAGATCAGCGCTTCCTTCCAGCATGGCACCAAAGCCTTCCAGATCCTTCAACACCCTGTCGACAGCCTTGCCTTCAAGCGCAAGCGCAAACAGAGCGCTGGCATAGCGCCCGGAAATTCCGGAAATTTCGGATTGATTACCAGCCAAAAAAATACCCTCTGACGCGTTCCGGGACAATTACAGCACCGTTGCGGTGTCCTGCCAATCCCTATCATATTCAGGCTTGGATATCCCGAGGCCTATCTGAAATATGATTGAATTCAGTTGCCCCTGAAAACCGCGCATCATCTAGCATGTTGCCCCCCTCCTTGCAACATGGTCATCCGATTAGTCACCCGATTTTACCAGAAATTTTTTAACGGTTGAAATTAGCCAAAATTGGCACAGATTTTGTGAGCGGCTACTCAAAGAAAACTTTGTGGATCAACATCGACCGAAAGCCTCACACCGCCCCGCATCGGCCCGCATACAGAGAACCAATGCCGCAAATAAGTTTGCAGGTCAAAATCCAGTCGCGCCTTGACCAAAAGCCTGAATCTGTGGCGGCCGCGCACCATCCCGATCGGCGCTTCGGCCGGCCCCAAAACCCGCACACCGTCCTGGCGCGGCGCGGTCGCGGCCAGACGTCGTGCCTGATCTTCAACCTGGTATCGCTCGCGCCCCGTCAGCAATAACCCCGCCAACCGCCCAAATGGGGGCATGGCAGTGCGTTCCCGGGCTGAAATTTCCTGGGCATAGAACCCGTCCCCGTCGCCAGCCGCCAGCGCCTGCATAACCGGATGCTCGGTCATATGGGTCTGGAGATAGCCAATTCCAGGCTCAGACTCGCGCCCGGCCCGCCCGACAACCTGGTGCAATAATTGAAAGGTTCGCTCACTGGCGCGCAAATCCCCATGACCAAGACCAAGATCAGCGTCGATGACACCAACAAGGTTCAGGTTCGGGAAATGATGCCCCTTGGCGATCAACTGGGTCCCGACAATGATGTCGAAAGCGCCATTTGCGATACCTTCAAATTTTTCGCGCATATCAGCAGCGCTCCCCACCAGATCGCTGGAGAGGATAATTGTGCGTGCGTCCGGAAATCTCTGCGTCACTTCTTCCATGATTCGCTCAACCCCCGGCCCACAGGCAACCAGCGTATCTTCATGGTCGCATGACGGGCAAAGCCGGGGTTCAGGGATCGTCAGGCCGCAATGATGGCATTGCAATTTTTTTTGGAACCGGTGAGCGACCAGCCAGCTTGAACAATCCGGACAGACAAACCTGTGGCCACATTTGCGACAAAGTGTCAGAGGTGCGTAACCACGCCTGTTCAAAAACAACAAAGATTGCCGACCCGCCGCCAGCACCTTTGTCATCGCTTCCACCAATGGCGGCGCAATCCATTGGCCCCGCTCCGGCGGATTTTCACGCAAATCAATGAGCCGTATATCCGGAAATGGCTGACCGCCAAACCGGCTCGGCAAATGGACACTGGCATATTTGCCCCGATCTACATTAACCCGGGTTTCTATCGACGGCGTGGCAGACGCCAGCACAATCGGGAATTTGCCCAAAAAACCCCTGAGCACGGCCATATCACGAGCGTGGTAGGACACGCGGTCGACCTGTTTGTAAGCCGGATCATGCTCTTCATCGACGATGATCAGGCCAAGTTCAGCAAAGGGCAGAAACAGAGCCGAGCGCGCACCAACCACAACGCGCACTTCGCCGCGATGGACGTTGCGCCAGATATCGCGCCGGGTCGCGGGCGTCAGATCGCTATGCCATTCGGTTGGCTTCACCCCGAACCGTTTTTCGAACCGGTTCAGAAATTGCGCAGTCAGGGCAATTTCCGGCAATAACACCAGCGCCTGTTGGCCAGCTTCGAGAATAGTTGCAATGGCTTCAAAATAAACTTCCGTTTTGCCCGAGCCCGTCACGCCGTCGATCAGGGTTGCAGAATATCCGGCACCAATCGCGGTGCGCAGTTTGGCGGCTGCTTCCGCCTGCGCCGCAGTCAAATCCACCTTATGATGCGCCGGGTCCGGTGCCGGGACATTGGTCCCGACCGGCAGGTCAACATCTTCCAGCAACCCGGCTGATACCAGTCCGTCAATGACGCCAACACTAACCCCGGCTTCGCTGGCCAACGCCGCCTTGTTCCAGCCAAGGCCACCTTCAGCCGCCGCCAATACGCGCGAACGGGCAGCCGTCAACCGAAACGCTTCAGGTAAATTGTCAGCTGTCACCGAACCAAGCTGCACACCTTTGCGCGGTGGTGCTGGATATAGCGCCTCCTCGACCGACAGCATCATGCGCAAAATCATACCGGGCTGCGCCAGATTGTAACGCGCTACAGCATCGAGAAAATCCAGTTGTGCCAAAGGCAGCGGCGGGACGTCGAGGCGTGTCTTTATGGCGCGTAGTTTTGCGGACACAACATCTGGTCGCGGCGCTGATGCATCCCACACCACGCCCACATATTCGCGCGTTCCAAGCGGCACCTGGACGAAATTACCTCGCGCCAAATTGCCGGTTTCTGCGTTCAACAAATAGGAATAAGCCCCTTCCACCGCGAGCGGCAGGAGGACCGAGACGAATATCTCTGTTCCCGGGGGCTTGCTTTCAGGCATGATTTGGCCAATCAGTCTTTAATCGAATTGGAAGGATTGCGTGAGATAGCTTCAATAGGCAACCGTTCTGATTGAACGAATGAAAAAACCGGGATTTTGCCATGAAATTTTTTGCCGATACCGCAGACATTGCCGCGATTGATGAGCTTGTCCCGACAGGTCTGGTCGATGGTGTCACAACCAACCCCTCGATCATTGCCAAATCGGGCCGGGACTTCAAGGAAGTCATCGCCGAAATTTGTAAAATCGTGGATGGCCCGGTCAGCGCCGAGGTAGCTGCGACCGAAGCCAACCAGATGATCGCCGAAGGCCGTGAACTCGCAAAAATCGCATCCAATGTTGCAATTAAAGTTCCCCTCACCTGGGACGGATTAATTGCCTGCAAAACCCTTGCGGCGGAAGATACAATGGTCAACGTGACCCTGTGCTTTAGTGCCAATCAGGCTTTACTGGCTGCAAAAGCAGGCGCGACCTTCATCTCTCCGTTTATCGGGCGTCTTGATGATATCGCACTTGATGGCATGGAACTTATCCATGATATCCGGGTAATCTATGACAATTACCCAGGCCTCAAAACCGAAATCCTTGCGGCCTCCGTGCGCGGTGCCAACCATGTGCGGATGGCGGCAATCGCTGGCGCTGATGTGGCAACCATCCCGCCTGACGTGATCAAGGGTCTGGTCAGGCATCCCCTGACCGACAAGGGTCTGGAAGCCTTCCTGCAGGATTGGGCAAAGACCGGGCAATCGATTTTATAGAGGCTGAATGGCAGACCAACGAGAAAAAGAATTCTGTGGAATGCCCGATCTGGTGCAGGCTGGTGAAGACTGGCTCCGGTCGCTGACCCAGATTAAACGCCTCGCCGACGCCACCCTTGTTGCCTATCGCCGCGACCTGTCACAATTTCTCAACATCATGGCCGATCATCTGGGTGGCCCGGCTTCGCTCAAGGATATCGCCAACTTACGCCCGGTGGATTTCCGCTCATGGCTCGCCAACCGGCGACGTGCCGGAACCTCCAGCCGGAGCCTGGCTAGAAACCTTTCTTCGATCCGCTCGTTTTACCGGTTTCTGGAACGCCGAAATCTGGCAGACAGCGCCGCTATTTCTGCGCTCCGTGCGCCAAAAATAGCCCACGGCGTCCCCAAACCCCTGACCCCGGAAAAAGCCTGCACGCTAGCATCGCTCGACACCCATAAGGGACAAGCGGCGGAACCCTGGGTCGCGGCACGCGATACCGCAGTCATCGGATTGCTGTATGGCAGCGGCCTTCGTATTTCCGAAGCCCTGTCGCTCAATTTTGAGGACGCCAAAACGGCAAGGCGGGATCATGTTTTACGGATCACCGGCAAGGGCGGCAAAACCCGTTTGGTACCGATTTTGCCAAACGTCATTCAAGCCATCGATGATTATTTGAAACTGGCACCCTGGCCGCTTGAACCGGGGGAGCCTTTGTTTATCGGGGTCAAAGGCGGTCGCCTTAACGCCCGTATCATCCAGTTGGCAATCGAGCGGCTGCGGGGCGCATTGGGCCTGCCGGATAGCGCAACGCCCCATGCCCTGCGCCATTCTTTCGCCACTCACCTGTTGAGCGGTGGCGGTGATCTGCGCACCATCCAGGAATTGCTGGGCCATGCCAGCCTGTCCACAACCCAGATCTATACCGAAGTTGATCAGGACCGGATTATGGCGGTTTACGAAAAGGCCCATCCACGCGCGTGATTTAATTCGCTCGCGGCGTATCAGCGCCGGGCCACGATTGTGGCCGTCTGTTTCTGCTGGATAGCAGAAACAGTTCAGGAAGTGCGGCGTTTTGCGCCTTACATATGGATCGTGCGTTTATCGACCGCCATCGCAGCTTCGCGCACGGCTTCCGACATGGTCGGATGGGCGTGGCAGGTTCTAACCAGATCTTCCGCCGACCCGCCAAATTCCATCAGGACAGCTACTTCGTGGATCATCTCACCAACTGAAGCGCCTATCATGTGGACGCCAAGCACCCGATCGGTCTTGGCATCGGCCAGGATTTTGATCTGGCCATCTGTCTTGCGCATGGCACGCGCCCGACCATTGGCGGTAAGCGGAAATTTGCCAACCTTATAGGCGATGCCCGCATCTTTTAATTCTTCTTCGGTTTTGCCGACAACCGCCACTTCCGGCATGGTGTAAACAACGCCGGGGATCACATCGTAATTTACATGGCCTGCCTTGCCCACCAGCAATTCAGCCAGCGCCATGCCTTCATCTTCGGCTTTATGGGCCAGCATCGGACCCACCACCACATCGCCGATGGCATAAATCCCGGCCACATTGGTAGCGTAGTGATTGTCGATTTTGACGCGCTTGCGCTCATCCAGCTCCACCCCGGCCTCTTCAAGTCCGAGCCCGGTGGTATAAGGAATGCGCCCGATCGCCACCAACATCGCATCGGCGGAAATTGTCTCCGCATCACCACCTGCAGCAGGTTCAACGGAAATTTCCAGTCCCTTGCCTTTTTTGGTGGCACCGGTGACTTTTTTGCCAAGCTTGAATTCCATGCCCTGTTTTTTCTGCGACCGCATAAATGTTTTTGCGGTCTCGGCATCCATGCCTGGCAGGATGCGATCAAGAAATTCGACCACGATTACTTTTGATCCAAGCCGACGCCACACCGAACCAAGTTCAAGCCCTATCACCCCGGCACCAACCACAACGAGGGTTTCAGGCACCTTGCCAAGTTCAAGTGCGCCGGTTGATGACAGGATCGTTTTTTCGTCAATTTCGATGCCCGGCAACTGAGCCACATCGGAGCCGGTCGCGATCACAATATTTTTGGTCTCAATCGTCTCAGACCCGCCATCAGCAAGCGCCACTTCAACTTTGCCGGGACCAGCGATTTTGCCGGTGCCGTGGATCGGTGTGATTTTGTTTTTCTTGAACAGGAACGCGACGCCCTGCGTGTTGGCGTCCACCGTTTCCTGGCGGTGGTTCATCATCGCTTTCAAATCAAGTTTCGGCGTGCCGACCTTGATGCCAAGCGCCGCGAAATCATGCCCGGCTTCTTCAAACATTTCAGACGCATGCAACAGCGCTTTGGATGGAATACAGCCAACATTCAGGCAGGTGCCACCGTGATGTTCGCGCTTTTCAACAACCGCCACCTTCATGCCCAATTGGGCAGCGCGGATCGCGCAGACATAACCACCGGGTCCGGTTCCGATGATTGTGAGATCATAAGTATCTGCCATAAGGGCCTCCATCAGCAGGCGTCAAAAGCGCCGCAATTTTTCTGAACTAGCGATCGATTAACGCCAGACGCAATCCAAATCCTGCAAACGCCGCCGCAACGGTCCGACGCATCCACTTCAATATTGTTTCACTTTGCAAAATGCGCGCGCCAATCAAAGCTGCAAAAGCACCATAGACGACAAACACCGCAAAGGTCATGGCCATAAAAACCCCGCTCATAAAAACCATTTGCCCTGTAACAGATCCGGCCATTGGGTCCACAAACTGCGGCAAAAAAGCCAGAAAGAAAGCTGACAATTTCGGGTTCAACACATTAATCAAACATCCGGTCCGGGCAATTGCGTAGAGATTGACCGGTCGTGGCCCGTCGTTTGAAATTTGCAGGGGTCCGGTTTCTCTCAAGGTCTGCCATGCCAGATAAAGCAGATAAACCACACCACCAAATTTCAAAAGCTGGAACAAGAGGGCGCTGGTGTGAAGGATGGCCGCCAACCCGACGATGGATGCAAAGATGGCCGGAACGATCCCAAGCGTACAGCCGAATGCAGCCGCAATACTTTCACGGCGGCCCTGTGTAAGTCCGGTGGCGACGGTATAGACAACGCCTGTTCCCGGAATAAGAACCACAATCAACGCCGTCACTAAAAACTCAATGCTCATTCTTCGCCCCTATTAGAGATCCAGCACGAGCCGTTGTGGATCTTCCAACGCTTCCTTGACCCGGACCAGGAAGGTCACAGCGCCTTCGCCATCAACAACCCGGTGATCGTAGGACAATGCCAGATACATCATCGGGCGGATAACAATCTCGCCGTCAATCGCCACAGGGCGCTGCTGGATTTTGTGCATTCCGAGAATACCTGATTGAGGCGCATTCAGGATCGGGGTCGACATCAGCGAGCCATAAACGCCGCCATTTGAAATGGTGAAAGTACCGCCCATCATGTCGGCGAGCGCCAGCTTGCCGTCGCGGGCCTTTTTACCAAGTGCGCCAATCGCCTTTTCAATTTCAGCAATGCCCATAGCGTCCGCGTCGCGCACAACCGGCACCACCAACCCCTTGTCGGTGCCGACCGCTACGCCGATATGGCAATAATTTTTGTAGACCAGATCGGTGCCGTCAATTTCAGCATTAACCGCCGGAACATCCTTGAGCGCGGTTACACACGCCTTGACGAACAAGCCCATGAAACCGAGTTTGACGCCGTGCTTTTCCTGAAACATTTCTTTATAGCGAGACCGCAGCGCCATCACCTCGGTCATGTCAACCTCGTTGAACGTGGTCAGCATGGCGGCGGTGTTTTGTGCGTCCTTGAGGCGGCGCGCAATAGTCTGGCGCAGCTTGGTCATCCGCACCCGCTCTTCGCGCACCTCATCATCCTGACTAATCGGCGCTCTGGCAGCCGCCGGAGCCGGGGCCGCTGAAGTGGCACTTTCCAGCGCCTTCATGACGTCTTCTTTCAGGACCTGGCCGCGCTTGCCGGACCCTGCAACGGATGCCGGATCAACACCTTCTTCTGTCATGACCCGCGCCGCTGCCGGAGAGGCTGGCATACCGCCCGTTTGCCCGTTGGCCGGAGTCACCGGGGTTGGCGCAGCTTCCGCCGGTTTTTCTGCCGCAGGCACAGTGCCACCGCTGGCACCCGCTTCAAAATTTCCAAGCAGGGACCCGACTTCAACGGTCTCACCTTCAGCAACAAGAATCTCGCCCATGACCCCGGCACTTGGTGCAGGTACTTCGACCGTCACCTTGTCGGTTTCGAGTTCAACCAAAGGTTCATCCACCGCGATCGCATCGCCGGGTTTCTTGAACCATTGCCCGATGGTTGCTTCCGTGACCGATTCGCCGAGAGTTGGTACCCGGATTTCAGCTGCCATTGGTTTTAATCCTCATTGAAATATTCACCGCAATTAATCCCCAAGCGCATCCGCCAGGAATGTTTCAAGTTCTCTCACATGCCGGCTCATCAAGCCTGATGCCGTTGAGGCCGAGGCATGACGCCCGGTATAGCGAAGCCGTGTGCTTTTGGCGCCAATCTGGTTGAGCACCCATTCCATATAATCCTGGATAAATGCCCATGCGCCCATATTTTTGGGCTCTTCCTGACACCACACCATCTCAGCGTCAGCGAAGCGGGATAGCTCACCGACCAGTGCTTTCATCGGGAACGGGAATAATTGTTCGACCCGCATCAGATAAATATCGTCGATGCCAAGTTTCTCGCGCTCTTCATAGAGATCGAAATACACTTTGCCTGAGCATAAAATCACCCGCCGGATTTTCTCATCCTTGACCAGTTTAATTTTTTGGTCAGGCAATGCCTGGGCGTCATCCCACAACACTCTGTGGAAGGTGCTATCAGGGCCGAATTCTTCCAGCCGCGACGTCGCCCGCTTGTTGCGTAACATCGATTTCGGCGTCATCAGAATCAGGGGTTTGCGGAATTCCCGTTTCAATTGCCGCCGCAGGATATGGAAATAATTGGCTGGCGACGTGCAATAGGCAACCTGCATATTATCATCCGCACAAGCCTGCAAATATCGCTCCAGCCGGGCGGAAGAATGTTCCGGTCCCTGACCTTCATAGCCATGAGGGAGATTAAGAACCAATGAGTTTGTTTGTCCCCACTTGGCCTCACTTGAAGAAATAAACTGATCGATAATAATCTGAGCGCCGTTGACGAAATCACCAAACTGAGCTTCCCAAATTACAAGGGCATCTCTTTTCTTAGAACTATATCCAAATTCAAATCCGAGCGCTGCATATTCACTTAACAAGCTATTGTGAACATGAAACTTGGCCTGACCTTCTTCCAGATGATTTAATGGAGTAAAAGTTTGATTGGTTTGAGTTCCATGCAATACCGCATGGCGGTGTGAAAAGGTACCACGTTCAACATCTTGGCCGGTAATTCGAATGGTACGGCCACTTTTCAGTAACGAGCCAAATGCAAGAGCTTCAGCGAAGCCCCAATCAA
>JAJFHA010000027.1 GCA_021775875.1 Hyphomicrobiales bacterium | reverse complement strand
GCAGGATGTGTTCGATTACATTGAGATGTTCTACAATCCCAAACGCAAACACGCTAACAACGGGCTGCTGTCACCCGCCGACTTCGAATTGCAGCAAAAACTGAAACCGCAAGGTGTCTAGAAAACGCGGGGCTATTCAGTCATACCTAATAAAATCAATTACAAGTGGCGGATGGGGTGGGATTCGAACCCACGGTACGCTTTCACGCACGCCGGTTTTCAAGACCGGTACCTTAAACCACTCGGTCACCCATCCGGCAGAATTGCGATAAACGAGCCGGGCGCAGTACGCAAGTCTGAAAGGGAAAAATAATTCATTTGATTTTCAGATCAAACACTCACTGCCTGAGCAAGAGATGGGCAGGGACAATTAAAGATTTAATAATATTTTCCACGGCACACTCGAGAAATCAAACTGGTTTTGTATATTATTGTGTTGTGTAAGGGTGGATGTTATCTAGGTTAGCAAATGTGACGCGCAACGGGAATATGCGCGATTATGTTGGTGAAATCAGATGATCTCTCCCGAGAGTGAGTAGCCATGAAATTCGGATTTCATATCCTTCCATCCATAAAATTTTTAAGTAGATTCAAACGCTTGGCATTGAAATGTGCACGCTCCAAACGCGTCTGGGTCGCTTTGCCTATGGCCGGTTTCGGGTTGGCGCTTGCAGGCTGCGGATCATTTCTGGATGATCCTGCGCCGGTATCTGGCAACCCGGCTCTGGTTGAATATGGTGACCCAGTTCCTCGTGGCGGCGGCATCTACAAAGTTGGCAATCCGTACCAGATTGCTGGAAACTGGTTTTATCCAACCGAAAACGAGAGTTATGACGAGACCGGGATCGCGTCCTGGTACGGGCGTGATTTCCACGGCCGCCGCACAGCAAATGGCGAAATCTACGATATGGATGCTTTGACTGCGGCACACCCAACTTTGCCGTTGCCGATATATGCTCGGGTTATAAATCTTGAAAATAGTCGCGAAATTGTTGTCAGGATCAATGATCGCGGCCCTTATGCCCATGACCGAATTATAGATCTTTCCAGAATGTCCGCCGAAGCGCTTGGGTTTTCAGACCAAGGCACAACCCGTGTTCGCGTAACCTATCTGGGACGTGCTCCATTGGATGGTGACGATTCCTGGGAAACCAGATTGTATGAACGCACCCGTGGGCAGCCAAACAGCGCTGACGGCGTCGTACCTCCAGGCACCCAGGCACGCACACCCACAAATACCCAGCAAGCCTCTCTCAACAATAATGGCAACCAGAATATTGCCGGGTCGGAATCTAACAATCTATTTGTCCAGGCCGGTTCGTTTCGGGATGAAGCTGGTGCCCGACGCTTGTCGGCTCGTTTGGGTGGAGCGGATGCAACTTCGATCACAACTGTACAGGTCGGAAATTTGACCTATTACCGCGTAAGGTCGGGGCCATATGCCCAACAATCTTCTGCTGAACAGGCGCGACAAAGAGTTGAAAATGCTGGTATAAACGGTGCGCGCATCGTTACAACACAATAGAATTTTTGCCGTTTTTTCGCAAAATTCCGCATAATTTCGGGATTTAAACGACTCCCCACCTTTCGTTTGATCAGGCACTTGTTATAATGCCTGATCCGTGGGCGTGTTGTGTTGCGCGGACAGTCGAAAAAACGACCGGAAACAATAATGACAATTAGAATATGCCAGTCCCTGGTTCAGTCCCTGGTAATGTTCTTGTATTTTGCTTTTTTCGCACTTGCTCCTGCTTCCGCCCAAACCATCGATACCAAGGCACCCCACGCCATTCTGATTGATGCAGCGACCGGCACTGTACTGTTCGAGAAAAATGCTAACGAAGCAGTCCCACCGGCAAGTTTGAGCAAATTGATGACCATGGAAGTGGTTTTCAACGCCCTTAGCGAAGGCCGGCTGAGCATGGGCGACGAATTTTTTGTCAGCGAAAATGCCTGGCGGAGAGGGGGGGCCAATTCTGGTGGCTCTACGATGTTTGCAGAGCTGGATTCAAGCATCAGTCTTGAAAACCTTATTCAGGGCGTCATCGTTCAATCCGGCAACGATGCCTGTATCATAATCGCCGAGGGAATGGCCGGTAGTGAAGAAGCTTTTGCGGTTCTCATGAACCGGCGTGCGAACGAGATCGGTTTGCGCCATTCTTCGTTCGTGAATTCAACCGGCTTGCCGGATCCCAATCATTTGATGTCGGTACGCGACCTGGCATTCCTGTCACGCCATATTATCCGCACGTACCCGCAATTTTATCCTTTTTACAGCCAGCGTGAATTCACTTGGAACGACATTCTTCAGTATAACCGAAATCCACTTCTCCGCAGTGTCAACGGCGCAGACGGGCTTAAAACGGGCTATACAGCTGAAGCTGGCTATAGCCTTGCCGGATCTGCTGTGCGTGCCGGACTGCGCCTGGTGGTGATTGTAACAGGCCTTGAACGCCGTCGCGACCGTGAAGAAGAAGCACGGAAACTTCTCGATTGGGGTTTCAGGTCATTTGAACAAGTAACGTTGTTTGATGATGACGCAGAAGTTGGCACAGCTCGCGTATATGGCGGCGAAAACTGGACCGTGCCACTCACTGGCGATGGCGCCATTCAAATATTGTTGCCACGGGAAGCACAACGCCAGATGCGTGCCGAGGTCAGCTATTTCGGACCGCTCATGCCACCCATTGAGGTCGGCGATGAAGTTGCCTCGCTGAATATTACAACTGAAAGCGGGACAAGCCTGTCGGTGCCGCTTTACGCGGCTGAAGATGTAGCGCAGGGGCCGCTTCACAGACGCGCTATGGATGCAGTTCTAAATCTGATTAGCAGACACATTAGCTGGTAAAACTGACCTCTTGAACTCGCACGAATCGTACAGGCTGTTTATCCTGTCCAAAATATGTAATGGCTGAATTGAACCGAACGATGACCGCTGAAGTAACCCCTGGAAAATTTATCACGCTTGAAGGCGGGGAAGGGGCCGGAAAATCAACTCAAATGCGGCTATTGGCAGAACGCCTGGAAAAACACGATATCGATGTTGTCTGCACGCGGGAACCGGGCGGCACACCGGGCGCGGAAGTGGTGCGCCTGTTGCTTAAATCCGGTGCGCTGGAGCCCCTGGGGCCTTTTACTGAGACCCTCATGATTTCGGCCGCCCGTGATGATCATCTGAACGAAGTCATCCGCCCGGCATTGTCAGATGGCAAATGGGTCATCTGCGATCGCTTTGCAGATTCAACCCGCGCCTATCAGGGCACCGCCAGCGGCGTCGGCCCTGAAATCATCAATGCATTGGAGCGCATTGTGGTTGGCAAGGATCAGCCTGATCTAACGCTCCTGCTCGATATTCCTCTTGAAACAGGTATGGCACGCGCCAATAAACGCGCACAAGATGATGGCGAAGATGTCAAAGACAGGTTTGAGAAGCAAACGTCGGAATTTCATGAAAAGCTGCATAATGCGTTTCACGAACTCGCGGATAAAAATCCTGATCGTATTGTTATCGTCGATGCCGACCATCAGCAACATACTGTCGCGAACACTATCTGGAAAATTGTCCAAAGCCGGTTAATGGCGTAAGGAACGAAATTGGCACGAAAACCAGCAACAATTGATGTTTTACCCGAATCTGATTTGCGGGAAGGGGCGCTGCATCCGCGCGTTAGCAAAAATCTCTTCGGGCACCAAAAAGCCGAACAGGAATTTGTCTCAGCCATTTCAAGCAACCGGATGCCCCATGCCTGGCTTGTTCAGGGGCCGTCGGGAATCGGGAAGGCGACATTTGCTTATCGGGCCGCAAAATATTTGCTGACGGCTTCTTCGCCCAACACCAGTCTTAAAGACCTTAATATAGATCAATATGATCCGTCCGTTCACCAGATAATGGCGCATTCCCACCCGGATCTGTTTGTTCTGCGCAGGGAATGGAACCGCGATACCAAGAAATTACGTCAATCCATTGCCGTCGATGATGTCAGGAAAGCCACCGGGTTTTTCCAATTTACTTCCGCCACAGGAAACAACCGGGTGGTTATCGTCGATAGCTGTGATGACCTCAACCGGAATGGTGCCAATGCGCTGTTAAAGACCTTGGAAGAACCACCTGAAAACGGGATTTTCCTGCTTCTCTCAAATTCGCCAGGCCAGCTCCCGGCTACCATCCATTCGCGCTGTCGGCATCTGACATTGTCCGGCCTTGGAATTGATGATTTCAGGAAGACTCTCGAAACCAGTCTGGACCCACAATCTAGCATTAATCTGGGCGTTTCAGATATCGAACGCCTGCACAAACTGGCCAAAGGCAGCCCCGGTCTGGCGATTGATCTGGTACAGGGTGGCGGGTTGGAAATCCAGACCGAGATTGAACGCATTTTGAGAAATTTTCCGCGTATCGAACATTCCCGCAGCCATGTATTAGCGAACAGGATTGCGCGCCCCGGTGCCGACCCGGATTATAGGTTGACGCTCGACCTGATCCGCGCATGGGTCCAGGACCGCGCCAAAACAGATACAGCCAATGCCACCGGATGGGTGCAGGCATGGAGCAAGCTCAATGAACTGGTTGCAAACGCATTGGCGTTAAATCTGGACAAGCGACGGACATTGCTCCAGATATTCAACATGCTTCCGGAGCATTGTTCTCCGTCGGTAAATTGAATACATCTCTATATCCCGCCATTCTCAAACGGCAACGTATCGGTACCTATTGAATGAACGACAAACCATCTTTTTATATCACGACCGCCATTTCATACCCGAACGGCGCGCCGCATATTGGCCACGCTTACGAAGTGTTGGCGACAGACGCGATTGCGCGCTTCAAACGCCTTGACGGCTATGATGTGTTTTTCCTGACCGGGACCGATGAACACGGCCAGAAAATGCAACAAACCGCAGCCGCGCTGGATATGACCCCGGAAGCCTTTGTGGAAACCACGGTGCCCCCATTCCAGAATATGGCCAAAATGCTGAATTGCAGCAATTCTGATTTCATCCGCACATCAGAACCACGCCACCATGCTTCCGTTCAAGCTATCTGGGAGAGGATGGACGCTAACGGCGATATCTATCTGGACAAATATTCCGGCTGGTATTCGGTCCGCGATGAAGCTTTTTACGGGGAAGGGGAGACCGAAATAAAAGACGACGGCATCCGCTACGGCCCCCAGGGCTCGCCGGTCGAGTGGGTTGAGGAAGAAAGTTATTTTTTCCGTCTCTCAAATTACCAGGACCGCTTGCTCGCGCATTATGAACAGAACCCGAATTTCATCGGCCCGGACGAGCGCCGCAACGAAGTGGTCAGCTTCGTCAAAGGCGGATTACGCGATCTATCTATTTCCCGCACCACATTTAATTGGGGCGTCCGGGTGCCGGGCGACGACAAACACATCATGTATGTCTGGGTCGATGCGCTGACAAATTATGCAACGGGTGTCGGATTTCCAGACGAACAGTCAGAATCATTCAAACGCTATTGGCCTGCTGATGTGCATGTAATCGGCAAGGATATTGTTCGCTTTCATGCCGTCTATTGGCCTGCTTTTCTGATGTCAGCCGGTGTCGCACCGCCAAAACGTGTTTTCGCCCACGGGTTTCTGTTCAACCAGGGTGAGAAAATGTCCAAATCGGTCGGCAATGTGATTGATCCGTTTGCGCTGGCTGATCATTACGGCGTTGATCAATTCCGGTTTTTCTTCATGCGTGAAGTGCCGTTTGGCAAGGATGGTAATTACAGCCATGAAGCAATCGTCAAACGCATGAATGCCGACCTTGCCAATGATCTCGGCAATCTGGCCCAGCGCTCGCTTTCCATGATTGCAAAGAACATGGACGGCATCTTGCCAGAACCCGGACCGCTGACAGATGCAGATAAGGAAATTCTGGCGGCCGCTGATCAGATGCTGGAAAAAACTCGCGATGCCATGGAGTATCAGGCCTTGCACAAGGCCCTGAGTGCCATCTGGCAGGTTGTAGGCGATGCCAACAAGTATTTTGCTGGACAGGAGCCCTGGGCCCTGAAAAAGACCGATCCCGCACGTATGGCAACAGTTTTGTATGTTACTGCGGAGGTCGTTCGCCAAATCGCAATTCTTGTGCAACCTTTCGTACCGGAATCAGCGGGCAAACTGCTTGATCTCCTGGCAATCAACGAGGAGGACCGTGATTTCATGACACTCGGTGAAGCCGGTCGACTTGTCTCCGGCCTTGAATTACCGACACCGGTACCAATTTTCCCGCGCTACGTTGAAAATGATCCAGGCAAGGAACCTGCGTAATGCTGGTCGACAGCCATTGCCATCTGGAATTCCCGGAATTCGCGCCCGAACTGGATCAGGTGATTGCACGTGCGACAGAAGCCGGCATTGGCCGCATGGTGACGATCTCAACCCGTGTCCACGAATTCGACAAGATCAAGGCAATTGCCGAACGTTACGACGAGGTTTTCTGCTCAATCGGGACGCATCCCCACAATGCCAGCGAAGAGACGGACGTAACGGCGGATGAGTTATGCGCCATCGCTGTCTTTGAAAAGGTCGTTGGTATTGGCGAAGCCGGTCTCGATTTCCACTATGACAATTCACCCCGCGACATGCAGGCCGCGAGTTTTCGGATCCATATAGAAGCTGCACGCAGAACCGGCCTGCCGTTGATCATTCATACCCGATCAGCCGATGATGCAACGGCGGAAATTCTGGAAGACGAAATGGGAAAGGGTGCCTTCCCGATGCTTTTGCATTGTTTTTCGTCAAGCGCGGCTCTTGCCCGCAAAGGCATCGAACTGGGTGCCTATATCTCATTCTCAGGCATCCTGACCTTTAAAGCGGCTGAAGAATTGCGCCAGATCGCTAAGGAAGCGCCAGAAGACCGGATCATGGTTGAAACCGATGCGCCGTTTCTGGCACCGGTTCCAAATCGCGGAAAACGTAACGAACCCGCTTTTGTAAAACACACGGCAGAAATGTTGGCTCAGGTACGCGGCGTCGATATGAAAGCGATTTCAGAAACCACAAGCGAGAATTTCTTTCGCCTTTTTTCCCGCGTGACCAGGCCATAACAATATGGCGAGCACAATCACAATTTTGGGGTGCGGATCATCAGGCGGTGTTCCAAGGATCGGTAATCATTGGGGAGCATGCGATCCCGAAAATCCCAAAAATCGACGCCAGCGTTGCTCAATTCTTGTTCAGCAAAAAGGACCGGACGGCACTACAAATGTGCTGGTGGATACATCTCCCGATATGCGCAACCAGTTGCTGGATACGAATGTAAGCTGGCTGGACGGCGTTCTATATACCCACGAACATGCTGATCATATTCACGGCATCGACGATTTACGCATGGTGGCCATGAATGGGCGTGACCGTGTCACGGTCTATATGAACGAAGAAACCGCCAATCTGGTCACCCGGCGGTTTCACTATTGCTTCGAGACACCCGCCGAAAGTCCGTATCCGCCAATCCTGAATTTGCGCACAATTACTGCTGGACAGGATGTCTCAATCAATGGCGACGGAGGTACAATTACCGCGCTGCCATTCAACCAGGTTCACGGTCATATCAATTCTCTGGGATTCAGATTTGGAGACGTTGCATATTCCAGCGATCTGAATGACCTGACAGATGAATCCGTTGCCATGTTGAAGGGCCTCGATGTCTGGATTGTAGATGCCTTGCGCTATTCAACTCATCCTAGCCATTTCAGTCTGGATGAAACGTTGGCGTGGATTGAACGGATCAAACCAGCACGCGCGATCCTTACCAACATGCATATTGATCTGGATTACGATACGCTGAAACAGACGCTGCCGGCGAATGTAGAACCCGCATATGATGGCCTGCGCCTAGAATTGACCACCTAATAATGTTCCATAATATATATTACGCGCGTAAATGAATAATATATTGAGGGAGATTTGCGGGTATCCAAATTGGCTTTAAAGAACTGCCCTGCCGTTAAAATTACAGCGAACTATGAAATGAATAAACTGTCTCAATCCTCTGTTTCAATAGAGTTATTGCTTGAAGTCATGCGTGCATTACGAACGCCTGTCACCGGATGCCCCTGGGACCTGGAACAGAATTTCGAATCCATCGCGCCCTATACGCTCGAAGAGGCCTACGAGGTGGTGGACGCCATTGAGCGGCGCGACATGGATGACCTCCAGGACGAACTGGGTGATCTGCTGCTCCAGGTTGTGTTCCACGCCCAGATGGCATCTGAAGACGGCCTGTTCACATTTTCCGATGTGCTTGAGAAAATTATCGCGAAAATGATACGCAGACATCCACACGTCTTTGGTGACACAGAGGCACGTTCATCTGGTGCCGTCAAAGGCATGTGGGAAGATATCAAAGCGGCTGAACGTGATGCAAAACGAGGCAATGAAGCGGTCGGAATATTGGACGATGTACCTCGCGCCCTACCTGCATTATTGCGTGCCGCGAAATTACAAAAACGCGCCAGCCGGGTTGGGTTCGAGTGGGACGATATCGCGCCAGTATTTGATAAAATTCGCGAAGAAATTGACGAACTTGAAGCGGCAACAAAACTCCTGGATGGCAGCGAAAAATCAAAACAGGAACAACAATCCGAATTGGGTGATGTTTTATTTTCTGTGGTCAATCTGTCCCGCCATCTGGGTCACGACCCGGAAACAGCGCTGACAACATCCAGCAATAAATTTATCCGACGCTTTAGCTACATTGAGCACCGCCTCGCGGATGACGGTCGCAAGTTCGAAGATACATCATTGGAAGAATTGGAAACGCTCTGGCAGGCAAGCAAAACCGATGAAGTGTAGCTGAGCCATAAATCCACTCAGGCTTTGATCAGCCGGTCACCAAATTTTTGCTGTAGCTTTTTGATTGCGATTTTCGATACCCGCAACTTTAAATTGATGGTGCCAATTTCATGATCATCTGCTCGTGTCATGATATCGCAATTTTCATAAAGCCAATTCAGCGCTTTGCCCTCTTCGCCGCGAAGCGTCAGGTCAAAAACACTGTTATCACCACTGATATTTTGCTCAATCAGGGAACAAAGTTCAGCTATTCCCTCTCCGGTAATCGCGGAAATAGCAACCACGTTATCCCGGCGTTTAGCCAGATTTGAAAGCACTTCACGACGTTCCGTATCAAGCAAATCAACTTTATTCCACGCTTCAATGAAATTGCCGCTGGTATCAATATCAATCCCAAGTGTTCCCAATACAATTGCCACATCTTTTGCCTGAATATCCGAATCCTCATGAGCGATATCCCGCACATGCAGAATAACATCAGCTTCCAACACCTCTTCAAGCGTCGCCCGGAAAGCCGCAACCAGTTCATGGGGAAGATCTGATACAAATCCAACCGTATCTGAGAGGATCACCCGGTGACCAGATGGCAATGTCATACCTCGCATGGTCGGATCGAGTGTTGCGAAAAGCTGGTCCCTGGCGGTAACATTTGCTTCGGTCATTCGATTGAACAATGTCGATTTTCCGGCATTGGTGTACCCAACCAGCGCCACAATCGGATACGGCACCTTCTTGCGACTGGACCGATGTAAAGCCCGGGTTTTTTGAACCTTTGTCAATTGTCGTTTAATTTTCGCAATCCGGCCGCTGATTTGCCGTCGGTCAGCTTCAATTTGGGTTTCCCCTGGTCCGCCGAGGAAACCAAATCCACCTCGCTGGCGCTCCAAATGAGTCCAGGAGCGTACCAACCGGCTTTTTTGATAATTCAAGTGGGCCAATTCTACCTGCAACCGTCCTTCTGCTGTTTCCGCACGTTCCCCAAAAATTTCGAGAATTAGCCCAGTGCGATCAAGAATTTTGGTCTTCCATCGGCGTTCAAGGTTACGCTGTTGAACCGGCGAAAGCTTGCTGTCGAATATGACAAGGTCAATATCACTGCCATTCACCTGGCTGGCAATTTCATCAAGCTTTCCCACACCCAACAGCGTTCCAGGACGCGGCTTGGCAACAGTTACAAGCAAAATATCAACGATATTCAGGTCGATAGCAGCAGCCAGTCCAAGCGCTTCCGCCAGCCGCGCATCGTTGCTGCGATCTATATGGGAAATGCTATCTGCAGAAATCGATTTCAGAACAGGACAAATCACCAGAGCGCGCGTCCGCACGTCCTGATCCGGTTCCTGCATTTTACCAGATGGATTTTCAGACCCGGAACGCGGTCCCAACAGATCTTCGTCCACACGAGAGACGTCGTCCTTCAAAGTCTTTAAAAATCCATCGTTACGCTGATGCAAACTGTATTATTCCTTGCCGTCCTCTTCGCCATCGCCATCCTCATCATAGAGATGAACCGGCTGATTAGGCATGATTGTCGAAATGGCATGTTTGTATACGAGTTGCGAATGGCCATCGCGACGCAGCAACACGCAGAAATTGTCGAACCAGGATACAACACCCTGCAATTTCACGCCGTTGATCAGAAAAATCGTAAGAGAGACTTTATTCTTCCTGACATTATTTAGAAAAGCATCTTGCAAATTTTGCGTTCGTTCCGCCGCCATGGGTTTGCTCCACTTGTTATTTTTGCGTCTGCACGCAGTTTCTTTTTGAATTGCCTGAAAGGCCCACCCCACCATTAGACGGCAAAAGAGCCAAAGTTAGCAAGATTTATCGTGCACTGCGCCAATTTGCGCGTTCATGAACGCCAAAATGTTCGGTTAAACAATACGATCAGACCGATAATCTCCAGGCGCCCCAGGACCATTGTTAGAATAAGCGTAATCATCCCGCCGGTAGATAATTGGCTATAGGACATCCAGTCCGGATTTTGATTCGCCAACGCCGTGTAAACCGGACCGGCATTCACGAGGTTGGAAATCGCCGCCGTAATCGCCGCGTCAAAATCAAATCCAAACAGCCCCAATGCAGCCGCAAGCGCCGCTGCTACCCCGAGATAAAGAACGAATACGCTCCAAACTGACTTCATCATCTGGATATTGTAAACCTGACCACCGAAATAGGCTGGCCGAACGCCGTGCGGGTAAATCAAACGCCGTAATTCCCGGTTGCTCTGGGCCAGCATGGCACCGGCACGAAACAGTTTCAGTCCACCCGCAGTTGAAAACCCTGCACCGCCAATCAGGCAAATTCCAAGCAGCAAAGGCAGGGACAAGATAGTGAAACCCCCTTCCCTGATTTCTATTCCGGTTGTTGAAATCAACGAAACGGCTGTGAAGAACCCCGTTTGCACCGACGCAAACAGCCCCATCCCTGCTGGACCATCCAGACCGTTGTAAAAACTCCAGGCAAAAAAAGCACCAACAACAACCGCAAGAATCACCAGCCATGAAGCTTCTCTGTGGCGTACAACCAACCCCCAGCGACGTTTGACAATCATACGGTGCCAAATAAAACTGGTCGCCCCGATCAACATAAATGTGCCGACTATGGCTTCTGCAAAATGCGAGCCGTAAACACCCAAACCACCTGTTTGCGGCATGAACCCACCGGTAGAAATAGCAGATAGCGAGATACTGAAAGCATCCACCAAGGGAATACCTGCGGCGACCAGGCAGATGAAGCATATTAATGTTAAAACAGCATATAATGGTGCCACGCGAGCAAGAGTAGAAAGCGCTCTCTTTCTGGCTGACCTCGCCCCACTCTCGATCATCGCCAAGGGCCGTTCAGGAATTCCGCCAAGTTGCGCTGGCGCAAATACCAACAGAATGATCATGACTGTGGTCAGGCCGCCAATCCATTGAAGAACGGCGCGCCACATCACAATCGTAAGTGGAATGGTATCGAAGTTATTGATGAGGGTAGATCCAGTGGTGGTGAAACCGGAAACCGATTCAAATACAGCCCCTAATACGGTACCGAATTGACCAGATAGCCAAAACGGTATCGCACCGAAAATCGGTGTAATGGTCCAAATGACAACTGCGAGGCCCATGACCTCAACCCGCCGCATCTGTGTATCGCTTCCTCGTAATGCATAAGACAGCCCGCCACCTATGAAGCTGACAATGGCGGTGGACACCAGAAAGGTCATCGCCAAATCTGGCTCATTCACCAGCAGCGCCAAAATAGTTGTGAACGCCATTGCACCAGCAATCACGTTCAGCATCAGCGCAGTAAGATATAAAATACCGGACAATTCATGTCCTCATTTCAGCGAAAATAGACTAACTCAAAATCGCAGAGATCAGAAAAATTCCAAGCTCACCCTGAATAAATGTTCGACCAGATGCACTTTGTCGGACATTGCGAAAATCACGACCCGGTCGTGCGCCATAATCTGTGTATCACCGCGCGGAATAATAACTTTTTCGTTGCGGTAGATGCAGCCAATACGAACGCCATCATCCAGATCAAGATCGCGCAAGGATTGGCCAACAAGCGGGGACGTCTCCAAAGCTTCCGCCTCAAGCACCTCCCCCAGGCCTTCCTGCACTGAATGCACGCCACGGATGCGGCCCCGGCGTACATGTTGTAAAATCTTGGATACGGTGACAGCGCGTGGATTAATATGCGCGTCAATATCAAGCGAACCAAGCACTGAATTATAACCAGAACTGTTCACCAGTGCGAGCGCACGTTGACAGCCAAATTTTTTCGCCATCACTGAAGAGAGAATATTGACCTGATCGTCGTTTGTCAGCGCTACAAATGTATCGGTATGCTCGATATCTGCTTCCTTGAGAATTTCTTCGTCAAGCACACTGCCATGCAGAACAATGGTTCGGTTCAATTGATCTGCAATGGAAATAGCGCGTTCGTGAGACACATCAACAAGCTTGGTTTTTGACCTCTCCGTTCGATTTTCAAGTTCCTGCGCGACAAAAAGTCCGATATTCCCACCACCGGCGATCACAACCCGCGACGCAACACGTTCTTCGTGCCCAAAAATAACAAGTGTGCGCTGTACCTGGTCTTTGGCCGCCACCAAATAGACCTTGTCGCCTTCCAGCATCTGGTCGGAGCTATGAGGAACAAATAACCGCCCTTCCCGCACGACCCCGACCACTACGGCGGATAGGTCAGGGAACAATTCTGTAAGCTGGCTAAGTGGCGTATCAACAACAGGGCAATCTTCACCACAAACCACGCCGATCACAGAAATCTCATCATCAGCAAAACTCATAACGTCAAACGCGCCAGGAAGGCTCAGGCGGCGAAGCACCATTTCGCCAACTTCGATTTCCGGTGAAATAATCACATCGATCGGCATATTGTCCCGAGAAAACAGATCCAGCCAATGCTCCTGCAAATAGCTTTGCGCACGAATACGAGCGATCCGGGTCGGGATACTGAACAGCGAATGCGCGACCTGACAAGCCACCATATTGACTTCATCATACCGGGTGACAGCTATGATCATATCGGCATCTTCTGCGCCGGCTCTGGACAAGACATCAGGATGCGAACCGTGACCCAGAAATCCACGCACATCCAGTGTGTCGGAAATCGATTGGATGAGATCGGGATCCCGATCGATCACAGTCACATCGTTGCTTTCCCGCGCAAGCCGTTCCGCGATCCCAAATCCGACCTGACCGGCGCCGCAAATAATGACCTTCATTTATTCTTCATCCCCCTGGACATTCCCGTCGGGCAATTCGCTAGAACTAACATTGAGCGACTTCAATTTTCTATGAAGCGCGGATCTTTCCATACCTACAAATTCAGCAGTTTTGGTAACATTGCCACCAAATCTATTAATTTGCGCCATCAAATATTCCCGCTCAAAGCTTTCACGCGCATTTCTGAGCGGCATCCCCATAAGATGCTCGCGCCCCGCACCATTAGCAACCGGTGGCAAATTACCGATCACTTCCGCAGGCAGCATTTCCGAAGTTATCTCGGTATCCGGGTCGCCATCCGCAAGAATCAGCATTCGCTCCACATTATTTCGTAATTGACGAACATTTCCCGGCCATTCAAGCGATTGTAATACGGCAATCGCGTCCGCCGCCAATCGCCGCCGTGGCAAACCTGACGACTGGGCAATTTGCTCAATGAAATAACCAATAAGTTCTGGAATATCTGTTCGCCTCTGCTCAAGGCCTGCTACCGCGATCGGCACAACGCCGAGACGGTGATAAAGATCACCGCGAAACCGCCCACTGGAAATTTCCAGATCTATGTCACGGCTGGAGGAAGAAATGATCCGTACATCCACATGGACCCTGTTGCTCCCTCCGACACGTTCAAATTTTTGTTCCACAAGAACACGCAAAACCTTGCCCTGGGTCTCAAAAGGCATGTCCGCCACTTCATCAATGTAGAGCGTGCCACCATGAGCGGCTTCGAGCAAACCAACTTTTCGCTGGCCGTTGTTCAATTCCTCTCGACCAAACAACTCGACTTCCCAACGAACAGGATCAAGCGAAGCGGCATTGAGGACTACAAACGGCGCTTTCGACCGTTCAGACATGTCGTGGATATTTCTGGCGACCAATTCTTTGCCAGACCCTGAGGGTCCGGTGATCAGAACACGGCTATTGGTTTTCGCAATCCGTTCGATTGTGCCCCGCAATTGACTGACAATTTGCGATGTCCCGACAATCGTTGGCTCAGCTCCGCTTTTCAGGCGGAGTTCTTGCACTTCACGCTTCAACCGAGAAGCTTCTAGCGCCCGGTCAGCCAGCAATATCAACCTGTCCACTTTAAAGGGCTTCTCGATAAAGTCATAAGCACCGCGCTTGATGGCCGACACCGCAGTTTCAATATTGCCATGACCGGAAATCATCACGATCGGCAAACCGGGATGCTGCTTATGGAAAATATCCAGCAATTCCAGTCCATCAAATTCACTGCCCTGAAGCCAGATATCAAGGAATACCAAAGCTGGACGCCGGGCCGCAATTTCAGCTTGCGCTTCATCACTGTCTTTGGCCATCCGCGTTGTATAGCCTTCATCCTCAAGGATGCCGGCCACCAGTTCGCGGATATCTTTCTCGTCATCAACAACAAGAATATCAGTGTGCATATATTTTTTCCCGGTAATCTGGAAACACCATTTCGTACCTATTCATTTGTCCTCGCATCTTCAAAAATCTCTGTGGCAGTACCAAGTTCTCCCTTTGGGAACACAATTTGTATCATCGCACCCTGCCCACCATCTTTCACCTGCGGCGCGTCAACCAATGTGATGCTGCCTGAATGCTCTTCGGCAATTTTGCTCACGATCGCCAATCCGAGCCCGGTCCCTTTTTCCCGTGTCGTCATATAAGGTTCCAGCAATTGATACCTGTTCTCGACAGGCAGCCCGCGACCATTATCGATCACTGAAATACAGACCTGTTCATCTTTCTCTTCCAGATTGACCTTGATCCATCCAGGTTCATCAACTTCGCGTTCAGGTGAGCCAATGGCTTCGCTGGCATTTTTGATCAGATTGGTCACAGCTTGCGAAATCAAACGCCGGTCACAAAGCGCAATGACAGGATCGTCTGGCAATTCAACGCTGACATCGATATCAGGTTGACTGATTTCAGTGAGGAAAGTCGCCTGCTTGATTAAATCACCAACATTCTCATCACCCATCGCCGCTTTTGGCATCCGGGCGAATGAGGAAAATTCATCTACCATGCGACCAATATCTTCAACCTGGCGAACGATGGTATCTGTGCATTGATCAAAAACCTCACGATCATTCCCAATAATGCTTCCGTATTTGCGGCGAAGTCGCTCTGCGGAAAGTTGGATCGGGGTCAACGGATTTTTGATTTCATGCGCAATCCGCCGCGCAATATCCGCCCAAGCTGAAGTTCGTTGGGCCGATACCAATTCGGAAATATCATCAAGCGTAATAACGATCCCGGAACCGCCCGTGGCCGGGTCACCACCTGATACACGGAATGAAATTGTCCGCTCTTCTTCGCGCCGCCGTAACGCGATTTGCCCCTGTAAATTTCTGAGCGCCGCCGGAGACGCTGTTGCCATGAATATGGCAATTTCCGGCACAACGTCTTTTAGTAATTTGCCAATTGCTGCATCATGTCCAAGGTCGAGGATATTTTGCGCGGACTGGTTGACTAGATTAATTCTGTTTTCAACATCGAGGCCGATAACACCGGCCGTAACACCTGCTAGAACCGTTTCTGTGAACCGGCTTCGACGATCCAGTTTCTCGTTGATCTCAAGTAATTCGCCGCGTTGCTCACCAAGCTGCTGAATCATATTGTTGAAAGTGGCCCCAAGATATCCAAGTTCACCCTCTGACGCTTTTACCGGAACTTTAATATCAAGATCGCCGTCCGATACTTTTTGGGCGGCGCCAATTAACCTTCGAATAGGCGCAACAAGTCTGCTGCCGAACCACAATCCCAACCAAACGGCGGAGAGCATCAGGATCAAGGCAACACCCAGATACATCAGGCCAAACGCGACCTGTACGCCAAAGCGCCGTTGTTCAAGATTTTGGTATTCGAGTGCAGCCTCACCTGTAATAGCCAGATGTTGCAATACTTGAGCATCAATCTCCCTGACGACAAAGAGATAGTAATCCTCGTAATTTTTGAGCTTGATTAACCCCCCGATCTGGTTGTTCTCGGTGGGTGGAATTATCAACGCCTCGCCCGCTTCAGCACGGACCAAAGCTTCTTCCGGTGGAACCAGGAATTGCCGTTCTTCGTCATATAACGCGCGGACGACAATCGATAAATCTCGGTGGATTACATAACTTCCGGGAAAGGCTCTGAACAGTCCTTGCGTTCGCACAAATTCAGAAAACCGGTCAGGATCCGCTGCAGCTAATTCCGCGACCCTGTCGAGATCACTCGCCATAATCAGCATATCACTATGCAATTGCTGCGAATGTTCGCTGATATAGCTCTGGGCAACTTTCACTGAATTTTCGATAATTGACTGCGTGCGGGAAGAGAACCAGCGATCCAAGCCGCGATCCAGTGTTATCCCGGCCACAATCGCCACCAACAGCGCAGGGATTGCCGCAATAAGCGCGAACATGCCAACAACGCGGACCTGAAGCCTGGCACCGGCTATTCCCTGTCTCCGCGCTGACAGAAGCTTGTAAACTTCCCACCCGATCAGGATAACGAGCGATAATACCAGAAACAGATTTATGCCAAGCGTCGTAACCACGACATTATGGCTTGGAACAATTGACGTCAGGCCTGTCAGAATTACAAAAGATATAGCACCGGTGATGAGCGCTAATACGACAACGATACCACCCATGGTTGAGGAACTCAAAATGCCCCGGCCTGGGGTGAGCAGGCGCTTTCTCTTCACCAGTTGCGCACCAGAACCATCGCCGCCTGCCTGCTTTGTACCAGGTACCTCTTTCTCGGAACTGATATCGTTCAAAGGTGCGTCGAGGGATCCAGAAACATTAGCCATGACAATCCGATTCAGTCGAATAAAGACGGATAAAATTAGAAGTAAAAAGCTTAAGTGCTGCAAATAGGCAACATTGTGGCGAAAATGTAACAGATAAGTTATAGAGTAGCCAAGAAAATGCAGAGAAATTGGGTAACACTTTATATTACAGTTGGTTACGCTGAAACAGGTTCAACAGTGCTGGTTTGCCGCCCGGCAACAATCCCCAATTCTTTCATTTTTTTCCGTAACGTATTGCGGTTTAACCCCAATAATTCTGCCGCCCGCAATTGATTCCCGGCCGTCGCATTCAACGCCGCTTCAAGCAAAGGCAATTCCAGTTTGCGAAGAATGCGCTGGTACAATCCAGCAGGCGGCAATGCCTGCCCATGCTCACTAAAATAGGATTGCAAATAGCTTTCAACGAAAGACGTAAGGTCCATATTGTTGAAATCTATGCCGCCAAGCTCGCTCTGCTCCGGACGCTTGTTCAATTCCAGATCAATTTCCGAAAACGGAATGACTTCATGAGGGCATAGCGCAACCAAACGCCGAATAAGGTTTTCCAATTCACGTACATTTCCGGGCCAGGAATGGGCCTTCAGTTGTGCAATCGCCGCGCCTTCCATTTGTTTGTCACCGAGCCCTTCCTGACTGGCTTGCGACAAGAACAGTCGCACCAGATCCGAAATATCTTCGACTCTGTCCCGCAATGGCGGCAAACGTATAGGAACCACATTCAGGCGATAATACAAATCTTCGCGGAACAAGCCTTGGCGCACCAATTGTTCGATATTGCGATGGGTGGCAGCGACAATCCGGACATTTGCCTTGATTGCAACTTGGCCGCCCACCCGTGTAAATTCACCCTCCTGCAGGACCCGCAACAAGCGGGTCTGCGCTTCCATCGGCATATCACCGATTTCATCAAGAAACAGAGTACCCCCGTCAGCTTGTTCAAACCGTCCGGGATTACGTTGGGCAGCGCCTGTAAATGCGCCCTTCTCATGCCCAAACAATTCACTCTCAATCAATTCGCGTGGGATAGCCGCCATATTGATAGCCACAAACGGACCATTTTTGCGCTTGCCATAATCATGCAATGCTTTGGCCACCAATTCCTTGCCCGTCCCGGATTCGCCGGAAATCATCACCGTCAAATCGACCTGCATCAGACGAGCGAGAATTCTGTAAATTTCCTGCATTGCCGGTGACCGCCCGATCAACGGCAATTGCGGGTCGATGCTCTCGGGAATTCGCGGTTTTGCGGGATGAGGGTCCGTCAGGGCACGTCCGACAACCGATACAATCTCTTTGATATCAAAAGGTTTTGGGAGATATTCATAGACCCCCAATTCCGATGCTTGGATTGCTGTCATAAATGTATTTTGTGCGCTCATTACGATTATGGGCAAGTCCGGGCGTAACTTTGTGACCTGAGGCAACAAATCAAACGCGTTCTGGTCTGGCATAACCACATCCGTGATGACCAGATCGCCGAGACCGGCAGATATCCAGCGCCACAAATTTGCAGCATTGCTGGTGGTGCGCACATCGTACCCTGCCCGCGACAAGGCGCGGTTCAATACGGTGCGGATTGCGGCATCATCATCGGCTACCAGAATTATACCTTCAGGCATTCAATATCTCCTGTATCTCCTGTCAGGTTTCGCTGTGGCGTGCCATCAGCACGCGGAACCGGGTATGGTTTTTTTCTGAATCACATTCGATAACGGCATCATGATCCCGCACAATTTTCGCGACCAGCGCCAATCCGAGGCCGGACCCCATCGCTTTGGTGGAAACGAAAGGGTCGAACAAATGCGGCATCAAATCGCTGTCGATACCGGCTCCGTTGTCGATCACCGAAAATTCCAGAGGCAACGTCACCTTCTCACCTGAACCTGGCACAGACAGCCGGATGCCCGGTCTGAAAGCGGTTTTGAGAATGATTTCCCCATCGCTGGTATCCTTGCCGATCGATTCAGCTGCATTTTTCACCAGATTCAGGAAAACCTGGATCAACTGGTCGCGGTTTCCCAGTATGAGTGGCAAAGAGGGGTCGAATTCATCACTGAAGCAGATATGCCTGGCAAATCCGGATGTCGCCAATTTCTTTACATGGTTCAGAATTGTATGAATATTCAGCGGTTCCCGCTGCACGGGGTAAAGGTCGCCAAATGTTTCCATCCGGTCCACAAGAGTGCATATACGATCAACTTCTTCCTTGATGAGATGGGCCAGCGCCTGATCTTCACCTTCAACCACATCTTCGAGCAGTTGTGCCGCGCCACGTATACCAGATAGAGGGTTCCTGACCTCGTGGGCAAGCATGGAGCCCAACCCGGTAACGCTCCGCGCTGCACCCTGATAAGTCAATTGCTGGTCCATTTTCTTGGCAGCCGAATGCTCCTGAAGCATTATCAGGATATCGCCGGGGACTTCAAAAATCGGAGAGACCTGCAAATCCACTACACGGTTGGAGCCGTTTACCGGCGTTCCCAAATCGACGCCATATTCATTGATCGGCGCCATCCGCTCGCGAACCTGTTCCACAAGAGCCAATAACGAACTACCGAACGGAACGATTTCCACCAAGCGTCGTTTTGCGAGGACATTGGCACTGATCCGGAAAAAATGCTCCGCCGCCATATTTGCGTAAAGGACATTGCCAGCATCATTGACGCGAATGAGCGGGTGAGGCAGGGCGTTGAGGGTCGCGGCGATATTGGTTTCGATTGGCGCCTCAGAATCCAGGTCCATGGTCTTTTCAAAGGTCACATCCGCCATATCAGGACACTTCCACGGATGGGGCGGTTGAGAAAAATTCATGCAACAATTGATCAATTTTTGTTGGCGCATGATCCCGGCACAAAGCTTTCCGCCACGATTTGATATTCATGCCGGGCAAAGGATTTTGCGCCACATAGGCCGCAAGATGTTTACGCACAACGCGCGCGCCCAATTCCTGTCCATAATGGAGCAAGGTATCGTTGAAGTGTTGAATGGCAATTTGACCTCGACCTGACCGATCCAGACTTGATTTTTCACCCACCCGCCCGCGCGCCAATTCACCCGGCAACCATGGGCTGCCAATCACCGCGCGGCCCAGCATGACCCCATCTGCACCGGATTGCTCCAACGCAGTTTTGGCATCTTCCGCATTCAGAATGTCGCCATTGACGATGACCGGGATTGAAACCGCTTGCTTGACCCTGCGAACCTGCCGCCAATCAGCTTGCCCTTTGTAGAATTGGTTGCGTGTGCGGCCGTGAACACTGACCATGCGGATACCGGCATCTTCCGCACGGTGCGCAATCTCTGGCGCATTCAGGTTTGAATGATCCCAGCCCAATCGCATTTTTAGCGTGACCGGGACCGTTGCACTTTCAACAACTGCTTCGATCAACCTCAAGGCATGTTCTGGGTTGCGCATCAGGGCCGATCCAGACAATCCATTGGTCACATTGCGGGCCGGACAGCCCATATTGATATCGATCATATGAGCGCCCATATCTTCAGCGATTTTTGCGCCCTCACCCATCCAGTACGCTTCGCGGCCGGCCAGCTGGATAACCTTGCATTCAAGGCCATCCATATCTACTTTGCGGTGAAACCCTTTGGCGCTCGTTGCCAGAGCCTGACTTGCCACCATCTCGGAGACCACAAGTCCGGCTCCCAATTCCTTGACCAAACGCCGGAACGGGGCATCAGTGACGCCTGACATAGGTGCCAAAAACACCCTGTTTGGCAGCGTGACAGGCCCTATTTTCAGCGGTTCTGATAAGTTCGTGATGGCCATGACAAATACAGACTGATTAAATTTTACGCATTCATAGTATTTGCCTATATTTTGGTCAATATTAGAAAGGGAAACTGTTTAAAGCCCCTTCATCAATTTCACCGGGCTGATATTGTCCAGCAATTGGAATCTAGTGAGGAAATGGCAGGGATATGAAAAATATCGCCCTGATTGTCGCTGCCGGACGCGGGTCACGCGCTTCGTCCAACGGTGCGCCGGACATACCCAAACAATATGTCCCATTGGCCGGTATTCCTGTCCTTCGATATACAATCGAAAAATTCGCCAGCCACCCCGAAATTGACCACATCCTCGTCGTCATCCATCCCGATGATCGCGACCTCTATGCAAGTTGCGTGGAAGGGATCGACAAACTATTGCCCGTTGTTGAAGGTGCCGCCACCCGACAAGGCTCGGTACAAGCTGGATTGTCGGCGCTGGTGTCTTTGAACCCCGATAATGTTTTGATCCACGACGCCGCCAGACCTTTACTCAGTCATGCCTTGATTGACCGCGTGTTGAATGCGTTGATCCACGACATTGCTATTGTTCCAGCACTCGCAATTACCGACACTATGAAGAAAAACGACAAAGGCTATGTGGGCGCTTCGATTTCCCGCGATCAGGTTGCTTCCATTCAAACACCTCAGGGGTTTGTATTTTCAAAAATCCTGGAAGCTCATGAGCGGGCAAAGCAAACTGGCAATGACAACCTGACAGACGATTCCGCAATAGCTGTCCAGGCCGGAATGAAAGTGCGTATTGTCGAGGGCGAACAAAATAATTTGAAAATCACGATGGAGCCTGATTTTGATACCGCCCTTCGCCTGCTTGCGCTCCGGAATTCGTCAATGATTACGACCACCGGCACTGGCTTCGACGTCCATAAATTTGGCCATGGCGACCACGTCACTCTGTGCGGTGTCGATATCCCGCACAATCAAGGATTGTCGGGGCATTCCGATGCTGACGTGGGCCTCCATGCCCTTGTGGACGCAATTCTGGGCGCACTCGGTGACGGCGATATAGGCAGCCATTTTCCACCAAGCGATCCGCAATGGAAAGGCGCAGCGTCTAGCTTGTTCCTCGAACATGCAGCAGGCCTGGTCTCGGCCCAGTCAGGAATGATAAATCATGTTGATGTCACGCTGATTTGCGAGGGCCCTAAAATCGGCCCCCACCGGGATGCCATGCGTCAGCACGTTGCAGACATACTAGAAATTCCTGTTGCCAAAGTCAGCATCAAAGCAACAACCACCGAAGGTCTTGGATTTACAGGTCGCGGTGAAGGAATTGCCGCGCAGGCAATTGCGACGCTCTCACTTCCAGACATTGAGACTGATACATAATGGACAGCATTCTCTTTCAAAAACCAGCCGCTGCGTTACTTGAACGAAGCCGCAAATCCGGCATAAAAATCGTCACGGCAGAATCCTGCACAGGCGGAATGATCGCCGCCGCTTTCACGGATATTGCTGGATCGTCCGACGTATTCGAGCGTGGCTTTGTGACTTATTCCAATGAAGCAAAAGCCGAAATGCTGGGTGTGGAAAGTGGATTGATTGAAACCCATGGTGCCGTTAGCGAGGCGGTTGCCCGGGCCATGGTCGAAGGCGCGATTGCAAATTCCAGAGCAAATTTGGGAATTGCAGTCACTGGCGTCGCTGGCCCCGGTGGTGGCACGGCTGACAAACCGGTAGGTTTGGTTCATCTCGCGGCCTGTCTTGAGGGCCAGCCAATTCTGCACAGGGAAATTCGACTGGGTGATTTATCCCGCCAGGAAATTCGACAGGAAACCGTTTTGGTTGCATTCAACCTGATGAACCAAATTTTTGATCAGGCAGACGGCGTATTAATTCCATAAATTTCGTCGGCACGGTTTTCAAACGCTTCAGCAAATTTAGAAAAAGCGCGGTCAAATACTGCCCCAGCAACCATTTGCAACATCCGGCTTTTGAATTCATAGGCAATGAAGAAATGGACCTTTGATTTGCCCGGATCGGTGTCGGTAAATGTCCAGACGTTACGCAGCGAGCGGAATGGCCCGTCAAGATACTCAACCACTATTTCGTTAGCCATACGGTCTTCGGTTACCTTGCAGCGAAACGTTTCCGAAAGCGCTTTGAAGGCAACCGACATATCAGCGATTTTTACGCCGATGTCGCCGTCCGTTGTTTCATCGACGATCCTCAGCTTTGAGCAAAGCGGCACGAAATCCGGGTAACATTCGATATCCGCAACCAGATCGAACATGTTTTCCGCTGAATGGGATACAATCCGGCTGGTCTCGAACTGGCGCATAAGCCACGACGTCTCTAATCAGAAAAACACCGCTTTGTGTTGCAGGTATTTTACCAAATTTCAACATGGAACGGTACAATTGCTACGCAGGCGTCTCGCCACCTTCGGGACCCCAAAACACAACCCAGGTGCCGAAATCGTCTGTGAAATCTTCGAACCGGTGCACATGCCCGGCCGGCGTAAAAATCGCGTCGCCAGCTTTGAACGGAAAGCGTTCCAGTTCGTCTTCACTGGGGCCAACCGCATATGTCCCCGATCCGGACATGACTATATATATTTCGTCCTGGGTATGAGGCGTCTGCAAATCCGATCCGCGCGGTTGGTAATATAATAGCCGCATGGAACCGTTGGAGAGTATCTCAGCCGAGCGGGCACCATCTGCGATTGGTGCCACACGAGCTTCAGCTAGGTTATTGATCCAGTCTTTCATGCTGTCTCCTTAGTCTGCACGCCCAAGTCGGAATTTTTTCACACTCTCCGGCACCTCCATAGAGGTGTCAGTTCGCGCATCCGGCACCGGATCGCCAGCAACCATTTGTATGGGCAGCGTGCCGGCCCAGATAGGCAGCGCGTAATCCTCCTCATCATCAACTGGATCGCCCGAGCGGATTTTCGCGGCTCCCTCCTCAATTGCCATCGACAACACGGTCGTTGCTTTCAATTCCTGATCACTCATCGGGCGTAAAGTATCCCAACGGCCAGGGAAAATTCCGTCAACAAAGTTTTTAAGATGCCCGGCCGCCGCTTCGTCATCAGAAATAATTTCCGGTTTGCCAAAAAGCATGACCGAGCGGAAATTTACCGAATGGTGCATCGCTGACCGCGCAATTACAAATCCGTCCAGATAAGTGACAGTCAGACATATTTCCTGTTGCACGGCATTCTTGATCATGCGGCTGGCAGCTGAACCATGCCAATATATTCGATTGCCCACCCGCCAGTGGAATGTCGGCAAGCAATGTACCTTGCCGTCAATCAGGTATGCCACATGGCAAAGCGGTCCAGCGTCGAGGATCGCGTTGATCGTCTCGCGGTCAAAAGCACCACGTTCATGGGAGCGCCGTAGTCTGCTCCGCTCAGTAACTTCCAGATCAGCCATGATTATCTCCAAAACACTCATTCAATGTGCTATCGATAGCGATATTTTGGCTGGGAAGAAACGACCAATATCTGATAAAAATACCAGTCCAATTATTCAAAGATTTCAAACATGACAACTTTGCTCACCCTGTCCATCAAGAAAGGCGATCCACAGCCGATCTATGTCCAGATTTACCGCCAGATCCGCGAACTGATTTTGGCCGGACGGTTGGGTGCGGAAACGCGTCTACCTTCGTCGCGCGCATTAGCGTCGGAATTGGGAATATCTCGCTCGACGATTGTGACAGCCTATGAACAATTGCTGAGCGAAGGCTATGTGCGCTCAACGCGCGGTGCCGGCATGTTCGTCATGCCGCTGTCTCCAGACCATCTGTTGCATGTGCGCAACTCTGGTGAATTAGAAATTCACAGCTCCACAAAATCAACAATTCCCGACAGCCCAAAACCGAAGCCATTTGACATCGATACGGCCCTGTTTGAACTATTTCCAGCCAAAGACTGGACCCGGCGGCTCGCAGCATCGTGGCGGCGCGAACATCCGGACCTGCTTTCTTTCCATGACCCTTTCGGTCACATGCCGTTGCGTGAAGCCATTTCATCGCACTTATCTCTGTGGCGCGGGTTCGAATGCGCTCCTGAAAATATCATGATCACAAGCGGGACCAGTGACGCGATGGACCTGATTTTCAGGGTTCTGGCGCAGCCGGGTGACGATATCTGGATGGAAGACCCCGGATACGAGATTATCCGGCATGGTATCCGCTCAAACGGAATGAACGTCGTAGCGGTCCCGCTGGATGAAGCGGGTTTTGATCTGGGTATAGCAAAAGAAATTGCGCCAAAAGCAAAAATTGCGATCGTGACCCCGTCCCGACAATTCCCGTTTGGCACAATCATGTCCCTCACCCGGCGACTTGAATTACTGGATTGGGCGCATCATTCCGGCGGGTGGATTGTCGAAGATGATTATGACAGCGAATATCGTTATGAAGGACGACCCTTTCCCGCCATGGCCGGTTTGGATGAGCATTCAAACACTTTGTATCTGGGCAGCTTTTCCAAAGTCATGTTCAGGTCGTTGCGTTTGGCATACCTGGTTTGCCCGCCGCATCTGACAGATGGCTTCAGAGAGACCATTTCCAAACAGGGCACCAAAGCCTCGTTCGTGGCCCAACCCGCTCTTGCTGATTTCATGGAAAGCGGCGCGTTCGGCGCTCATATTCGCAAAACCCGACGGGTATACGCAAAGCGTCTCGTACATTTGCAATCGACCTTGTCAACACAGGCCGAAGGCTTATTAGTTGCACCGCCGCAAACCAGCGGCCTCCATCTGGTTGCAGGATTGGGTGATAGAATATCTAACCATATGACCGACAAAGACATCGTCGAAGCGGCAAGAGGTAATAACGTCCGTGTCCAGGCGCTGTCGGATTATTACCAGAACAAACCATGCCTCCAGGGTCTGGTGATGGGCTTTGCCGGGCATAATGAAACAGCCATTGACGATGGCGTATCGCGCCTTGTCGCCTCGATAAAATCCCTGCTTTCCTAAAACTGAATTTACGGAAAAAGCGGCATCTGCCCAAGGCCGGTCGTCTCGTCCAATCCAAAAATCAAATTGAAATTTTGAACTGCCTGACCAGCAGATCCTTTCACCAGATTATCCAATGTCGAGATGATGATCGCACGCCCGGATACCCGGTCTTCAAACACCCCGATCAGGACAAAATTTGATCCCCGCACATGCTGTGTCGCTGGCAAAACACCTTCATTTAATACACGAACAAAGGGTTCACCCGCGTAACGCTCTGCGAGCGCTGCCCGTAAATCACTGGCAGTCGCTTTACCTTCCAACCGTACATAACAAGTACACAATTCACCCCGGCTCATGGGAATAAGATGCGGCGTGAAATTGACAACGATGTCGTTTCCAGCAGCTTTTGAAATTTCCTGCTCTATCTCGGGCGCATGCCGGTGTTTGCCGATCGCGTAAGGCGACATTCCCTCGCCTGTTTCGCAAAACAAAGTTGCTTCCTTCGCCGCCCGACCAGCACCAGATACCCCGGACTTGGCATCGATAATCAAGTCTGCCGGATCAACAAGTCCAGCGGAAACCACAGGCAACAATGCCATCAACACAGCCGTCGGATAGCATCCCGGACAGGCAACAAGGTTCGCGCCACGAATATCATCGCGGTAAAATTCCGTCAGCCCATATACGGCGCTTCCCTGAAGCCCCGGTGCCCGATGTTTGATGCCGTACCATTCCTGATAAGTATCCATGTTACGAAGTCTGAAATCTGCAGACATATCAATGACTTTAACATCGCCATGGGTCTCAACAAGCGAGCGCGTAATATCCTGCGTCGTGCCGTGTGGAAGGCCGCAAAAAATCGCATCAACATCACCCCAATCAGCATCCTCAACCTTGGTCATATCGGGCAAATCCACATGGCCCAAATGAGGGAACACCTCCGCCACCTTTTTGCCCGCATGGGTGTTGGCGGTGAGAATACTGATTTCCATATTGGGATGTGGCACCGCCAGACGCACAAGGTCGGCGCCGGTATAGCCGGATGCACCCAAAACCCCGATTTTAATTTTTCCGTTGCTCATAACCAGATCCATTCAGTTCAAAATATTGTCGGCTGTTCTGCAAAAATAGAAACGCATTTGCCAAAATAAAAAAGGCGGACCCGAAGACCCGCCTTTTGAAATCCTTGTCCCGAACCTTTATCGTTTCGAGAACTGGAAGCTCTTGCGGGCCTTGGCCTTGCCGTATTTTTTTCGCTCCACTACGCGTGAATCGCGCGTCAGGAATCCGCCTTTTTTCAATATGCCACGCAATTCCGGCTCGTAAAACGTCAAAGCTTTTGAGATGCCATGACGAACCGCGCCAGCCTGGCCGGACAATCCACCACCGGACACTGTGCACATAACATCATACTGATCCTTGCGCTCAGCAGCGACTAGCGGCTGTTTCAGGATCATGCGCAAAACCGGCCGCGCAAAATAAACATCCAGTTCGCGTCCGTTGACGGAAATTCGTCCAGCGCCAGGCTTAATCCAAACCCTAGCAATCGCATCCTTGCGCTTGCCGGTCGCATAAGCGCGTCCGTGATCATCGATCTTTTGAACATATACCGGGGCATCAGCCACAGCTTCTGAATTATCCACGGCTTCACTTGTGACACCCATGGCATCGCCAAGATCTTCCAAAGTCTGAACTTCTTGATCAGCCATTATGACCTCCGGGTATTCTTGGTATTGAGTGACGAAACATCGAAAATGGTCGGTTTTTGGGCCTCATGTGGATGCTCGGATCCAACATAAACCTTTAAATTTCTCATCTGCTGACGAGACAAGGGACCACCAGGCAACATCCGCTCGACAGCCTTGAGAAGCACCCGTTCAGGATGTTTGCCTTCCAGGATCCGCCGCGGTGAGGTCTCTTTGATACCCCCGGGATATCCGGTGTGCCTGTAATAGGTCTTGTCTTCATATTTCTTGCCGGTGAAGACAACCTTCTCGGCATTGATGACAATTATATAATCGCCGCAATCCATGTGAGGTGTAAAAGACGGTTTGTGTTTCCCGCGAAGTCGCGTGGCGATCAAAGATGCCAACCGGCCAACGACCAGTTCTTCAGCATCAATCAGCAGCCACTTTTTATCCAGATCAGCGGGAGTCGCTGAAAACGTGCGCATTGCAATTCCTCGAAATTCATAAATATCGGGTAGTTGAGTGACTCAGATAATTCAAACTGACAGTAATGCCACGAATTTCTGATTTCTGATGCGATTTCTACAGCGTCCCGATTGTTACGTCAACAGCGTATTTTGCGGAATAGAATGAGAAAACCTCGTAAAAACAACAACTTATAATAATGGTAATATATTACCTTCGTGAAAAACGCTATTCTTGCGGGATCGCATAGGTAACAGACCCCTGGGCCACAATCGCATCGCTACCCTCAGATCGGATTCGAACGTCAAGCACCGCTAATCGGCGGCCAAGCTTGATGATCTCACAACTCGCAATCAAATGCCCTGGCTCGGGCTTTCTGACAAAATTAATTGTAAGGCTTGTTGTAACGGCTAACGCAACCGGGCCGATACTCCCCAGCAACCCCACATAAGCCGCTACATCAGTCAGCGCCATCATGGCGGGTCCGGATATGGTACCGCCGGGGCGTAAATGTCGTTCATGGCTCAAAAGCATGACATCCGCACCACCTGTCGTAACAGACAAAATTTCATAGGTTTTGCCGTAAAAATTGGCTTCCGGGAAATCGCTGTCGAGGAAAACCTGGACCTGTTCGGCGGACATTTTCGGTTGGTCGTTTGATTTCATGGTCACCACTTGCGTAAATATGAGATTTCGGGTTTCAATGTTACAAATTATCTTTGATAAACAAGATAGAAAATCAACAGGTTAGGGAGAGTTCTATGCCGAAACTAAATCAGATTCTAAAGTTTCTGACTATAACAGCATGTTTCTGCCTTGCCATTTCTCGCTAAACTTATCGTAAGCCCAGTCGCCGATGCCCGGCATATCAACAAAGCCACAAATCAATCAGGCAACGGATTCAACACAGGATTATTACTGCCCATGAACGATCTGCCAACAAGCTCAGCAACCGGAATTTCCCCTGTTCAAGCGCCTTATATTGTCAGAACAGGCACCAGCGGCATTGCTGTGGTGACCTTAAACCGACCGAGCAATCGCAACGCACTGAGCAGTGCCATGATGAAAGCTATGCAGACCGAATTTGATTCGTTGGCAACAGATCCAAATGTTCGCGTCATAATATTGAGGGCCGAAGGTCCTGGGTTTTGTGCCGGTCATGACCTGAAGGAAATACAGGAGCGCCGGGGGGACCAGGATAATGGCCAGGCCTTTTTCCGGGAATTGTTTTCCGATTGCACAAAATTGATGACCAGTATAACCGCTTTGCCCCAGCCGGTTATTGTTGAAATACAAGGGATAGCAACCGCTGCCGGGTGCCAGTTGGTGGCAACTTGTGACTTGGCCGTCGCCAGCGATATTGCCCGGTTCGGCGTAAACGGTATTGATGTCGGCTTTTTCTGTTCCACTCCCATGGTTGCGTTAAGTCGAAACATTGGCCGTAAAATTGCCATGGAGCTACTTACAACGGGTGACATGCTGACTGCGCATGAAGCAATGGATGCAGGCCTTCTCAATCAAGTTGTAAGCCCTGATAAATTGCAAGGTGCGACAATGGCCTTGGCTCGTAAAATAGCTGGCAAACCCAGTAATGTAGTGGCATTGGGGAAAAAAGCATTTCAGGCACAAATACAGATGCCGCGCCAAGAAGCTTACCAGGCCATGGAAAAAGTTATGGTTCAGAATTTGATGCTTGATGAATCCGTTGAGGGGTTTTCGGCTTTCATTGAAAAGCGCGCACCCAAATGGACGGGATAGCCTGAATGGACCACAGTCGATATCCTGACAGTTATATCCATAATATCCTGTTGAGAACCAAAACCATCGCCATGGTCGGGGCCAGCGCCAACAGGGTTCGACCCAGCTATTTTGTCTTGAAGTATATGCTGGCCAAAGGCTTCAATGTGATCCCGGTCAATCCGGGTCTTGCAGGCCAACATTTGCTCGGGCAATTGGTTATCGGAAGCCTTACCGATATTACTGAACCCGTCGATATGGTCGATATTTTCCGCAACAGTGAAGCCGCCGATGGTATTACAGACCAGGCGATTGAATTGAAGGCGGCTACTGTATGGATGCAATTGGGGATTTCCAACACTGACGCCGCCGTGCGCGCTGAAACTGCGGGTTTGGATGTCGTCATGAATCGCTGTCCAAAAATCGAATATGCGCGGCTTTCAGGTGAAATTGCCTGGGCCGGGGTCAATAGCGGTAAATTGTCTTCGCAGAAACCAAAACTGGCCGGCAAAGGCTTTCAGCATCTGACCCTGCGGCCTCAGCGAAATAGAAAAAATCAAGGCTAAAACCCGATTTGCAAACCACTCGCAAATCGTTACACCATGAATGGTCATATCAGTCCCTATAAAGAAGGTTGTTGTTATGAGTGAAGATCGAATTCCAGGCTTTGACACCCTAGCAGTTCACGCAGGCGCACAGCCAGACCCGACCACAGGTGCCCGCGCGACACCAATCTATCAAACTTCAAGTTTTGTGTTTGATGACGCCGATCACGCCGCATCCCTGTTTGGACTTGAAGCGTTCGGCAATATTTATACCCGGATCGGAAACCCCACCTGCGCCGTTCTTGAAGAACGCGTCGCGGCACTTGAAGGTGGCACGGCCGCCCTCGCTGTTGCCTCCGGCCATGCGGCCCAGCATCTTGTCTTTTATACAATCATGGATCCGGGCGATGAATTCATTGCCGCCCGTCAATTATACGGCGGGTCGATCAACCAGTTCGGTCAATCGTTCAAGAAAAGCGACTGGAACGTGGTTTGGGCCGATGCCGACAATATCGAGTCGTTTGAAAAAGCGGTCACACCGCGTACAAAAGCAATTTTTGTGGAATCAATCGCCAATCCCGGAGGTAGAGTTACAGACATTGCTGCCATTTCACAGGTTGCCCGACGTGCTGGCGTCCCGCTCATTGTCGACAACACGTTAGCCAGCCCCTATCTATGCAACCCTTTTGAACACGGCGCTGATATTATCGTGCATTCCGCAACCAAATTTCTTGGCGGCCACGGCAATTCAATTGGCGGCGTGATTGTCGATGGCGGCACATTTAATTGGTCTCGCGAGGGCCGCTATCCGATGCTTTCCAAACCAAACGAAAGTTATGGTGGGCTGATATTTCATGAAACATTCGGCAATTTTGCTTTCGCCATTGCCTGCCGTATGGTGGGATTGCGCGATTATGGCCCGGCCCTCTCGCCTTTCAACGCTTTTTTGATACTGACCGGGATCGAGACCCTGCCCTTGCGCATGCAAAAGCATTGCGAGAACGCGCTCGCAATATCAGAATTTCTCGACGCTCATGACAAGGTGGCTTGGGTCAATTATGCCGGACTTCCCGGTGACAGACATCATAACCTGGCTGAGAAATACTGCCCGAGGGGCGCAGGTGCCGTTCTTACATTCGGTTTGAAGGGTGGCTATGAAGCCGGCCTTCAACTGGTATCGAATGTCTACTTGTTTTCTCTGCTGGCAAATATCGGTGATACCCGAAGCCTGATCCTTCATCCGGCTTCGACCACCCATCGTCAATTGACAGAGCAGCAACGAAGCGCCGCTGGTGCGGGTTCCGATGTTGTCCGCCTGTCTGTCGGGATCGAGGATAAAGAAGACCTGATTGCGGATTTGGAAGCAGCGTTGGAAAGTCTGCCTTAGGTCAGGATTTTTTCCTCCCAAAGTGCAACCGTTCTGAGTCGCGACGCCCGGCAATGCCGTGCAGATGTATGACCCCCATCAGCATGACCAAAACAGCCATGCCCTGATGGAACAGGCCAAGGTTCAGCGGTACGGCTTGTAGCAGTGTCCAGATACCAACGGTCATTTGCAACAGAATGAGGCCTGCCAACCAAAGCGCGGTTTTAGCTGCTACGCTCCTGCGCGCCCTCAATCCGACTGCGTGCCAAACCGCACCAATAACCAATAGATAAGCCACGATACGGTGATCGAATTGGATGGTTCTCACATTTTCAAAAAGATTGAGCCACCACGGTTCCATAACAAACAAACCACCGGGAATAATTTTCCCATCCATCAACGGCCAGGTATTGTGGCTCAATCCGGCATCGGTTCCGGCCACCAAAGCGCCCAGCAAAATTTGCAGAAAAACCAGGAAAGCCAGGACAAGCGCACCAAATTGTCCTTGTTGATCAAAACCCTCATTTCCGGAACGCGACAGGCTAAGGATTGTCCAGCAGATCGCTGCGAGGATAAATATTGCCAGTCCCAAATGTGCTGCTAACCGGTACTGACTGACATCTACGCGGTCCACTAACCCGCTGGAGACCATGTACCAGCCAAGCCCGCCCTGAAGCGCACCCAATAGAAGCAGAAACAGCAAGCGCCGGTTCAACGCTTTACCAATTTGCCCACTGATCAGGAATCCAAGATAAGGAAGAACGAAGACAATTCCAACGAACCGCCCCAGAAACCGGTGCGCCCATTCCCACCAGTAAATAGATTTAAATCCAGCCAAAGTCATATCCGGATTGATGATGGAGAATTCTGGGATTTGCTGATACTTGCCAAAGGCTTCAAGCCATTGGCTCTCATTCAACGGTGGAATGAACCCGGCAATCAATTGCCATTCGGTAATCGAGAGACCGGAATCTGTCAGCCGGGTCGCGCCACCAACCAAAATCATGACAGAAACCAGAAGACCCAAAACAAAAAGCCAAATACGCAATCCCGTTATCTCCAATAATCCAGCCCACGGCGCGGAATTTCTGGAACCTGTCCCTACAATCCCGTATAGCCTGATCTAACTGGATGACGTTCACTCATCAAGGCGCGTCATCGTCGCATCCTGACAGGAATTGTTCATGCGCATGTTAATTGGCATATCCACGTTACTGATAATGATCATTCTCTATGTCGGGATTGTTGTCACCATCGCAGACAGGCTGCCGACCGAAACACCAGCCTTGATCCAATTGATTTTTTTCGCAGCCGCAGGTATCGGCTGGATTTGGCCCGCTAAATGGATCATCAATTGGTCGCGGCGTTAAATTCAGGCAATATCCAAATGCCGCATCCGGTTTTTCAGCGAAAACGCTGTTCCGCCAAGAAACACATCCAGATAGCGCAACGATTGGTAATTGCCGTTGAGGGAAATCCGCGGCAGCGCGGTCATATGATCGGCATATTCTTTATGGACCACGCCTTTGCGGGTTGTAACCGCCGTTAAAAATCCGGCGTCCTTTGCAATTTCGAAATCGCGAGGTCCGGCAGAACCCGGATCGCCATAAGGAAAACTAAAGTGCTTTGGCCGCTCGCCGATATAAGACGAAATAATCTCGGCGCTGGTGACCATCTCAGCCCTGGCATCCGCTTCAGATAATTTTGCAAGGGCAAAATGATTGACTGTGTGAGCGCCGATCGTCACCAAAGGATCAAACGCCAATTTATGAATTTCATCCCAGCTCATGATCATTTTTTCGCACATCGCGACAAGATCAACATCATATCGGGCACAAAGATCGCGAATAACCTGACGCTGCTCTTTTTGCGGCAAATTACGCAGCCACCAATATAATTTATCCCAGACTTCCTGCTTTTCAGCCAACGTCCGGGATGAAAAATGTTGCTGATCGCCCGCCATGAGAACGCCGATATAGTCGCATTTGGAAATGATCTCTTCGAGCGCCAACCACCATAATTCCCCAACCCGGTCCGGGTAACTTGTTGCCACATAGATGGCAAATGGCGCGTCATTGCGCCGCAAAATCGGGTAGGCAATTTCCAGATTATCGCGGTATCCGTCATCAAATGTGAGGCAAACAAACGGTTTTTGCGCATCAGGAGCTGTAATCCGGCGGTGGGCTTCATCCAGCGATACAATATCGTACCCCTTTCGGCGGACCATTTTTATGACGCGGACCAGAAATTCCGGCGTAATTTCAAGGATATTGTTCGGCGCAAATCGCGCTTCTTTTCGTGGCACCACATGGTGCATGGTCAAAATGGCACCAATCCCACGACAAAAAGGGCGCATGGCAATGTGCCCACCCGAAAAGTAAATAGCGTCAAGGCCCACTTTGATCAAAGTCGTCTTCACGTGCGCACCTTAATTTGCAAATCTGATTCAACGAAAACCATTATGCCAATACTTTTTTGATAATTCGTTGCCATAATCATTTTTCCGGTTACATTTTTAAATAATTGAGATTTTCAGGCTCATGTCCACCGCGTTTCTTGACTCCATGGCACCCAAAACAGACCATTCAGAGACAATTGCGATTGCCGATGCAGCAACCATCGAAGATCTGCGGACGGAAATCAGTATTTTCCAGACATTTGAAGACGTCGAACAAATCTGGCGCGAATTTGAAACTCACACCGCCATTTCCTGTTATCAAAGATTTGATTTCGTAGAATCCTGGTTCAAACATCTCGGAAAGGATCACGGATTTCAACCATTCATAATGTCCGGAAAAGACGAAAATGGCGAAACCGTATTCATCTGGCCATTTGTACTCAAAACTACAAGATTGGGTACTCATCTGACATGGGCTGGTGAAAAGCACGCAAATTATAATATGGGGCTCAACCGCTTGGACTGGGCGCCGTACTTAAATCGCCAAGTCATTCTGGAAGTTTTCAGAAAAGCCCGTGAAATTTTTTCCTTTGACGGTATCCACCTCCAGAATCAGCCTGAAACCTGGGACGGACGACAAAACCCGTTCCTGCCTCTGAAGAGAAACGCTTCCCCCAGTTATGGCTATTGGGCCGATTTTGCTGAAGGGTTCGATGTATATTTCAAAAATATAAAAAGCAAACGCGCACGCAAAAGAATTCGCTGGCAACAGCGCCGTCTATCCGAAATGGGCGAATTGACGTTTGAGCGAGCAACCAGAAAAGAAGATGTTGAACGGTTCCTTGAACGACATTTTGAGTTACGAGAAATTCGCTTCAAATCGTTAGGCAAATATGACGCGTTATCTGAAGCCGGAGTCAGGGAGTTTTTAACAGATTTATCTTCACGCGCACCGCAAGAAGACCAACCTCCTTTGGAACTCCACGCATTATTGATCAACGGTGAAATATTGTCGATTTATGGCGGCGCAATTGCAGGAAACCGCTTCTCCGCTTTTTTCAATTCAATTGATATTGGACCAGCAAGCCGATACAGCGTTGGCGACACTTTGTTACACCACATGATCCTTGATTGCGCTGAACGAGGACTCACGTCTTTTGATCTGGGCATCGGTGAAGCTGGTTATAAGCAGCAATGGTGCAACAAAACAGACGTCATGTTCGACACTTATTTCGGTTTCTCTGTTAAAGGAAAAATTTCCGCAACCATTTTCAGTTACGCACAGCGATTGAAACGAATGGTGAAACAGAAATCACAATTATTGAAGATGGCGTTGTGGCTGCAATCGATCAAGAACCGGTAATTTTATCCGAAAATAAAACCTGCGTTCTGATGGGAATGCAGATTGATTAAGCTGTGGCAAGCAGACTTCCATGATCATGCCGGTCAACAATCATCTCAGAAATTTTTGAAGAAGCAGCAATCATTTCGATTGGGTGTTGACCATTATTAGTCAACACGTCTCGCGTGCGTTCAACCATCTTTTGCCCGCCTGGCAAGGTATCCGGTACTATGACAGCGCCATCACAGCACGACGCCAAAATATGGGCTTCTGACGCTAATAAGACAGGTGGGCCATCAATAACGATATGATTATAGGTCCCTTCAAGGGCATCCAGGATTTGTTCCAGGCGGTCGTGGCGGATCATTCTGACTGGGTCAAGCACATGGGTCCCGCCGGCAATCACGTGAACTCTGGAAATTGGATCCCGTTGCAGCACATCAACAAAATCATGAGTTTCAGTCAAAAGATCGGAAAAACCAGGTGCTCCGGCCAGTCCCGTTTGAATTGCCAAACGCGAAGCCCGCATGTTGCTATCAATCACCACGACTTTATGCCCGTCCAAAGCCAATCCACGGGCGATATTCAGCGCAGAAAAATTATCCGGACTTTGGCGTTGTGGCGCACATACAAAAGTGCGCGAGGCTTCGCCGGGGTTTACGCGCCCGTAAATGGCCCCGATTACAGCCTGCACAGCATCTGATACTGTGTCCGGATCACCAGAATCACTTGTAACATGAACGATATTTACGTCATCACCGGCACCTGGAACAGGTTCTGTGACGGGCCTAATATCAAGATTTTCCGGCACAGGGTGCCTGGAAATTGATTGGCCAGCATTAAGTGAAGCGCCAACCTTCATGAGTTCTGTAGAGAAAATGAGTGCAATCCCGAGAAATGCTGTGCCGAGAGATGTCATAACCAAAATGGGGAGTCGACGCGGGAATGATGGATCTGTGGACACGGCCGCTCTGGAGATAATACGCGCCTGCACTGGCAGAGCTTCAAGTTGCGTTTGCGCTGTAGCTTCGCGGTATCTTCCAAGGAACGACTCAAGCAAGACCCGTTGCGCTGTAGCTTCGCGCTCCAACGCACGAAGTTCGACAGCATCACTATCAGTACGACCGGCGTCTTGCCTCAATGAGTTTAAATTTGCCCGTAACGCATTTTCACGTGCGCCGGCAATGTCTGCTTCATTCTCCAGCGCCTGGACAATTTTCTGCCCCTCCGCACGAATTTGCTTTCCAAGATCCGTAAGTTCAGCATCAAGCTGCATAATGCGCGGATGGGACGGGAGCAAAGTCGCAGAAAACTCAGCAATACTACGACGCAATGTCACTTCTTGTTCTTGAAGCCGTTGTATCAATGGAGAATTCAACACATCAGACGCGCTGCTCAGCGACCCGCCAGATGCCAACATTTCTCGCACTATTTGCGCCCTGACCTGAGATTCTGCCCTGGAGGTCCTAGCGAGAATCAACTGACTGTTCAATTCCGATAATTGTTGGCTCGAGAGGGTGGTATCATTTGCGCCACGCAACAGGCCATGCTCGCTACGATAGCTCGCCGCCATTGCTTCAGCTGTTTCGACTTTATTGCGAAGTTGTTCAATCTGCTCTTCAAGCCACAATGCTGCTTCGCTGGTAGATTGCCGCCGGGCTTCCCGTAAAGAAGTCAGATAATTGTCGACTACACCGTTAGCAATTTCAGCTGCCAGTTCCGGATCAGATGACGAAAAAGCCACTTCGATGACACGAGAGTCATCCACTCTGGAAACAACAAGACGGGAGAAATATTTGCTGATGACTTTTTCTTCAACCGTCAAGTTTCCGGGATTGCTTGCCAATCCGACCAGCATCATCATTTGTCGGATGAACCCGGGATTACGACCACTCGGCTGAAATTCTGAAACCTGGGCCAGGTCATACCGAAGAGTGACTTCGCGCGCCAAATCACGCGACAGCAACAATTGTTCGTGACTGCCAATAGCAAGACTGTCCGGATTGTCGACCCTGTCATTTCCCTGGTCGGGTCTGGAAAAAGGTGCCCGCGGCGTATCGACCAATATACTCGCTGTAGATGTATACCGGGATTCCGTGTTGGCAAGGACCAGAAATGTACCCAAAAATACGACCAATACCGGAATTATCACAATCAATTTCCGGCGCCACAACGCCTTGACCAACGATATCAACGATAAACCATCGCTGGCAATGCCGTGATGTCGTGGGTCAACCTCAGTAAAATGGGGCGTGGCTGCGTATGTGTTCATGTGCGGACCTGATTCTGCTTCTTGAACCCAGTACATACTTTTGCGGTAACTAACTGGTTAACAGAATAATTAAGGCCACCGATGACAGAAAATATTAACCATGATCGTGTCATATTAATCTTGAATTACTGAAATTGAAAACACGGCGATTAATATGAGTAAGCGTATTATATTGATTATCTCCCTTGTGGGTGCCCTGCTGGCGAGTTGCTCTTCGACGCCGGAACCTTCTCAAGCGTTTCGCGATAGCTTGGTAAACGCATACCAACTGGATAGTGGAGACCAACTTCGCGTAGTTGTTTTTGGACAAACAGACCTTTCCAACACCTATTCTGTTGATGGCGGCGGCAAAGTCGCATTTCCGCTAATCGGTGCAATACAGGCACGCGGCCTGACATTGCGTCAGTTTGAAACTCAATTGAGCGCGCAACTTGGCGAAAGGTATCTGCGTAATCCAGATGTTACTGTTGAGGTTGCGGAATATCGTCCATTCTTCATTCTGGGCGAAGTTCAAAATCCTGGCCAATTCCCATATGTTATCGGGATGACCGTACAAACCGCCGCCGCAATTGCTGGAGGCTACACTCCCCGCGCCCAACAACGATCTGCTGTCATCAACCGCCAGGTAACCGGCCGCGTCATATCCGGTGAAGTTGCGCCCAATCACCCGGTTCGCCCCGGGGACACCATTACAATCAGCGAACGCTTTTTTTAATCTAGGGACCAACCCAGAATGGCTGGCCTCAAGATTATGCAATGTTTACGTGCTCCTGTTGGAGGATTGTTTCGCCATGTCTGCGATTTGACAGAAATACTAGCTGATGCCGGCCATCAAGTTGGTATTGTTTGTGATGCTGGGACTGGTGGTTTTAACGCTGATAAAGCACTAGAGAATTTAGAATCCAAATGCAGCCTTGGCATTCACCGCCTGTCGATGGGACGTATGCCGGGCTTTTCAGATTTCTCAGCCACCAGATATATCGCCCGGTGCGCCCGCGATTGGGATGTAGACATCATGCACGGGCATGGTGCCAAGGGAGGTGCCTATGTCCGCCTCGCAAAATCGGTGCGAACATCCACGAAGCGCTTCTATACCCCCCATGGCGGAAGCTTGCATTATTCCCGAACATCCCCTGTTGGGGCTGTTTTTCTGGCACTCGAACGATATCTAATGTCTCGCTCTGATGGCATTATTTTTGAAAGCAAATATGCTCGGACAATTTTTGAAACTCGTATAGGTGCCCTCACCTGCGCCTCAAAAATTATCCATAATGGTATTCTAAAAAGCGAATTTAGTCCCATTCAACAGGCCGATAACCCCAAGGATTTTGTATTTGTCGGTGAATTGCGAGACCTGAAAGGGGTCGCAATATTGCTTGAAGCAATGCGTTTCTTGCACGACTCCGGCACCAGGGTCACGGCCTCGATTATTGGTGCGGGTCCAGACCGCGAGAAATTTATTCAATTAGCCAAAGATTTGAAAATCGAAGCCGAAGTATCGTTTCCAGGAGCGATGCCGGCGCGCAAAGCGTTTAGCCTTGGACGCATTTTGATAGTGCCATCGTTACACGAATCGCTACCCTATATAATCTTGGAGGCAGGTGCAGCCGCTATCCCCGTCATTGCGACCAATGTCGGTGGAATTCCTGAAATTTTTGGGCCGCTGAAGGCCAATCTGGTCGAGGCGGGTAACGCAGCAAAACTGGCGGCTCAGATGAAGCGCTATCTGGAATCACCAGATCTTTGCAATGAAACCAGTCAACAATTGCAAGCGCGGATCAGCCAGAACTTTTCGGCAATTAATATGACTGCTCAAATCCTGGATTTTTACAAAAAATAGCAGAATAAATCATCACTCGACAGCCACTTGAATCCATTTAAAAAAATCAGATTTATTAAGAATTTTTATATTGATTTTTTGTAATTTCTGAACGTGATTGTTTGGGTTTGAGTAACAATGGTTCAGTTTGAAAATAGTAGCGGCGATACAGCCGAACGCATTCTTGCCGCCAGCATATCTGACGCGGAGCGTTTTTCAGGTGGAATTAGCCCAAAAACAACTCCTCATCTAAGCAAACTCGCACGCAAAATTGCTGATCAGGAAGTGGTAGATGCCATTTCTCCAGTGATCTTGACCGGGTTGGTACGGATGGTCGAGTTCATTTCGATTTTCGCTATCGGAATGGGGGTCTATTTTGCATATGTATTTCAGCAGGATCCAACCAATATATGGATTTATCTGACTCTGGCTTCAGCAATCTCAACCAGCTCAATCCTTATTTTTCAGATATTCGATTTATACAACCTTCAGTCTCTGCGACAATACCTGGCGCAAGCCGGGCGCCTTGGAGCAGCTTGGACCATCACTTTGGCCCTTGCGGTTGCCGGTGTCTTTTTCCTGAAAATGGGAGACAGTTTTTCCCGCGTATGGTTGCTCTCATGGTATCTGGCTGGTTTATTCCTTCTGATAGCAGGTCGCATGGCGGTCGCTGCAATTATTCGACATTGGACAAAGCAAGGTCGCTTGGAAAGGCGCGCTGTAATTGTCGGTGGCGGTGAAAACGGAGCAGACCTGATCTCCGCTCTGGAAACCGCACAAGACAGCGACATTCGTATTTGCGGGGTCTTCGATGATCGGTCTGATGACCGATCACCAGCAATCGTGGCCGGCTATCCAAAGTTAGGAACCGTAAGTGAATTGGTAGAATTTGGTCGCCAAACACGGATTGATTTGTTGATCGTATCAATACCGATCCGTGCGGAAAACCGAGTCCTCGAATTATTGAAAAAACTCTGGGTGCTGCCTGTTGATATTCGCCTCTCAGCACACACCAACAAACTTAGATTTCGGCCTCGGTCCTATTCCTATATAGGCAACGTCCCGTTCCTCGATGTATTCGACAAACCGTTGGCTGATTGGGACTTTGTGATGAAGTCCCTTTTCGACCGTATCATCGGAACGTTGATGCTGATCACTTTGGCTCCCGTCATGGCGGCAGTAGCAATTGCCGTACGATTGGAATCCAAAGGCCCGGCCTTGTTCAAACAGAAGCGGTACGGGTTCAACAATGAATTGATCGAAATCTACAAGTTCCGCTCAATGTATGTGGAACAGTCAGACGCGTCGGCAGCAAAGCTGGTAACAAAAAACGATAATCGTGTCACCAAGGTTGGCCGGTTCATACGAAAAACCAGTCTCGACGAACTGCCGCAACTTTTCAATGTCGTATTCCATGGCAACCTTTCCCTGATCGGCCCACGCCCCCACGCCGTGCATGCCAAGGCAAAAAACTATCTTTATGGCAATGTAGTCGACGGGTATTTCGCCAGACATCGGGTTAAACCCGGCATTACTGGTTGGGCGCAAATCAACGGTTGGCGCGGCGAAACAGATACCGAGGAAAAAATCCATCGGCGGGTCGAGCATGACCTTTATTACATTGAAAATTGGTCATTGTTGTTTGATTTTCACATCCTGCTCATGACGCCTTTTTCACTTCTCAATACCGAAAACGCTTATTAGTTCGGCTAAAATGACCTATCTGCAACCAACAATTACGCATCCAGGATTTCAATCCACTGGCCAACAAACAAATAAGCTTGGCCATGGCCTGATATGGCTAACCATGGTGACAAGCGGTTTTGTTCTATTCGAACCAGCTCCATATGACGTTTTAATGTTGGGAACAATTGCGGTATTTTTTATGACCGGAATGACAATTTCCTGGCGCTTGATCCCGCTGATAATTTTACTGGCTGCATATGTGGCAGGTGGATTTTTTGCTTCCATCGTCCCGATCAATTTCATGCCAACAGGGGTCAACGTGCTGATCACCGGCTATTTGATCTTGTCGTCAATTTTTATCGCAAGTTATATAGCTCAGGATCCATACAGAAATTTCGAACGCATCATGAACGGATGGTCTGTTGCTGCCTGTTATGCAGCGTTAAGCGGGATATTGGGTTATTTTCACCTTGCCGGACCCGCATCAGAATTTCTTACAATCCACGAGCGTGCAAGAGGTACATTTGAAGACCCAAACGTGCTTGGCCCTTTTTTGATCGCGCCGCTTTTGTATGCAATTTCCAAACTACTCCGTGGCAGCGCAAAAAGTTACCTCTGGGCTGTACCAATGATCCCTCTTCTCTCATTGGGCTTGCTTTTGGCATTTTCGCGCGGCGCCTGGGGCCATGCAATTCTCTCTGGCATAATATTTGGCTATTTCCTGTTCATCTCCGCTCAAAACATTCATGAACGATTTAAACTCATTAGTTTTGGCTTTATGGGGATCGTCATGATTGGCATGCTTGGTATCTGGACCATTTCGTTTAATTCAGTCGGCGACTTGTTTGAACGCCGTGCTGCGGTCACTCAAAACTATGACTCAGGTCCAGGCGGTCGTTTTGCCCGCCACATCCTTGCTTTGGATTTGATCCTGGATAACCCTGCAGGACTTGGTTCCCAAGGATTTGAAGATGTCTTCCCTGAAGCGCCTCACAACGTCTATATCAATATTTTCGTCATCACTGGATGGACGGGTGGCGCGGTCTATTTGATAGTTGTGTTGTGCACCATTTTTGTGGGCTTGAAACAGGTCTTTGTGAAGGTCCCCTGGCAAAATTATTATATAATCCTGTATGCCACCTATCTGGGTGTCGCTATGGAAGGCATGTTGATCGACACAGACCATTGGCGTCATTATTTTTTATTGATGGGACTGGTTTGGGGCGGCGCAATCGCGCCGGGTGGATTCTTATCCAAGCGACCTACCACGGCCCGACAACAAATGACTGTGTCTTAATGCATATTATGGCGTTGCCTTGCCAACATAAACTCGCTACATGATGCGGCTTGAAGAAGTACGGAGCGTGGCGCAGCCCGGTTAGCGCACCAGTCTGGGGGACTGGGGGTCGCAGGTTCAAATCCTGCCGCTCCGACCATCTCAAAAACCACTTGTGATTGTAGATGTTAACCGACAGATTACTCGGCCTGAACAGTCCGCAGCATGTCGCGCGCAGCCCTCATTTCCACCAGAACTGACCGCAAAGCCCGCTTCGCTTCAGGACTGATATTTGAGGTCAATATTCCGCTTGAACCACTTTGGGCGGCGGCTGGTGCAGCCGGTGGGTCCACATAAACAGGGGCTTCATCGACTGGCACATCTGGAGCGGTTTCTTCAGCAATCATTGATTCTGCCTGAACATGGCCATCCTGCCAGCATTCAGCGACAAACCGGACACCATGCTCGCCAAGCACCTTCTGCGCTCCCTTGATGGTATACCCCTGGACATAAAGAAGGTGACGAATACCGCGCAACAAATCCACTTCGCCCGGTCGATAATAGCGACGTCCGCCGCCCCGTTTCATAGGTTTCACATAGGAAAACTTGGTCTCCCAAAATCGCAAAACATGCTGGGGAAGGTCAAGCTCCTGCGCGACCTCGCTTATAGTACGAAATGCTTCGGCAGATTTTTCTGTTGTCATACGAATCTCCGGTTCGATTCAAAGAATACCGGATATGTGGATTATTTCGGACAAAATCTTGCCCACCATTAATCAGTGTTGATTTTGTTTTTCAAAACATTGCTCGGTTTAAACACCAGCACCTTGCGTGGCGGAATAGGAACTTCTTCGCCGGTTTTAGGATTACGACCAATTCGCTCGTTTTTCTGCCGCACAACAAATGACCCAAACGATGATAATTTCACCGTTTCGCCACGCTCAAGACATTTTGAAATTTCGTTCAAAAAAGATTCCACCAGCGCCGCAGATTCTGAACGCGATAGACCAACTTCCTTGTAAACAGCCTCGCTGAGGTCTGCTCGTGTAATGGTATTCCCCCCCAATGCAACCTCCTCGTAAGAAAAACTGTTGTTGCAGAACAGCTTAGCCTCGTTGCAGCCTTCACGTCAATAATGCTGAAAAAATAGCTTCAAGTCACATCGGACACCTGGGTCACCAACGCACCAAAGCACTCCCCCATGTAAAGCCACCACCCATTGCCTCAAGCAGAACAAGATCACCGCGTTTAATCTTGTTTTCGTCCAACGCAACACGAAGCGCCAGTGGAATTGAAGCAGCCGATGTGTTGGCATGACGATCCACCGTCAAGATCACCTTATCCCAGGAAAGGTTCATTTTGCGAGCCGTTGCCTCGATAATCCGGCGGTTCGCCTGGTGGGGAACAAACCAGTCAATGTCCTCTGCCTTCAGACCGGAAGATTGCAAAGCTTCTTCGATTACTTCCGCCAAAAACCCAACTGCCCGACGAAAAACCTCCTGACCTTCCATGCGGAGATAACCTACTGTGCCTGTGGAAGACGGTCCGCCGTCTACGTACAATTTATCATTATAATGTCCGTCTGAACGTAAATGGGTGGAAATGATTCCTCGATCATCTGAGGTTCCTTCACCTTCACCGGCTTCAAGAACAACTGCGCCGCCACCATCACCAAACAACACACAGGTGGTGCGGTCTTCCCAATCAAGAATACGCGAAAATGTTTCAGCGCCAATGACAAGTGCGCGTTTTGCTTGACCCATGCGGATGTGATTGTCGGCAACGGTCAGTGCAAATACAAAGCCCGAACATACGGCCTGAATATCGTAAGCAAATCCGTGCCTGATCCCAAGCCGGGCCTGGACGGTTGTCGCCGTTGCCGGAAATGTCAGATCCGGTGTCGATGTCGCCAGGACAATCAGATCTATATCCTGTGCATCAATCCCAGCGTCAGCTAAAGCCCTTTCAGCGGCAATCGTCGCGATATCGGAAGTTGTTTCACTATCAGCCGCAATATGGCGTTGGTGAATTCCTGTGCGCTGTTTGATCCATTCATCAGAGCTTTTTACTTTTTCAGCAAGCTCTGCATTGGTCAAAATACGCTCGGGTAAATAGGACCCGCATCCCATAACAATGGACCTGATGATACTCACTTATCCTGTTTCTCGCCTTCCTGGCCAGTCTCAGCTTCGGCATCTACACTTGCTCGATGAAGTGTGAGATCAGCCGAAATGTTGTCCAGCAAATTATTCGAAGTCATCTCGTAACCCAGAGCGACGGCGGCTGCAAACCCTTCCGCGTCAGTTCCCCCATGACTTTTAATTACAATACCGTTCAAACCGAGGAAAACACCACCATTTGACTTTCGGGGATCCATTTTTTCCCGCAACCGGGCAAAAGCAGAACGGGCCAGCAAAAACCCGATCCTCGACAAAAAGGTCTGGCTCATCGCGCTCCGTAAATATGCTGCAAACTGCTTGGCGGTTCCCTCAGCAGTCTTCAACGCAATATTTCCGGAAAAACCTTCTGTTACAACAACATCAACACTGCCCTTGCCGATATCATCGCCTTCGACGAAGCCTTTATATTGCATTGGAATATTTGAACTTCGCAGCATTCGATGCGCGATACGCACTTCTTCCAGGCCTTTAACCTCTTCAACACCGATATTCAACAATCCGACGCTGGGGCGTTCGATTCCGAACAAGGCGCGCGCCATCGCTTCGCCCATGACAGCAAAATCCACCAAGCGTTCCGAATCCACACCAATTGTTGCGCCAACGTCAAGAACGATGGATTCGCCCGGTATAGTCGGCCAGATAGCCGCAATTGCAGGTCTTGAAACATTCGGCATCATTTTCAGGGCAAACCGCGCCATCGCCATCAATGCGCCCGTGTTGCCCGCAGAAACAGCAAACCCAGCCCGCTTGTCAGCAACCGCAGCAAGAGCAACCCACATGCTGGAAACCCGTCGCCCACGCCGTAACGCCTGGCTCGGCTTGTCATCCATTCCGACAGCCACATCTGTGTGGATAACCTCGGACTTTTCTTCGAGCTCAGGGTAATTTTCAAGGACCGCTTTAATCTGCGTTTCGTCACCCACCAAAATGAATCGGGTATTCGGCAGCCGTTCCAGCGCCAAGGCGCAACCGGGAACGGTGACGGCGGGACCTGTATCTCCCCCCATGACATCTACTGAAATTGAGATTATCTCTGACATCCAAGCTGGCCTGCGGCAAATCTAACTGGTTGATTATGACGGCATTCAGACATGGCTTGTCTCCCCTGCCGCGACTAGCATCGACAAAGAATATCCGATTGGACCGGACAAACAACAAAAAAACTTTCTACCAAAAGCCAATCCATGGTTTTTGAGCAAAATAAGTTGGTAATTCTACTTCTTTTTCAAAGCGGCAAATGGGTGGGGCGTATCTGAATTCAACTCCTCCCCCTCCACATATTCCTGATAGACAAATGTTCCGTCGTCACCTGCCTCGGCATGGCGTGGATAAGGGTTTAGCGCCAAAGCAAATTCTTCCAGTGCAATTTCCCCTAAATCAACATTATTGCCAGTGAGAATATCCGGCGGATCTATCTCATCGAGAGTGAACACGATCTCTTCGACAGGCAATGTCTCTCTTCCAGTTGGCAAATTACGCATTCTCTTCTTGGATTTTGCGACCTTAAAAGCCAGTAACCTATTGAAAGATAGGTTTATTTTCTCAAAAACCGGCAGCAATGTAACGCTGCAAGGCTGCTCAACTCGCGCCTGGACTGCCCCCTTGAAGGTGATCAATCCTTTTCGCCCCGGAACAAGTTCTGCGTCCAGTTTAAACTGCGACACGCTGATCAGATTGTACGCCACCTTGATGGCTTCAAGTTCCTTTGAATCGGCCATATATTGGTGGCTCACACCGTTGCGACCAAGCTCTCTGGCCTGAACTTTCCAATCAAGAATTATTGAATCCGGTTCAGTCATGATGATGTGTCTTGTCGCATTTTAAATACCGGGAATGTGGCTTCACCATACAAAATTTTCTCGTCTTTCTGGCGAGTAAGTTCTGCCTCGCTATCAATCATATAAGTGGCGATAGCAGACAATGCACCTTTTGGAGGTTCAAAATCCGCGAAAATATTCCGCCCAATGACCTGTTCAAGATTCGTTTTATCGCCGTTATCCATAGCTTCTTCATAGGCTTCACAACGGCCATAAAACGCTTTTGCCATGACCTTTATTTTTTTTGGTACGCTGAGATCACCAACGCCGATTTCTCTCAGCGAATTATCAAGATCAAGAAACATCCCGTCAAAAACTTGCTGCGCCAGTTCTTCACCTGCATTTCCGGCCTTGTTCAACCGCCGGATAAGGAGAAACGCGTGGAGCACCATCAAATCGAACCGTCCATCCATTGTGTCCGGAACGCCGCCATTTGCGAAAAAGGATTTACTTCGCGCCTGAGCCACAAGAGCGCCATAAAGTTGGTAAGAAATGTCATCCTGTTGACCGAACAGGGAGCCAAGTCGTTTGATAAAATTCATTCCCTGCGTCCTTAAAACGTCTTGTTTGGTGCCAAATGAAAAGCTTCTGGTTGCAAATAACCCAATGCAGGGTTAGGTCACATTCAGAAATGCGGCAATTGAGAATTGATTACCATTATGCGTAACCGTCACCAACAGCAAAAAACCACAAAGAATGTGATGACAGCCCTTGTTTTTGCGCTGCCTTTGGCACTAGGCGCTTGCGGGGAAATCAAGTCGCAACACGGCTATGTACCGTCTCAGTCAGCTCTCGATCAAATCCAGATCGGGTCGAGCAAGGAGCAAGTACGCCTGATCATGGGAACGCCATCAACAGTAGCGGCGATCCAGGACAATGTTTATTTCTACATTTCCGAAATTCGTGAGCAACGCCTCTTCTTTGCTCCTGAAACCACAGAGCGCCGCGTCCTGACATTTCACTTCGATGGTACTGACCGGGTTGAGCGGATTGCCAATTACGGCCTGAAAGACGGCGTGGTTTTCGATTTTATTACACGCACCACCCCGACCCGAGGCGATTCGTTGACAGCGTTGCGCCAAATCCTCGGCAACATCGGCAACTTCAGCGAAGGTGGTAATTAGGCAAGAATAACCCCGCGACGCTTTCGCATCGCGGGGTCTGTATTGCTTAATCGCTGATTCGCGCTGCTAGTGTCCGAGAACAGCCAGCATCAACAAAGCCACAATATTTGTGATCTTGATCATCGGATTAATCGCAGGACCAGCTGTATCCTTGTAGGGATCACCAACTGTATCGCCGGTCACAGCAGCTTTGTGGGATTCTGATCCCTTGCCACCGTGATTGCCGTCTTCGATATATTTTTTGGCATTGTCCCAGGCACCGCCACCGGCAGTCATTGAAACAGCGACAAAAATACCGGTCACAATGACACCGAGAAGCATCGCGCCAAGAGCAGCAAACGCGTCCGATTTGTCAGCAACTGCGTAAATCGCCGCAAAACAAACGATTGGCGAAAGTACCGGCAGCATAGACGGAACAACCATTTCCTTGATCGCAGCCTTGGTCAGCATATCCACTGCCCGACCATAATCAGGACGAACCGTGCCCTTCATAATGCCAGGGTTTTCCTTGAACTGACGCCGCACTTCCTCAACAACCGATCCAGCAGCCCGGCCAACAGCCATCATGCCCATGGAGCCGAACAGGTAAGGCAACATACCGCCAAACAGCAGGCCGACCACCACGTAGGGGTTGGACAATGAGAAGTCCACGCTAACACCGTAGAAGAATGTTCCAGGTGCTGCGGTACGGGCGAAGAAGTCCAGATCAGCCGTATAAGCGGCAAACAGTACCAATGCTCCAAGACCGGCAGACCCAATGGCATAGCCCTTGGTGACAGCCTTTGTGGTATTGCCAACCGCATCAAGCGCGTCGGTGGTTTTACGAACTTCTTCAGGAAGGTTTGCCATTTCAGCAATACCACCAGCATTATCCGTAACCGGACCGAACGCATCAAGCGCCACAACAAAGCCGGCAAGTGCCAGCATGGTTGCAACCGCAATCGCGATCCCGAACAATCCAGCCAGGCTGAAGGTAATCAGAATACCGGCAATGATGATCAGAGCCGGTACGGCGGTTGCTTCCATCGAAACAGCCAGGCCCTGAATAACATTCGTACCGTGACCAGTAGCAGATGCTGCAGCAACTGATTTTACCGGACGATATTCAACGCCAGTATAATATTCAGTCACCCAGATGATCAGACCGGTAATCGCCAATCCGGTGATACCACAGTAAAACAGATCAAGGCCGGAATATGTGACACCAGCTGTGGTCATCATCGTATCAAATCCGATCAGAGAATTGATGACGTAACCAACACCAGCAATTGAAAGAACGGCTGTTGCAATAAAGCCCTTATACAGCGCACCCATGATCGAGTTGCTGGCACCAAGCTTAACAAAGAATGTTCCAATGATCGATGTGATGATGCAGATCGCGCCAATGGCGAGCGGCAGCAGCATGATCGAAGACAGCAGGTTTGATCCGGCAAAATAGATCGACCCAAGCACCATGGTTGCTACAACGGTCACAACATAAGTCTCGAACAAATCTGCAGCCATACCGGCACAGTCACCAACATTATCACCAACATTATCGGCAATCGTTGCAGGGTTACGCGGATCATCTTCCGGAATACCTGCTTCAACCTTACCTACAAGATCGCCGCCAACATCTGCACCCTTGGTAAAAATACCGCCGCCGAGACGGGCAAAAATTGAAATCAGCGAAGCGCCGAAACCAAGTGCCACAAGCGCATCAATTACGATCCGGTCGCCAACGCTATTTCCCAAAACATCGGTCAAAACATAATAATATACTGAGACTGCCAACAGGGCGAAGCCCGCAACCAGCATCCCGGTTACCGCACCAGCCCGAAAGCCGACGGACAGGCCTGCAGCAAGGCTTTTGCTTGCAGCTTGTGCCGTACGCACATTTGCCCGCACCGACACATGCATGCCGAGAAACCCGGCAAGTCCGGATAAAATAGCCCCAATGGCAAACCCGACTGCGACCGTGAAGGACAGCAAATAGGCAACCACGCCAAAAATGACGACACCAGCAATGGCAATCGTTGAATATTGGCGCGTCAGAAAAGCCTGCGCACCTTCCTGGATCGCACCAGCAATTTCTTGCATGCGTGCGTTGCCGGCGTCAGCCGACATCACGGCCTGACTGGCCCAGATCCCGTAAACAATCGCCAGCGCACCGCAAGCGAAAATCAGCCAAATTTCCATATCTAAAGATTCCTGTAAATCTATTGAAGCCCCGTTTGAGTGGTGGTCTCCCGTAACCCCATTCCAATTAAATGGGCGGAATCTCCCCGCTCTACTCTGAATTCCGCGCGAACATGGCAAAATTCATACTGCAATGCAATATATGCTTCCGATTAAACAACCATAGTCTGATTATCGCACCATACGTCAAAATACGCCTTATCGGAAACGCTTGAGTTTTTTGTCTGTTTACGCGCCCAATATTTGCCTGTTGCGAGTGGATATCCAAGCGAGAGACATGAGACAAATACCGATGGCTGGGAGGACAAGAGCAGATATCGCACCCCACCCATAATGGAAGTAGATAATTCCAGCTGAAAGCGAAGCAGCTGCGTTCAACCCGAAAATCATAAAATCATTGAGACCCTGCACTTTGTTTTTCTCGGATGCCCGGTAGCAGTCAGTCAACATTGACGTTGCACCGATATAACCAAAATTCCAACCTATACCCAGAAAGATCAGAGATATCCAGAAATGTGCGATCGTAATTCCAGACAATCCGACTATTGAGGCACCGGTCAGGAATATCATACCAGCAACAACAATTTTAACCTGGCCAAACCGCACGATCAGATTACCAGCGAAAAAACTTGGGAAATACATAGCCACGATATGCCATTGAATTCCCAACGCGGCCTGTGAATGACTATGACCCATGCCAACCATTGCAAGCGGCGATGCTGTCATCATGAAACTCATCACGGAGTAACTAACAACACCGCATAAAACAGCAATCAGGAACCGACTGTTCAACGCAACCTCAGCAAGTGGCCTGGCCTCAGTTGTAACAACCGTTTCAACCGGTTTTTCAATCCTAATTTGAGTGACAACCAGCATCGCGACAAAAATCAAAACCGCACCCGCAAGATAGGTTGCGGCAAAAACATGCGCCGGAATCAAATCTTTCGTCCAGATAATGGTTTGCGGCCCCACAACAGCCGAAACCAATCCTCCCATCATCACCCAAGATATGGCCTTGCTTTTAAACTTGTCACTCGCCATGTCAGCGGCGGCAAACCGATAACTTTGCACAAAGGCCCAATACCCGCCGGTCGCGAAAGTTCCGGTGGTAAAAATCCGGAAACTTTCTACATAGACGCCATAAGCGGCGGTCAAAATCGCGCAAATACCGATTATGCTCGCCAGAAAATACCCCCCGCGCCGACCGATATAACGCATGGCAATGTTTGCGGGCAGGGTAGAAAAAGCGGTGCCCAGAATAAACGCCGAGACTGGCAGAGTTGCAAGTGAGCGGTCATCCGCCAGCATTGCACCAACATGGCCGCCGGTCGCAATAATAATTGCGGCAATTGACCCACCCAACGCCTGCCCAAATGACAGCAGAACGGCATTGCGCCTGGCAACGCCATCATCAACAACGTGATCCGTTTCGGGTAAATCAGACATCAGGTCTCAATTTCTGGAATTTCTTCGTCAGCGGAACCGCCAGGGCGGCGTTCCGTCAAAAATGGGAATAACTCAACGTGTTCGGCAGGGCCAGTTGATTGCCATTTTCACTCAACCTGATCCCGTCCTCTTTTTCAAACTGACCTAACCATGTGACATCGATTCCTGCAACAATTGCGGCATCAACAAATTTTGTTGCATTTTTTTCCGGGACCGCAGCAAGAATTTCATAGTCATCGCCGCCAGTCAGGATATTTTCCCAAATATCTGGCGACCGCTTTAGCCATTCCTGAGCTGCGGAAGAAAGCGGCACATTGCTTCGCTCGATAGAAGCCCCCACGCCACTCGCCCGGCACATTTTCTGTAAATCGCCCAGAAGCCCGTCTGAAATATCCATGGCTGCACTGGCATATTTTGCAAGTGCGTCAATCAACCCCAGTCTTGGTTCAGGCAACAGATATCGTTGTTTAAGAAATGCGTCGTTGGCATCGCTTGCATTTTTAGCCTGCAAACCGAGTGCTGCATCACCGATGGTTCCAGTTACAAAAACCATGTCACCAGGCTTCGCGTTGTAACGCGCAACCATCTTGCCGGTATCGACTAACCCCATTGCCGTGATCGATATGGTGAGCGGCCCGGGCGACATTGTGGTATCGCCACCAAACAGAGACAAACCAAATTCTTCCTGATCAGATTTCAACCCTGAAACAAATTTCGCAATCCAGTCTTCGGACCAATCTTTATTCAGCGCCAAGGATAAAAAATAGCCTTGCGGCTTCGCGCCCTTCGCCGCCAGATCAGACAAATTTACCCGCAATGCCTTGCGGGCAATCAGGTCGGCAGGATCAGTTTCACGGAAATGCACCCCTTCAACCAGCGTATCGAGCGTAACAACCAGTTCAGAACCTTCGGGGACCTGCATCAACGCTGCATCATCCAGAAGCCCTCGCGCACCAGCATGTATTGCGAGCGGCGCAAAATAACGTGCGATCAATGTATCTTCATTGGCACGTTCAGTTTTGGGATTTGATATTGTATTCATTTGCCCGGTCCATTGATCAAATTGATCAGGCGGATAATTCGCTAGCCCGCAATGTCTTAGCAAGCGCATCCAGAACGCCGTTTACGACCTTGTCTTCGTCGCCATCGAAAAAATCGTGGGACAGCTCGATATATTCGTCGAGCACCACATTTACCGGCACATCCAGGCACCAGCCAAGCTCAAAGGTGCCGATTCGCAAAATCGCACGTAGGGTAGAATCAAGTCGGTCCAGGCGCCACCCTTCAGCTAGCTGTTTATCGATCTTGGGATCGATCTCGCTTTGATTTTCGACAGCGCCGGAAACAAGTGCGCGAAAATGATTTTCGTCAGCCTCGCCAATTATTTCGCCATCCGGCCCCTTACCCAGATACAAGGAAGCAAATTCCGCCAGAACACGTTCCAGATCACTGCCCGCAATATCCATCTGATAAAGCGCCTGCACCGCACCAAGGCGGGCCAGGCTGCGGCTTGTATGATCGACCCTGTTGCTCACGATGCTTCACCTGCCATTTGTTGTTTCAACGCAGCCAGAGCAATGACCGCGCGTGCAGCGTCCCTGCCCTTATTCTTGTCACTAACAGCGGCCCGAACCTCAGCCTGTCGCCGGTTTTCAACGGTCAAAATACCGTTTCCCACAGGTGCACGATAGGCAACAGAAAAATCCATGATAGCTCGCGCCGATTCAATTGCCACAATATCATAATGCGATGTCTCGCCTCTAATGACACATCCAAGCATAATGAATCCGTCGTATTTTTTACCATTCACATCATAAGAAATCGCAAGCGCAGTCGGCATTTCGAGAACGCCCGGAACCGAAACCCGCTCATACGTCGCACCAGCAGATTCTATCTCTGCGATAGCACCAGCGCATAATTCATCTGCGATTTCTGGGTAAAACCGCGCATCGATAATCAAATAATGAGCCATCGTCTATCCGGTTTCCTTCGGGCTCAATGTCCGGTGACCAACAACCCGCAAGCCATAACCTTCAAGCCCGACAATTTTTTTGGAGGGCCGGTTCGACATCAAAATCATATCCTTGACACCCAGATCGAGCAGGATTTGCGCCCCGACGCCATATTCAATAAGCCGATTTCCACCAACTTTTTCGTTGTCGCCTTTTTCCGCCCGGAGCAACCTGTCGGTCACTGTGGTCGGACGGGTATCACGAATAACGACGATAACGCCGCTCCCTTCCCGCTCAATTTCTTCCATGGCCCGGTGAACCAGATTGCCTGTGCCAACATTAGCACCAACAATATCATCGACAACATTCACCGAATGCATCCGGACAAGGGTCGGTTTGTCGCTCTGAATGTCGCCTTTTGCCAGAACAATATGCTCGGCATATTCAAGGGTATTCACATAAACTTTAAGAGCGAATTTTCCGCCGAATTGGCTATCAATTTCGGTCTCGTAATCCATCCGGACAAGACTGTCGTGATTGCGCCGATAAGCAATGAGATCGGCGATGGTCCCGATTTTCAACTCATGGTGACGGGCAAATTCCACAAGATCAGGCAACCGTGCCATGGTGCCGTCGTCGTTCATGATTTCACAAATCACGCCAGACGGATGGAGACCGGCAAGCCGCGAAATATCAACGGCTGCTTCTGTGTGCCCTGCCCGCACCAACACGCCACCATCGCGGGCGATGAGTGGAAATACATGCCCGGGAGAGACCAGGTCTTCATCAGATTTGGTTGGATCAATCGCGACCGAAATCGTACGCGCCCGGTCATGCGCCGAAATGCCGGTGGAGATACCTTCCCGCGCTTCAATCGAAATCGTGAAAGCAGTTTGATGCCGCGAGCGGTTGGCGCGTGACATCATTGATAAATCAAGTTGCTCGGCCCGCTCACCGGTCAAAGCCAGACAAACCAGACCGCGACCAAATTTGGCCATAAAATTAACAGCTTCCGGCGTCGCCATCTGGCCTGGGACAATCAAATCCCCTTCATTCTCGCGATCTTCCGCATCCACAAGGATGAACATGCGCCCGTTGCGGGCGTCTTCAATCACATCCTGAATCGGTGAGAGGAAAGAGGAATAATCTTCTGTAGCACGCTCGTTCAAAGTCTGCTCCTGACCCTAGTCGGCATTATATTCAACAAGTCTGGCAACATATCTGGCTATCAGATCAACTTCCAGATTAACCGCGTCACCAACCTGCTTTTTTCCCCATGTTGTGACACCCAGAGTATGGGGAATGAGGTTGATGGAAAACTGCCGGGCGTCAACTCCGTTGACCGTCAAAGACGTTCCGTCGAGGGTTACTGAACCCTTTTTCGCAATAAAGCCAGCAAGATCGACAGGCGCTTCGAGATCGAACCTGACACTGTCACCATCACCTGCCTGCGCGACGATTGTCGCCAGTCCATCAACATGGCCCGTGACCATATGACCACCAAGCTCCGTCGAGAGGGTTACTGCGCGTTCCAGATTTACTGGCGATCCGATTTCCCACTGCCCAAGCGTCGTCAGGGCAAGGCTTTCGTTAGAAATATCAACCTCAAACCAGCACCCGGCATCAGCCTCGCCAAAATCAGTGACTGTCAGGCAACAGCCAGAACAACAAATCGAGCAACCGGTTTCAATTGTGTCTGCCTGAAAGCCACTCTTGATCCGAACCGTCATGCCGTCTTCGGATTTTTCAAGCGAGGCAACCTGGCCTTTGTCGGTGATTATTCCCGTAAACAATTCAAAGCCTCCGCTTTCGGAATATACGCATCCTGTCGCCCCCAACAACGCGGGTCTCGGCCAGATAATATAGTGGTGAGCGGGTTATGACATCAATTTTTCGGTCTTTGAATGGCAATATTCCACATTTGCCAATTTCCATTTTTCCCTCAAAGACAACGAGTTCGTCAATAAATTCTCCGTCCAGCAACGCGCCGGACAAAGCCGAACCCCCTTCCACCATGAGCCGGGTAACACCCTCTTGCCCGAGCGCAGTCATTACCTTGTTCAGGTCAAGTTTTCCGCCATTAATTTGCTCAATAGGTTCAATTTTAACACCAAGATTGGAAAGATCATTCAGGCGGTTTTCATTGAAATCTCGCCCCGAGAAAATCCAGACAGGCGTCTCATTGGCTGTCTTCACCAGCTTCGATTTTTGGGGCAAATTCAGCCCCGAATCCAGAACAACCCGCACGGGCGACAGATCGCCGCAGCCGGGCAGTCGGCATCGCAAATCAGGATCATCAGCCAGTGCAGTTCCGCTCCCCACCAGAATGGCATCGCTCATGGCACGCATTCGGTGCACATATCGAAGCGATACATCACCCGTAATCGCAACCTGCCCGGCTCCCGCCCGGCCTATGAAACCATCTGCGGACACAGCCAGCTTCAATTGCAGGTATGGTCGTCCCCGTGTCACCCGCGAAATATGCCCAATCGCAATTCCGGTGGCATCGTTCATCAATATATCGGTGGTTACCTCAATGTCGGCATCCTGCAATTTCTGGAACCCGTTACCAGCAACACGTATATCCGGATCAGAAACAGGGCAAACCACCCGCCGAATTCCAGCAGCGATAATAGCATCGGTACAAGGCGGCGTCTGCCCCTGATGGGCGCACGGTTCAAGCGACACATAAAGCGTGCCTCCTTTTGCCGCCGCGCCAGCTTCAGAAATGGCGATGGTCTCCGCGTGCGGACGCCCGCCATCTGCAGTTGTGCCTGTACCCACAACATGCCCGGCCTTATCCAGCAAAAGCGCCCCAACGGCTGGGTTTGGCCAACAGCGACCAAGACCGCGCATTGCCAGCCGCAACGCCGCCATCATATTACGGCGATCATTCTGAAATTGAGAAAAACGCATCGAAAGCAGCTTTGAAAATTACTCAGCTATCGTCAGAAACGACGGTAGAATCCGTTATTGGTGAAATTTCGGAAAGCTCATCGATGAATTCTTCGAAATCCTTAGCTTCCCTGAAATCGCGATAAACAGAAGCAAACCGCACATAAGCAACATCGTCAAGAACCCGCAACCCGTCCATCACGATATGACCAATCGATTCGGTTGTGATCTCGCTGTCGCCCTTGCTTTCCAGTTGCCGCACAATGCCGCTGACCATGCGCTCAATCCGCTCTGCTTCGACGGGGCGTTTGCGCAACGCTATCTGAACTGAGCGCATCAACTTGTCGCGATCAAACGGCGCGCGCCGACCGTTGCTTTTAATAACGGTGAGTTCGCGCATCTGGATACGCTCGAAGGTCGTGAACCGCCCGGAACAATCCGGGCAGGCGCGGCGTCGCCGGATCGCCGTATTGTCTTCCGTCGGGCGTGAATCCTTCACCTGCGAATTGTCGCTGCTACAATAAGGACATCGCATTCAGGGTCTCCTGTTCCGGATCGAATCCGGCTGCATTGCTTGCCTACAATCAGTATATAGGAAAACGAGCACAAAGCGCGCTTACGCGATCACGGACTTTGGCTTCGGCGTTTTCATTGCCGTCAGCTCCATTTTCCTGTAGCCCATCCAACACGTCGATGATCATCGACCCGATGTCTTCGAATTCAGCAGTCCCGAAACCTCTGGTTGTTCCAGCCGGCGTTCCCAAACGGATGCCAGATGTGATGGTCGGTTTTTCCGGGTCAAAGGGAACCCCGTTCTTGTTGCAGGTAATATTGGCCCGGCCAAGCGCTTCCTCAGCATCATTGCCTTTCAACCCCTTGGGTCGCAAATCCACCAGCATCAAATGTGAATCCGTACCGCCAGAAACAATATCAAGACCACCCTGCTGGATGGTTTTTACAAGTGCCTGCGCGTTATCCATGACAGCCTGAGAATAAACCCTGAATTCTGGCTTCAATGCTTCGCCGAAGGCGACCGCTTTGGCAGCGATGATGTGCATCAACGGTCCGCCTTGCAGGCCAGGAAATACAGCAGAATTTATCTTCTTGGCGATTACCTCGTCGTTGGTCAAAACCAGACCGCCACGCGGTCCGCGCAGGGTTTTGTGGGTTGTCGAAGTTACAACATGAGCATGTTCAATCGGATTTGGATACAAGCCCGTCGCAGCAAGGCCCGCAAAATGTGCCATATCTACCAGCAGGTAAGCCCCTACTGAATCCGCAATTTTCCGAAAACGGGCAAAATCGATGGTACGTGGATAAGCAGACCCACCAGCGATAATAATTTTTGGTTTGTGCTCTGCAGCTTTAGCTTCAAGCTCATCCCAATCGATTCGCGAATCCTGACGGCGAACATTGTAAGAGACAGCATCGAACCATTTACCCGACTGGTTTGGTGGCGCACCGTGGGTCAAATGCCCACCCGACGCCAAGCTCAACCCAAGGATCGTATCACCTGGTTTTGCAAGCGCTAAAAACACCGCCTGATTAGCCTGCGACCCGGAATGGGTTTGAACATTGGCGAAAGCAGCGCCGAACAATTTTTTGACCCGTTCAATTGCCAGGTTTTCAGCTACATCCACATGTTCGCAACCGCCATAATACCGGCGCCCCGGATAGCCCTCGGCATACTTGTTGGTCATGACGGACCCGGCCGCTTCCAACACAGCACGGGACACAATATTCTCGGAAGCGATCAGCTCAATTTCGTCGCGTTGACGCCCAAGTTCATTGCTGATTGTCGCTGCAATTTCAGGATCGGTAGCGCTAAGGGGATTTGAAAAGAAACCGGAATGATTGAAGGTCATCGTAATTGTCCGACTTAGGGTGCAGGGAGATTGTCAATTGTTGCTCACTAGCACTAGATCACCGCTCACGCCAACCGAAATCCTGATCGAAATCCCGATCGACTTTAGTGGCCTTTTTCAAGGCGCATATTCAGTTTGCGAAGAGCTATATCTTCAAGTCGTTTGATATTACCGTTGGCTGGACCCATGACGGTGACTTCAACACCGGTATTCGCATCAATCGCGACGATTTTATAATAATTCCCGAGCCGCAAATGCTCGAAATAAGTTCCGCCTGATTTTTGATTTTGCATCCCATTCAACCCGTATTCGATAATCGGGATCGTCCGCAATCACAAATAACAGAAAACAATTACCGGGATATTGCTGAAAGACAGCGTTTAGTAGCTACCGGCCAGTTGATCAACGCCATCACGTTCGTACAAATCACGGCGGAACTGAACTTTTCCATCCGGTTGCGACCATGCGGTAATATAACTCAGGTAGATCGGTACTCTGGCCTCAAGCGGCGCATCAATACGCTCACCGCTGCGTATAACCGCATCAACTTTGCTGCGCGACCATTCTTCTTTCTGGTTGGCCGAAAGTAGCCACGTAATCAAATGCTCGACATTCTGCACCCGAACACAGCCGGAACTGTAGGCCCGGTAATTCTCCGCAAACAGGTCTTTCTCCGGTGTATCATGCAAGAAAACGGCGTGACTATTGTAAAAATTGATCTTGACGGCACCCATGGCATTCAAATCTTCGCCGGGATCCTGGCGGAAAGAATATTTCAGCGGCTCATCGCTATACCAATCTATGGTTTCAGGCGCTATTTCGTCGAGGTTATTGTCATAAATACGTATTTGATAACGTGCCAGATATTCGGGATCGGTTTGCACCTGAGGAATAAGATCTCGCTCAATAATACTGCGCGGTACATGCCAATAGGGACTGAAATTCAACTCGTGAATTTTGGCGATAATAATCGGGGTTTGGCGTTCCGGTCTCCCGACAATGGCCACATGGCGCGAATAGGCGATGGAATTCTCAATCGCTTCGACTTCCTGACCAGGAATATTCACCATCACGTATTTTTCAGGAATATCTTCAGCAAGACTGCGCAACCGAACAATATTGACCCGAAGCTGCTGCAAGCGATCAAGCGCGGAAACATTCAAAGCCGCCAGCGTTGCTTCATTCACCAGACCATTCGGGTAAAGCCCGTGGCGATACTGGAAATGGCGAACGCCCATTTCAACAAATGAATCGAATACATTTGCGCGACCCTCCGTTGATTCAAGGTCTCCGGTTACCATCAAGCGACGGCGCAAAAGGATGACATTTTCATGGCGCACACCCAATCGCAGCGCCACGTCATCTGGTACAGAGGCCCATCCACCATTTGCTGCAATTTCTGCATATCTATCGATTGCATTCTGGCTGGATTGCAGAGTCGTCGGTGCAAGCGTTGCATAGTCAGTTCCCGGCGCACCAAACAGGGTGCGGCCAAGGTTCGGATCAAACGGTTCTTCCCATTCCGCCTGAGGAGTATCAAGCGACGCAACATCTACGCCGATTGTCTCCGCCATAGCGGCACGGGCCATAATAAGTGATGACGCCATTCCAAGCGCAGCCCGCCCAAAATTCCGGCGGTTCATCGGTAATTTTATATCGAATTTATCGTTCGTCATCTTGTTATCCAGAGCGCAAATGCCCGACTGTTTTGATCTGTCAATTTATTCAAACTACATACAACGATAACAGCGGTTTAGTTAATAAAAAATGCGTTACCAATTCTTTCAAACGCGACTTCGCGACGAAACGAAGCATTATTAGATATTTAGGGTCGAAATTGGGCAAAAAAAAGCCCCGGACAAAGCCGGGGCTGCATTTTTTTGACCTTTTCTATAGGCGGTATAGAATTTGGTCGGTCCAGAACCTCTCCAACCGATGCAAAGACCGGTTCAGAGTCTTCAAATCCTCGAAAGAAATGCCGCCAACCTGTTCAATTGTGGTAAGTTGGCGCTGATAGAGATCATTCACAATCTCACAAATCTCACTCCCTTTCTCGGTCAATCGAACCCGGACAGATCGCCGGTCAACTTCAGAGCGGGTATGCAGGATATAGCCAGCATCAACCAATTTCTTGAGGTTATAAGAAACGTTCGATCCGAGATAATATCCACGGGTACGCAATTCGCCTGCAGTCAATTCGGAATCACCGATATTGAACAACAGCAACGCTTGCACCGAATTGACGTCTGAACGCCCTCGGCGATCAAACTCGTCCTTGATAACATCCAAAAGGCGGCGGTGCAGCCGTTCAACCAAGGTCAACGACTCCAGATATAAAGGCGTAAATTCTTCCGTTTTTGTAGCTTCATCAGCAGCTACGGCGTTGGTGGCGATATTCATTCTGTTTTGCCTCGTCACTTGTGCGGGGTTCTTCCCCTGCTTGACGAACAATCTACAGAAAGCTTTCTAAAATCCACTTAAGCGAAAGGGATAATGGCGCGTTAAAAATTTTAACGGCAATCAATTCATATATGCAAAACCCCCGGAAAACAGTCAATTATCGAAACATATTGTCCTATATTGCAAAGGTTTGATTCATGATGTTCCGCGAAGGAATTTTATAATTCCGGAAAAATCAGTCTCCGCTTCACCCGAGCTTGCATAGAGATTGTACATCTGAGCAGCTTCCGCCCCAAGCGGCGTAGAGGCACCCGACGCGTTGGCCGCATCCTGCGCCAACTTCAAATCTTTCAGCATCATGGCTGCTGTAAAACCGGCTTCATAATCCCGATTGGCGGGAGATGTCGGGACAGGCCCCGGAACCGGACAATATGTTGTCATCGACCAGCATTGCCCGGAGGCGGTTGAAGAAATATCGAACAGTTTCTGGTGATCCAGCCCAAGCTTTTCAGCGAGCACAAACGCTTCACTGACGCCGATCATCGAAATACCCAAAATCATGTTGTTACAGATTTTCGCTGCCTGGCCGTTTCCAGCGCCGCCCGCATGGACAATCGTCTTGCCCATAATTTCCAAATACTCATTTGCTTTTGCAAACGCTTCATCAGGACCGCCGACCATGAAGGTCAATGTCCCGGCCGTTGCTCCACCGGTACCACCGGATACCGGCGCATCGATCATCAACATGTCAGCAGCCTTCGCTGCGTCAGCCACTTCACGCGCGGATTGAACATCAATGGTGGAAGAATCAATGAACAAAGTGCCCGGCTTTGCTGCAGCCAGAATACCTTTGTCGCCGGTATAGACGCTCCGTACATGGGTGCCTGCGGGAAGCATGGTCACGACAATATCGACGTCTTTCACCAAATCGGACGTGTTGGCCATTGCGCTGCCGCCATTTGCCTTGAATTCCTCAATCGCAGACGCACTCAAATCGAAGCCCGATACTTCATGGCTTGCTGTGATCAGGTTGGCAGCCATTGGCCCACCCATATTGCCAAGACCTATAAATCCGATTTTTGCCATTTCACGGCCCTCTATCTTATTTGAAAAATTATCCGTATGCCGGAAGCTCTAATTCATCTTCGCCCAGATCGGCAAAAAATTCATCTACCAATTCCTCGCTCACGCCAGCCAGGTCTCCGGGAGACCATTTTGGTGCGTTATCCTTATCGATAATGATCGCACGGGTGCCCTCGAAAAAATCTGGTGCCCTGAAAATCCGGTTCGCCATGCGATATTCAACCCGCATACAATCTTCAAACGAGAGATTGCCGCCTTCTCGAATTTGTCGAAACGTAATTTTCAGGCTCGTTGGTGATTTCGTGGCAATGAGCGACGCCATCTTGCGCCCCCATTCACCCGCGTCGCCGTCCAGCCCTTCAAGCCGCGTGACAATATCCTCCACCGAAGAGCCACTGAATGCTTCGTCAATCCAGTTGCGAATTTGAGCGAGATTGCCAGGTTCCAAGGTCTCGGAGAATTCCGCAATCGCGTCATCCGCAGCAGCATTTTTCAGCCGTTCCAGAAGTGACCCCAGCTTTGTGCGCGGCACATGATGCGTGGCCAGCCCGGCATAGAGCGCATCGCCCGCTTTCAGACGTGCACCGGTCAATCCGAGATACATGCCGATCTCGCCGGGACATCGAGGCAGAAAATAAGTGCCTCCTACATCGGGAAAAAGCCCGATCCCTGTTTCAGGCATGGCAAAGGTCGCGTTTTCCGTCATGACCCGATGCGAACCATGGAACGAGACCCCTACCCCGCCCCCCATGACGATGCCGTCGACAAACGCGATATACGGCTTGCCGTAACGCTTGATCATGGTGTTGAGCTGATACTCGTCGTGATAAAAGGCCAAAAAGCCTTTATCCTGCGCCATACCCTGTTCATAGAGCTTGCGCACATCGCCACCGGCACAAAAGGCTTTTTCACCCGCAGCTTTGATCACCAAATGCCGGATTGCATTGTCACCTGACCAATCGATGAGCTGTGATCTGATACGAAGCGCCATATCGTGCGTAAGCGCATTCATCGCCCCGGGGCGGTTGAGTGTGATCGAGCCGGTTACCCCGTCCCTATCAAAGAGAACTTCGTCGCTATTGTTATCCACCACAATCAGGATCCAAATATCTGACGTGCTATAATCAAACGCATCACTTCGTTGGTGCCTTCAAGAATTTGATGCACGCGCACATCACGCAACACACGCTCGATCGGGTAATCCCGCAAATAACCGTAGCCGCCGTGAAGCTGCAAAGCATCATTGGCCACTTCAAAACCTGAATCGGTTGCTATTTTTTTGGCCATCGCCGCCATCCGGGTCGCGCCGGGTTGCTTTTCACCAACCATGATGGCGGCTTTCCAGATCATCAAACGGGCCGCTTCAAGGGCACTAGCCATATCGGCCACCCGAAATTGCAGGGCCTGAAACTCGGCGATCGCTTTGCCGAATTGTTTCCGCTCTTTCATATATTCGACAGCTGTATCGAGACAGAATTGTGCCCCGCCAATCGAACAGGCACCGATATTGATACGGCCCCCATCGAGGCCCGCCATGGCGATCTTGAAACCGCTCCCCTCACCACCAATCAGATTGCTGGCTGGAACCCGGCAATCTTCAAATATCACCGCAGCTGTAGGTTGGCTCTTCCAGCCAAGTTTGATTTCCTGAGCGCCAAAAGAAAGACCGGGCGTGTCTTTTTCGACCACAATGCAGGAAATGCCCTTTGGCCCGGCTTCACCGGTTCGAACCATGCACACATATATGTTGGAGGTTCCACCGCCAGAAATAAAGGCTTTCGCCCCGTTCAGAATATAATCGTCACCATCGCGAACCGCTTTGGTGGATAACGCCGCCGCGTCAGACCCCGCCCCCGGCTCTGTCAGACAATAACTTGCAAACAGGTCCATCGAGCAAAGGCCCGGCAGCCATTTCTGGCGCTGGTCGTCATTGCCAAACGCATCGATCATCCATGCAGACATATTGTGGATCGACATATAGGCAGCCGTTGATGTGCAGCCTTTAGCTAGTTCTTCAAACACAAGCGCCGCGTCCAGTCTGGTCAGCCCGGAGCCGCCCACATCATCGCCCACATAAAGGCCGCCAAATCCAAGCGCGGCGGCCTGACGCAAGGTCTCTACAGGAAAGAATGATTCCTCATCCCACTTTCGAGCATGCGGCGCCATTTCATTCATGGCGAACGCATTCGCCATTTCGCGGATAGCGGATTGTTCTTCACTTAGTTCAAAATTGATTGTCATATTGGCCCCAAATTGTGCTGAACGAATATAGCCGCCCCGGACCACCGTCAAGCAAGGGTATAATGTAACCAATTTAAATGCTTCCAATTGCATGCCACCATGGCTTGGAATAGGTTCTGCTGAATTCAGTATTTTGGACCGTTTCTAATGACCCGCCCTCTGACACCGGAATTTCCGGCAATCCGCATGCGACGTAACCGGAAATCCGACTGGGCGCGACGGATGGTGCGCGAAACCCGCATTTCACCGGATGATTTCATCTGGCCGATTTTTCTGATTGATGGCGAGAATATCCGCCAACCGGTCCCATCCATGCCGGGCGTCGAACGATTGTCTGTGGATCAAGCCGTTATTGCGGCGAAAGAAGCACGCGATCTGGGTATTCCCTGCATCGCCCCATTTCCCAATACTCCTGCTAACTTGCGCGATGAAAATGGCAGCGAAGCCCTCAATTCCGATAACCTGATTTGCCAGGCGTGCCGCGAGATCAAAGACGCGGTCCCCGATATCGGGATCCTGACCGACGTTGCACTCGATCCTTATACAAGCCACGGCCATGACGGGCTGTTGGATGGCGACACCATACTGAACGATGAAACAGTCGAGATTTTATGTCGCCAGGCCCTCAATCAGGCCAAAGCGGGTGCAGATATCATCGCCCCGTCTGACATGATGGATGGGCGCATCGGTGCAATCCGACAGGCGCTTGATAGTGAATCATTTCAGTCGGTCCAGATCATGGCCTACGCCGCAAAATTTGCCTCATGCTTTTACGGCCCCTTCAGAGACGCTGTTGGTTCTGAAGCTCAATTGAAGGGCGACAAGCGCACCTATCAGATGGACCCCGGAAATACAGACGAAGCCCTGCGCGAAGTCGGGCTTGATATCAATGAAGGCGCCGACATGGTGATGGTGAAACCCGGCATGCCGTATCTGGATATCCTGCACCGGGTGAAAGAAACCTATCTGATGCCCACCTTCGCCTATCAGGTCTCCGGCGAATACGCGATGATCGCAGCGGCCGGACAAAATGGCTGGATCGACCAGGACCGCGCCATGATCGAGAGCCTTCAGTCTTTCAAACGTGCCGGCGCAGATGGCGTTTTGACATATTTCGCAATTGCGGCGGCACGGATGCTGAACGACGGGTAAACGGGGGAAAAAACAATGGCTATTCCAACGGAAGGCTGCGGCAGTGTCCCGCGGCCATCCTATTTGCTCGAAGCAATGGGCGCATTCAAGGACGGCAAAATATCCAAAGCAGGTTTCGACGCGGCAACGGAAAAAGCGATTATTGAAACCATTACGGAAATGGAAGCGACCGGATCATCGATCATCACAGATGGCGAACAATCCAAACCGAGTTTTGCGACTTACCCTCTGGACGGTTTGACCAATCTGGGCCCCGATGGCGTTGTTATTCCTTTTGCCGATGGCCACACCCGCCAACTGCCTTGCCTTACCAGCGGCCCATTTCGTTACAGCGCCTATACCGGAGCCTATGTAGCGCAGGCACGCAAACATACAAAGCTCCGACTGAAACAGGCCGTCATCTCCCCCTCCGCCATGTGCCTGCTATATCCCGAATCTGGAATTGACGGCTATCCGCGCGAAACGTTTATCGCAGACCTGATTGGCGAATGCGTCAAAGACATCCGGTCCGCATTCGACGCTGGTGCCGAAATTGTACAAATCGATTTTACCGAAGGACGGCTAGCCTGCAAGCTGGACCCCTCCAAAGGATTGCTCCGCCAATTTGTAGAATTGAACAACGCGGTGCTCGATCAATTCTCAGATTCTGAGCGCGCAAATATCGGCATCCATACCTGCCCCGGTGGCGATCACAATTCCACCCATTCCGCCGACGTGGATTATTCAGAACTTCTGCCTGATCTGTTCCAGATGAAAGCCGGCAGATTTTATCTCCAGATGGCGAGCGAAATCGATAAACCCCGTATCCTCGATATTATCCAGCGTGAACGCCAACCATTCCAGACCACTTTCATCGGCGTCATTGATCCGTGCGACATGAATGTTGAGACATTTGATATTGTCCGTGACCGCACCCTGGAAATCGCAGAACATTTAAAGGGCGAACGGTTCGGCACCACCGACGATTGCGGCTTTTCACCCTTCGGCGACGACATCGCCATGGCCCGCGCCACAGCGTTTGCCAAAATCAAGGCACGGGTGGTGGGAACCGCGTTGGCTGCTGAAAAGCTTGGGTAAAGCGATAATGCGAAATTTGGAATGGATGCTCAAGGCAACGAAAATCTTTGCGTCTGGACCAAACGAAAACGGTGCTGAGGATGGTGCATCTAACTTCGACGCCGAGCAGGAAGAAGCCTTCATTTCAAGAAATGAAATGGAAAAGGAGTTTCTGTGGGTCGCATGGTTTCAAGAAGAAACAGGCATCTGCCACCAACTTGGTAAAAAACTTCCCGATTCTGAAACCCTGACAGCGGAATGGCGGGGTACGCAGTTTTGGATCAATCTGAATGATGCGCAGCACTGCATCCCCCTCGCCGCCAACGCCCACAACACGTATATCCTTCTATCTTCAATCGCCCACTTGTTACGAGATCAATTTGATTTCTGGCTTGTGAAACACCTTATGGAAGACGACCTGCACGCTCTATTGATTACATCAAAACAGGAATCTGCGCTGTTAGCCAAAAACCATTCCGGTGATCTGGAAAAATATTTTTCTCTTTTTTCTCCCGGACATGACCATTTTTCAAGGATCAAAATTCCCTACACAGATAACGAAAACAACAATCCCTATTTTGAAAATCAACAAAAAGCGATTGCGCCGTTCATTTCAAATTTGACTGAAACAATTGCCCAAAAAGGCGCGCAACTTCTGGATTATCAAAAACAACATTTTAGCTGGCTCAACAAACTCTCAAAGATTGAAGACCCCCAAAATTTCAATGTGGACGACATCATCAAGAAATCCATGGAATTCGAGCTAACTAACGCACAAATCGACGAAATTTTTGATCGAAAAATCACAAAACTTCGTGATGAAATTGAGTTGAAAATCAAGGACACGGCGTAACCTTCCTTTTTGTAACTTGAGCCAAATCCCCTTGAAATTTACTGTCTTTCTCTTATCTGTTAGCTATCTCCAAACAAAAACAGAAATCAGGAAATGGATCATATCGACGCTAAAATGCAGGATACGGACCGGGAAACCGGATTTTCCGATACTTTCAACGCGCCTGATTACCCGGAACTCTATGAAGGTGTTGTCAGTCGCCGTATTTTCGCGTTTTTAATCGATGTAACCGTTGTTGCCCTGCTGTCATCCGCTGTCTTTATGGTGACGCTGGTGTTGGGAATTTTCACCTTTGGTCTGGCCTGGCTGGCGCTGGGACTTGTGTTTCCCGGTGTCGCGCTTCTCTATACCGGGTTTGGATTGTCCGGTCCGCAATCCGCGACCTTCGGCATGCGCGTGATGGACCTGAAGGTCATCACCTGGAGCGGCAGGAAACTGGACTTCTTGCTGGCTGTTTTCCATGCCATCGGCTTTTACGTCTCCATCGTGGCGCTGACCCCATTTGTCCTGGCTATTGCCCTGTTTGAACCGCGCGGACGTCTGCTCCACGATTTGCTGCTCGGCACCGTTATCGTTGATCGCCAGGCCGCAGACCGCATCCTCTAATCGTTCCAGACAGTCAATTCCTCCTTGAAAATCTGATCTCGTCCGTCACAATGTCCTGAATCAGGGTTAAATCCCCAGCAGCAGACGGATGAGATTTTGCACGACCTACAGATGTGGCTCACATTCGGCGTTATCGCCGTAACGGTCGTATTGCTGGCGATGGAGCGGGTACGGCTTGAAGTTACCTGCGTCGGCACCATTGTTGCATTTTTGCTGATATTTGAATTCCTGCCGATTGTCAGCGTCAATGGGGAAAACCTGATCGAGCCATATCAGTTGCTCGCTGGTCTGGCAGACCCGTCTCTGATCGCAATCATTGCACTATTGGTTATCGGCCAGGGGTTGTTTCATACCGGCGCTCTTGAAGGCCCTGCCCGCTATCTTGCCAATCATTCGGCAAAGCATGGCGGCATCATGATACTATTGGTCCTGGTCTTTGCCGGGCTCATGAGCGGGTTCATGAACAATACACCCGTTGTCGTGATGTTTATTCCGATTGTCAGCGTCATGGCCTCACGGATAGGCAGAACCGCCTCCAACGTGTTGATGCCCCTTAGTTTCATCTGCATTCTTGGCGGCATGACGACGTTGATTGGCTCCTCAACCAATTTATTGGTTGCTGGGCAGGCAACCCGAAATGGATTGGCCCCAATAGGCTTTTTTGATTTCACCATCCCTGGTTTGATTTTGGCAAGTGTCGGCTCACTTTATGTATTGTTTGTTATGCCGCGAATGTTGGTCAAACGAGCCACCCTTACCGATGAAGTCGTCGAGCATGGCGGCAAACAGTTCATCGCCCAGATCGACATCACCCATGATCACCCGCTGGTCGGCGCAAAATCCATCGCAGGTATGTTCCCTGAGTTAAAAGAAATGACCGTCCGGCTGGTGCAACGTGGCGAGCATCCATTTCTACCCCCATTTGAAAATATTACCCTGCGACCCGGCGATGAAGTTGTGGTTGCCGCCACCCGCAATGTTCTCACAGAAGCCTTGAAAGCGCGCCGGGCTATTCTGCAATCAAATCCGAGCGAACAAACTCAATCGGATAGCGTGAACCAATCGACCCAAGACGAATTAATGCTCGCCGAAGCCATTGTTGCTCCAGGTTCCCGCATGATCGGGCGCACGGTTGAGACAACAGGACTTCATTCCGACACCAGTTGTATCGTCCTTGGGGTGCAGCGTCGCAGTCGTATGATCCGGCTTGGCCTGAATGAAATCCGACTTGAATCGGGCGACGTATTGTTGGTCATGGGATCCCCGCAAAGCGTTTTCAAACTACGTTTTAACAGGGATATTCTACTGCTTGAATGGTCAGCTACCGAATTGCCACGAACGGCGCTTGCCTTTCGCGCCCTGCTCATTTTCGCAGGTGTCATCGCGGCGGCCGCCACCAGCATAGTGCCCATCGTTGTGGCGGCGCTTGCTGGCGCACTTTTGATGATCCCCATGGGATGCCTGAATGTACGCCAGGCCGCGCGCGCCTTCGATCAGCGCATCTATTTGCTCGTCGGCGCATCGCTCGCCATGGCCGTGCCATTGCAAGCGACCGGCGGCGCCACCTTTATCGCCAACAGCCTGTTTGACGCTTTGGCAGGCGCATCGCCTGCTATCATGTTGTCCGCCATGTTCGGGCTGGTCGCTATTTTAACAAATTTTCTCAGCAATAATGCAACTGCGGTTTTATTCACGCCAATCGCAATCGGCCTCGCCGCCCGCATGGGAGTCGAACCCATGCCCTTTGTGGTCGCTGTCATTTTTGCGTCCAACTGCTCGTTTGCGACGCCGTTTGGCTATCAAACCAACCTGTTGGTGATGGCACCCGGACATTACAGATTTTCAGATTTTATTCGCACCGGACTTCCTCTTGCCTTCATTGTGTGGTTGACATTTTCAATTATTGCCCCCTGGTATTACAATCTCGCTGTTTAGAGATTTGCCGGGTTTTTTGGATCAAACATTTTGACAAAGCATAGCCGAGACCTGCCTCAATTTTTCATGACGCGCCCCACGTCATGCCCTTACATCAAGGGGCAGAAGGAGCGCAAAATCTTCACCCATCTGGGTGGCGATGAAGCGGCAGCACTCAACGATCTTTTGACCCAGTCCGGTTTCAGGCGCAGCCAGAGCATTGCTTATCGCCCGTCATGCGAAACCTGCGACGCCTGTATTTCGGTGCGCGTACTGGTCGATGATTTTATACCGACCCGGAACATGAAACGGGTTACAAAAATCAACAGAGATCTTCTAGCAAACGTCATTGACCCTGTGCCCACCAGTAATCAATATTCTATTTTTCGGGCCTATCTCGATGCCCGCCACAGCGACGGTGGCATGGTGGATATGACCATCTTTGATTATGCACTGATGGTGGAAGACACTTCGATAGACACGCACCTAATCGAATATCGTCTACGCCAACCTCCGATGCTGGATAGTGAAGTGACTAAATCAGGTGAATTGCTGGGCGTCTCGTTGACCGACCAGCTCGAAGACGGTTTGTCGATGGTCTATTCGTTTTTTGAGCCCGAAGCGCTGGACCGCAGCCTCGGCACCTACATGATCCTGGATCATATTGAACGCACCAGAAAGCTGGGCCTGCCCTATCTGTATCTTGGATTTTGGGTCAAGGGATCGGATAAAATGGATTATAAAACCCGGTTCAAACCCCAAGAACATTTAAGCCCCGCCGGGTGGCAGTTGCTAAAATAATAGTGGTATGATCAGAATTAAAACCCGGCAGGTCCGAATTTATTGTTTTTTGGAAAGCCCTTGGGCGGTAATCTGCCAGCTTGGGCGCGGCCTCCGTGCCAATCAGCAAGATCAGCTTCTTTCACAGTCCAGGTGCGCCCGGCGCTATCGAGCCAGGTTAAACCTTCTTCAAGAGCAAATATGCGTGCGTCAGACAGCCCGCCATCTTTATAACGCTGCAATACAATTCCCCGACCCCGGCCCATTTCAGGCAATTCGGAGGATTTGAATATGAGCAGTTTGCGGTTCAACCCGACGCAAGCAATGTGATCCCCGACCGCAGGCACGCAAACACAAGCTTCTTCGCCATCCGGCACATTCAAGACCTGCCGGCCCTTGCGGGTCATCGCCACCACATCGTCCTCAGTCACGATAAATCCCCGACCATCGGTCGCTGCAACAAGGAGCTTGCGGCCAGGCACATGGCGCGCCAGGACGACAATTTCGTTATTCTCTTCGAGGTCGATCATCAACCGGATCGGTTCGCCGTGCCCACGCCCACCGGGTAATTTATCGGCGGCAAGAGTGAAAAACCGGCCGTTGGTCGCAAACAAAATGATCTTGTCAGTGGTCTCGCCATGAAAAGCAAACCGCAACCGGTCACCGGATTTGAACTGGATTTTAGAATAATCTTCCAGATGCCCGCGCATCGCCCTGATCCAGCCTTTTTCAGAAAAGACGATTGTCACCGGCTCACGCTCGATCATTGCTTCGGCAATATCACTATCATCTGTTTCAGGTTTGATAGCGAACCCGGTGCGGCGCTTGCCAAGCTCGGTCTTGACACCGAATTTTTCGCGAATATCCCGGATTTGCTCAGCTATCCGCGTCCATTGCATATCTTCTGATGCCAGAAGCGCTTCAAGCGCTGCTTTCTCCTCCAGAAGACTTTCGTTTTCTTTGCGAATTTCCATCTCTTCCAGCTTGCGCAAAGAGCGCAGACGCATATTCAGGATGGCTTCCGCCTGGACCTCTGTCAGAGCAAATGTAGCGATCAGCGTTTTCTTGACTTCGTCTTCAAAACGAATGATCCGGATCACTTCATCCAGATTGAGGTAGGCGATCAAATAGCCCGCCAGAATTTCCAGCCGGTGATTTATTTTTCCAAGCCGGAAACTGGTGGCGCGAACCAACACTTCTTTTCGATGCGCCAACCATTCGCTCAACACTTCCGAGAGGTTCATCACCTTGGGGATCTTGCCCTGGCTGAGAACATTCATGTTGAGGGAAATCCGCACCTCAAGATCGGTCAGCTTGAACAGGCTTTCCATCATTACGACGGGATCAACAGTTCGGCTGCGCGGTTCCAGAACAATGCGAACATCGTCAGCAGATTCATCGCGAACATCGCCAAGCAGCGGCAGGCGCTTGGCGAACAGTAATTCGGCGATTTTCGCAATCAGACGGGATTTTTGAACCTGATACGGAATTTCAGTAAGGACAACAACATAGCCCCCACGCCCGGTATCTTCCTTCTCCCATTTGGCGCGCAGGCTAAAGCCGCCCTTCCCGGTCTTATACGATTCAACAATAGAATCGCGGCCTTCAATAATTTCTCCACCCGTCGGGAAATCTGGACCGGGAACGAAATCAACCAGCTTCGCAATTGTTGCGTTTGGGAATTTAATCAGATGCAACGCGGCGTCGCACAATTCGCCGGCATTATGCGGAGGAATACTGGTCGCCATACCAACCGCAATACCGGTGGAACCATTTGCCAACAGATTGGGAAAATTGCCGGGCAGAACAACCGGTTCTTCTTCTTCACCGTCATAGGTGCTGCGAAAATCAACCGTATCCTGGTCTATACCTTCCAGAAGCGCCGTCGCGACTGCGGTCAGCCGCGCTTCGGTATACCGCATGGCGGCGGCGTTATCGCCGTCGATGTTGCCGAAATTCCCCTGCCCATCTACGAGCGGGTAACGCACTGCAAATTCCTGGGCCAACCGCACCAACGCGTCATAAATCGACTGGTCGCCGTGAGGATGATATTTGCCGATCACATCGCCAACAACACGGGCGCATTTTTTGAAGCCTGCATCAGGATCAAGCTTCAACAATCGCATCGCATGAAGAACGCGCCGGTGAACCGGTTTCAAGCCGTCCCTGACATCCGGCAAAGCCCGGTGCATGATTGTTGAAAGCGCATAAGCCAGATAGCGTTCTTCCAACGCTTCGCGCAGGCCAATTGGCTCGATATCGCCCGAATCAGGTGGTTGCGCTGCTTTGCTCATAATGTGTCGGATTACTCCAACAAAGCGCCAATCTCAAGGCTTCCCGAGCGCTAGAGCAAATTTCGACCATTTTTCGCAGGTCTGCAAAGCTTGCCCACCAGTTGTTCGCGAATGATTGAGGGTTCGATTTGCCGTGGATTGTATATTTCCCGCAACAGAAAAAAATCAGTAAGGGCAAATCCGGCCCGCAATTCTTCCGCATCGGGATCATTGTCCGCAACCAAAAACTTTGGAAGCGTCAGCATTCGATCATGATACGGCTCGCCTGCTTCACGGCTCACCGCACGTCCGGTTTTGGGAGAGACGTAAACCAGATCATCCGTTTTGCCTGTCGCGGCACAAACCGAAAGGTCCAGGCCGAAGCCAAGTTCCTGCAATAAATTCACTTCCCACGCGATCAGATATTTTGCCCAATTTGCGCCTTCAAGCACAGCATCCAGCATAAATTTATAACGTGCGAAAAGGTCCGGGTGCGGTTCACGCTCGGCCAACAACCTGACCTGTTCGTTGAGCTGGTTCAGACCGAGCAAACGTAAACGGTCATCCATGAACAGGGCCGCATCAAGTTGGTCCGGTTCCAGTTTGAATTGCCCAAGATGATCGGAAAGGCGCGCCCGCCACGTCGCAAAAACCCGGTTTCCCGGTTGCAGAATACTGCGCATCCGACTGCCGCGTCCACCGCGCACAACCCCCATATGGCGGCCATGGTCGAGTGTAAGAATCTCGACAATAACGCTGCCTTCACCGAGCTTGCGGGTGCCGAGAATTATGCCAGGTTCTTGCCATTCCATTGAGGGAATGTTCCTTCAGATCACTGGACCAAGAACAGAATTCAGTTCATTCGCGCGGAAAATCAAGCCCCATGGCCCGATATCGCGCCGGATCATCACCCCATTTGCCACGCACTTTTACAAACAGAAACAAGTGAACCTTGCATCCCAGAATTTCAGATAATTCCGTTCGCGCATCTGACCCGATAGCCCGGATCGTCTGCCCGTTCTTGCCAATAACAATAGGTTTCTGGCTGTCGCGGATTACATAAATCACCTGCTCAATCCGGATAGAACCATCGGCCTTGTCTTCCCAGGTCTCAGTTTCAACCGTGGAAGCATATGGCAATTCATCATGCAGTCTCAGGAACAGCTTTTCCCGCGTGATCTCGGCCGCAATGAAATATTTTGGTGCGTCTGAAATTTGGTCCGGCGGATAATGCCACGGTCCTGGCTGGCTATTTTCCTCAAGATGCTTTTTCAAATCATCAACCCCATCGCCTTTCAACGCCGAGATCATGAATACATCCTTGAATTGATACATGGCAGCAAGGTCTTCAGTCAGCTTCAAGAGCGATTCCCGTTCCACCAGATCGATCTTGTTGAGGATCAGGAAAATATCCCGTTTTAATTCCGACAAACCCTCCACAATGGCGCGGGTCTCGTCGTCAATCCCTTTTCTGGCATCCACCAGAAGCATGACGAAATCAGCGTCACCTGCCCCGCTCCAGGCTTGTTTGACCATGGCACGGTCGAGCCGGCGTTTGGGGGCGAAAATCCCCGGTGTATCGATGAATATCACCTGACTATTGCCAAAAATAGCAATACCCCGCAGGGTCGACCGCGTGGTCTGCACCTTATGGCTGACAATCGCTACCTTGCTGCCAACCATATGATTAATCAGCGTGGATTTCCCGGCATTCGGGGCGCCGATGACAGCAACAAAGCCACACCGCATATCAGCGATTGGTGGTGTTACGAATTCGTCACTCATTATTTGCTTCTTCCTGCCACAATCCGATTTTAACGAGAAAAATAGTTGCAACACTCTGTTCCGCATCGCGCTTTGAGCGCCCTTTCGCAGACATTGGCTCCAACCCGGAAATCACAACGCGCACGGTGAATAGTGGTTCATGATCCGGCCCGGTCCTGTCTTCCACTTCATATACCGGTGGGGGCAAACTCTGGCCTTGTGCCCATTCCTGAAGTGCCGATTTGGCATCGCGCTGGGGTTTATCTGCAGTTTCCATCCGGGGCCGCCAGTGGCGCTCAATGAACCCGGCAGCTTCATCCAACCCGCCATCGAGATAGATTGCCGCCAAAACCGCTTCGCAGGCATCTCCAAGGATCGTCTGCTTGGATCGTCCACCAGAGCGTTGTTCGCTGTTACCAAGGATCAGATGCGCCCCGAGGCCAATTTCTTTTGCAATATCGGCGCAAGTCCCTTTGCGGATCAATGCACGTTGTCGGCGATGCAATTCACCTTCATCGGCATCCGGATAACCTTTATGGATCATGGCCGCCGTTACCAGCCCAAGCACGCGGTCGCCTAAAAACTCCAACCGCTCGTTGGTTTTGGCATCTAAATCGTCATTTAGAACGCTTTTATGGGTTAGCGCAAGACGAAGCACATCCGGGTCGCTGAATTCATATCCAACCCGGCGGGAGACGCCGTCCACATCAAATTTTTCAGATGCCCCCACTTAATCCACCGACGTAAACAAGCGGTCCCAACGCACCGATGTTGGCCATTCCCATATCCGCCACGCGCTGGCATCCTCTTCCAGAGAGAAGAAAACAATGTTCGCCCGCCCGATAAAGTTTTCAAGCGGCACAAATCCGACACCTGACTGGACCCGGCTATCGGATGAATTATCCCGATTGTCACCCATCATGAAATAATGCCCATCAGGCACTTTAAACACGCCGGTATTGTCGCTAAATCCATTCTCCACAAGATCCAGCGTGTAATGCGATACGCCGTTTGGCAACGTTTCGCGGTATCGCGGTGCGTTGATCTGGCGGCCGCGGCGGTCGATCATCACATAGTCCTCAACTCGCTGCCGCAGAACTGCTGTGCCGTTGATATGGAGAACACCGTCGATCATCTGGATTTCATCACCCGGCAACCCAATGACCCGCTTGATATAATCGATGCTGGTGTCGCGCGGCAGGCGGAATACGGCCACATCGCCACGATCAGGTTCCTCGTTCCAAATCCGCCCGGAGAATATATTCGGGCTGAACGGCAGCGAGAAATTGCTGTAGCCGTAGCTGAATTTGGAAACAAAAATATAGTCGCCAATCAACAAGGTAGATTTCATCGACCCAGACGGGATATTGAACGGCTGGAATAAAAAAGTGCGAACGATCAGCGCCAGCAACAAGGCGTGAATAACTACCTTGATGGTTTCGCGCATACCGCCATCTTTATTTTCCGCCACTTCGTCATTCATAATTGTCATGATCCATTGTCCTGATCGGTTTCATGCACCCTATGCCCTATTTCGATCCGAATGAAAACAGTCTCTAACCGGGTCTGTGCGCCTCGATGATCACAATCGCCTGAGCCATGGGCCAATCATCAGTAATTGTCAGATGAATAACCGGCTCACTACCATCCGGCGTGATCCGATCCAGTTGCAATCTGGCGCCACCGGTTAACAGCATGGTCGGCTTGCCGGAAGGCAGGTTTTCCACGCCCATATCGCGCCAGAAAACACCACGACGAAACCCGGTGCCTAGGGCTTTGGAACAGGCTTCCTTGGACGCAAATCGTTTTGCATATGACGCCGCACGTAACTTCCGCCCGTCGGATTTTTCACGCTCAAGTTTGGTAAAAATCCGGTCGGTAAAGCGGGGTCCGAAACGTAGAAGCGTTTTTTCAATTCGCCTGATATCTATAATATCGTTGCCAATGCCGATAATCACGGCGTTGGCTCTGCATTCACACCCAAACGTACTTCATGCATGATTTTCCGCATATCCGTTACAACAGCTTCCATGCCGATAAAAATCGCTTCACCGATTAAAAAATGGCCGATATTCAGTTCAACCAATTCAGGAATGGCGGCGACCGGTTTTACAGTTTCAAAATCGAGCCCGTGGCCAGCATGTACCTCCAAACCGAATCCTGCAGCAAACGTTGCACCTTCAACAAGGCGTTTCAATTCCCTGGCCTCTTCTTTCCGGTCAGCGCCCAGTACCACTTCGCAATAGCGTCCTGTATGCAATTCAACTATATCAGCACCAATCTCAGCGGCTGCTTCGATTTGTTTGCCGCTTGGATCTATGAACAGCGATACCCTGGTCCCAGCTGCTTTAAGCGCCTGAATGAAATCATGCAGATATTTCTTATTCCGGTAGATGTTCAAACCACCTTCAGTGGTTAATTCCTGACGTTTTTCCGGTACCAAACAGACAGCATTAGGAATATGCCTAAGCGCGATCGCCAGCATTTCTTCTGTTGCCGCCATTTCCAGATTGAGAGGAAGCGCAACATTGCTGCGAAGCCGGGCAATATCGTCATCACTGATGTGTCGGCGATCTTCACGCAGATGAGCCGTAATGCCGTCAGCGCCCGCATCAGCGGCCATCAGCGCCGCGCGTACAGGATCCGGATGAATTCCGCCGCGCGCATTCCTGATGGTTGCCACATGATCGATATTTACACCAAGCCGCAATTCGTTCAGCAATGGTTTCAAAATTCCATCCCCTGACCATTGCCATCAACACTCGCCCGCAATTGATCCCGCCGCCTCTGTTGATAGATATCTATACCTGCACGAACCGGAAAATAAAACATAAGCGCCACAAATATACCTAGTGGAATTCCGCTAACGAACATTGGCTTCATAATTGGCAACAAGGTAACAAACGAACCTTCCAGCAACCCGGGTTCGAGATCAATCTCAAGAGCAGCATGCGCATTCACACCAAGTATCCAATTGCCAATACCGTAGGTAGACGCCCAGATAAACGGGAATGTCAGAGGGTTACCCACAAACGTTCCAAGCGCCGACGCAAGCAGGTTACCGCCAATCAGCCAGGCAATCAGGCCTGCCAGGATAAAATGAAATCCGATAAACGGTGTAAATGAGGCAAACACCCCGGCACCCACCCCAAGAGCAATGGCATGCGGACTACCGGACAGCCTGAGTACTCGTTTCAGAACATAGCGGCTTGATCTGACCCAACCCCGGCGCGGCCAAAAAAACACCCGCACGCGCTCGGCAAGGTCAGGTTTATCGCGTCGTCCGAAAAGCATAACTGATTACAGACAAATAATTGAAGTGCTTCTGATATCCACTATCCGATTAAAATAGTGATGATCCGGTAAATTCGCAATAAGAGGAATTGAAAAGAGCGGTATAAATTCTGGTCACCCAATGACACGTTCAGCTTCATTCACGCCAGGCATTTTGCGTAAATGTGAAATAATGCCATTCAGGTGTTTGGCGTCCCATACCTCAAGATCAATAATCATTTCCCGGAAATCACGGGTCTGGCCAATAATATCCAAACTGTCGATATTGCCATCCTGCTCTCCGATCAAAGTCGCGATCTCACCAAGTGCGCCTGGCTCGTTCATAACCATCACACGGATGCGCGTTGGAAATCGGTCTGCATTTTCCGGGTCAATATCCCACATTACATCAAGCCATTGATCGGTCTGGTTGTCGAATTGCCTCAAGTTGGGGGACTCAATTGGAAATATCTTAATTCCCTTCCCCGGTTCTTGAATACCAACGATTCTATCACCTGGAACAGCGCCCGTGCTGGCAAAATCTACTGGGAGGTCGCCATGTAACCCATGGATCGGAATGTTCTGTCTGATTTCTTTGCTATCTGCTTTGGCGGATTTTGAACGATTTCTGCCGGGAATTCTGAATTTTAATCCCATGACCCGCCGTATTCCGAACCAACCTTCGTCCACCTTTCCGGTCACTTTTTGAACCGGGCGGGATTCCTGATAGTCGGGATACACAGCCTGAAGTACATCATTCGAAGATGTTTCACCGCGCCCCACAGCGACGAAAGCATCGTCAAGTCGGCTGAAGGCAAGACGCGCTAGCGCACCCTCAATGCGTTCCTCTGAGTAAGCCCGTCCTGCACGTTCAAACGAACGCTCCAGTATCTTCTTGCCAAGACTGGTATATTGCCCCCGTGCCGCTTCGCGGGTAACCCGGCGGATCGCCGCTTTTGCCTTGCCGGTTACCGCCAGATCAGCCCAAACGAGTGGCGGTGTCTGGGTTTTCGAGCAGATAATTTCCACTTCGTCGCCGTTGTGCAATTCGTCAAATAACGGCGACACTTTGCCATTAATTTTGCAGCCAACGCAGGTATTGCCTATATCGGTATGCACCGCATAGGCAAAATCGATTGGCTTGGCACCTACAGGCAGCGCGATCAGTGTTCCTTTGGGAGAAAAGCAAAAAACCTGATCGTAAAATAGATCGAGCTTGGTGTGCTCCAGGAATTCCTCCGGATGATCGCCCTCTTCCAAACTATCTACAAGCTGCCGTAACCACCTATAAGCTTTGGTGTCTTTGACGTGGGATTTTGAGCGAGCTGAGGCTCCATCACCCGTATCCGCGTAAAATGCGTGCGCTGCGATGCCATATTCAGCCACATCATCCATGGCGTGGGTGCGAATTTGCAGTTCGACCCTTTGACGACCCGGCCCAATCACCGTTGTATGAATCGATTGATAATCGTTCTGCTTCGGTGTCGAGATATAATCCTTGAACCGGGTTGGAACCATCGGCCAGGTTGTGTGCACAATCCCGAGCGCTTGATAGGCCGCAGCTTCATCTTCAACAGTGATGCGGAATCCGTAAATGTCCGATAGCTGCTCGAACGAAATGGATTTCCGTTCGATCTTCCGCCAAATTGAATAGGGCCGTTTTTCCCGCCCGGTTACGGTTGCCGTAATCCCGGCTTCTTCCAGACGATGCCCAAGTTCATCAGAAATTTCTTTGATCAGGTCGGTGTTTTTCTCGCGCAGCGCTTCCAGCCGCTCATTCACCATCTCAAACGCTTCTGGCGTCAGGTAACGGAATGCAAGGTCTTCCAGCTCACTACGAATTTCCTGCATCCCCATACGCCCAGCCAATGGTGCATAGATATCCATGGTTTCTTGCGCGATCCGGGTGCGTTTTTCCGGCGCCACGTGATCAAGCGTCCGCATATTATGCAGACGGTCGGCAAGTTTGATCAGCAGCACCCGCACGTCATTGGAAACCGAGAGCAGGAGTTTGCGGAAATTCTCGGCTTGTTTGGCACGCTTTGAGACAAGATCAAGTTTGTTGATTTTGGTCAGGCCTTCAACAATATCAGCAATCTCGGCCCCGAATTGTTGAGCAATTTCGGACTGCGTCGCCTGGGTATCCTCGATCGTATCGTGCAACAAGGCTGCCGCAATCGAAGCATCATCAAGATGGAGATCGGCTAAAATATTCGCAACTTCAAGAGGATGGGTAATATAGGCTTCGCCGGATGCTCGCTTCTGGCTGCCATGGGCTTTCATAGCATAGACATAGGCACGGTTGAGCAGCGCCTCATCCGTGCCTGGATTGTAGGATCCTACTTTTTCTACTAGTTCAATCTGCCGGGTCATACCGTCTCCGCTTCACGAAGGATCAGCATATACCCGTGCCCAATGCCAATTCTGGCAAAAGTCCGAACTGGATTAACGGCGGTCTGAATCACCTTCTGCCGCAAGCATGGTTTCAAGACCTTTGAGAAGGTCTTCCTCTGACATGCGGTCCATTTGATCGCCCGATTCCCCGTCTTCAGATGATTCATTCGCAAGTACGATTACATCCTCGTCGTCGGGTTCATCCACTTCAACATATTTTTGCAGCGAATGGATCAGTTCTTCCCGCACATCACCGGCAAGGATTGTTTCCCCGGCGATTTCACGAAGAGCTACTACAGGGTTTTTATCCCGGTCGCGATCAATCGTGAGCGGCTCGCCTTCAGAAATTTCCCGGGCCCGGTGGGCAGCCAGCAAAACGAGCTCAAAACGGCTCTCTACCTTATCAATGCAGTCTTCAACGGTTACGCGAGCCATGGGCAGGCCCTTTCGCAGGTTGGTTTTTTAAATATCTGATATACGCGCTATGTATGCCCACATGAGTAAAAACGCAAGTAATTCCTTGCGTCTCACTTGATTTTTGCCCTCAAATTTCGGTTGAACCCCAATTCGGATTTGATATTCTTATAATCCCTTGCGTCTCACTTGATTTTTCGACGCCGTGCAAAAGCTGCAAGGCTGTCAAACCCAAGGCGGGGTGTCGCCATTCCGCAGCTATATCAATCATCGGGCGAAGCACAAACGGCCTGAAATCCATGCGCGGATGCGGAATAACCAGATGCGATGCAGCAGCGCGACCGTCCCGTAATTGATTGATCCCCTCACCCCACCCAAATACCATGCGGCGATACGCCAATAGATCGAGATCGAGAACCCGTGCAGACCAACGAGGCCCACGTCGTCGGCCACATGCGATTTCAATTCTCAAAAGAATTTTAATCAGGCTGGCAGGAGAAAGCCGCGTCTCTACCTGCGCAACCGCGTTGAGATAATTATTCTGGCGACCCGGGCCAACTGGTGGTGTTTCGTACAGCCCGGACAGTGCAACCACGTCAATGCCATTTTTTGCCAATAACGTAAAAGATTGACGTAGCGTCGCCTCGGACCCCCCAAAGTGCCCTCTTAGATTACTGCCAAACGAAATTAAGATCATGGCCACCTCACAGCATCCAAGAAATGGATGACAATTTACTCCGTTTACACATAACATTTCCGCGTATAAAATGATTTCGACTACAAATCATCTCTACTCGGATTGCGTACCTTGAAATGCCCCTAAATTCTGTTCCAAGTAATCTAAACATGCTTTTTATTAAGAACAATTTTCATGACCAAAATTGAAACACTGTTTAAACCCACAGAACGCGTTGCCGTGTTCCTCGATGGTGCCAACATGTATGCTGCCGCGAAGGCGCTTTCTCTGGAGATTGATTATAAGCGGCTGCTGGATTTTTTTCGGAACCAAACTTATTTTGTGCGTGCCACTTATTACACAGCGATTATTGAAGATCAGGAATATTCTTCGATACGCCCTTTGATCGATTGGCTGGATTATAACGGCTATACCATGGTCACCAAACCGGCCAAGGAATTCTATGACGAAGCCGGTCGACGCAAAATTAAAGGCAATATGGATATCGAGATTGCCGTTGGCGTTCTCGAACTTGCCCCTTATCTGGACCATGTTGTCCTGTTTTCCGGCGATGGAGATTTTCGCTCATTAGTCGAAGCCGTACAGAAAAAAGGATTGAGGGTTACCGTAATTTCCACAACATCAACGCAACCTTCGATGATTGCCGACGAATTGCGCCGCCAGGCCGATCATTTTATTGATCTGGTTGAATTTGACGGTACTATTGCCCGCCCTGCCAATCGTAACGCACGACCCGAATCCCAAGAGACGAATGAAAACGCCTATTATGATCAGGAAGAAGACGAACTCGTCGACACTTGAACCGGCACCGGGTCGTTGTAATTGAATCCTTTTTTAAAAAACACGCCTGACCACGATTGCCAGCTTTGTCCTAGGTTGGTTGAATTCCGTCTCGAACAACGGGCGAAATATCCAGACTGGCATAATGCCCCGGTCCCGTCTTTCGGCTCTCTCAACGCACGGTTTCTGGTTGTCGGCCTGGCGCCTGGATTACGTGGCGCCAATTGTACCGGGCGTCCGTTCACTGGAGACCATGCAGGAAATCTGCTTTATCCGACTTTGGCAAAGTTTGGATTTGCGAGCGACAATTTCGCCGCTCACGTAGATGACAATCTCCAGCTTTTTGAATGCCGGATCGCGAACGCAGTGCGCTGCGTGCCACCCGCAAACAAACCAATTGGTGCCGAGATGAATGCCTGCAGGCCATTTTTACGCGCAGAAATAGACGCTATGCCACGTTTAGAAGCGATCCTCGCGCTCGGAAAAATCGCCCACGACAACGTGATCAGGGCCTTCGAATTACGCCTGGCCGCACACCCGTTTGGCCATGAAGGAAGACACCAGCTAAGCCCTGAAATCCAGCTTTACGACAGCTACCATTGCTCCCGTTACAATACCAATACCGGTCGATTGACGGGCGATATGTTTGATGCAGTTTTTAAAAGAATCAGATCAGACTTAGACGCGTAACCATTATCACCCGCGTTCGCGCATCACGCGTTGTTTTTCCCGCTGCCAGGACCGGTCTTTTTCGGTCTGGCGTTTGTCATGAAGCTTCTTGCCCCGCGCCAGCGCGATTTGCAATTTGGCGAGCCCGCGATCGTTGAAATAAAGCCGGAGCGGTACAATCGTCATGCCGTCCCGCTCGATTCCACCTATAAGCTTGTTGATCTCGCGATGTTTCAAAAGCAATTTGCGATGGCGCCGCGGTTCGTGGTTCTCACGCGCTGCCTGGGCATAAGTCGGAATATTGGAATTGATCAGCCACAATTCGCCGTCTTCAACGCTAGCGTATGATTCTGCAATATTGGCCTTGCCCAAACGAAGCGCTTTGACCTCAGAGCCCTTCAATTGGAGCCCAGCCTCAAACGTTTCCATAAGTTCATAGTTGAACCGCGCCTTGCGGTTTTCCGCAACGGCTCTATAGGTGCTTTTTTCTTTTGCCATTGTTCATATACGGCTTCAACCGTTCAGGATTCGAGCATGGACCATGGCGTCGCGCACAACCTGTTTGGTTGTTTCGCTAACAGGCACCAGCGGCAACCGGGTTTGGTCACCGCATTTGCCAAGCAATTCGGCCGCATACTTGACAGGCCCAGGGCTGGATTCGACAAAAAGCGCATCATGCAACGGCATCAGCAGATCCTGTATTTCCAGAGCACGGTCATAACGGCCAACCGCGCACGCATTTTGAAATGCCGAACAAAGCCCGGGCGCAACATTTGAAGTAACTGAAATACAGCCATGTCCACCATGCGCCCTATGGGCCAGCGCCGTCGCGTCTTCACCGGAAAATTGCAGGAATTCAGGCCCCATCGCATGGCGCTGCAAGCTTGGCCGCGCCAAATCTGCGGTCGCATCCTTGACGCCAACAATATTGGGCAACTCAAATAGTCGCGCCATGGTCTCAACGCTCATATCCACGACAGAACGCGGAGGAATATTGTAGATCAGAATCGGAATCTCAGCCGCATCGTTCAAGGCCTTGAAATGTTGATACAACCCCTCTTGCATCGGCTTGTTGTAATAAGGACAAACCGCAAGAGCGCCGTCCGCGCCGGACGCCTTGGCGTGCTTTACAAATTCCACCGCTTCGGCTGTGGAATTGGACCCAGCCCCGGCAATAACCGGAACCCGACCGCCAGCCGCTTCAACACAAAGGTCCACGACCCGCATATGCTCTTCAGTTGTAAGTGTGGGAGATTCACCGGTGGTCCCAACGGGCACAAGGCCATGGGTTCCCTCTGTAATCTGCCAATCGACAAATTCCTGAAAGGATTTCTCATCCACCGCACCATCTCTGAATGGCGTAATCAGTGCGGTAATTGAACCCGTAAACATTTCGAAACACTCCGGTTCTAATGGCAAGCAAATGCCGCCATCAATCTTCGTCGCGGACCATAGTCATTCCCAGATACGGACACAAGGCGAACGTAGGATTCTAAGCCACATTACGTAGCTATGGTAAAACTAAAAGTAGTTTAGCATCTTCGAAATGCCACTTTCTGTCCATATCGCACTATTGTGACGAATATGACGGAAATCCGTCAGAATCAGGGCCAAGCTCAAATGCGGGGGGAAAAATTGAAAATCGGTGAGATTGACGGTTTTTTTCGCAAGACGGCGTGGGTCTTGATTTCCGGCCTGTTCCTTACCGCAACAATTTTCGTATCGCCAATTCTTGCCGCGACTGAAGATGCCCCCATTCCACAATTTCGCCCCGAATCTGAACTCGGTGAACCGCCGGTTCCCGAAATTCGTCCGGCTCAAAGCAGCACGGAACAGGCGGAAAGGCGGGAAGAAACGGTATCACATGGTATGGTGGTCCCATCATTACGCCCCTCTGATCCGCCTCCCCCATCCAGAATTGTCGGAACGGAAGATTATTACGCAACGCAGAATTTTATTTCACTACTTGGTGATGAAGCCATTGTCTCGGCTTTATCCATACAGGGAACAATTGTTGACCCGCTTGCCCGCGACATCGCGGAATGGCTCTATGTTCGAGGAGCCGCCATCCATGCGTCACCTGAAAGGATCGGAGAGTTTATTGCCGCCCACCCAACCTGGCCGGACCTGGACCAAATCAGGGTACGACAAGAAGGCGCGTTTTATCTGCAAAATATCACACCGGATAATTTCCCGGACCTTTTGGCGCCCCACCAGCCGATATCCAACCTTGGCAAAATTGTTCTGGCTCGCTGGAATGTGGCTCAGGGAAACCCGGATGCAGCGGCGGAACTGGTCGATGAAGTATGGCATCTGGGTCAATTGAGCAGATCGCTGGAAGATAAAATTCTGGAAGAGTTTTCAGACTTCATCGATGCGAGTGACCATCGTATCAGGGCAAGACGGCTTTATTATCGCGGCCGCACATCTGCCGCCGCCCGCATCATGCGCATGGTCGGTGAATTCGGCAATCAACTTTTGCGGGCCTACGGCGCGGTCGGAAAGCGGAGCGCCAACGCCCGTAAAATTATGACCGATGCGTCAGAATCCGTGCACAGCGACCCGTTGATTGTATTACGCAAGGCCCAGGCAAAAAGACGCCGTGGAGACGCGGTTACAGCGGCAGAAATTTTAATTGGTTCGACACCTGAAAACCAGCATCTGACCGATGCGCGCGGCTGGTGGCCGGAACGCCGCCTGCTCGTGCGCCGCGTATTACTTGAAATGAGACCTGACCTCGCTTTCAGTCTAGCAGCAGGCCACAATACCCCCCCCGGAATTTATTATGCCGAAGGCGAATTTCTTGCCGGATGGATCGCGCTCAGACATCAATTTGACCCGGAAATCGCACTTCACCATTTCACCAGGTTGCGATCCGCCGTTACCAGCCCGTTGAGCGTGTCACGTGCGGAATACTGGCTTGGGCGTACCGAGCATATCCGTGGCAATTCAGCATTATCACAGGAGCATTTCGCCAACGCCGCCGGGTATAAATATACTTATTACGGCCAATTGGCAGCGCTTGAGGTCAACCGGACGGAAATAGTCCTTGGTGTGACTTCACCTTCAACCCCGGCAGACACTGAATTGTTCGAAGCCAACGAATTAGCCCTCGCGGCACGGTTATTTGCCGATCTAGGTGAATTCGGTTCCATGCAAAAATTTCTCGTCCAGATTGGCCGCGTCAACAGATTCGATCCTGAAATTGTGTTGGCAGCTCAATATGCAGAAAATCTGGGCCGCGCCGATATAGCGCTCCGCATTGGCAAGGCCGCGATTATCCGAAACCAACCACAATTACATGCGGCATTCACCTTGGCCGGGTTGCCCGAAGGCTTTGATGACAATCGCTCTTTGGAACCTGCCCTGACCTACGCCATTGCCCGTCAGGAAAGTGCCTTTTTGCAAACAGCCGTCAGCCATTCCGGCGCGCGGGGCCTATTGCAATTGATGCCGGCGACCGCCCGCGAAGTCGCGACCGGGCTTCAACTACCATACAACCTTGCCCGCCTGACCCAGGACCCGTCTTATAATGTCAATCTCGGCGCGACCTACCTGGAAGGATTACTGGTACGTTTCTCCGGCTCCTACATTATGAGCATTGCCGGGTATAACGCTGGCGGCGGGCGCGTAACCCAATGGATGGATAGTTTCGGCGATCCGCGCGACGGCGTAATTGACCCGATCGACTGGATCGAAATGATCCCTTTCAATGAGACCAGAAACTACGTGCAGCGTGTTTTGGCAAACCTGCAAATTTATCGGGCGCGCTTGAATAATGGCGCCCACCCGCTCGAAATTCAAATTGATTTGATAAGAGGAGGAAGCTGACGCCTCTGGATCGTCAAGGCAAGGACCTGTATGCTCCAGTTAAAGTAACATTGAATTGCAGGGTCCCGATGAATTCAACAGTCAACCATGACGCCCAGCCCTGGCTGGATGTTTTCGTATCCATGAATGACGGCCTAAAACTTCATGCGCGAGATTATGGCGACAGGACAAGCAACGCCCTACCGGTCTTGTGTTTACCCGGGCTGACCCGGAACGCCCACGACTTTCATGAGTTAGCGCTCCACTTGGCCTATAACGACAAACACCCTCGCCGCGTCGTATCTCTTGAAAGCCGAGGGCGCGGCAGATCAGATTGGGACACTAATTGGCGCAATTATGATTCCCAGATTGAAGCCAATGACGTGCTCAGTGTCATGCCTGCTCTCGGACTTGGTCATGTAGGAATCGTGGGCACATCACGCGGCGGCATTCTGGCCTTGATCATCGCTGTCATGCGCCCCGGTGTAATGGCTGGCGTGGTTCTCAACGATATTGGCCCGGTTCTTGGCGCCAAGGGCCTTGCCCGCATCAAAGGCTATGTGGGCAAGACACCACCGGTACATAATTGGGAAGATGCCGCTCGTCTCATCAAAACCTTGAATGAAGGCCAATTCCCTTATCTTGATAACGATGCCTGGATGGGTTTTGCCAAACGTTCATACGTGGAAAAAGATGGAGAAATCGCACCGGCTTATGATCCCAATCTTGCGCGGCCATTCGAAGACCTGGACCTGTCCAAACCAGTTACAACACTCTGGCCTCAATTTGAGGCGCTGCGTAATATTCCCACGCTGGTTATCAGAGGTGAAAATTCCGACCTACTCGATGAAACTACGCTCGTTGAGATGGGCCAGCGCCACAACAAGATGGAAACCCTGGAAATCAAGGAAGAGGGTCACGCACCGCTCTTGATGGATTCCATCAGCATCGGAAAAATAAGCAGTTTTTTTAATAAATTAGATAAAGAAAAACATTCCTGATCCAATCCCGGTCGGATCAGGAACTGCTGGCAACTTCACCCTTGTCGACGCGTTTTGAAAAATTGGTTTCTCCGCCTTCGGTCAAGGTTTTCGCTTGATTGGCCCAACCGTCACGTTCGATCCGGCCTTTGAAAGAAAGATACCCGTCAACCCAGGTAATTTCATCAGCGCCCCATTCGGCGATCTGGCTGAAATGAAATATCCCCAAACCGTTCAACTTGTCTTCGATGACTTTGCCGACACCTTTGATCCGTTTCAAATCATCTTTGGTGCCACCAATCGGCGCAGCCAAAGATTCCGGACGTCCATCCGCTGGAACAGGAGATACCGCCACAGCAGTTGGACTGTCAGTGTTTGACGCGCCAAAAGTGCGTTTCAGCCAATAGCCTAAAATGCAACCGACAATGAATGCGGCCAGCAACAAAATCAACGTCTGGAAAATCATATAGCCCATTTCAGCATCCTCAATTCAACTATATCAACGCCCAAATTTTATGAGCGTGGCGGAGAGACAGCCAACCAACCGGTGAAAATCCCGATCGCCAATGCAGCGATCATAAACGGCCATAATTCTGACAGCAGATAATCCATTCTACGCTCCTAATACTGGATCCGGACAACCCGGAATTCGATTCGCCGGTTGGCAGCTTTGCCGTCTTCGGTTTCATTCGACGTAACAGGACGGCTTTCGCCATATCCAATCGCCGTCAAGCGGGTGTCGCTGATGCCTCCGGCTATCATGGCACTCCGGACAGAATTGGCCCGGACTTCGCTCAAATTCTGGTTTGAAGCATCATCACCATCATCATCTGTATGCCCAAGGATTGCTATTTTTCCATTGGGGCATCGTAGCGCAACAACCACAATTTCATCAATCACCCGCATGCTATCCATGCTGATCATGGCGTCGCCCACATCGAACAGGATTTTCTCGCTGCCCATCACTTCATTGAAAAAATCCTGGCAGGCAAATAAATCTACCGGAGGACCAGGCGCCGCAATCGCAATCTCGCCAGCACCTGAAAATCCAGCTGGAAGTGCACCATTCAATGCAGTAACAATGCCATCGATCGCCCCCTGATGCACCGCCTCCCCGCTCACCGCAATTTCTGTATCACTGATAACGGCTTCGCCTGAAACAAGGCGGCTAATTTGCTGCAAGGCAAAATTTGCTATCGCACGCCATCCGTCAGGCGCACCGTCAGCAATATTGATCTGGTCATCTATGACAAAATTCGGGAATTTTCGTGCCACGGTAGCCAAAATACCCGCTTTTTCTTCGTCAGTGGGGGCAAATCCGGATAATTGAATGTTTCGACCCACGCGCTTTACCGAAAAGACGAACGGACTGGCAATCGGGCGGGAAATATTGCTATCCCCAAGTGTAAATCCGGTGGGTAGTTCGGGGTTGCTAATGACAGCAAGTGCCGCATTATAACTTTCCAAATTCGCGGCCCGGCCCGAAAAAGCAATCGTCTGGTTGGAAAATGTTACACTGCCTTCCTGCAAATACCCTAGCTGGCTAAATGCAAATGCCGTTGCAATTTCAAAATTCACCGGCGCACCGCGACCATATTCAATTTCATTTTTCACACGCAAATCCGGGAAACTGGCTTTCGCAGCATCAACAATGCTTTTGCGACTCTCTCTATTCGGGGCGTACCCGGTCAAAATGATGTTGCGATCCGTTCTCTCGGCCGACCAGATATAAGGATCAAAAATCACCAGAAGTTCGGTATTGTCACTAACCTGCCTGACACCCCAAATAGCCGCCGCGATTTCCATCATTTGCGAACGATCAGCTTCTGTCGGCGCGGTCCCGGTAAGGCTCAAGTCGCGCCCGTCCATTTCAACCCGCGCCCATCGATGTCCTTCCGCACGCCGCTCTGTATTCGTACGCGACGCCAGATCATCCTGAATTGCATCGCTCTTGGCCCATAACGTAACCAATGCGAGCAACAAAAGCGGCAACAACCCCCACAAAAATTTTGCTGGATGAAACATGCAACTAACCCTCACTCAGAACGCGCCGTGTATGAATCCGTCCAACTAATTTGGCCAGCATCACATCAAATACAGCACTCAAATTCGATGGCGATAAGAACATAATACGCACGCGCTGCCAACGTGAACGAGACAAGTTAAGACAAAAAAATAGCGCGGAGAGGATTCAGAGAATACCGTTCCACGCTATTGAAGGACTTAGGAGGTTTTTTGTTATCAAATCGCTCAACCAGTCCGGGACCGATCTTGCTGCAGTAAATTAAAAATCTTTCTTTTTAGAAACCCCGGTGGTCCGAAAACCACCGGGGTCTGTCAGAAACTGACGTGTCAGATACCTGACTAGTTCAGATCAAACGAAGCCTAGAAGCTGCGTGAGATGGATGCCATGATGCGAGACAGATCAGCCGAGGTACCGTTCAGAAGATCAAGTTCTGACCAGATAAACTCGATACCCATATCGACACGCGGAACAGGCGACCAGATCAGGTTGGCAAAGACAGTGTGTGTCTCTTCAACAGAAGTGCCAATCAGAACATTTTCCATGTGCGTGACACTACCGATCAGGTTAGACCGGAGGTTATCAGACCAGAAATGCCGGAAACCAGCGGATACACCCCAAGCTTCGAGCAATTGACCTGCATTGTTCCATTCACGAGCACCTTCGGTTCCGCCATTGGCTAGACCCATCAGAGCTGCATTAAGAAGATACCGGGTACCACCTTCACTGTAGAGGGCGTTAAAGCGGATATCATCTTTGCCATTGGCAACCGGAAGTTTGATCCGGCCATTAAAGGTAACAGCCCAGCCAATATCATCTTCGAGAACGGTGCCAGCTGGCATGAGCGGAAGATTAGCAGCTCCAGCCACTTGGCCACCCTGCATGTCACGGAGAACGATGCCAAGTTCGACATGGCCCCATTCCTGGCCGACAACAAGCTTGGCAACAAAGTCTGGCAACTCGTCATTGACAGAAGTCCGCAACGCAACGTTACGAACATCCGCGTTTTCCGGATTTTCGATCGCCAGAACAAGGCTCACACCATTGCCCAGAGGCTGGGTCCAGCGGAACTGGGATTGACGAAGGAAGGTCACAGCACCGGCACCACCAAAGTCGAGGGTGTCATAAAGTGCTGGCAATCCCATAAAGGTTGACCAGGTCTGACCGGCAAGCAGGTTGCCGAACTGAACGAAAGCATGACGCAGGCGAAGTGCGGACGAGTTTGAAATCGTCTCGTTGCCGCCTGTACCAAAGAAGTCACCTTCGATGAATGCGCGAACGGTACCATAAGAGGTGTTCGTGCGGGCATCAAAGTTAACACGGGACTGGCGAGCATGGAGGCGAACTTCGTCGCCATTACCCAGTGTACCAGCGCCGCCACGTGCAATCCCGACCAGGCCAAAAACCGTGTCGAGAAATTCTGAGCCAGAACCACCAGCGGCAAGACCGCCTGGATTAGCATTGTATTCATCAAAAGTGATGATCAGGTCGGCTTTGGCATAGCCACCAACCTTGAAGCAGATATCGGTGTTGGGAAGTTCCCAGAAACCGGTAATGTCACATGCCCAGACCGGAGTGCGCTGTGGCGCCTGCGGCTGGTCAGCTGCAAGAGCCGCACTGCCACCCAGCACAAAGGCTGCGGCGACCGACCCGAGAAGCAGATTTTTGGTCATTTTCATAATAGACCTCCACTAAAGTTATAAAGTCGGGCCCCGATATCCTTTTTGCCGAAATGGCGAAGCAGGTATCTGCAGACCCCCCATCAGAACAGAACGTTTGCCCTGTCCGAAACGCTTTGCTTCAACTAACAAGAGCTGAGATCAAGTTGTTCCGAAACTGAATAGACAGCAGGCTGATTATGAATTCAATGAAAAGAACCGCATTCTGATGGTCTGCAGAGGTATTTTCCGTGCACTGTGATATTTTGATCACAGAAACGTGACGCAAACCGGTTTTTCTCGTGAATTCGGCCAAAATTTTTTGTAAATTTCACCGCGAAGGAAAATGTTTTGTCGCTGGATTATGTCAAGAGATAGGCGAATTCAGGCAGAATTTTGATTCGAAACAACTTTAGTCTCCCCGTCATCCCGGACAAGCGGCGGCCTGGATATCTTGCATGGCGCAAACGTTGACCCGCCGTGCGATCCGGGATCCAGCTTTAGCGATCCAACACTTAGCACGTCCGCTCTGGATTCCGGCTTATCCCGGAATGACGGATTTTGGGGGGATTCAGAGGACATTCAGAATGATAAATTCAAAAACTACACACAAAAAAACCCCGGTGGTCCGAAAACCACCGGGGTCTGTCAGAAACGGACGTGTCAGATACCTGACTAGTTCAGATCAAACGAAGCCTAGAAGCTGCGTGAGACTGAGACCTGAAGGCGAGACAGATCAGCCGAGGTACCGTTCAGAAGTTCAAGTTCTGACCAGATAAACTCGATACCCATATCGACACGCGGTACAGGCGACCAGATCAGGTTGGCAAAGACCGTGTGGGTCTCTTCAACAGAAGTGCCAATAAGAACATTGTCGAGGACCGTGACACTACCGATCAGGTTGGACCGGAGGTTATCCGACCAGAAATGCCGGAAACCAGCGGATACACCGTAGGATTCAAGCAATTGACCTGCATTGTTCCATTCACGAGCACCTTCGGTTCCGCCATTGGCTAGACCCATCAGAGCAGCATTAAGAAGATACCGGGTGCCACCATCACTGTAGATGGCGTTAAAGCGGATATCATCTTTGCCATTGGCAACCGGAAGTTTGATCCGGCCACTAAATGAAACGGCCCAGCCAACTTCATCTTCGAGAACGGTGCCAGCTGGCATGAGCGGAAGATTAGCAGCTCCAGCCACTTGGCCACCCTGCATGTCACGAAGCACACCAGCAAGTTCGATATGACCCCATGCCTGTGCAACGACCAGCTTGGCTACAAAATCCGGAACTTCGTCATTAACAGAAGTCCGCAACGCAACGTTACGAATATCCATGTTTTCCGGGTTTTCGATCGCCACAACAAGGCTCACACCATTGCCCAAAGGCTGGGTCCAGCGGAACTGGGCTTGACGGATAAAGCTCACAGCACCGGCACCACCAAAGTCGAGGGTGTCGTAAAGTGCCGGGAGATTCATGAAGGTGCCCCAGGTCTGACCGGCAAGCAGGTTGCCGAACTGAACGAAAGCATGACGCAGGCGAAGCGCAGACGAGTTTGAAATCGTCTCGTTGCCACCTGTACCAAAGAAGTCACCTTCGATGAATGCGCGAACGGTACCATAAGAAGTGTTCGTACGAGCATCAAAGTTAACACGGGACTGGCGAGCATGGATACGGGCTTCGTCGCCATTACCCAGTGTACCAGCGCCACCCCGGGCAATCCCGACCAGGCCAAAAACCGTGTCGAGAAATTCTGAGCCAGAACCACCAGCGGCAAGACCGCCTGGATTAGCATTGAATTCATCAAAAGTGAGGATCAGGTCGGCTTTGGCATAGCCACCAACCTTGAAGCAGATATCGGTGCCGGGAAGTTCCCAGAAACCGGTAATGTCACATGCCCAGACCGGAGTGCGCTGTGGCGCCTGCGGCTGGTCAGCTGCTACAGCTGCGCCTGAGGAAAGCAGAAGAGCTCCCGCAGTACCCAGCAATAGGCTCTTAAGTTTAGTCATAATAGGACCTCCTAAATCCTTCGAAAATTTCCTGCGACCACCTTTCGGGTTTGCCCGGATAACCTGGCTGCAGGGTTGGTACTTGAACGCAAATGCGCAAAAGCATAGGTGCATTGATACCAAGGAAGAGAGCTAGTTCAACCGATTTCAGCACCCAAAAGGTCTGGTTCGGAGCGAATAGGAAAAGAGTGTTACACAAATGACACAAAAAACGTCGATTCCGGTCACTTTATGATCTGTTCACGTCTTATTTTACCTCTTAAAAACAATGCCTTACACTGATTATTTTTACCATTGATTCTTTTACGATGCGTAAAATTATTGCCGCAGTCAGCCTTAAATTCAGCCTCAAAACCAGGGTCATGACCTATCAATTGTCTCCATTCTCCGGCGACGGTCCCGCCTGCTGGCTAACAATGCTCGATAAAGCAGAAAGCCTGATCCTGCATTTGATTACCAGCATTCGAACCCTCCCCCACAAACAGGATTGAATGCAATTAACGGGTCTTGACTCCAGGCAAATCCGTGGCCGGACAGGAGTACATAATTGCCAACAATTTTTTATTTTCGGATCACGTTGCAACGACAAATTTGCCCTGACCTTACAACCGGACTTGAAAAGCATTGCAATCCCGGTTATTCGCCATCTCGGAGAGGTGGCCGAGTGGCTGAAGGCGCTCCCCTGCTAAGGGAGTATACGTTAACGCGTATCGAGGGTTCGAATCCCTTCCTCTCCGCCACCCTTAACTTATAAGCAATTGATTTGTATGGTTAAAATACAGGGTCCATTTTCCTACCCCATTCTGTGCCCCATTTTATGTTTGGATTTTGACCAAACAGGCCACTTTTCGCCTGTACAGCGCCAAAAACAATAAATGCCAATCATTCTACCCTTTCATGCAAAATCTCCAGATCAAAATCCACTTCTTCACTGGCCGCAACACATTCAAACTCTGCCAGCGAGATATCTGTGACTTTACGAGACTCACGCACTAGCCCCATTTTAGGGCGCTTGGGGGCAACGAACCCTACCCTATCCATAATGTCTCGTGCTGCTGAGAGCACATTGTGGGCGGTGTTGAGGGGTCTGAGGAGATAGAAAGACCTCTCTTCATTAGCGCACCTCTGATTGCTCCCCGGATCGAGTGAGTCAGCCATCCGGTAACCGCACAAAGCTCGTTCAGACTGGCACCATCCTTACGCTGGAATAGCTCTGATATCTGTCTGAGCCGGGAAGGCACCCCGGTCCACGTAAAGCGGTCTTCGGTGTGGGTACGTTGTTCGTCTTGCAGGTTTGCGGGCGCGCAATTTGGTTGTTCTGGATGTCATGGGATCTGTCCTTCGGTTGCTGGGTAGAACCATTAACGCCTGTACCGAAACAAACCCGAAGATGCGGACGTGATATCAGTAACGCTCGACCGCGCCGCGAAATTCCAGTCCTCTCATATGGCTCCAAATATAGAGTTGAGAGCCATTTGAATCGCCCCTAGCATAGGCGCATCAGTATCAAACTAGTCCCCGCTGACTCGATAATAATTACCAACGGCCAGAGGATGAACTGGTGTCCGGCCCGCGAACAATCCAAGTTTCAGATATAGTTAGCGCTTTGGGCCGGATTGCCGCCACTAGATATTCTGTCAGAAATACTTGCTCCGGGGTTATGCTGTGGCTTCTTCTATCATGATGGTGCGAGAGATGTCGGTGGTTTTGAAGCCGATTGCTGCGGGGCGCCTGATGCCGGGCAGGAAGGCTACATCGTAGAGTTCGCGCACCACGCCCTCGATGCGGACCCAATGGACGGCGTCGCCATTATCTAGATCGACAATCTGCAAGCCACAGCGGGCGCTGGCATTCTTGGCCTCTAGCGCCTCTTCCAGTCCGAGCCCCTGGAATGTGCGACTGTCGCGGGCCAACGACAGGCCGATGACGGCGTGATTGCCGGCAAAGGCGAGGCCACGGGCATAGCCGGGGCAAAAGGCCAGCGGTTCAAAGCGGCCTTTTTTGCCCTTGCCAGTTTTATCGAGAAACCCTAGTTCGCCGGAGCCAGAATTTAGCAGCCACAATCGGTCATCATGCAGGCGCGGGCTATGGGGCATGGTCAGGCCATCGAGCACGATCTCGTTGCTGGCGACATCGACCACAACACCGGCGCCAACCCGGTTATCGCGCCACCCGTCCGAAACATCGGATGTGGAACAGGCGGTGACAAAACGCGGGACGCCATCTTCTCCGGCAACGCCGTTCAGGTGGCAACGGTCTTCTGCTGCAAGCCTTGAGATGAAGGGCGGTCGCCACAGGGGCTTGAAACTGTGCCCGTCGCTGACGGTGGCCAGGCAGCCAAACAGGGTGTTGACAAAGATCGGCCTGCCGTCTTTACCAATCATCACATCATGGACGTCCAGATCGGCGGTGACCCAGCTGGCATGCGGCGTATAAAGCGCATCATACCCGTCATGCTGCTTGCCTGCCGGCAAGGCATTGTCGAAGCGGAAGATCTGGTACAGGGTCGCCAGAAACATTTGCCGCGCATCGCCCGAGACAGCCAGCCCCATACAGCGCGGGAAGGTACGCTCAAACACCGAAATACGGCCATCATCCTGCAGCCCGATCAGGAACAGCTTGCCTGCCTGATAGGTGGTGAAAGCAATCGATCCGCCGGAAGCCGCGAGCCAGTCGGTAAAGCCGCGCGAAGATGAGAGTGCAAACGGCTCCGGGGTGGGCTCGCCGCCACTATCCGGCTTTGCATGGTCTGTTGATTTTTGCTCCTTGGGAGTAGATTTTTTATTCGGTTTCGGGGCTTTGGCCATGTTTCTTCCGCTGAATAACAAGCATTAAAATCGTTGTTATTTGAGTATAGATAAGTGAACCATATTGAAAGTGTTGATACAGTTTTCCTGGTAAAGACGGAATTTTGAATTAATCAATGAATTGTGTTTTTTGAATTACATCGCGCAACTGCGCGCAATTTACATAATAAATAAACAGTCATATCCTCTCTAAATAACACACTCATTCAGTATACTGATCACTAAAATGTGAATATATATATTACTGATTTCCTAATGTTAAGATTTTCTTAACAAATAGAAAATGCGTCACCAGATGCATTCACCATAACGACAATCCGGTTCAACCGGGGCATGCTTGAGGGCAATTCTTCGTCTTTTTAGCTCATGCCAGCGCCAACGACATTCGTTGGCGAGGCGTATTTGTGGTGCAGACAGAGGGAAGTTTATGTCCGTTTTGGCTGTGAAAACATGACCGTGCCCACATTCAACACCACGTTTATCTCGCTGACGGCATCAACCACGTTTGACGGCGACAGCGCTGAGGACCGGTTAGGCCGATCGGTATCCGGTGCCGGCGATGTCAATGGCGACGGCTTTGCTGACGTCATTGTGGGAGTCTATCTGGACGACAATAACGGCTACAATTCCGGTTCGGCGCGGGTGCTGTCAGGGGCTGACGGCACAATCCTGTTCACGTTCAACGGCGACAGCGCCAATGACTATTTCGGCCGATCGGTATCCGGCGCCGGCGATGTCAATGGCGATGGCTTTGCCGACCTCATTGTGGGAGCCGCTGGGGACGACAATAACGGCAACGGTTCTGGTTCGGCGCGGGTGCTGTCGGGGGCTGACGGTACAATTCTGTTCACGTTCAACGGTGACAGCGCAAATGACGCCTTTGGCGTTTCGGTATCTGGTGCCGGGGATGTCAATGGCGACGGCTTTGCCGATGTCATTGTCGGAGCCAATCTGGACGACAATAACGGCGACTATTCCGGTTCGGCGCGGGTACTGTCGGGGGCTGACGGCTCAATCCTGTTCACCTTCAACGGCGACAGCGCCACTGACCAGTTTGGTCGATGGGTATCCGGTGCCGGCGATGTCAATGGCGACGGCTTTGACGATGTCATCGTGGGAACCAGATTCGACGACAATAACGGCACTAGTTCCGGTTCAGCGCGGGTGCTGTCGGGGGCTGATGGCACAATTCTGTTCACCTTTGACGGCGACAGCAGCTACGACTATTTCGGCGGAATGGTATCCGATGCTGGCGATGTCAATGGCGACGGCTTTGCCGATGTCATCGTGGGAGCCAGATTGGACGACAATAACGGCATTAGTTCCGGTTCGGCGCGGGTGCTGTCGGGGGCTGACGGCTCAATCCTGTTCACGTTTAACGGCGACAGCGCCAATGACCGGTTCGGCCATTCGGTATCTGGTGCTGGGGATGTCAATGGCGACGGCTTTGACGATGTCATTGTCGGTGCCTATCTGGACAGCAATAACGGCTTCTATTCCGGTTCGGCGCGGGTGCTGTCGGGGTTTGACGGCTCAACCTTGTTCACGTTCAACGGCGACAGCGCCGTTGACAATTTCGGCATTTCGGTATCCGACGCCGGTGATGTCAATGGCGACGGCTTTGCCGACGTCATTGTCGGAGCCTATGTGGACGACAATAACGGCAACAAATCCGGTTCGGCCCGGCTGTTCGTTTCAACCGCTTCCGGGCTGCTCGACAACATTCCGACGTTCACCGAGGGCGATGCGCCGGTGGTTATCGACAATGATGTCGCAATTGCTGACGCCGAGCTAGACGCCCTCAATGCTGGCCTTGGCGACTATAACGGTGCGTCGCTGACCATCGCCCGTCAGGGCGGGGCCAGCGTAGATGATGTGTTCTCGTTTGGCGCCATGGCCTCGGTCATTGTCAATGGTGGCAATCTGGAAGTTGGCGGCCTGGCCATTGCCACCTTCACCAGCAATGCCGGAACCCTGACAGTCTCTTTCACCAACGCCAACGGTGCAACGCCGACCAAGGCTTTGGTCAACGAGATCATCCAGGCTGCGGCCTACGCCAACACAGATGTAACCCTCGGCGATGGTGCCACCGAGAATCTCACCTTCGACTGGACCTTTTCGGATGGCACCAAGAATCTGGCCGATACTTTCATAGTCGCCAACACGGGCATCGACAGCAATGATGTTATCGTCGGCACTGCGGGCGTCGACAATCTTGATGGCGGGATCGGTAACGACACGATTTCTGCTCTTGACGGTAACGATTTCCTTGAAGGTGGAGCCGGAGCCGATGCTCTTGATGGCGGCAACGATGTCGATACGGCAACTTACGCCAATGCTAGTGCGGGCGTCACCGCCAATCTCCTCACTCCCGGTGGCAATAGCGGTGACGCGGCTGGTGACACATATACTTCCATCGAGAACCTGACCGGCTCAGCCTTCGCTGATGCGCTCACGGGCGACGGCAATGCAAACATCTTCGTTGGCGGGGCTGGCAACGATACGCTCAATGGTGGGGCGGGTAATGATACGGCGTCGTTTGCTGGTGCCCTCGGCGCGATGACACTGAACCTCAGCGCACCGACGGTGACCGGGCTTGGCCTTGGCACCGATACTCTCATTTCCATCGAAAACGGGATCGCGGGGCCTGGTAACGACATTATCTTTGGGACGGCTGGTGACAATGTGCTGAATGGCGGGGGCGGCTCCGACCAGATATCGGGGCTTGGTGGCAACGACACCGTGAACGGCGAAGCTGGTAACGATACGCTGTTAGGTGGCGCCGATATGGACATCATGTTCGGTGGTGATGACCAGGATCTTTTGAATGGCCAGGGCGGCGACGACGAGTTGCATGGCGGCGCCAATGGCGACCAGCTGTTTGGCGATACGGGCAACGACTTGCTGTTTGGCGATGCCCAGAGCGATATCATCAAGGGCCATACCGGCAACGATACGCTCAATGGCGGCAATGATAACGACTTCATGTTTGGCGAAGATGATGACGATCTGCTCAACGGCGATGGCGGCAATGATAATCTGTTTGGCGGATCCGGCAACGATACGCTCAATGGCGGCATCGGGGCGGATACTTTGTTCGGCGAAGGCGGCACGGATATTCTGAATGGCGGCACCGGCGCTGACCAATTGTTCAGCGGCATGGGCAACGACACAATCCATGGCGACGACGATGCCGATCTGATGAACGGCCAGGACGGCATCGACACGTTATTCGGCGACAATGGCAACGACACGGTGTTTGGTGGTGCCGGTAACGACATCATGAATGGTGGTGCCGGAATTGATCTGATGAACGGCCAGAATGACGACGACCTGATCAATGGCGACGGCGGCAACGACCAGCTGTTCGGCCATATCGGCAACGATACGCTCAATGGCGGCGCCGACAATGACGATCTCAAGGGCTCAACCGGCAACGATCTATTGAACGGCGATGCCGGCATCGACCGGCTGTTTGGTGAAGGCGAGAACGACATCCTCAACGGCGGCTCGGAAAATGACCAGCTCTTCGGCGGCAGCGGCACAGATACCCTGAACGGCGATGGTGGCGCCGATGATCTGTTCGGCCAATCCGGCAACGATACCCTGAATGGTGGCGCTGGCGATGATGATCTTGCAGGCGGCACCAACAACGACATCTTCAAGTTCGACGCCAACTGGAACCACGACACCATCCTCGACTGGAACAACGGCATCAACGTTATCGACCTCTCCAACCTCAACACCAATATCGGGGCGCTCACCATCGAAGACTTCAACGCCGGTGCCGACACCCGTATCTTCATCACCGCAGACGGCTCAGCCGCCAACACCATCATCCTCTCCAATATCGATCACAACACAATCGCCGGTGTGGATTTCGCCTTCGTTTAGAGTATCAATCCTTTGCGATCGGCTTCGCATAACTGGAATGGTATTGTCTGAGGGAAATTTCATAAGCCCGCAGTGTCAGAGGAAAGTGAACTGGCCAGAAAAGTTTAGAAATCGATGGATATCAGAGCACCACTTGGCGCCCGCTTAGCCGTAATGATGTATGTTCGTTTTCCCCTTTCACTTCGAAATGTCGAGGATCTGTTCCACGAGCGTGGGATTGATGAGAGCTATGAGACTGTGCGTGCCTGGTGCAACAGGTTTGGGCCGGTATTCGCTGCCGAGATCAGAAAAAGGCGATCTAAACCGGGAAAAATTGGTCAACATGGTTACAGGCATCTGGATGAGGTGTTCGTTCGGATCAATGGAGAAACGCATTATTTTTGGCGTGCTGTTGATCACGAAGGAGTGGTTCTGAAAGTATTTGTCACCAAGCGATGGAACTGCAAGGCCGCGTTACTGTTTCTACGCAAAACAATAAAACGATATGGCATCCCAAAGGTCATCGTGACGGATAAACTTTGGTCCTATCGGGCGGCCATGAAAGAGATTGGCAACGAAGCAGGCCAAGAAACAGGCCGCAGGTTCAACAATCGAGCCGAAAGCTCACATCAACCCTTCCGACGACGAGAACGAGCCATGGCCAAGTTCCGAAATTTCACCACTTTGCAGAAATTCATCTCAGTTCACTCTTCGATCCACAACCATTTCAATAACCAACGACATTTGGAGCGCTGTTATCATTTCAAAGAAAGCTGTTCACAGGCGCTTGCCGAGTGGCGACGGTTCGTTGCTTGATATAAGTCGTGATGCGGTTTTACTCCGTTAAATATTTTTGCTCTGACAATGCATTAACAATCGCTCAGCTAAAGACCAGCGGCAGATTACTTTTTTGGTCTTTGAATTATTGATTCACCAGGCTGCATTATAAATCGACAAAGCGTCTGCTTCAGTTAGCTCCCGGGGATTGTTGACCAACAATCTCGTCTGCTTCATTGCATCGCCCGCAAGCGTTGGGAGAATGTCTTTGGGAATATCCATTTCTCGTAATGTTTGCTGTAATCCGCAACGCTTTGACAATTCCGCCATCGCCGTACAAAAAGCTTCGGCACATTCCTGCCCTTCCAGGTTTGCTAATTCAGGAAATGCGAAAGGCGCTAATTCGGCATAAGGCTGTGGCGCAACCTTCGTATTAAAACGAAGCACGTGAGGAAGCACCAAGGCATTCGACAAGCCGTGAGGAATATGAAAATGCCCTCCAAGGGGATAGGCCAACGCATGAACCGCGGCAACAGGTGAATTCGCAAAGGCCTGCCCCGCCAGCATAGATCCCAGCAGCATGTTTGAGCGCGCTTCTACATCCGCACCATGATGAACGGCTGTCTCAAGTGACGTGCCCATCAGGGTCAGGGCCTGGGTGGCCAGATTTCGCGAAATAGGATTGTTGTTGGGGCTTGCCGATGCAAAAGCTTCGATCGCATGGACCATAGCGTCTATTCCTGTTGCTGCCGTAATGTGCGGCGGCAACCCCAAAGTCAGTTCAGGGTCCAGTAACGCGATATCTGGCAGGATGACAGGCGACACCACACCCATTTTCTGGTTGATTCCGGTTGTTACAATCGAAATAGGTGTAACTTCTGAACCAGTGCCTGACGTCGTTGGAATCAACAACAAAGGCAACCGTGGGCCTTTTGCCATTCCAACGCCATAGATATCTTGCAGTGTCTCTTTTCCCATGGCCAAAAGCGCCACGAGTTTGGCAACATCCAGTGACGACCCGCCACCAAGACCGATCACACCCTTGATCCCGCCTTCCATGGCGGTTTTGACGGCATCCATTATAACGGATTCCGGCGGGTCAGCCTGCACCTCAGAAAAAACCGTTACATCGATATCCGCACTTTTCAAAATCTCCAGCGCCCGTTCAACAATCCCCGTGGCCAGCATCCCCGGATCGGTCACCAGAAAAATTCTGTCACCAAGTCGTGCACGCGCGGTCTCGCCCAGAGTTGCCAGCATGCCTGAGCCAAACTGGATACTGGGGGATGTATTAAAGACAAACGAATCCATTTTTTTCTCCAGATTTATGTGGACCCAAAATCCACGCGCTCTACGTCACAGCAGCTAGAAAACTGGGGCGTTATGCAATTCTCAAAGTTTTTTCGAGCGCCGCCAGCTTCAGGAACTGTCTTGCCGACGGTCTTCCCTGATCATCACAGCCGCCTTTTCCGCTATCATTATTGTTGGTGCGTTGGTGTTGCCGCTGGTGATAACGGGCATGATAGATGCATCCGCGACCCGCAACCCGCGAACTCCCCTGACCCGCAATCGGTCATCCACAACAGCACCATTATCCTGACCCATTTTTACGGTTCCCACCGGGTGGAAAATTGTGCTGCCGATATTTCCGGCCTCGATCGCTAACTCTTCGTCGGTTTGGTATTCGGACCCCGGTCTGAATTCTTCCGGCTGAAACTTCTGCATTGCCGGCTGGGCGATGATGTCCCGTGTTAATCGGATCGATTTGGCTGCAATATCCCGGTCATGGTTGGTGGATAAATAATTTGGCTTGATCGCAGGATGCATATCGGGGTCCCGGCTATTGATGTGGATGCTCCCTCTGCTCTCAGGTCGGAGATTGCATACGCTTGCGGTAATCGCAGAGAAGGGGTGGAGGTCATCACCAAACTTATCCAGTGACAGCGGTTGAACGTGATATTCGAGATCAGGGGTTTCGCGCGATGGGTCTGATTTAACAAATGCTCCAAGTTGTGACGGAGCCATGGACATCGGACCGGACCTGGTCGCCAGATATTCAAGTCCAATGCCAATCTTGCCGAAGATACCGCGCGCCCGGTCATTTAGAGTTTTGGTACCAGAAACTTTGTAGGCACAACGTATCTGAAGATGATCTTGAAGATTTTCGCCGACACCTGAACATTCGTGTAGGACTTCAACACCCTGGGGTTTCAATATTTCAGGAGAGCCTATTCCGGAGAGTTCGAGTAGCTGCGGAGAACCAATCGCCCCAGCACTAAGGATTAGCTCGCCAGTAATTTCCACATGGGCGGACGCACCGTTATGCGTGATCTCAAGACCTGTGACTTTCTTGTTTTTTAACAAAATCCGTTTTGCATGTGTGTTGGTAAGAACGGTCAGATTGGCTCTGTTTTTAACAGGTTTCAAAAATGCCTTTGACGTGTTCCAGCGAATTCCGCTTCGCTGATTTACGTGAAAATAGCCACAACCTTCGTTGGTGCCCCGGTTGAAGTCATCGGTTTTTGGAATACCCGCTTCACACGCCGCGTCGCGGAAGGCTTCAAGTATGTCCCATGAAAGTCGCTGGTTTTCGACTCTCAATTCACCGCCAGTGCCGTGAAAACTGTCAGCTTCAACTGCTGCCTGATCCTCGGATTGCTTGAAATAGGGTAGAACGTCGTCCCAGCCCCATCCGAAATTCCCCATTTGTCGCCAATGGTCATAGTCCTGTGCCTGCCCGCGTATGTAAATCATCCCATTGATTGAAGAGCATCCACCAAGGACCCTTCCGCGCGGATAGTTCAACGAACGCCCGTTAAGACCGGCTTCGGGCTCAGTCTTGTAACCCCAGTCTGTGCGCGGGTTGCCCATGCAATAGAGGTATCCGACGGGTACATGGATCCAGAAATAATTATCTTTGCCGCCAGCCTCTAACAACAGCACGCGAACATTGCTGTCTACTGACAGTCGGTTCGCCAGGACACAGCCGGCAGACCCGGCGCCAACAATGACATAATCGAACTCTCCGATATTGTTTTCAGCTGGGGTCATGACAGATTTCACTTGGCGCAATATTAAATGGTACAGATGGTCCGTAAATCTGTATCGGCATGAACGGTTGCTCAATTCAAATCATCAGGTTCTTTTCTTTGATTTCAGGTCGGTCACCCAGATCTGCAATCGAACTTTCATAACGTATATGACCGGTTTCAATTACGTAAGCCCTATCAGAAATCAATGTGGCAAATTCCAGATTCTGTTCCACCAACAGAATTGTCAGTCCCATTTTCTTGAGTTCGGATATTCGGTCAGCCTGGATTCGATGCCGATTATTTCACCGTCAACCTGCAGAAGCATGTCCAGATTGGGCGCACGACGGCCACGCAATCCGGTGGTGCATTTCACCTCTAATTACAGGGTATCAAATGATCGTTTTCCCAGAAGGGACAACTCAGAAAGCCGCCGCTCGAATGGGGCAAAACAATTTACGCCAAGCGCGGACGATGAATGTGCCGCCCCGAATTTTCCCTGATGCCCGGGATACAATTCTCTGTATTTTGCCCGTTTCAAGCTGAGACAGGTTCGCTCATGACTGCGTCCACTGCCATTTCTTATCTTGCGACATTCGCTTCGTCACAAAAAATCGAACCTAGTGAAGCCGGGTCCATTCCCGCGCCGCACGCTGGGCTTTGGCAATCTGCATCTGATCCAGTTCCCGGGCGATATCCTGGCGATATTGCAGGGCTTCCTTGTTACCTTTCAGGGCAGCCAGATTGAACCATTTGTGGGCCTCCACAAGCTCAACATTCTTGTCGCCGCCGATTGAACATTCAAGCCCTTTCGAAAACAACTCTTCAGCCAAACTGGTATCCGGGATTGCCAATGCTACCGGTACATAATTTTCAAAGTCAATTCGTGCCATCATATCTCTCCTGTTGTCCGACTTTTTTAGTCGGCTTCGTTACCTGACCGGATTTTCCGGCGACCGGTTGATCCGGCCTTGAGGAGAGTTTGCAACGCATCAACTGAATCGCGCGTTAAATGATTAGGCTAAATTTTCATCAACAAATTTATAACTTAGTGTAAATTTTACAATGCGTTAGCTTTGAGACTCTCCGGGCCACCTGCGATTTTCGTAATTTTGGCAAAAACGCCCGCCACCAAATTTATCTCTTTGATAATCATGGCTATAAGTACACCGGTAAAAAAATGGACAAATTAATTCAAATTCTCCAGATCTCACTGAAATTTCCAAGAGAAAATTCAGTGGTGAAAACCCTAAATTCCGTATTAGATATGCGTGCATACGAAGAACAAATCTTGACTTTAAACTTTGATGGAGATCGAAAATGATCGGAGATAGGGCCCCGTTTTCATTGTTTGCAGGTGTTATTGCTCTATCCATGATGGCAACACCCGCCTTGGCAGCAGACCCAACCGGAACCTGGCTCAGGGATACAGGAAGCTCACAAATTCGGATTTATCAATGCGGCAATGGCTATTGCGGAAAGATCGTCTGGTTGCGCGAACCCAATGATTCCAGCGGCAATCCGCGCACGGATATCGAAAACCCGGATGCTGCGCACCGTTCCAGCCCGCTGATTGGCACCCAGGTCATCATCAATATGACCCCGGACGGCGACAGCAGATGGAGCGGCCAGGTTTATAAAGCCGATGAAGGCAAAACCTATAACGGCAATATGCGTATGATCAATGACAACACTATCGCATTAGCCGGATGTGTATTGGGTGGCATCATCTGCCGATCTGGAAATCTAAGCAAGCAGCAATAACTGCTGAGTCAATCCGTGGTACTTTTAGTTGAATTCAGGGGTACGCTTTTCCAAAAACGCGCGTATCCCTTCCTGCCCGTTGTCTGACCCCGCGCATTCAGCAATCAGCCTGCCCTCGATTTCCATCTGGGTTTCCAATCCATTGTTGAACGTCATCAACAATAATTTCTTGATCGCGGCGTGGGCTCCTGCCGACCCCGCTGTAAGTTTCCCGGCGAATTTTAGAGCCGTCTCAAGCAAGGCGTTTTCAGGCACGACCTGCGTCACCAACCCCCAATCATGCGCTTCCTGAGCGTTAATTGTCCGGTTGGTAAGCATTAATTCCTGAGTCCGACGCAATCCAATAACCCGCGGTAGATAATAGGACGAACTACCATCCGGACTAAGTCCGGCGCGACTATATGCCATCGTAAAACTGGCATTCTCTGAAGCAATAACCAGATCGCCTATTGCTGCAATGCTGAGCCCTGCCCCAGCTGCAATACCATTGACCACTACAATAAGCGGCGCATCCATCCGCGCGAATACAGAGATTGCTTTGTGCAAATTATCTGCGAGGCGTTTGATCATGATTGAAGCAGCATCGCCATAGGTACCGAAATCCTTCAAATCTCCGCCAGCGCAGAAAAATCGACCGCTGCCTGTTAAAATAACCACCCGGATTGCGTCATCATTGTCACAGCGCAATGCAACATCGCCGAGTTCCTTCGCCATCGTTTCATTTAAGCCGTTTGCCGCTTCGGGTCGGTTCAGAATTATGGTCGCGATACCGTCTTCAATTTCAAATTTCAGAGCTTTGTAAGTCATAGAATCTCGCTTTGGAAAAATCCAGAATCAGCTACACCACAAAATTACGTGCGCGCAGTTTGTTTGAACAGAAGCTTGTGCAAAGCCTTGTCGCCCTGAACATCTTCGATGGAGCGGCGATATTCTGCTCCAACCGCCATGCCTTTCACAACTGCAGGGCGGGCCATCATGGTCTCGAACCAGCGTTTCAGATGGGGAAAATCGTCTAGATTTTGTCCCTGCCGCTTAAAAGGTTTGATCCAGCCAATGCAAGCCATATCGGCAATTGAATAGCGCCCGGCCAAAAATTCGCGATTTCCCAACCGCTTGTCCATGACACCGTAAAGCCGGTTCATTTCGTTGGTATAGCGATCAATCGCGTATTTGATTTTGTCCGGGGCATAGTGGCGAAAATGATGGGCCTGCCCGGCCATCGGCCCAAGGCCACACATTTGCCAGAACAGCCATTGGTCAACCTCGACCCGCTCCCGCATCCGTTTGGGATAATATTTGCCGGTCTTGTTGCCAAGATACTGAAGAATGACACCGGACTCAAAAATCGAAATTTTGCGACCACCGGGTCCATCGTGATCTACAATGGCCGGCATACGGTTGTTCGGGGCAATATCCAGAAAATCTTCATGAAACTGATCGCCCTTGGTTATATCCACATAAACGACATGATATGGTAGTTTACATTCTTCCAGCATGATGGAAATTTTCCATCCATTTGGTGTCGGCCAATAAAAAAGGTCAATCGGCTTGTCTTTAGCGCGTCCCCTTCCCCGTCTGACACCAATGGTTTTTTCCCCGGCCATAATAGCCCCTTCCTCACGCTTCGAAAATAAACACGCACACATTCTTGAGGACAGACAAAAGAATGTCCAGCGGCGAAATTATGAAAGTAAACCAATCATTTGGCTAAATTCGACACTTAGAAACATTACAATTTTCACGATCTTGCTTGCTTTGGCTCTAGTGTCGGGATCACCATCTTTTGCCCAATCCACTATTGCTCCATTGGTCCGCCTGGCGACGCCCGGACCTTGGACAGGAATATCGCAGATGATCGCCTATAACGGCAAAATCTGGTTTGTGAACTCAAATCCGTTCCAGGATTTCAACGCCGCCGATATATATACCTTCAACCCTGATACCGGCGAGACCCGCTATGAACGCGGCTTGTTTTCACAAGATACCGGACGACCGGCCGTGTATCGTGGCGCATTATATTGGCCGTTTGAAGACCCACGCTCCAACATGGCGCTTGGTGAATATGCGGTAACCGATGGCGAAAACTGGCAGTTGAACGTATTCACCACCGGAATATCATTGCATGTCCATGCCATGGAAAATTGCAAAGCATTGCTTGTAGCAGGCATAGGTGGCTGGGTGGGCGCATTGCAAATGTCCCCAAACGGGCGTGATAACTGGCGAGAAGTTTATCAATTTCAGTCGAGTGAAGAAAACATAAGCCGCATCACGGATATTCGCGCGGTCGGTGAGCGTTGTTTCATGGCGGTGACATCCTGGAATGAGCCGGGGCCAAAACTTGTGGAATGGCGCTACAACGAAGCCTTGGCAATCGCCGATTGGCCGGACGGCGACAGGATTGTCTCACCAGTGGCGCTCGGAAGCAATTTATTCGCGATCAATCAAAAAGGCAGCGCGACCGAGATTTGGCGATATGACGGAGAGACCAGCACCCGCATGGCCGCCCCCGCAGATGAACCACTACGGGCATTGGCCTCAAACGGCACCAGTCTGTTTCTGCTGACCGGCACCCTTTCGGGCGGCACTCTATGGCAATCCGACAACGGCGAAAGATGGCAGAGACTACAAACTTTCGAAAATGAAAGACCTATCTCGGTCTACGCCATCGGGAACGATATTTATGTGGGAACATATGCGAGTAACGGTCAGGGCAGCTTGTGGGGGCCTCAAATACCTGAACTCGGTTCACCAGGCCCGGCCGCCGAAACACTAGAGCCAAAGGCCATCATCGATCTAAGCGTAGAAACAATGTTGGCGAGCGCCGGCGCATTATATGCAGCGACAACGCCGAGCCAGAATTACCAGGCATTCCTTCATGAAATGATGAGCGTCATGCTGCCAATAGCTCTTGGGGGTAATCCGCTATATGGCGACTATCTATCTGATTTTATGCATGATGATTTTTCTGAAGAAAATCTTCCCCTGTTCACAGACCAGGAATACAGCCACCGGCAGGTCGTGCAATGGTTGTCTTTGAACATGATCGCTCTGATCGGACATGGCCGCGTTCCCTCAGAATGGATATCGCGGGAATGGCCAGGCATTACTGAACGGAACGAAAAATATTTTTACCCGCAATTAGCTGCTATTCGCGCCGTTGCCTGGATCAAACAGAATGACCGCAATACTGTGGCAGAACTTCTGTTTCGGCTGGCACGAGAAGACGTCCCCCTCTGGGTCAAGGCAGACGTTATCGCCAGCCTGACCGCCGTTACCGGTGAGCATTTCGGCTATGATGTGGAGCAATGGTTCGACTGGTGGTCAAAAACCGGAAGCACGGAACTAACCGCCACCGAATAGGTCTATTCCAGACCCAACTTGGCTTTCAGGATATCGTTGACAGCCTGTGGATTGGCCTTGCCACCGGTCGCCTTCATGACCTGGCCAACAAACCACCCGGCCATTTTTGGCTTCTCGACCACTTCGGCAACCTTGTCTGGATTAGCGGCGATCACTTCATCAATCGCCGCTTCAATAGCGCCTGTATCGGTAACCTGCTTGAGGCCACGGCTCTCAACGATCTCCTTTGGGTCACCGCCCTCTGCGAGGAGGATTTCAAAAACGTCCTTGGCAATCTTGCCTGATATTGTGTCGTCATCAATCAGATCAATCATGCCACCAAGCTGCTCCGGCGACACACCCACCTGATCGAGCGAGACATTTTTATCGTTCGCCGCCGCCGACAAGTCACCCATCACCCAATTGACCGCAAGCTTGGCGCTGCGCCCGCTGGCGACCTGCTCAAAATATGTAGCAGATTTCCGGTCGGCGACCAAAACCCCTGCGTCATAAGGCGACAGACCATAGTCAGCCATGAAACGGGCGCGTTTTTCGTCCGGCAATTCCGGCAATTCGGCGGCGATTTCATCAACCCAGCTTTGTGTAAATTCAAGCGGCAACAGATCGGGGTCCGGGAAATAGCGATAATCATGCGCTTCTTCTTTTGAGCGCATGGTCCGGGTTTCGCCGGTTTTGGGATCAAACAACCGGGTCTGTTGTTCAATTTTGCCACCATCTTCCAGAATATCAATCTGGCGACGGGCTTCATATTCAATCGCCTGGCCCACATGGCGGATCGAATTGACATTCTTGATCTCGCACCGCGTCCCGAACGGATCGCCCGGCTTGCGCACAGATACATTCACATCCGCCCGCATCGAGCCTTCGTCCATGTTGCCATCGCACGTTCCCAGATAGCGTAGGATCGAGCGCAGCTTGGTGACATAGGTCCGCGCCTCTTCCGACGAGCGCATATCAGGCAGCGATACGATTTCCATCAACGCGACGCCGGAGCGGTTGAGGTCCACATAGCTTTTTGAGGGGTGCTGGTCATGAACAGATTTGCCCGCATCCTGCTCCATATGCAGACGTTCGATACCAATCTCGACGCGGGTGCCATCCTTCATGTCGAGCTGCACTTTGCCTTCGCCGACAATCGGATTTTTAAACTGGGAAATCTGGTAGCCCTGGGGCAAGTCCGGATAAAAATAGTTTTTGCGATCAAAAACCGAACGCAGATTGATCTGCGCTTTCAATCCAAGGCCGGTTTTCACCGCCTGACGCACACAAAATTGATTGATCACAGGCAACATGCCCGGCATCGCCACATCGACAATCGAGACATGATCGTTCGGCTCCCCGCCATAAGCCGCCGACGCGCCCGAAAACAGTTTGGATTTCGAAGAAATCTGGGCATGAACCTCAAGCCCGATCACAAGCTCCCAGTCGCCAGTAGCGCCGGATATATATTTCGCCGGGTCAGTGTCGCGCGCTTCAGCGTACATATTCATTCCTTGTTTCTTTCTTCGCCAGAGAACCACCAAATGGGTAAACTTTAATCCGACATTAAAAGTGTCTCGCGAATTATCTCCAACACACCTTCTGTATTGGACAAAACATCATTGTTCCAGAACCGGATAACATGATATCCGCGGTTCCCCAATTCACGGGAGCGTTCCTTGTCTGCTGAAACCTGATCAGCATGATGTCCGCCGTCCAGTTCAATAACCAAATTTTTATCTGGACATATAAAATCAACGACATAACGCCCAATCGGCATCTGTCTTCGAAATTTAAAACCCTCAAGTTGCCGGTTACGCAGCCTCAACCATAAATGCTTTTCCGCGTCTGTCTGGTTGCGCCGCAATTCCCTCGCCAACACAGTCTTCCGCGCCATCAGACACTCACTCCATACATTCCCTCTCCCCGGTGGGGAGAGGGCCAGGGTGAGGGGGAACCGAGCTAAAAATCAAACTCTACAACCCCCTCACCCGACGCATCCGCGTCGACCTCTCCCCACCGGGGAGAGGTTATTCTTCTTCTTGATAAAATTTCGCTGTGAGTTTCATTTCACATTTTAACATTTCAGCAGCTGGACCTTCAATTTCAGCTTTCTCCAACAATCGACAAATCACATTTTTGTACTGTGGAAATTTTCGCAGTTCATAAGCAGCAGCCATTTTGGAGGCAATTGAACCACCAGACTGACCCAGGTGATCCATCACTTCAAAAACCGCTCATATTCCTGATGTAATATTTCTCTACGACGATCTGATACGTACCGAAACGCAGACCAAGATAAAACTATCAACGGAAGAACAATTCCGCACCATGCAATCCATTCCATTATCGAGTTTGGCATCACGCCCACCAATTATCGGGTTTTGCTTCAAAGCCTGCTGCGTCTTCAACGACACCGCCGACCCGGAACAGGGTTACTTCATCAAATGCCTTGCCGATCAGTTGCAGGCCAAGCGGGGTGCCCTCGCCTGAAAGCCCTGCTGGAATCGTAATCGCGGGCAGACCCGCCATATTCACGGTCACGGTGAAAATATCATTCAGATACATGGCCAGCGGATCGTCACTTTTTTCAGCAATGCCAAAGGCTGCCGTCGGCGTTGCGGGTGTCAGGATGGTGTCGACCGTCTCGAACGCCCGCTCGAAATCGCGCTTGATCAGGGTCCGCACTTTTTGCGCCTTCAAATAATAGGCGTCATAATACCCGGCCGACAGCACATAGGTGCCAATCAACACCCGGCGTTTTACTTCGGCACCAAAACCTGCGGAGCGGGTTTTCTCGTAAAGATCGGTGATGTCCTTGCCCTGCTCGCGCAATCCGTATTTCACACCGTCATAACGGGCGAGGTTTGATGAGGCTTCCGCCGGCGCGACAATATAATAAGCTGGCAACGCATACTTTGTGTGCGGCAGGGAAATATCGACAATTTCCGCCCCCGCCGCTTTCATCCAGTCAATACCCTGCTGCCAAAGCGCTTCGATCTCGCTGGACATGCCATCAATGCGGTATTCCTTGGGGATGCCGATTTTCATGCCCCGGATATCGCCGGTCAGCGCCGCTTCAAAATTTGGCACCGCAATATCAACAGACGTTGAATCTTTCTCGTCATGCCCCGACATGGACCCGAGCATGATGGCGGCATCGCGAACTGTGCGGGTAATCGGCCCGGCCTGATCAAGCGACGACGCAAAAGCAGCGATCCCCCAGCGCGAACAACGCCCGTAAGTTGGTTTGATGCCAACGGTGCCGGTAAACGCGGCTGGTTGGCGGATCGACCCGCCGGTGTCGGTCGCGGTCGCACCCGGGCAAAGCCTGGCAGCAACAGCGGCTGATGACCCGCCAGACGAGCCGCCCGGCACCAGAGGTGTGTTGGAGCCGTCGCGCCGCCACGGATTGATGACATTGCCATAATAGCTGGTCTCGTTGGACGACCCCATGGCAAATTCGTCGCAATTCAGTTTGCCCAGCATCACCGCTCCGTCGCGCCACAAATTTGCGGTGACGGTGGATTCGTAGGGCGGAATATACCCATCAAGAATATGGCTCGAAGCGGTGGTCAAAACCCCTTCGGTGCAGAATAAATCCTTGATACCAAGTGGAATGCCTTCAAGCGACCCGGCATCGCCTTTCGCCAAACGCGCGTCGGAAGCTTTCGCCATCTCAAGTGCTTTTTCCGGCGTCTCGGTCACAAAGGCATTGAGATCACGCGCCGCTTCAACGGCAGAGATTGAGTCGGTGGCCAATTCAGACGCGCTGAATGATTTCGCGGCCAGCCCGTCGCGCATTTCGGCAATAGTCAGATCAGAAAGTTTGCTCACCCACCCTACTCCACAACTTTTGGAACAACGAAGAAATGATCCTCAGATTCAGGCGCGTTGGCGGTCACTTTCTCAGCATAGCCACCGTCGGTGACTTCGTCCTGACGCTTTTTCAGATCCATCGGCATAACGCTGGTCATAGGTTCAACGCCTTCGACATCAACTTCGTTGAGCATCTCGGCCCAGTCGAAAATCTTGGACAATTCACCTTCCAGCCGCGACGCCTCGTCGTCAGTCACGGCGATGCGGGCAAGCCGGGCGGTTTTCTGCACGGTCGCAGAATCAAAAGACATATCACTACCTGTAATGGTTATTCGTGTTCGGTTGCCGCACTGATATCATCGCCGGTCCCCCGCCTCAACAAATATGACGGAGGATTCTGCGAAATTAATCGCGGCCTATATCTCAACCACATCCCCGACATTCGGCACCAGAACATTATGCCCGTTCATAGCCTGAATGAATTTGTCGGCGGACGGTTCGATAATCGGGAATGTGCCAAAATGGCAGGGAAGGATTGTCTCAAACTCAAAGAACCTCTTGCAAGCCATGGCAGCAAGCTCGCCGCCCATGGTGAACCGGTCGCCAACCGGAACGATGCCGATGGTCGGGTTATAAATCTCGTTGATCAGCGCCATATCGGAGAAAATATCCGTATCTCCCATATGATAGAGAATTTTACCCGGCTCCGCCTTGGACGTGAGGATCAATCCCGCTGGGTTGCCAAGATAGACCGGCACACCATCAACCATGCTCGAAGACGAATGCCACGCTTGCACGAAAGACAGCGTGAAATCATCAAATTCAATAGTACCGCCATGATTGCCCGGACTGACATTCTTCACGCCCTTGCCGTTCAGATACATGCAAATCTCAAAATTAGCGACGAGCACCGCTTCATTATCTGCGCAGATTTTCATCGTATCGCCCACATGATCATCGTGGCCATGGGTCAACGCCACATGGGTCGCGCCCTTGTATGCTTCCGCCGCATCGCCGCTAAAACTCGGGTTCCCCGTCAGAAACGGATCAAACATGATAACGCTCGAACCCGTTTCAACACGAAACGCAGAATGGCCTAACCAGGTGATTTTCATAATATTCGCAACTCCCTAAAATCCAGAATTTTTCTGTCGCCAGTATAGGCATCAATCCTGCTTCGGCAATATTTCCCTGTGCCCTTGAAAAACATTCCCTCTCCCCGGCGGGGAGAGGGCTAGGGTGAGGGGGAACCGAGACCAGCATTTGACACTTAACCCCCCTCGCCCGGCGCTAACGCGCCGACCTCTCCCCGATGGGGAGAGGTTCAAGTTTTCAGGTCTCTACTTGCGAACGCTGGCAGAGAATGCCGCCACGTGCTACCTCTCCCCGATGCAGGACAAAAACACCAACCCGGTCGAAATCACGCTTGAGGAACTGGCGCAAACTTTGTCCTATGGACAGGCAATTGCCGGTCTTGACCTCGGCTCCAAAACCATCGGTGTCGCTGTATCAGATACCAGCCGGATGATTGCGACCCCCCTGATCACGATCAAACGAAGCAAATTTCAGGCCGACGCCGCCGCTCTGCTCGATATCTGCAAGGAGCGCGGTCTGGCGGCGCTGATTCTCGGCTTGCCACTCAACATGAACGGCAGCGAGGGCCCCCGCGTCCAGGCCACCCGCGCATTCGCCCGAAATTTACGAAAACTCACAGACCTGCCGATAGTATATTGGGACGAACGCCTCTCAACCATCGCCGTGACGCGCACGTTGCTGGAAGCCGATACCAGCCGCAAAAAACGCAGCCAGGTCGTAGATAAAATGGCAGCCGGGTATATTTTGCAAGGCGCACTGGACCGGTTGGCGCGGATTTAGATAGAAAAAATCTTATTGGCAACTTTCGTCCCTTCTCCCCTTGAGGGAGAAGGACAGGATGAGGGGGTTGGATGGCAGCGATTTGATGCCGCAAATCCCCCTCACCCGGCGCTAAATCGCCGACCTCTCCCCACCGGGGAGAGGCAATCAAACCGGACCTAGCCTCACCCCAATTCCGGCATCGCGCGCTCAATAATTGCCCGACAATCGGGGCGTTTCTCCAGCCCGCCGAAGGTGCCGTATGTGGCGCTCCAATGGCCTTCCAGCCGACTGGCGGCGAAGGCGTCTCCAGCCTCGCCGCTCGCATACTGAATCATCAGCGCGGCAGCGGCGGCGAGCGCTAATTGTTCTGTGGCGAAACGGGCCTCCACTTCGGCACGGGCCGGGTCGCTCAGAATGGCGTTTACGCGGGCCAACGCGGCAATCACCGTCGGATGGTTGCCGGACTGATCGGTGATATGCGCGACAATCGCAGCAAAACCGTCCCGGTCGCGTCCAATGGCTCGTAGCAGGTCGAGACACATAACATTGCCGGACCCTTCCCAGATCGCATTCAACGGCGCTTCCCGGTAAAGCCTTGCCATCGGGCCGTCTTCGACAAAACCGTTGCCGCCCATACATTCCATCGTCTCATTGGCCACGGCCGGGGCCATTTTACAGCAAAAATATTTGATCGCCGGGGTCATGATCCGGGCGTAGATTTTATCAATCTCGTTTGATCCCGACCCATCGAACGCTTTCGCCAACCGGAAGGCAAGCAAGGAGGAGGCTTCGGAATCAAGCGCAATATCAGCCAAAACACCGGACATGAACGGTTGGTCGATCAGCATTTTCAGAAAGACCGTGCGATGGCGCGTATGGTGGATGGCG
>JAJFHA010000026.1 GCA_021775875.1 Hyphomicrobiales bacterium | reverse complement strand
GCAGCAATTCAGAATCTTTTACGCCAAAGACCGTCCCGTCGGCGTCGCGCTATGGGCTTTGGTCGATGAGCGCGTTGCCGAACGCCTGAACAAAGGCGGTGCCCGCCTCACCACAGGCGACTGGAAAAGCGGCGACCGCCCGTGGGTAGTCGACATAATCGCCCCCTTCGGCGGCGGCGACGAGATGCTGAAGGATTTGAAGGAAAAGGTGTTTTCCGGGCGCGATGTCGGGTTCCGGGGGGCTTGATGGGTGAAGACGAGGCAGAACAGCTAGAGAATCCCGAAAAAGAGAGAACCGATTGGGAAGCCATCATAGCGGATAGGGAAGCAAAGGATTGGACATGGTGGTCGGTCGCAAGCGAACCTGACATGCGTCCTAGGTGGAAAAAGAAACGTTATATTCTTTCGGCTGCCTTCTTGGTCTGGTTTGTCTATTCTGTTAGCGCACCTGCCTTTATTTGGAAAATCCGGAATGTACGTTTTACCAACTCAGGTTCAATCTCAAGTGTGCAACCCCTACAAGAGTTGATGTCATCGTACATTGAGATTGGGGATACTGAAGAAGAATTACTTTTTTTTATAGATGATAACAATTTATATTATACTATTCATGATAATGAACGTGCTGCGGGGTGGTGGTTGAGAGAATTAGGCTTTGACCCTACGGAGAAAAATGAGAATTGGAAAATAATAAGCGCTTCTTATTATGAAGGGTTCATTCCAAATTTCTTCTTTTCATTTATTTTTGGAACACGTTATTCTTTTGTTTTCCATTTGATTGATGAGAAAGTTGTTAAAACCCAGCTTAAGGTTTTCACCTCAAGTTTATAAAAAGGATTTGGTTAGATGGAATCTATTTCCGTTGGTTACAAGTCATTAACTTCAGAATTGGACCTTGAAGGCCCGGCATTTCATAAATTCTTGGTTTACACAAATTCTGTTGGCAATCAGTTCTACATTCGCGGTGGGCCGCAATTAAATGAAACTGAGAGCAACGCATTTCCTAATTCTGATTGGGGTGGAGAGGAATGGGATGGATTCTTCAACCCTGATCGAGGAACCTATTGGGGAACCATCATTACAGAATACGGGGACTATGATCCGGGTACCGCTGACCATCCTGGTGATGGCAATGATCCGTTTCCGACTGAAGAGATTGTAACTGGGGCTGATCTTTCCGCGATTTGGGGTTCAATGGAAGTCGTCGCTGATCAGATCGAAGAGGCGCAACTCACCTACCAGTTGCTGAGCCAGAATAGTAACAGTGTCGTTGACACAGTATTGCTGGAGCTGGGGCTTGGCGCGCCAGAACTTGATACGTTGGCACCCTCAGCTACAGGAGAAAACACGTTCTGGGCTCCGGCTTCCGATGTCAACCTTATCGAAGTCGCTGCACAGGAACTTAGCGTTTCGCGGCAACAAATGCTACAGCGGTTGAATGCAACGCTAGACGACGTTGATTCCAGAATAAGGCAAGAGCACGGTGCCCCCTTCTGTTTCACCGCAGGTACACCTGTGCAGTTGGCCGATGGCACCAGTCGGTCCATCGAACAAATATCTGCTGGCGACAAGGTCTTGGCTTTCGACGGGTCTGGCGAATTACACCCAGCCTCGGTAGCCCGGATTTTTACAAACAATGTTGCAGAAGTCATCGAACTTTTCAACGGGACGCAAGTCACCCCCGGCCATCGCTTTTTGACCCAACACGGTGATTACCGTGCCATCAAAGATATGATCGCAGCCGGTGAACCGGTGGTGATGGCCGATGGTTCATTGCAACAGGTGCATATTGAACGTCGGATCAACGCGGCGGATGCAGCGCCCGCGTTTGACGGCAATCTGGCCCTGAAGCCGGTTTCAGCTGGCATCCCTGTCTATAATTTCGAAGTGGAAGGGTTCCACAATTACATAGCCGGCGGCATGCGGGTTCATAACGATTGCATTGGTCCCGGCGACAAAGTGGTCGGCCATTTCAGAAATCCGGACGGGACAGAAACATTTGCCGCCCTCAATCTCGACACTGGCGTCTACACGGAAGTAACCCAGCAGAATTTGAGCGATGCCACGATCCACGTCCATACCAAAGAACTTTTCACAGACTCTGGCGTCAAAGTCGAAACCAACCAAGCCTTCGACCCCGTTACCGGGGAGGCAGTTGGTGACAGGGAGGTTGACCTTCAGCTAAGTAGAAAACAAGTCACCAGTGTTCAGGATATCGGGGAGGTCTTTGGCTCTGCGCTTGGGAGTGCGATTGCCGGCGACAATGCGTTTGCGCAGATTGCTGCGGGTTCTGCGCTGGCGGCTGTTGTTGGTAGCATTGGCGCTGGCATGGAATTTTATTTCCGGAAGCCGGTTTCACAGTTTGCTTTGGCGGCCTGACCGGCATCTTCGGAGGAAACCTTTGTTCTGATTGTCACTCTGGCGCAATCCGGGGGCCAGAGCCAAGCTCTCAATTTGCCGAAAGCCAGACTGGAATCCGGCTTATCAACGGAATGACGGAGAGGGGGAGGCAAGCGCGTGCCGCTCCCCACAAATAACCCCTGCGTCTGATCCCGCCCTATTTGTCGCGCAGCTCGCGGCGGAGGATTTTTCCTACGTTGGTTTTGGGTAGGTCGTCGCGGAATTCTATGTGTTTGGGGCGTTTGTAGTTGGTCAGGCCTTTGGCGCACCAGTCTTTGACATCCTGTTCGGTCACGGTCGGGTCAGTTTTCACCACATAGAGTTTGACTACTTCGCCAGAGCGTTCGTCATCGACCCCAACAGCGGCGGCTTCCAGAATGCCCGGATGGCCAGCGGCGACTTCCTCGATCTCGTTGGGGTAAACATTGAAGCCTGAAACCAGGATCATGTCCTTCTTGCGGTCGACGATTTTGATGATTCCGTTTTTGTCCATGAAGCCCATGTCGCCGGATTTGAAAAATCCGTCTTTGGTCATGACATTGGCGGTCTCGTCCGGCCGGTTCCAATAGCCGGTCATGACCTGCGGGCCCTTGATGCAGATCTCGCCAACTTCGCCAAGCGGCAAGACTTTGCCGTCGTCGTCGCGGATGGAAATTTCGGTTGATGGCATCGGCATGCCGATGGTGCCGGAAAATTCCGTTGCATCGAGCCGGTTGGCGGTCGCGACCGGGGAGGTTTCCGACAAGCCATAGCCCTCGGAAATGACGCAGCCGGTCAGGTCTTTCCAGGCTTCTGCAACCGGTTGTTGCACCGCCATGCCGCCGCCAAAGGTCAGCATCAGGGCGCTGAAATCGAGTTTGCGGAAATCTTCGTTAGCCATCAAGCCGGCAAATAAAGTGTTGAGGCCGGGAAAGACATTGAATTTCCAGTTTTTCAGCTCCTTGACAAAACCCGGTATATCGCGCGGGTTCGGGATCAGGACATTATGCGCCCCGCTCTGCATGCCCATGATGGCGTTAATGGTGAGGGCGAAAATATGATAAAGTGGTAGTGCGCAAATATAGATCGCACGTTCAGGCAGGCCCGCGCCTTTATTCAGCGGGTTCATCCATTCGGCATTTTGCGCGACGTTGGCCAGAACATTAGCGTTGGATAGCGCTGCGCCTTTGGAAACACCGGTTGTGCCACCGGTATATTGCAAAAATGCAAGATCGTCGGGGCCGGTATCGGGGCTTGTGAAATTGCCGCTGGTGGCCAACACGGTATTAAAGGAAACATGTCCCGGCAGAGACCATGCGGGGACCATTTTCTTGACCCGGCGCACCACGAAATTGATGATGCCGCCTTTCAACCCGCCAACCATGTCGCCCATCGCGGTAACCACCGCATGCTTGATCGCGGTTTTGGCGATAACGGCCTGAAGGGTTGAAGCAAAGTTTTCAAGGATGAAGATCGCTTTGGCGTCGCTATCCTTCAACTGGTGTTCCAGTTCGCGCGGGGTATAGAGCGGATTGACATTCACGACAACACAGCCGGCACGCAAAATCCCGATCAGGACGGCTGGGTATTGCAGCAGGTTCGGCATCATGATGGCAACCCGGTCGCCTTTCTGGAGGCCCTTTTGTATCAGCCAGGCGGAAACCGAATTGGATTGCGCCAACAGATCTCTATACGAGACTGTTTTGCCCAGGCAGGTGAAAGCCGGGTTTTCAGCGTAGCGCTCACAAACATCTGCAAAAAGCGCGCCCAGGCTCGGATGAGCCAGCGGTCCGATTTCAGCATTGACCCCCGGCGGATATGATTTCAGCCAGGGCTTGTCAGCCGCCTTGATCGTTTTGTTTGATTTTGCTTTTTTTGCTGGTGCCTTGGCCATTTGTTCCCTCCGCAGGTCTTTGTTCCGCCCGCTAAAATTGTCCGTTTATTTTGTTGGCGTGCCACCATTCCACCGATCCCCTGCATCAGTGAATCTATATGGCCACAGTTCCAATTTTGAGCATAACCGTGTCCGTGAAAAAAGTACAAGCTGTCCGGGCAAAGAGGGCTTGTTTGGGAGAGGCATGCATTCATGCCGTCATCTGTCGATATAGAGCGGCGGAAGGTGTTGCTGGATGAATGTATCCCTTGCACCTCTATAATAGCGTCGGTAGAATTTGATTATGGATATTTCTCCTGCATCAACCATCGAAGTGACATCGGCAACGGCGCAGGCGGATATTCCGCGCGATGCTGATGGTTCCGCGTTTACCGAAGCAGCGCCTGATGGTGCGGCGCGGACGGTTTCAGCGGTGCTTGGCGAAATTGTCTGGCTGCTGACGCAATCTCCTGCCCACAAGAACAATTTCTTTCTGGCTGATCTGGAATGGATGGTGATGCCGCCGGTCATGATGCAGCAATTCAGAATCTTTTACGCCAAAGACCGTCCCGTCGGCGTCGCGCTATGGGCTTTGGTCGATGAGCGCGTTGCCGAACGCCTGAACAAAGGCGGTGCCCGCCTCACCACAGGCGACTGGAAAAGCGGCGACC
>JAJFHA010000025.1 GCA_021775875.1 Hyphomicrobiales bacterium | reverse complement strand
TGAATAGCCCCTAGAATTGTAGACACCTTGTCACCTAAAAATGAGGACAAGGAGAACGACATGGGCAAGCCACGATTTACAGAAGAATTCAAGATTGATGCCATCAAGCAGATTACCGAACGGGGTTATTCTGTAGCGGATGTTTCGAGGCGCCTGGGCGTCAGCACGCACTCGCTGTACGGTTGGATAAAGCGATATTCAGCTCCTCCCGGCAGTGCAGCAAAGGATGATCAGTCCTCGGAGATAAGACGGCTGAAGCAGGAGCTGGCCCGTGTCACCGAGGAGCGTGACATACTAAAAAAAGCCACCGCGTATTTTGCCAAGGATGCAAAATGAGATACGCGTTCATCAAGGTGCATCGCCCCCAGTTCAATGTCCGTACCATGTGCCGGATGCTTTGTGTGCACCCGAGTGGGTTTTACGCCTGGCTGAAGCGACCGTTCAGCAAGCGTGCCGTTGAGGATAAGCGGCAGACTGAACTGCTCAAAGGTGCTTGGGAAGATAGTGGCAAAGTCTATGGGTATCGTAAGCTACACGATGATCTCATGGATCAGGGCGAGATATGTTGCCCCAACCGCGTGGCAAGACTGACCAGGCTGGCTGGGATCAAGGCGCAGATCGGCTACAAACGACGTGTCGGCAAGTATGGTGGGCGACCTTCAATCGCTATCGACAACACACTGGACAGGCAGTTTGAAGTAGGTTTGCCGGACAAAGTCTGGGTGACAGACATTACATACATCAAAACCTACGAGGGGTTCTCGTATCTGGCGGTTGTGATTGACCTGTTTTCCCGGCGTGTCGTCGGCTGGTCAATGCATAGCCGTCAGACAACGGATCTTGTTCTGCAGGCTTTGCTGATGGCCGTATGGCGAAGGAAGCCTGCAACCAGGGTTCTAATCCACTCCGATCAGGGCTCCCAGTTCACCAGTATCGATTGGGCATCATTCCTCAAGCACAACAACCTGGAACACAGCATGAGCCGCCGGGGAAACTGCCATGACAATGCGGTTGCCGAGAGCTTCTTCAACTTGCTCAAACGTGAGCGTATCAGGCGGCGAACATACCGAACGAGAGATGAAGCAAGGCAGGATGTGTTCGATTACATTGAGATGTTCTACAATCCCAAACGCAAACACGCTAACAACGGGCTGCTGTCACCCGCCGACTTCGAATTGCAGCAAAAACTGAAACCGCAAGGTGTCTAGAAAACGCGGGGCTATTCACACAGTAGCAAAACCATCATATTGCATTATGGTCTATATGATAGAGAAAAACTGTTATAAAGTGTATTCGAAATTGCAAAACGGAAGTTAAATTTGTGGCAAAAATAAATACATTAGGCCTTTTTTCTGGGGGTGGAGGGCTTGATTTAGGGTTTTCTGTAGCTGGCTTTGGTTCAATTTTTTCGTCCGACATCGATCCTTTTTCATGCGAAACTCTCACAGTTAATCAGGGCAAAAAAAATTACCTTTCGAGACACCCTGTTGTTTGTGAGGATATAAATAATGTCTCATACAAGACAATAAGGAAACAAATTGGGACTAAAGATATAGATTTCATTATTGGGGGTCCTCCATGCCAAGCCTTTTCAGTCTTTGGAAAACGAAAGGGCTTAGACGACCCTAGAGGAAACCTAGTATATGAATATGCAAGGATTATTAGAGAAATAGAGCCAGAAGGATTTTTATTCGAAAATGTAGCAGGTTTGAAAACCATACATGATGGAACCTTGTATAGCGAATTGTTCGAAACCCTTTCTATAGAGGGGAAATATGCCATCTCAGCACATGAATATGAAGTTGCTGATTTTGGTATCCCGCAGTTTCGAAGAAGAGTATTTTTTATAGGCACTAAAGCAAACAAATCTATCCCACAGATGGAAGCTACCCATACACCCCCTAATTCGGTGTTTAATGCCCATAAGCCATTTAATACAGTTTCATCTATTTTGGTTGATTTACCTACGCCAATTACAGATTGGAAGAGCAAGCCATTTTTAAATGGACATGTTGGGAGAAAACACAGCCAACGAATTATAGATAGATATAAGTTATTATCTTTTGGCGAGAGAGATCATAAAACCAGGATAAATAAACTGAACCCCGAAAGACCAAGCTATACAATTATTGTTGGTTCCGATGCAGGAGGAGGGAAGGGACACGTACACCCCTACGAACCAAGAGAAGTAACGCCAAGAGAAAGCGCAAGAATTCAAACCTTTCCGGACTGGTGGGAATTTTATGGCACCGGAAGGCACGTCATAAGACAAGTAGGCAATGCAGTTCCGCCATTGTTTGCATCTATTCTTGGACAACATATAGCACAAGAGGTTTTTAATAAACGAAGAAGACAAAATTTAGATGAACTTATAAGCAAGCTAGAGTTGGGCTTTCTTCAATAATGGAAATAACTGACCTCTTTAGCCATAAAATACATTCAAGCGACGACAGTTGGCCAAACAAGCTTATTGATATCGCGTCAATATTTTATGAATTCGATGGAAAGCCTTATAATCGAAATGCTATTGAAAAGCGCCTATCAGAGATAAGCCCAAGAGCTTCGGTAGTGGCACGTGATCCATCAAAATTTCGCGATGAAATAAGCGCATATCCTGCATATTTAGGACTGTACAGAATTGAGCTAGTAGGTAAAATTTGGCACATTTTTTTAAGCCATACCGCTAAACAATTTCTAATTACAGAGGAGCCAAATGTAGCGGCATTCATGCTGTTACAAATGATTTTATTCCAATATCCAAATGGCATGGGCGTTGCTTATACTTCAGGATCAAACGGCGTAAGAATACAATCCAACACGCGTGATAGGACTCTTGGCTTTATAAAAAATAATATTCATCTATCACCATTTAGACTTATTTGCATGGGGTTAAAGGCTGATTCATCATTAAAAAATGTAAGCCCCTTAGAAGCAAATCTTTCTTTTGACGAGGTGTTTGTTCTCGCTAATCAAGAAAAAACGAATTGCATTGCTAGTCCCTCTATTGATGATGTGAAGGATGTTTTGACCGCATTTAGAAATGGTCAAATTTCGGCACCATTAAATTATGAGAGTCGTTTTCACATTTTAAAGCATACCAATCTTCTTATCTCTGATCGTATGGGAATAAAGGTCAGGAATGCATTCGGAAAAACAGATGCAGAGGAATTGTTATTAAAACTTGATGTCATAAATTCAACAAAAACTCAATTTACCGATTTCAACGATGCATCCAATATTGACGATTTATTGAATGGGGCACGCTTATGTAGTTGGGGAAGATATTTTGATGGAGTGAGAACTCTTGAGTCAGATAAAGTCAACATCTTAACTAACGAAAACCCAGAAATATATTCGGAACTCGAGATAGCCGCAGAAAGTCAATCCAAAGATGTGGAAATCATTAAATCTGGGAATATATACCAATTAAAACAAGTTAATTTTGATACTTCCTCGGGAAACCAAAATAATAATAAAAAAATAATTTATACAGACCCAGAACTTACAAAAATAAAAAGGCAAAGGGCCAACCTTAGCCATAAAATTTTACTTGAAAAACTCCATGATTACCTGAAAAAACGAGGGGCAACACCGTTTGAGAATGAACATATTGACTTATTTGCTGAATTACCATCAAAAGATAAATATGTATTTGAAGTGAAAAGCATTACGGCATCGAATCTTCTTAGCCAAACAAGAAAAGGGGTGAGTCAGCTTTATGAGTATCGCTATAGATATCAAAATATCATTGGATATGACGTAAATTTATTTCTCGTGTATCCTCAAGAACCTATTGTGGTCCCTTGGTTACAAAAATATTTGTGTTCAGATAGGCATATTGGAATTATTTGGTTTGATAAAAATGATCAAATACTATTCTCGCCACACTGTAAGGAAATGGTGCAACCGTTAATAGAAGCTTTCTAAAAGGATATACCCTGTTTACCTCATTAGCAGCTTGAAGTGGCCATGGAAATTTCGACAGGTGGTTAAAAATGTATCCCAAACCTTTAAGAGAGATACGAAAACAAGGCAACCTCAATTTACTGAACGGTTTAAGACCTTGGTTGCACTGGTTGCTCTGCGTGGAAACCAGACCATCCAGAAGATAGTAGGCATGAAAAGAAAATGGTGGGTGAGGTTGAGATTGAACCAACGACCCCTACGATGTCACCGTAATGCTCTCCCGCCGTTGCCCGGTTGCGAAATACTCGAGGTATGCTAAATGATGTACACTGATGATTATGCCTGAACGGACGCAAAACCGGAGAACAACATGCAGCGGAACACACATCGTGGCGTTTTCATTCTGGCGATAATCGCGGGATTGACCTTGATAACAAGCTCAACATTACACGCTGTGACGCGAACACCGGTTTCGACCAACCGGGTGGGCGACCTTCTGCAAAGCTGCCTGCTTCAGGGTGGGGGCGATCACAGGAACGACCACCAACTTCCGGTATTGTGTTGTGCCACAAATGATGAAGGTACTCGATGGTGCGTGGCTTGCTTTTCCGGCACAGCAGAGAATCCGAGTGATTGTTCAATCACGACCCCGAGAGAGGTCCTCCGCAACCGTTTGCAGACAACGCCACCAAGCGGGGGTGTAGTCGCACCACCACCCAGCAGCACCCGACCGCCCCGTCGATCAGGCCAGAACAATGTGCCACTAAATCAGTCCCCAAACGTCAATGGACAAACTGAAGGATCTCGTTAGGGATCAAAAGGCTCTGGCAAATCGACTTTCGGAATCTCGGGCAACAGACACCGGTTGGTCTCCCCTGCTTTGGCTGCCTTGTTCGGTCCTGACACGACCCAGCTTGTCACCAACCAAACCCACATAACCCTAAATCCCGAGGTGCCACGGTTAGCGAGCAACGAGCACCGTGCATTCGGCGTGGCGAACGACACGGGCAGCGGTCGAACCGAGCAGGTAATCCTGCAATCCCGGCTTGTGTGAACCGATCAGGATAATGTCAGCATTCTGCTCTTTCGCAATATCGAGAATGGCATTGCTGGCATTGCCGGAACGCACTTGGTAATCAGGCTTTATTCCCGCAGCATTGGCGATCGCCTTCAACTCTTCTGCCGCCTTTTCCCTGGCCTTTTCCAACAGGCCCTGAGGCAGTTGCGAAGCAACGAAAGCTGGAACTTCCTCGACCACACTGACAAGCAAAATCCTTGCATCCTTGTCACCGATCTGACGGGCAACTTCAATCATTGGCTTGCCTTTTTCAGGATGCGCCATTTCGATTGGAACGAGCACGGTTTTGTACATAACAATCTCCCACTTCTGATCATCAGCCGATTTTACAACTGAATTTGATAACCTGATGGTGCCGTCCGGGTCGGGCTTCCACCTTGATCAAGGTCAATTTGATTTTTCCGGGGCAACGTGCTTCTGGCTTGGGTCCGGACTCTAGATAGGTATGCGAACGTCTCAATTAGTCCCGCTCGCGCAGGTGTCGGACAATCTGGATGCTGCCTGAAATAGCCCGCAAGGTACTTCTCAAGGAGGTTGCCTTAGCCCCCAGCAATGTATTTAGTCATTCAGACACGTCAGGACAGTTTCTGCGGTTCAACGCTAACCCAATCAACGTCACGAAAAATTCCCAATGTCCTTGAGACAATAATGTCGGACCAACGCCAGCGCCCGCTACGTTCACAATTTACAACTGTGAACGAGGACCATATTTGTGAACGACATGAAAAGAAAATGGTGGGCGCGGTTGGGATTGAACCAACGACCCCTACGATGTCACCGTAGTGCTCTCCCACTGAGCTACGCGCCCATTTTCTGGCGGTTTTGGTCGGGCGCTGTGCGCCACTCACCGCATATATCGGCATTGGCGCACGCGTGCAAGACCGGAACCGGCAAAGTCAGCAGATAACTTGGTGATTATGCCGCCAGCATCCGTTCTACTTCGTCAACCAGATCTCTTAGATGGAACGGTTTTGAGAGCACTTTGGCGTCAGCAGGCGCGTTTGAATCCGGGTTCAGGGCAACCGCCGCAAAGCCGGTAATAAACATCACTTTCATATCGGGGTCGAGCTCGGTTGCTTTCCGGGCAAGCTCGATGCCGTCCATTTCAGGCATCACAATATCGGTCAGCAAAAGCCGGAACGGCTCTTCGCGCAATCGGTCATAGGCGCTTTGGCCATTATCGAACGAGGTCACCTCATAACCGGCGCGTTTAAGCGCCTTGACGAGGAACTGGCGCATATCATTATCGTCTTCCGCGAGTAGAATGCGGCCAAGCTTCGCTTTTTCCATTTTGTCCTGTCCCAATTGTCATTACGAATTGTATTATTGGGCTCATTTGTGCCCGAAATAAGTAAATACGCCATGAAACCGCGCTTCCGACGATTTCCTCATGGACAGACCGGTTAACACATGACTAAATTTATCAGATCCAGGCGAAACCTTTTGCTCTGGTCAGATCATTCTGGAGATAATTTTTGGAACATCCAGGCGAGTTATGGGACCCACCTTTCGAGCTGATAATGCCCGAGCGTTTTTCGGGGCCGTTCCTGTTCGGCTCTCCCCACAGCGGGCGCGCATATCCGCGCAGCTTTCTCGATATGTCCGGGCTGGATGCGCTGAGTTTGCGAAAATCTGAGGATTTTCATGTAGATATCCTGTTTGGCGGCGTGCAGAAATTTGGCACCGCCCTGCTCCACGCCTTGTTTCCCCGCGCCTATCTGGACGTTAACCGCGAGCCTTATGAGCTTGACCAGCGCATGTTTGCGCAAACCCTGCCGCCTTTCGCCAACACAAATTCACTCCGGGTCGCCGGCGGGCTGGGCACGGTAGCAAAAATCGTCGCGGATTCGCTTGAAATTTATAGAGACCAGCTCGACGTTTCAGATGCCATCCAGCGCATCGAGCATCTCTACATGCCTTATCACCAGGCCATGGACCAGTGTCTGAAGGCCCTGCACAAGGCATTTGGTGTCGCAGTTTTAATTGATTGCCATTCGATGCCATCTATCACCCTCCAGGATGAAGCATTTTTCCGCCCCGATTTTATTCTTGGTGACCGCTACGGCACCTCATGCAACGGCGCCCTGACCGACCTCGCTCAATCCCTGCTGGAAGAGATGGGATATAATGTGCATCGCAACAAACCCTATGCCGGAGGATTTATTACCGAGCGCCATGGCAATCCCGTTACGGGTTTCCATGCGCTACAGATCGAGATTAACCGCGGGCTGTATATGAATGAAGACCAGATGACCCGGTCACCCGGATTCTTTCGGATTAAGAAGGATATGGAGATGTTTTCAGCTGAATTCGTTTCCCGTTCCACAGGAATTCTGCGCCCGGCCAGAATCGCCGCCGAATAGCCGTTAGGCAAAAAAAGGGGCCGCACGCGGATGCGGCGGCCCAGGTCAAGGGAGGAATGCCCATAGATACTATGGGCGGGCAGCATCGCGAGGGGTGCGATACTGCGATGCACAAAATATATAATGCACTGCACAAAAAACAACCCCTGAATACAAAAATAATTTGGTTTTTTATATTTTTTTCAAAGAAGCTGTTTCTCAGTCAATCGAAAGTCGCGCAAATGTCGGGCCGTTTTTCTTGCGCGTACCATATGCCCGCGCTAAACCGGTGCATCTTCCAGCAATAATTTGTCTGACAAACATATGGATCAAGGCCAGTTAGAGGAATTCAGTGAATTTGCGCGTCACGCCGCCAGCGCTGCAGCGGCGGCCATCATGCCACATTTTCGGAAATCCATGACGATCGAAGACAAAGGTAGCGCCTTTGGGTTCGATCCGGTCACAATCGCCGATCGTAAAGCGGAAATTGCGATCCGCGCTTTAATTGAAGCCCGCTACCCCGACCACGGCATCGAAGGCGAAGAATTTGGTGAAATCCGGCCCGAGGCTAATCTGCGCTGGGTCATTGACCCGATAGACGGCACGAAATCCTTCATGGCTGGCCTGCCCGGATGGGGCATTTTGATCGCCCTGCTGGAAAATGATGTGCCACGCCTCGGCATCATGCACCAACCGTTTATCGGGGAGAGTTTTGAAGGCAACAATGAAAACGCCACCTATGCCGGGCGCCTGGGCAATTACCCCCTCAATGTCAGTGGCTGCAAAAGCCTCAGCGAAGCGATTCTGGCCACAACCAGCCTACAATTATTGGGGAGCGATGAAAATATCAGCCGGTTCCGGGCTGTAGAAACTAAAGTCAAACTCTCTCGCTATGGCGGCGATTGTTACAGCTATTGTATGCTGGCCGCAGGCCATATCGATCTGGTGATTGAAGCCGGGTTGAACCGCTATGATATCGCGGCGCTGCTTCCGGTTATCCAGGGTGCCGGTGGGGTCGTCACAGACTGGGCAGGCGGGAATGCGCTGAATAACGGCACGATTATCGCCGCCGCCACCGGACAATTACACGAACAGGCGCTTGCCCTTATCAACGCCTGAGCGCCTGACTATTCAATAATTTCGGGTGTATCAAAAACCGGCGTACCAGGCACAAAGGCGTCGAACGCCGCCCAGAATTGTTCGCGGAAATAATCCCGCTCCATTAAGATTTCATGACGCGCACCCGGGATCAGAATGAACGACCCGGCCCGCATTTCTGACGCGAGTTTTTCAATCGCTGCCGGCGCAACGATTTGGTCCTGCGCCGCCCCGAGCATCAATAGCGGCACATGTACGCTTTCCGGAAAATTGGCTTCTCCAAGAACTTTCGCCGCACGAAAGGTAGCGTAAAGCCACTGAATTGTCGGCGACCCAAGGCCGAGGTCCGGGGCTGCTTCAATGACTCCGCAAGAGCGCGCCAAACGTACTTCATCTGAAGTTAGACGGTTTCCCGGAAACGGCCGACATTCAATCGGTGTGTCGCCGCCACCCATTATGTAATTGCCGCCAAAACCCAGATATGTCGCGATCTCCACCAGCCTGCGGCCCAAGGCAGACCGGCCGGACAAGGTATGCAATTCAACCAGCGGTGAAACCAGTACCATCCGGTCAAACCAGCAATCGCCAAGGCTTGCAGCACGTAGCATGATATTGCCACCCATGGCATGGGCCAAAGCAAAATGGGGCGCCGGGCTGTCGGGTAGAACTATTTCTTCCATGAAACGACGCAGATCGTCGTCATATTGCTTGTAATCGTCCACATAGCCTTTGCGATGGTTGGCAAGCTCTCGGTCAGACCCACCTTGCCCACGCCAATCCATGGCGGCAACCGCAAAACCGCGCGCCCGCAACTCGGTGATCACTTCAAAATATTTTTCGATAAATTCCCCGCGCCCTGGGAAAACGCAAACCGACCCCTTGAGCCGGTTGCCGGTTTGTCCCCACCGCGCATAGCGGATCCGCAAACCTTCGACCCCAACAAAATACCCGACAATAGCGTCGGGCGGAACCGGATTATTCTCTGATGCAAACAGCTCCATGCCGGAACAATTCCAGTTCGTTGGGATCATTTCAGATGACGAAATAAAATCCGCCACAGGTTCGCCTTATACCAGCCTTTCTACTGCACTCAACAGGCGCAACCACAAACAAAACCGGCCCGCAATGCGGACCGGCTCTGAGTTAGATTTTCCTGGTTCATCTAGTAACCGAAATAGATTCCAAACCGTCCGCGACCGTGGTTGGAATAGCCACCGCCATGACGACGGTTGCGATATTGGTGTCCGCCACCGTGACGGCGATGTTGCGGGGTCCAGACAGGGCTACGGTCAATGATGGAGCCGTTTCGAGCATTGATCCGCAGGTTCATGAGCCGACCACGTTTCCAGGCCTGAGCAACATAGGCACCGCGATAAAGCGAGATACCGCTGATCCGATGAAAGCCTCTACCACGCAACCGGGAGCGGATGTCCTGGCGTGACAACATTCCATAATGCCCACCGCCGTGATTGCCGTATCCGCCGCGATTACCACCACCATGTCCACCATGGCGGCGACCATTAATTTCAATCAGAAGGTTTTCAGCGGCTGGTGCCGTGCCGGAAAAGCTGGCGGCATTGGCGGCCGGTGCGGTAGCGATCGCAGCAGCTGCGACAGCGCTTGCAGCAAGCAGAGCGCGAACATTACGGCGATTGAAACTTTGTGCGATTGATCCAAAAATAGTCATCTCTGTCTCCATTCTTCTGGTTCTTTTCTCTCGCCTCGAAAACCTGTTCATCAGCGATCGACACCACAATGCCCGAACCGCCATGAACCGCGACGGAAGACGCTGTTAAGAATGCGTTCAGGTAGGAAATTTGCGGAGTTTGAAAAAATAATCGTTTGATTTCAATATATTAGAAAAACTTGAAATACGTTTTCTGTCACCTACATCTATAATGTACACGCCAATGATGGGTGTATATTCCGAGGTCTGGCCATAAAAGGCAGGCCGAATTCATGTTGCTCCCAAGGAGGATATGCAATGCGTCACTTTGATTTAACTCCCCTTTATCGGTCTACCGTCGGCTTTGATCGTTTATTTAATGTTCTGGACAATGTTTCGGGCAGCGAAAGCCCCAATGCCGGATACCCCCCTTACAATATCGAGCTGTTAGCTGAGAACCAGTACCGCATCACAATGGCGGTCGCCGGCTTTTCCGAGCAGGAACTGAATATTGAAAGCCGCGAAAACACCCTGACCATCAAAGGCGAGAAGGTTGTCGAGAATGAAGCACAGGAAAACCGCTTCCTCCATCAGGGCATCGCGGCACGAGCATTTGAGCGTCGCTTCCAGCTTGCCGATCATGTTGAAGTGGTCAGCGCCAATATCGAAAACGGCCTGCTTCATATTGACCTGAAACGTGAACTTCCTGAAGCAATGAAACCGCGCACCATCACGGTCAGCAAGTCCGGTCAGAAGAAAGTCGCCCACAAGGCCGCCTGACCTGGCTTTTGCAAGACAGGTAAAAAACACGAAAAGCGCCCCGGACAGTTTGTCCGGGGCGCTTCGCCATTCTTCCCCCAAATCGTATTTTGGAACCCGGTGGAGAAAATCCGATTATCTCGAAAAAGCTACAACATTGCTTTTTGTCACCGTAATTGCCGCAACAACACTTTCACTTAGCTGGCCCAGGTTACGACGAATTTCAGAACAAACCCGGCTGTCGACAACCCATGCATATTCTCCAACTGCATATTCCAGCATCAACAAATGCAGTTCAACGGCATGCAAGAATGCTTTGTTGATCTGTGGCTTTGCTGCAATCATGTCTCGTAGCGCCAAAGCAATATCGTTTCCGAGCAAACAATTATAAGTTGATGAAACATCTGCCATGTTTTGTGCAAAATTCTGTACATGCTGGCGGCAATATAATTGCACATCCTCAGGAATGTCGCGAAGATGCCCAACAACGGCCAGCCGCGCCCGCAAATCCGAGATATCGTCTCTAGCCTGTTGGCGAAAGGTATCCACCCCCGCCATCAACTGTGCTTCGGCAGAAGCTAATAATTCAGCCGCTTCGGAATGATCCAAATTATCGAAACCGTTTTCCGATCCATTTTTCGGTCCGTTTTCCGGCTCGCCAACAATATTTTCCATCTTCCGACCTCGCCAAACATGAAACGGCCTGTTTCATCAAAATTATGGCCCAGGCATGAAAAAACAATTAATACGTGTATAAAAAAATAAAATACACTTTTTAATATATGTTATTTTATTGTCAACGCGAGGAGTTCGTGAATCGATTCCATCGGCGTTTCCGGCGAAACCACCATCCGCACCAGAATCTCCCCGTCCTTCACAATCGACGCCCGGTCGGGACCGGACGCATGCCAGGGATGATAGATCGCCCCGGCACCCTTAAAAATCCGATCCTGCTCATCGGAGAGAATTGCAAAAATTTCATTTGCCGCAACCGGCCATGCCAGGCGGGTCTGGCTGGACTGCGCCAGACCGGCCCCAAGCACTCTGGCGCATTCATTGGCTTTGCCTGCCATATCCAACCAGAGATTATCAGCTAGATAAGCCAGCAATTGGGCCGACAGAAACCGACTTTTGGACATCAACAAGCCGCCGCGCATGCGCCGTGCCTCCAGATCGTCATGCGCCTTGCCGTCAAGGATCAACAACGCTTCGGCCCCCATGACACCGTTCTTGGTGGCACCAAACGACAAACAGTCGATACCGGCTTTCCATGTCATCTCGGCGGGGCTGCACCCGGCGCTTGCCAGAGCATTGGCGAACCGCGCCCCATCCATATGGGTCGCCAGTCCGCTGCTTTTGGCGAGACCGGTCAGGGTTGAAATCTGGTCCAGACTGTAAACCTGGCCGAACTCTGTGGCCTGGGTCAGGCTGAACAAAGCGGGGGTTGATCGATGCCCGGCACCAGACTGAAAATAATCGAGCACTTCCTCAAACCTGCCCGGATCAACAAGGCCGCCATCGCCTGCCAGCGATTCTAATTTAGCCCCGCCGGTATAAAATTCAGCCGCACCCCATTCGTCGGAATAGATGTGGCTTTCGCCATGGCAGAAAACAGTGCCATAGGGCGGGCAATATGCGGCTGCCGCGAGCGCGTTGGCGGCGGTCCCGGTCGGCACCAGATACATAGAAACGTCTCGCTCAAACACGGCACTGAACCGGGCTTCCAGTTGGCTTGTCAGATCATCGCCACCATAAGCGCCATCAGCACCAAGTCTTGTCGCTTCAAGCGCTGCCATGATCGGGGCTGCGACCCCCCAGACATTGTCACTGGCAAAATTCATGATGTGTCTTCCCTTTTTTCAAATCCCAAACAAGCCGCATAGAACGCATATTCTTCTGCCAGCGCCAGGCAAATAGTATCCGCGCTCCTGAACCCATGAACTTCACCGGGAAATTCAACCAGTTTGGCAGCGACCCCATTTTGGCGCAACGTATCCGCCATCATGCGCGATTGCTCCGGCGGTACAACCATATCTTCAAGCCCTTGCAGAAAAAGCACCGGACTGGAAATCCGACCCGCCTGATGGATCGGCGACCGGTCAGTAAATTCAGGTTCGGTATTGCCGACGCTGGTTCCGGTCAATCCATAGAGATACCCGGCTTCAAATTTGTGGGTTGTCGCCAGCAACAGCGCGATATCCGCAACCCCGTAGGAAACACAGCCCGCCCGGAATATTGCCCCTGTTACCAGCGCCATCAGAACCGTGAACCCTCCGGCGCTGCCACCCGATATAAAGAGCGCATCGGCATCACATACTTTGTCGGCGATCAGCGATCGGGCGACCGCAAGCACATCCTCAGCGTCCAATAATCCCCATTGCCCATCCAGCGCCACCCGGTAATCGCGGCCATACCCTGTGCTGCCGCGATAATCCACATCCACAAAGGCAAAGCCCCGGCTGGTCCAATATTGTATTTTGAGTTTCAAACCCCGATCCGCCATTCCAGTCGGACCGCCATGGGCTGATACGATCAGCGGCGGCGTTACCCCATCTGGGCCTTCGTAGCGGCTGTTGGCGGGGGGATAATAGACGCCATATATTTTGCGCCCATCATCGGTCAAAAACGCGCGCGTTTCTCCTTTGGAAATTTCATGTCCGTCAAATTCAATCTCGCCCGGGCGACGCACAAGTGCCGATATCCCGTCCATGCCAATCTCGACAATGGCCGGGGTTTGATTGTCATCATGGGCAATTGCGATAATTGTCTTTCCATCCGGTCCCGTCACCGGGTCATGCAATTGCCGGTGCGGCTGCGGAACGATTTTGTGATCCCTATTCGCAGGATCGATCAAAACAAGCTCATGTTCACCGTTACTGATCAAGACAGCAGCAATTTTCCCATCACCCAGAATTGTGAAACTTCGCGTCCCAAGCCCCCAAATCGGGCGCAGCAATTCCCCATCCATATTCGATATCTGGCTCGTCTGCTTTGAACCCGGATCATAAGCAAAAAGATGGCTCCAATTTCCCTGTTCCATCACATAAAACAATTTGCCGCCGGCTCCCCATTCCGGCTGGAAAGCGGCTCCATCGATCCCGCCAGCAATTCGCAAAGCAGGCCCCAATTGCCCGGACGCATCAATCTCGGCCACAAACAATGCTGCTGCTTCCCATGGCATATGCGGCAAATCCCATTGCAACCATGCGAGCCTGCGCCCATCGGCACTGATACGCGGGGCACTGTAAAAATCAGCACCTTCACAAATTGTATCGGCCTCGCCATCACGAATACCAACAATAAAATTCTCCGGCGACGGGTCATGATCACTCTGGTGCCGCTCAGCAATCGCATAAATGATCGCGCTAGCGCTATCGTAGCTGCCATCGGCGAAGCGAATATCCGGCGCATCGGTCATCTGCTCCGGGCCATCATCCCGGATCGCATATATTTCCTGATCCCCGGCATTGACGAAAAACAATGTTCCGTCACCACCCGCAAACAATGCCCCGCCGCCATATTCATGAACCCGCGACCGCGCTGAATAGTCCTTATCAATCAGGTCAACGACTTTGCTCGGTGTTGAAAGTGCTGAAATTGCCCCGCGACCGCCCTCGTCTGGACGTGATTCGATCCAGGCAACAAACGCTTTGCCATTTGCATCCCGCCCCACAACAGGAGATGCCAAGCGCACGCTGCCGTCCGCAACCTGGCGCTCCCCAATCGCTGAATTCCAGGCCCCAAACGGGGCTTTTTCCCTGAACATATCGCCAAGGTCCCTTGTGCCAGTGCTAGCAGTTATCCTAATGTGTTTGTAGCCAACTGACTTGTGCAAGAAATACTTTTCTGGCATGTTATTTGGCAATAGGACAGTTTAACTGTCCTATTTTCAGGACCGTTTCCGGGTTTCAGCTTCAAAATTGGAATGGAAACGGCGATCATTTGTCTTCCGGTCACAATTCCGGTCACAATGGTGTGGCCCCGGGGAAACCTGGCCCTAGGAAGATATGATCGGTTTTGCGGCGTTTACGTCGCATTGAAGGTATCTGACGATACGGCTCCTGAATGCGTCTCTATGAGATGCTTTTCAGACATTGGTGGTCCTGGACCCCGCCCTGCATGGCAACGAGATATGTCAGCAGAGCCATGGGACAGGCAGCTTTGCCGCAAGACGGCGACAGGACGGGAGAAGACGGCATGAAAAATCGCGAACAAATTGTCGCCAGGGCTGCCAAGGAAGGGCTCTATTTTCCAGCCCGCGAACACGATTCCTGTGGCGTTGGTTTCATCGCGCGTATGGACGGTGTCAAAACCCACAAGATTGTCGTCGACGGCCTGCAAATCCTTTTAAATCTGACCCATCGCGGCGCTGTTGGTGCTGACCCGACTGCTGGTGACGGTGCCGGTATGCTGGTTCAAATTCCAGACCGGTTCCTGCGCGAGGAATGCGCGAAACTTGATATCGATCTGCCTGAACCGGGTCATTATGGCGTTGGCTATCTGTTCATGCCCCGCGACAAGGTATCGCGCAAAAAAATCGAACAGATCGTCGCAGATGTTGCAGCGGAAGAAGGCCTGCCCCTGATCGGATGGCGCGATGTGCCGGTTGATAATTCATGCCTTGGTAACATGGTGCGCGAGACCGAACCGTTTCATCGCCAATTCTTTATCGGACGGGGCGATAACATAACCGACGAAGATCATTTCGAGCGTCAGCTTTTGATTCTTCGCAAGGTTATCTCGGCCCGCACCATCGCGATGGAAGAAAAAACGGATGATTTTTATACAGTCTCGCTGTCCTGCCGCACCCTGGTTTACAAAGGCATGTTCCTGTCCAGCCAGCTCGGCGCCTATTACGAAGACCTGAAAGACGAGCGCTTTGAATCAGCGCTGGCGCTCATCCATCAGCGGTTTTCAACAAACACTTTCCCAAGCTGGCCGCTCGCTCATCCTTACCGGATGATCGCCCATAATGGTGAAATCAACACCATGCGCGGCAACGTCAACTGGATGGCAGCTCGCCAGGCGAGCGTGAAATCCGAGAAATTCGGCGACGACATTACCAAGCTCTGGCCGATCTCATATGAAGGTCAGTCCGATACGGCATGTTTCGATAACGCGCTCGAATTTCTGGTGCGCGGTGGCTATTCGCTGGCGCACGCGATGATGATGTTGATCCCGGAAGCCTGGGCCGGAAATCCATTGATGGATGATGACCGGCGCAGCTTTTATGAATATCACGCCGCCCTGATGGAACCATGGGACGGCCCTGCCGCCGTTACTTTTACAGATGGCCGCCAGATCGGCGCGACGCTCGACCGTAATGGATTGCGGCCAGCACGCTATCTGGTCACCAAAGACGGCCTCGTGCTCATGTCGTCTGAATCCGGTGTGCTGGATATCCCGGAAGAAGACATTGTCCAGAAATGGCGGTTACAGCCCGGCAAGATGTTGCTGATTGATCTTGAATCTCACCGCATCATTTCAGACGAGGAAATCAAGGCCAAGCTGGCGACCCGCCACCCCTATCAGAAATGGCTCAACGACACTCAGATCATTCTTGAAGATCTGGCCCCGGTTATCCGCGGCCCGGCGCGAACAAATGTTGCGATGCTCGATCGCCAGCAAGCTTTTGGCTATACCCGCGAAGATCTGCAATTGCTGATGGCCCCAATGGCACTGACCGGTCAGGAAGCCATTGGTTCAATGGGAACCGATACGCCAATTTCAGTATTGTCGCGGAAATCAAAGCTGCTCTATACCTATTTCAAGCAGAATTTTGCCCAGGTCACCAACCCGCCGATTGATCCGATTCGCGAAGAATTGGTGATGAGTCTGGTCTCTTTCATTGGTCCGCGACCAAACTTGCTGGACCTGAAAGGCGCGTCCCAAAGCAAGCGCCTTGAAGTGCGCCAGCCGGTGCTGACCAACGATGATCTGGAAAAAATCCGCCAGATCGGTGAGATTGGCGACAATCAGTTCCGCACCGAAAATCTCGACATCACCTACTCTGCCAGCAAAGGCGCGGAAGGTATGCGCGGGGCGCTGGAAGGCCTGTATCTTCGCTCCGAGCGCGCGGTAGCAAACGGTTATAACATCATTATCCTGTCCGACCGCCTGGTTGGACCTAACAGGATCGCTATCCCGGCTCTGTTGGCGACCGCCGCCGTTCATCATCACCTGATCCGCAAAGGCCTGCGCACCTCGGTTGGTCTTGTGGTTGAAACCGGCGAAGCCCGCGAAGTACATCATTTTTGCATGCTGGCCGGATACGGCGCTGAAGCCATCAATCCCTATCTGGCGTTTGAAACCCTGGCCGATATGCGCGACCAGTTGCCGGAACAGGTTTCCGTGGAAGAAGAAATCAAGCGCTACATCAAGGGCATCAACAAGGGCATTATGAAGGTGATGTCCAAGATGGGTATTTCCACCTATCAATCCTATTGTGGTGCCCAGATTTTTGACGCCGTTGGCCTCAACACTTCTTTTGTGAACGAATTTTTCTTTGGCACCGCCACAACTATCGAAGGCGTTGGCCTTGCGGAAATTTCAGAAGAAACCGTCGCCCGCCACAAGGCCGCCTTCGGCGAAGACCCGGTTCTCCACAACACGCTGGATACCGGCGGCGAATATGCTTTCCGCATGCGCGGCGAAGACCATATCTGGTCGCCTGATTCTATTGCTGATCTGCAACATGCGGTGCGCGGAAATTCCGCCGACAAGTACAAGGAATTTGCCAAACGGATCAACGAGGATCTTGGCCGGCGCATGACCATTCGCGGCCTGTTTAAAATCAGCGATGCAGCACAAGATGGCCGCAAACCAGTCCCCATCGAAGAAGTGGATGCAGCGGCTGATATCGTCAAACGTTTTTCCACCGGTGCCATGTCGTTCGGCTCAATCAGCCGCGAAGCCCATTCCACACTTGCGGTTGCCCTAAACCGCTTGGGCGGCAAATCAAATACCGGTGAAGGCGGCGAAGAACCGGAGCGCTTTGAAGTTGCCGAAAATGGCGATTCCATGCGCTCGGCAATCAAGCAGGTCGCGTCGGGTCGGTTCGGCGTCACCACTGAATATCTGACCAACGCCGACATGATCCAGATCAAGATGGCCCAGGGCGCCAAGCCCGGCGAAGGCGGCCAATTGCCAGGACATAAGGTCGATGCGGTGATCGCCAAGGTTCGTCATTCGACGCAAGGCGTAGCGCTTATTTCGCCGCCACCGCATCATGATATTTATTCAATCGAAGATCTAGCTCAGCTTATATTTGATCTGAAAAACACTAATCCCCGCGCCGATATTTCGGTCAAGCTGGTATCTGAAGTTGGCGTCGGCACCGTCGCCGCCGGGGTTACCAAAGCCCGCGCTGACCATATTACCATTTCAGGCTTTGACGGCGGTACTGGTGCATCGCCCTTAACCTCCATCAAACATGCCGGCAGTCCCTGGGAACTTGGTCTGTCTGAAACCCACCAGACGCTGGTCCTCAACGACCTGCGCGGCCGGGTCGCGTTACAGGTTGATGGCGGTCTCAGAACCGGTCGTGATGTGGTGATCGGCGCGTTACTCGGGGCAGACGAATTCGGCTTCGCCACCGCGCCGCTGATCGCATTGGGCTGCATCATGATGCGCAAATGCCATCTCAACACCTGCCCGGTTGGCGTCGCAACGCAAGACCCGGTTCTACGCAAACGTTTCAAGGGTATGCCAGAACACGTCATCAATTATTTCTTCTTCCTCGCCGAAGAAATTCGCGAATTGATGGCATCAATGGGCTTCCGTTCTTTCAACGAACTGATCGGGCGCACCGACCTGCTCGACAAGCGAGCTCTGGTCGATCATGCCAAATCGCAAGGTCTGGATTTTTCCAGATTGTTTCATAAACCGGAAGTCGGGCCGGAAATCGCGATCTACCATACCAGCACACAGGATCACCCGATCCACGACATCATTGACCGCAAGCTGATCAAGCAAGCAGCCGCTGCGCTGGATCATGGCGAACCGGTCACGATCAATATGCCGATTTCCAATATTGACCGCACCACCGGCGCCATGTTGTCGGGGGAAATTGCAGCCCGGTACGGCCATGCCGGATTGCCCGACGGCACCATCAATGTGAATTTTGAAGGCACAGCCGGTCAGAGCTTCGGGGCGTTTGTCGCCGCTGGCGTCACCCTCGATCTGGTTGGTGAAGCTAACGACTATGTAGGCAAAGGTCTGTCCGGCGGACGGTTGATTGTCCGCCCGAGCGACAAATCCGGTATCATCCCTGAAGAATCTATCATTGTCGGCAACACCGTTCTCTACGGCGCGATCAACGGCGAATGCTATTTCCGGGGCATTGCAGGTGAGCGGTTTGCGGTTCGTAATTCAGGCGCATCCGCCGTCGTCGAAGGCACTGGCGACCATGGCTGTGAATACATGACCGGCGGCGTTGTTGTGGTGATTGGCCCGACTGGGCGAAATTTTGCCGCCGGCATGTCCGGCGGCATCGCTTACGTACTCGACGAAGCCGGCGATTTCGCAACCCGCTGCAATCTTTCCATGGTCGAGCTTGAACCCGTCGAAGAAGAAGACGAGATGCTTGAACTCCACCACCACAGCGGTGGCGATCTGGAATCAAAAGGTCGTGTCGATGTTTCAGGCGACATGACCCGCTTTGATGAAGAGCGCTTGCGCCAGTTTATCGAAAGCCATCTACGCTATACCAGATCAGCGAAAGCCAAGCTGATCCTGGATAATTGGGATGAGTATCGTCCGAAATTTGTAAAGATCATGCCTGTCGAATATCGTCGGGCGCTTCGTGAAATGGCGGAAGCACGCCAAGGCGTTGCAGCGGAATAAGGAATAGATATGGGCAAAGTTACCGGGTTTCTGGAAATCGACCGTCGCGCGCGCAAGAACCAAACAGCAAGCGATCGCATCCGCCATTACCGCGAATTTCTCCTCCCCCTGTCTGATCAGGATACCCGGGAGCAAGCCGCGCGCTGCATGGATTGCGGCATACCGTTTTGCCACGGGCCAACCGGGTGCCCGGTTCACAACCAGATCCCGGACTGGAACGACCTCGTCTATAATGACGATTGGGAAACGGCCTCCCGGAACCTTCATTCGACCAACAATTTCCCGGAATTTACCGGCCGCATCTGCCCGGCACCGTGCGAAGAAGCTTGTACTTTGAATATCGAAGACAGCCCGGTTTCGATTAAAAACATCGAACAGGCCATTGCCGACAAGGCATGGGAAAATGGTTGGATTTCACCGGAACCAGCAACAAACAGCACGGGCAAGAAAATTGCCATAATTGGGTCCGGCCCAAGCGGCCTGGCAGCGGCGCAACAATTGACACGCACCGGACACGAGGTCCATGTCTTTGAAAAGCATGCACATCCTGGCGGTTTGCTGCGTTACGGCATCCCGGATTTCAAATTGGAAAAGCATCTTATTTCCCGCCGCATCGAACAGATGGAAGCTGAAGGGACCACCTTCCATTGCAATACCCATATTGGCCAGGACACCAAAATCTCTGATCTTGTTGATTGTCACGATGCCGTTCTTCTGGCGGGCGGTTCAGAGCATCCTCGAGATTTGCCGATCGATGGACGTGAATTGAACGGCATCCATTTCGCGATGGATTATCTACCCCAACAAAATCGCCGTAATTCTGGTGAGCAACTTGGTGCAGATGAACCAATCCACGCAGGTGGAAAACATGTAGTGGTTATAGGAGGCGGCGATACCGGGTCCGACTGTATTGGCACCGCAATTCGCCAGGGTTCGATCTCTGTTACCCAACTTGAAATCATGCCAATGCCACCGGTCAAGGAAGTCAAGGATTTGGTGTGGCCCCACTGGCCATTAAAATTACGCACATCTTCAAGCCAGGCCGAAGGGGCAACCCGGGAATGGAGCGTGCTGACCGAATGTTTTTCGGGCAAAAGTGGGCATGTAGAGCGATTGCAATGCGTGCGCGTGGATGAAAAATTTCAACCCCTCGAAGGATCAGCCTTCGATCTGCGGGCAGACCTCGTCCTGATCGCCATGGGCTTTGTGCATCCCGTTCAAGAAGGCATGATTGCAGATATCGGCGCAGAACTTGATAGCCGCAAAAATGTCCAGGCCAACGACCTGGATTACAAAACATCTGTCGACAAGGTTTTCGTCGCTGGTGATATGCGACGCGGGCAATCCCTTATTGTTTGGGCCATCCGTGAAGGCCGCCAGGCAGCCCGCGCGATGGACGCATGGTTGATGGACGGTGAAACAATCCTGCCGCGCTAAAGTGGCGGGGTATCTTCTGTCCCAACTACGTTTTCCGGCGGTGGCCATGAAAAATCATCTGCGCGCCCGGCAAGCGGCGCAGGGCTTGCGCCGATACCGGCAAGACGCGAACCACCACCGGCATCGATTCGGCTCCCGTCCTCATTTTCGGCGCCTGACAAAATGGCAACACCGTCACTTGGCGTTGGACTGGTCAAGGACATTTCCACGCCAAATATATCGCGAGACCGTTCTTCAAGCGGCAAGGTCGGGACTCCGGCAATCTCGATATTTGGGGCCCCTCCACCGAGGCGCCGACGCAATTCCTGTTCAACAAAATATGCCAACTTGAGATTGCCCTGGGTTGTTAGATGAATACCATCATCGTTCCGCATCCGGCGCACGCGACCATTCACATCCGGGCCGCTGGAATTATAGCGTCCTTCAACGTCCGCAAACCGGTTCCAGCTTTCAACAAACGTCGCACCAACCCGGCTCGATTGCTGTTGGAACAAATCATTTAGAAACGAAATATCCTGGCCATATGCGGCGCGGCGCATAATCGGCAACCCGACCCAAAAAATCGGGATATTACGGGCGGCAACCAGGCCAAGAAGGTGCTGCACCCGGGCTTCATAAATCCCAAGCCATTTCTGCGTGCGAAATTCAGCGGCGTCCGCATCGCGAATGTCCTGCCGGTCGTTGGACCCAATCATGATGACAAAGGCAGCCGGATTTTCTTCCTCCAGAATGGTGGGAAGGGCAGATGACCAATCGAAAAAATCATACCGGACTATGCCGGAACTCCCGGTTGCCCGGTTTGAGACTATAATATCCGGGCTGGATGCAAACAGCGTCTCCAAGCCCTTCGCCAGTCCGACCGCCATGGTGTCCCCAATGACAACAACGCGGCGGGCATTCTCAACCTTGTCGGCAGGCGCTGCCGGCGCTGGCGCTGACCCGCTGTTACTGGACGGCGCAGAAGGCGAACGGCGCCTGGAGCGAACCCCGGACCGCCCCACATCGGCAGGCGGGCGGACCCTGCTGCGGCGTATTCCGGAACGCCCGAACAATAATTCAAAAAAACCCTGCGCTTTAACAATATCCGTTTCGATCTGCGGTTCAGACGATGAAAACGGGCCCACAATTGCCGCACCAGCACCACCAATCATGGTGAAAAACATGAAAGCAAGCAGGACAACAAAATGCTGCCGTTTCAATTTGATTTTCAAACCAGAATAAAACATCGCAAACCCGGATAGCTTTCAATGCGCCGCTTGCCAAGACCTAATTCAAAATCACGGCCTGATTTGGGCAGGTCGTATTATATAATTATTCAGAACACGTGATCCCCAGCCAGTCAGGAAGATAACCATCGGCGTAATCTGGTCCGGTCTGCGCCAGGTCAGATATCAGACATTGCACTTCTTCCCAGGACAGGGATTGCCAATTTTCAATTGTCTCTCTGGTCATGACAAGAGGCTGGCCCAACCCAAATTCAGTCACGCGTTCGTGCCAGCTCTGCGAATAACTCACAATCCGGTCTTCAATATTACCTGGCGGCAAACCCCTGACTTCCTGGACCAGCATGTGGGACAGAAATACGATCAACACCAGACTGGCAAGGCACAATCCGACAAGCAGCGTGCGTGTAGTATGCGACGATGACGCGTCAGATGCGCCCATTACGTAGCGAACATCAAAGCCTTTAAAATCATACTCGTGATCTGGTTCAGACATGGTTTAGGCCTCGTCTCAAAACTGGAAATAGATGAACGGCGCGACCCCTTCAGGTGACATAGCTTTTATCAGAACAAGCCCCGCGCCAAACACCAGACCGGCAATGATCATGCCGGACTTTGCCAACACAATTCCGAACAATTCCGGGAGGTTGCGCGGCATGAAATGCATCGCAAGCGACAAAATAACAAGTGCTGTCAAAAATGGTGTCGCGACCATCGCCGGGATATCCCAGTTTTGAAGGCCGGCAAAATAGGCGCTGGCGCTTTCTAGGTCCTGGGAGCGGAACAGGATCCAGCCAATACAAACCAGATTGAAAGTAATAGCCACGCCGATTGTTCCGGCAACAAACCGATTCGCCCAATCGGCAATCGCAAGAATGCCAGCAACGCCGCCTGCACCAAAATCCTGACCTTTGTCAGTCTTTGGTTTCAGCCCTCGCCAGGCCCGGTTCATCATCAGCAAAATTCCATGGAACAACCCCCACAGAATAAAATTCCAGGCAGCACCATGCCAGATGCCGCCAAGGAACATGGTGATGATCAAATTGCGTGCTGTTTTGAACCACCCGTTCCAACTCCCGCCGAGCGGAATAAACAGATAATCGCGCAGCCATGTAGAAAGCGAAATGTGCCAGCGCCGCCAAAAATCAATCAGTGACGTTGCCCGGTACGGTTGATCGAAATTCTTCACAAACCGATAGCCAAGCAGCGCCGCAGTCCCGATTGCGATATCGCTATATCCGGAAAAATCACAATAAATCTGAACCGCATACGCATAGACACCGAGCAGAAGATCAAATCCACCATAGGACCAGGGGTCGGCGAAAACCTGATCGACAATGCCTTCTGACAGATGATGCGCAATCACCATTTTCTTGAATAAACCGAACAGGATCAGGCTGAGGCCAAAGCCTGCAATTTTGGCGTCAAGCACCGGTTCTCGCCGCAACTGGGGCAGAAAGTGCGCTGCCCGGACAATCGGCCCGGCCACCAATTGGGGGAAAAAAGAGATATAGAGAAACAGATCAACAGGCTGCGATACCGGCGATACGTCGCGGCGATACACATCCACAATGTAGGAAATGCCCTGGAAGGTGAAAAACGAAATTCCCACCGGCAGAATGATTTCCAGGAAAGGCAGATCGCGCTCGATCCCGAGATTGAACAGAATTTCTCCAAGGCTTTCGAGAAAAAACCCATAATATTTAAAAAACGCCAAAACCACTAGATTAAGCGCCACGCCAACAGCAACGATGCGTTTTCGCCTGCGCATTTCACTTTCAAGTGAGAGCGCCATCCCGGCCCAATAATTGATCAGCGATCCGCCCGCAAGCAGCAACATAAAGCGCCAATCCCAATAGCCGTAGAAAAAATAACTGGCGCCAAGCAAAAACAATTTGCGGCCACCAATCGACCCGGACAAAGCCCAGCTAGTGGCAAAAACCACCAGGAAAAAGATCGCAAAATCTAGGGTAGGAAAGAGCATATTGGTCCGGTGTTCGTATTAATCTGAAACAGGTGCCAGTATATTGTGCAAACGCTGCGCCAATATTCCTAAATATCAGTCTCCAATTTTAGCTGATTGCTAGTTTGCGCCGGACAATGCGGCATACCGGTCATGAGACGGGGAAGCGGCTTTTTCCTGGTCTGGCCGCTGTTCAGGGAGTGGCGGGATTGTATCCAGACCATTATTCAAGACCGCACCACCGCCTGTATCTTGCAAATCCGCACGCAACAAACGTTCAACCGTGTGGGCCAGCCGCCGGTCACCAGCGCCGGTAAAATGAATGCCATCATCCATCCGCAACCGGCGGGTGCGGCCAAAAACATCCGGTCCATAAGCGTCATAATGGCCTTGATCGTCGGCAAATTCTTCCCAGGTTTCAACAAATTTTACGTCAAACCGTGCAGCACTTTCACGCACAATCTGGTTGATCCGCGCTGCATGGACAGAAAACGATTGCGACCGCATGATCGGTAACCCAACCCAATAAACTGCGGCACCATGACGGCTCAATTGCGCCATTACCTGATCCACCCGGTTTTCGTATTCCTGCATCCATTCTGGCGACCCGACAGCAAAATGACCGTTGCCGGCGCGAATGGCCTGTTTGTCGTTTGTGCCAAACAAAACCACGGCAATCTGGATCGGTTCTTCACGGCTTAGAATTTGCTCAAGTTCTTTGGGCCAATCATAATAATCATCGCGCACCAAACCGGTGGAAACGCGGGACCTGCGCTCGATCCGAACATTCGTCTCCCCACGAAACGCTTCGTTCAATCCGCGCCAAACGCCATTTCCCAGGGAATCACCGATAACGACAAGCCTGTATTTGCCCTGATCAGGTGCATCGGGAATATAACCGCTGGTATCGAAAGCCCGAACACCGTTTTCAAGCGCTGCGACGGGCGAACCGACAAGCATAAATGCAGCCATTAACAGACTGGCCAACACAGCATTCCATGACAGGATATTTTGCTGAAAATTCTCATTAACCCAACGCAACAACATCTACGCAAACCCTTACAGAAAATTTTCGTGTGACAAAAATTACCAATATCGAATTATGCCAATCCGGTATGGTTAACTGTAGGTAAAATCATATTTATCATGAACACACAATAGATTCGTGTACTGATAATCAGGAGATGCGAGGGACGCCCGGATGGGTCAGGATCTGAGCCTGTTGAGCAACGGAACGCTCGGATAACCGTCTGGGATAAGGCCAACAGAGGTTTGATACCGCCTGATCCCGGCTCTGGTTTGCCGTCCGATCACACCATCAGCCGTTCCAACCGAAAACCCGGCCCGGTTCAGCAGGTTTTGCAATTCGACTTTCTGGCTGCTGGTCAACGGCAACACATCTACCGGCCACGCTTTTGAAAATTCGTCCGCACCGCGAATCCGGTCTGAAAGATGCCCGACCGACAAGGCATAAGCGGTAGCATTATTGTAGCGCAAAATGGCACGGAAATTCCGCAATGTCAGAAAGGCCGGACCGTCAGCACCTGATGGTAATATCAGATCAGCTTCGTTGCCTGGATGAAGCAGCGCGGCCCCACCGGGTAACCGCAATCCGAGCCGTTGCCATTCTGAAACCAGACGCCTGGCCCCACCAACCACCGAATAATCAAAATTCCGCGGGATGATAACCTCATAGCCCCACGTACGCCCGGGCTGCCACCCGGAAACCCGCAGATAATTAGCCGTTGATCCTAGCGCATCGGCGATTGTGAGCCAGATATCGCGACGTCCGTCGCCGTCAAAATCCACCGCATAGGCGTTATACGTTGTCGGGATAAACTGGGTATGGCCCATGGCACCCGCCCACGACCCGGTCATCAGGTCCGGCGTAATATCGCGCCGCTCAAGGATCTGCAAAGCCGCTAATAATTGTCGCCTGCCAAACCGCTGACGCCGCCCCTGATAGCCAAGAGTCGCAAGCGCCTGGATGACGTTTTTATCACCAAGATGCCCGCCATAATTGGATTCCATACCCCAAATAGCCATTACAACATGGCGATCAACACCGTAAACCGCTTCAATGGCATTAAGTAGATTATCAAATTCAAAGCTTCTTTCCCGGCCCGTCGAAACTCGTTGATCAGAGACCGCGCGTTCCATATATTGCCAGATCGGGCGCACAAATTCGGGCTGGTTCCCCGCTGCCTGATGAATGGTTTCATCTGGTCGGACACCGCTGAAAGCCGCATCAAATGTTGTGCGTGATACGCCAAGCGCCCGAGCCTCCGGCCATAATTGTGTCACCCACCTGTCAAACCCGTCAGCCCGGGCATGGTCAGGCATGGCACCTGCCAGCAATACGGACACAATCCCGATCGCCAGCCACCGTTTTGGAGCGCTGCAATTCAAATGTCTGGTCCGGCGGTTCATTTCTGTAATCTCAAACCTAAAAGGAAAATGTTCGCGTCATAATCGACGCCGGGGTTGGTCGAATTAAATTCGTAATGACGATAAGACCCGGTGATGGCGATATTGCGATTGAGCAAATACGTTACGCCAAATGTTGCGGTTGTGTCTGTTTCGACCGGACCAGCAGCGATAAATTCATCCCGTCCATATGCAAGGCTCGCTGTCAGCTCTACATTGCGGCGAAGCGCATGGTTGATCTCGATGGCGATATCGCGACCAACCTCGCCGGATGAACCAGCCAGCACTGTTTCGCCAATGTTCGATCTGGCAACAAGCACAATATTGGTGAGCGGGGTCACAAACCAGGTCAGGTTGGCGGCATAAAGGAAGTCTTCAATATCAGCAAATACCGGGTCATCCGGCGTCTGGACCTGATAACCAATCGAGACCGATCCGCGCAGTTTTTCGCTTATTTCAATTGTCGCACCGGTCGACAATGCATACCCGTCCGATCCACGCAAAAATCCGTTCGCGTCAATTTGCCGGTCAAATTCCCGCCGGTTGCTGGAAACTTCACCGTAAACACTGAGCCGCGGCGAAACTTCATAAGCCAGACGCAGGGCAATTTCTGTTTCGCTATAATCTGCCACTTCATCTTCTGTAACAGAACCAAGCGATACGGCACCTCGTGTGCCGTAATCAAAATCATCAATCGCACCACGCACAGACGCCGTCAGCCGATTGAAGCGGTGGGACAGCTCAGCTTCGGCGCTATAAACCTGATCATCAATCTCATCTTCGGTTGCAAACCCGTACCCGGCCGAAAGCGCCAACCGGGTCTCTCTTAGAACATCCAGAACAAGCAAAGCCTCAGCACCAAATTCACCATCATCTTCGTTGGAGACATCGCTAAAGGTTGTGTAGCCGCCACGCAAACTTGCTGTCAGGGAATGGCGGTTCCAGTCCGATTGCGCCGTGACCCGGCCTTCAATGGCAGTGAAAGACGAGCTTGTGCCGCCAGCTACCCCGGCTGCATTGTCGGTATAGCCAGCAATGACTTCAATTTCAGGCAGAAATACAAAGCTGCCGGCCCTTAGCCCAAGCGGTTCATAGGGATCATCGCCAGCTTGTTGTGCCCCAGCCGGTGACAGCGCGCAAAGCGGCAATGTCGCCGCTAAAATAGCGGCGCCAGCGACGTGTATGATTTTGCGCGATTTAGATATACCCATCACCATGAATTGGATCGCGCCTCGACCTTTTCCAATCGAAAGCCACGTTCCGGTTAACCTGTTCGTGCAAAAATATGTGAATTAGGGTTAATACCGCGTATACCTATCCAAAATGAGAGCCATCGGCAAAATTCGCGCCAGGAGATATTTGTACCTATGCGCCCACCAAAATTGACGATTATTGATCAAGACCCGGATGGTCCCGAAACCAGCGCACCGGTTGCGTCAGGTATCCGCACACTCGAAATTGAAGCCGAAGGTCTCCAGGCCTTGCAATCCGCACTTCACGATGATTTGAGCGATGTTTTCACCCAAACCGTTGAAGCGATCCGCGCCGTGAAAGGCCGGGTGGTGGTTACCGGTATGGGCAAAAGCGGCCATGTGGGCACCAAGATTGCTGCAACTTTAGCCTCCACCGGGACGCCTACTTTTTTCGTTCATCCAAGCGAAGCCGGGCATGGCGATCTGGGCATGATCACCCATCACGACATCGTCCTCGCGCTCTCTTGGTCGGGCGAAACGGCAGAACTTGCCGACATAATTGATTTTTCCAGACGCCACGGCGTTCCCCTTGTGGGCATTTCATCAAACGCCGTGAGTACGCTGGCCAAAGCTGCCAATATCGCCATTACTCTGCCAAAGGTCCGCGAAGCCTGCCCCCACAATCTGGCGCCTACCACATCTTCCCTGATGCAGATGGCGCTGGGTGATGCGCTGGCAATCGCGCTGCTTGAAAGCCGGGGATTTACAGCGAGCGATTTCAAGGCCTTCCATCCAGGCGGCAAACTTGGTGCCCAATTGACCCATGTGGAAGAGATCATGCATTCCGGTGGCCGCCTGCCATTGGTCCCAACCAATACCCCGATGTCGGAAGCTTTGCTGGTCATGACAGAACGTAGTTTTGGCTGTCTTGGTGTTACCGACACGGATGGCAAACTTCTCGGCATTATTACAGACGGCGATTTGCGCCGGAACATGAACCAGAACCTGCTGGAACAATCTGCCAGCGATATCATGACGCAAACGCCGAAAACCGTCGCCCCGGATACGCTCGTTAGCGCCACGCTGGAAATTTTGACCAGCCTGTCGATCACGGCATTGTTTGTGGTTGACGACGGGCGACCAGTTGGCATCGTCCATATTCATGATTTATTGAGGATCGGGGCTGCCTGATTGTTCTTCAGTCCCGAAGCATGGCTCAGGGCGGAAAGAGACGATGGTAGGTTCGGAGAACACAAACAATTCAGATTTCGACCTTGTGGTCATTGGCGGCGGTATCAATGGCGCTGCTGTTGCCCGCGACGCCGTTGGTCGCGGTATGCGCGTTGCGCTTTTTGAGCGCGGTGACTATGCCGGGCAAACCTCGTCCAGCTCTTCAAAACTGATCCATGGCGGGCTCAGATATCTTGAAAGTTATGAATTTTCACTGGTGCGCGGCTCCCTGAAGGAGCGCGATGTTATGATGTCGCTCGCGCCTCATCTGGTGCAGCCTGTCAGGTTCCTGGTCCCGGTCTATGCCCATAGCCGACGGCCCTGGTGGCTATTGCGGCTTGGGCTGTATCTCTATGATTTTCTGGCTTCAAGCCACAAAATTGCACGCAGCGGATCGCTGTCCAGGCCTGAAATTGAAGCGATCCCGCATCTCAAAAAAAGCGGTCTGAAAGCGGTGATGCATTATGTCGATTGCCAGGTCGATGATGCCCGCCTGGTGATATCCACCTTGCTGGACGCCCGCGCCCGCGGTGCTGATATCAACAGCCACCACGAGGTAACCGGAATTGATCCCCTGCCCGACGGATACCGGGTGACGGTTCAAAACAAATCGGGCTCACGCGATGTAGAAGCTCGCTATATCGTCAACACCGCAGGGCCTTTCGCCAATGAACTTCTCGACCGGGTATCCGGCCCGTTGCCAAAAAAAGACCTTCGGCTGGTACGCGGATCTCACCTCTTGTTCAAAATGCCGGAACCGGCACTAACAACGGCTTTCACCCTCCAGAACGATGATGGCCGTGTGATTTTTGTCATCCCGTGGCAGGAAGGCCGCTTCATCATGGTCGGGACCACCGACGCACTACAGGAAGGCAACCCGGCCGACCCGGATTGTTCAGATGAAGAGCGCGACTATCTGCTCGCCGCCTTCAACACATATTTTGAATATCAAGGGCAAACGGCAACTATTGACGACATTGTCTGGTCCTGGGCGGGCGTCCGGCCCTTGGTGGATGACGGTGCCGATGATCCGAGCAAAGTGACGCGCGGAGTCCGAATTATAAAAACCCGGCAAGGCAAAGGCGGGTTCATTTCCGTTTACGGCGGCAAGCTGACCACCCATCGCCTGCTTGGCCTGAAGGTCATGAAAAAACTGGCTTCTCTGGGCGCAAAACTCGGCCCGGCATGGACCAGCGAAGCCCCAATATATGGCGGTGGCTTAGACCGCAAAGCCCTTGAAGAACTTGCCGAAAATGGCCCGGGTATTCTTGCCGCCGCGATCCGTCATCGGCTGGTTTTCACCTATGGCGATATTGCAGCAAAGATGTTTGAGGATGCCGTCAGCATCCCTGCCTCTGCCGCCGAAATCGCCCCCGGTATTCCGGAAATTGAATTGCGCCATGCGCGGGATTTTGAGGATGCAGTTACCGCAGAAGATTTTCTCTATCGGCGCACAAAGCTGTTTCTGACCCTCGATGACAATGGAATTACAGCCATTGAAAAATGGTTTTCGTCGTAAGGAAACCACTGACGCCACGCCCTGTTTCTCAACATTCTTCAGGTTTCATTTACCATGTTATTTAGCGAACAATTAGAGAAGCTTCGCTAATATTTCCCTCTAATAGACTTACAGTTACCGGGTGTGGGCCCGCTCGCTGGCATGAACTTTAAGTGGGGACGACATGGATATTGCAACAATTGGCGGGATTTTAGCAGGAACAGCTGTTGTTCTCGCCGCCGTTTTGGTCGGTGGAGATATCAGGACATTCTCTGACGTCCCCTCAGCCCTGATCGTTATTGGCGGTGGCTTTTCAGCTACCTTTATCAGATTTCCTTTATCAGTGGTCTTTTCAGCCCTTCTCTTGGGTATCAAAACGGCCTTCACCCACAAGAAGACCAATCCGCGCGACACCATCGTTGAAATCACAAACCTTGCCGATACCGTGCGTAAAAATGGTCCGCTTGGTCTTGAAGGCATCGATATCAGCGACCCATTTCTTTCCAAAGGCGTGCAATATATTGCCGACGGATATGATGGCCCTTTCATTCTTGAAAGTCTGGAGCGCGAACGCGACCTCAACCTGGAACGTCTTGAAGACGGCCAGCGGGTATTTAAGGCAATTGGTGATGCGGCGCCGGCTTTCGGCATGATCGGAACCCTGGTCGGTCTGGTGCAGATGCTGGCGAACATGGATGATCCTTCCTCCATTGGCCCTGCCATGGCGATCGCCCTCCTGACAACCCTGTATGGCGCCCTCCTCGCAAACCTGATTGCCTTGCCGATTGCCGACAAGCTCGGACTGAAAATGAAGTTCATGGAAATCAACAGCACACTGGCGATCGACGGCATCATGCAGATCCGCGAAAATAAAAGCCCTAACCTGATCCGTGAATTGTTGATCGCCTACCTGCCTGAAAAAATGCGGGCTGATCTGGCGGAAGCCGCCTAAGCCAACAAGGGATTTATCTTATGGCGAAGAAAAAGGCAGCAGGTGGATCTAATATCCCGGAATGGTTGGTCACGTTTGCTGACCTGATGTCCATTCTTGTGGCCTTTTTCGTGCTCATGATTTCCTTCTCGATCCAGGATGACGAAAAGATGCAAGTCGTCGCCGGCTCGGTGCGCGACGCTTTTGGTGTCCGGGAAGATTCCCGCAAAGCCGGGATGATAGAAATCGAAGGTGCGCCGGTCAGACGGTTTGCACGTCAGGTCGAAGCCGAAGAACGCACCGAAGATACAGATTACGACACGGAGCACAACGACGAGTCGCGCCAGCAGGGGCCTGAAGTCAATACTCATGACTTTGAGCTCGCGGAAGTCTCTGAAATGCGCCAATTTGCATCAACCGCAGCTTCGCTTCGTCAGGCATGGAGTGAAATGCCGGAAATTTTAAATGCGACCGACCAAATTCTGATGGAGGAAACTCCCGACGGATTGAACATCCAACTACTTGATCAGGAGGGCAGCTCCATGTTCGAACCCGGTCAAGTCCACCTGCGAGCAGGTACCCGGCGCATTCTTGAAGCCATGGCTCCTACCCTGCGTAGTTTGCCAAACAGGCTCAAGATTTCTGGTCACACGGATTCGTCCAGACTTTACGATCGCCCCGGATTCACCCAATGGGAATTATCAGCGTCGCGCGCCAATTCTGCCCGCGCGGTCTTGGCCGAAAACGGTCTTAATCACGACCGCTTCTTCTCGGTAGTTGGCAAAGCAGATACTAATCCGTTATTTCCTGACAATACAACGCTTGCTGCCAACCGGCGCATATCAATTTTGATTATGTCGGAGGCTCCACCTATTCCGTTGAGCCATCGCCCCTGACGGGAACGGAAATTCAAGCGCTAGTCTGCAAGCTCCACGTGGAGTGTTGTGCCTTCAGAGCCAACCACTTTAACATTTGCTCCCTTTGGGGCGTCATCGCCGCGCACCAACCAGACAGTGTCGCCTACTTTGATCTTGCCGCTGCCGTTTTCTATGGCTTCTTCAAGGCTGTAGATACGCCCTTCCAGACGGGCAGCCCGCTTGTTGAGTTGGCGGCCAGAAGCATTGCCGCCGGGTTTGAACCAGAGCCTGGAAGCTACCAGTAAAAGAATTGCCAGCACCGCAAAAATCGATACCTGAACCTGCCACGACCAGTCTGCAAAAAACATGATCAGGCCAACAATCGCGGCGGCTGCCCCTAGCCACAGGAAGAAAAAGGATGCTGACAGCATTTCAAGCGCCAGCATAATGCCTGCCAATACCCACCAGTTCCAAACGCCCAGGCCATCAACAATAGAAGCTAATGAGCTCATAATTCAGCCCCTATTCGCCTGGCCACGGGCTGGCTCCATTTGCGCCGGAACTTGGAACCGAACTCTTGCTGCTTTTGGCACTCCGCGAAGACGACCGGGTGCTGCTTGAAGATGACCGCGTACTACGTCCGCCTGCCGGATTTGCACCTCCGCCTCCGGATCCGCCACCATCGCCAAGGGCATCTTTGGTAAGATCAGCGATCCCGCCGATAGCGCCAATGACAGACGCCGCTTCAATCGGCAGCATCAATACTTTCTGGTTCGGCGCGGACGCCAATGCCTGCAAGGCTTCAATATATTTCTGCGCCACAAAATAATTCAACGCCTGAACACTACCATCAGCAACCGCATCACTCACAACCTTGGTGGCATTTGCCTCGGCCTCGGCTTCACGTTCCCGCGCTTCAGCGTCCCGGAAAGCTGCTTCCTTCCGCCCTTCGGCTTCCAGCACAATCGACAGTTTCTGGCCTTCCGCTTTCAGAATATCAGATTGCCGCAAACCTTCGGATTCAAGGATCGAGGCACGCTTTTCACGTTCAGCTTTCATCTGTCTGGCCATGGCCTCAACCAGATCGCGTGGTGGATTAATATCCTTAATCTCGATCCGGGTAACTTTTACCCCCCACGGCTCGGTTGCATTGTCGACAACCGTCAGCAACCGGTGATTGATCTCGTCACGTTGGGACAGCAATTGGTCCAGATCTAGCGACCCCATCACAGTACGGATATTGGTCATGGTCAGATTGAGAATTGCATTCTCCAGATTATTGACTTCATAGGCTGCCAAGGGCGCATCGAGGATCTGGAAAAACGTCACACCATCCGCCGTCACCGTGGCATTGTCTTTGGTGATTACTTCCTGGCTCGGCACATTGAGTACCCGCTCCATCATGTTGAGCTTGCGCCCGACACGGTCAACCAAGGGCACGATGAAATGCAATCCCGGTCCCAGCGTTCGGGTATACCGACCAAATCGCTCAACCGTATAATTGAACCCCTGGGGTATCGTCTTCACCGCAGAAATTACGATGATGATTGCCAGCACAATCAACACGAGGGCAAAAATATCAAAGCCGCCAATCATGGCTATCCTCCAGATTCAAATAGGTCTGTAAACAGATTAGGCGCATTTGGAAGCAAAAGGAACCGCCGAGAAAATGAATGTCGGGATTTAACGGATCCAGCCTGCTAATTCCTGATCCGCAATATGGGAAATAACCGCCATCCCCTCTTCACTATCGTTCAGGCATGGAAGCGCCGCAAAATTCTGGCCGCCATGGGATTTAAAAATTTCGGCATTCTGAATGGCAAGTTCTTCCAGCGTTTCCAGACAATCGGAAACGAAACCCGGCGCCACAATTGCCATGTTTTTCACTCCCTCTTTCGCTAATTTTTGAATGGTCTCATCTGTATATGGCTGCACCCATTCTTGTTTACCGATGCGCGACTGAAATGCCAGACGCAGACGACCGCCAAGTCCGGTTGCCTGTTGCAAAGCATCAAAAGTGGCCTCGCAATGGCGTTTATAAGGGTCACCTTTTTCCACATAAGAAACCGGCAACCCATGAAACGACGCGATCACAATTTCAGGCTCAAATGCGAGCGCCGCGATAGAGCTCTGGATGGATTTTGCCAATGCCCCGATATAGGCCTGATCATCCGGATAAGCCGGTACGATGCGGATCGCCGGTTGCCAGCGCATTTCCTTCAGTGCATCAAAAACCTTGTCATTGACGCTTGCTGTCGTGGCCGCGCTGTATTGCGGATAAAGCGGGTATATCAAAATCCGAGTACACGATTGGGCGTGAAGGGCTTTGAGCCTGCTGGCGATAGACGGATTGCCATAACGCATGGCCCAATCGACAATCAGCGGTTCATTTTTTCTGGAAAAACGCTTATCCAGTTTTTCAGCTTGCGACCGGGTGATCGTACGGAGCGGCGATTCGTCCAGCTCGTGGTTCCATATTTTTTCATATGCTTTGCCACTGCGCCCTGGCCTTGTAGTCAGAATTGGGCCGTTCAGAATAAACCACCAGAGAACCGGATTGACCTCAATCACGCGGCGGTCTGACAGAAATTCTTTCAAATACCGCCGCATGGACCAATAATCGGTCCCGTCTGGTGTTCCGAGATTGATGAGAAGAATACCGGTTTTTTCCGGCCTATTCGTAACTTCGTTCATCCGCAATCACTTTGCCGTCGTTCGGCAGACTGCCTATATCGACGAGTTGGACGTCGCCGCGCACCTTGCAGATGGCTTGGACAGATACAGCAAGTTTTTCAGCCACACCGTCATTTGCAGATGCACACTCGGCCTTCAAAACCATAACATCCTGGTCGTCGGCGCGGGTGACAATCAGTCTGAGCTTGACCAATTCCGGATGACGTTCGGCAATATCATTGATCTGGGCCGGATCGATGAACATGCCTTTTACCTTGGTACGCTGGTCGGCGCGCCCCATCCAGCCCTTGATCCGCATGTTAGTGCGCCCACAAGGACTCTCACCGGGCAGAATTGCAGTCATATCTCCCGTCGCAAACCGGATCAGCGGATAGGATCGGTCCAGAATGGTCACCACCATCTCGCCTACTTCGCCATCGGCAACCAGATTGCCGGTGCCAGGTTTGACGATTTCAACAATATAATTCTCGTTGATAACCATCCCCTCCAGAGCTTCCGTCTCAAAAGCAATCACACCAAGTTCCGCGGTTGCGTATGTCTGTGTCGCGGCAACCCCGCGCTCCCCATACCAACTCCGCAACGTTTCCGGCAAAGCACCGCCACCAACTGAAGCCCGTTTCAAGGAAGATACATCCATCCCAGCTTCACTGGCATGGTCCATAATAACCTTCAAATAGTCTGGCGTGCCCGAATACCCAGAAGGCCGTAGCGCTGATATCGCAGCCACCTGCATCTCGGTATTGCCTATCCCAGCCGGGAAAGTTGTGCACCCCAACTCCAAAAATGCGGTGTCGTAAATGAAGCCTCCCGGGGTCATGTGATACGACAGCGAATTATGCACAAGATCGCCTTTGCGAAACCCGGCGGCAAATAATGGCCTGGCCGCATTCCAGGGATCATTGCCTTCGCGCTGGGGTTCCCAAATGGGCCCAGGCGACATGAAAACCCGACTGAATTCTCCAGGCTCAATTGTCGCAAAGCCGCCAAACGGTGGATTGGCTTTTTGCAACTCCCCAATCGTGGACTTTCTGAATACAGGGAGCGTAGCCAGCCCCTGCCTATCGGTAACCGTTTTGGGGTCAACACCTTCGAGATGCTTCGCCCAGCCGCTTGCTTTCGCTTTCGCGTGAGTGATTAAGTCAGGTAAAGTAGAAAAAAGGGCCGCTTCACGCTTGTCAGCAGAGCGAGTTTCCAGATCATCATAAAATTCGGTCACTTGTCACTCCAGACAGAGGCACGTAACGAACTGTAAAATCAGGCCAGCCAGCGTTTGCGCCGCTTATAATGTTTGGTATCCTTGAACGACCGTTTGTCACCACCAGCGATACCAAGGTAAAATTCCTTGATATCCTCGTTGTTACGCAGAGCCTTGGCTTCGCCATCAAGCACAACCCGACCGCTCTCAAGCACATACCCGTAATCTGCATATTTAAGCGCCATATTGGTATTTTGTTCCGCAAGCAGGAAGCTCACATTTTCCTGTTTGTTCAGCTTGGTAACAATCTCAAAAATCTCTTCCACAAGCTGCGGTGCTAGGCCCATCGAAGGTTCGTCAAGCAGGATCATTTTAGGGCGCGACATCAGAGCTCTACCAATGGCTGTCATCTGCTGTTCGCCACCGGAAATATATCCGGCCAGCGAGGATTTGCGCTCGCGCAATCTCGGAAAATAGTCATAGACCATCTCAAGGTCTTGCGCGATTGCTGCCCGGCCATCGCGCCTGGTAAAGGCACCGGTCTGGAGATTTTCTTCAACCGACAAATGTTCAAAACAATGCCGGCCTTCCATAACCTGGATACAGCCGCGCTCCACAAGCTGGTTGGCGCTCATCGTATCAACCCGGGTACCTTCGAATTCAATCGTACCCTTGGTCACTTCGCCGCGCTCGGCCTTGAGCAAGTTTGAAATTGCTTTCAACGTTGTGGTCTTGCCGGCGCCATTGGCACCCAGAATGGCCACGATCTTACCCTTTGGCACTTCCAGCGAAACGCCTCTCAGCACCAGAATAACGTGGTTGTAGATCACCTCGATATTGTTGACCGAAAGGATCAAATCTTCGGTCGTATCAACGCCATTGCCACTCACTGACTTGTCTCCTGCCGAATTTTCGGAAAATACATCTCACCGGTTCTACCGGCTTTTTAGTTCGTTATGGGGAGCACCCGAAAGCGCTCCCCAAAACATTTGCGTCGATAGGCCGAGGCCCATCAATAGCCTAGTTGCAGGTCTGAGTCTGCCATTCAGGCTTGTCAGCGAGGTAAGCTTCAGCCGCTGCTTCAAGCATCGGACGAACGCGATCTGACATCGGCTCAATCCAGTCTGAAACACGGTTCCAGTTTTCACCATCCCACTGCTGGATGTAAATCGGATGAGCACCAGCATGATCTTCACAAGTGATCTGCATCGGGTTCATGAAACCTTCAAGCCCGATTTCCGTCAGACGTTCCGCTGTAATATTCAGGTTCTCAAGACCTTCACGCATTTCCACACCGGTCACGACGCTAACGCCAGTGACTTGCTGAGCTGTCCGGATAGCTTCCGCTGTCGCAACCGCATTTGCAACGCCACGATTGTAGAAGTTATCACCAACGGTGTCTGGATCAGCAAGGCTTTTGCCGGCTTCCACAACATGCGTAATGATATCCTGGATTGCAGGAAAATCAGTACCTGTGCCATGGAAATTAGCTGAAAGATAACCTACAGCGCCTTCACCAGCGGGTGTAACATCGACGTTACCACCGGACCACCAAACACCAATGAAATGATCCATCGGATAATTTATCTTGGCAGCTTCCTTGATCGCTGTCGGGTTCATTGCACCCCAACCCCACATGATCATCCAGTCAGGACGCTCACGGCGAACCTGCAACCAATGGGATGACTGGTTCTGCATGTCCTTCACGCCAACTGGAATTTTGACGACTTCGAAGCCCATTTCACTTGCGAGTTCATCAAGAAGCGGAATCGGCTCACGCCCATAACCCACGTCCAGATAGATAAAGCCGATTTTCTGACCGGCAATGCCATCACCTTGTGCTTCGATATACCGGATGATACCGGACATCTGCGACCAATAAGTTGATGGCGCATTAAAGGTCCACGGGAAAGATTCACCGACCGCAGTAGCTGACAGTCCATAACCCATTGACAGGATTGGAATTTCATCAACTGGAGCTTTCGGGATCAACTGCAACGTAATACCGGTTGAATACGGATTGATGACAACCGGATCACGATCCTTGACGCTTTCATAGCATTCCACGCCTTTTTGGGCATTGTATGCGGTTTCGCACTCTTCAATTTCAAGCATTACGCCACCGATGCCACCATCACGTTCGTTCAGCATGGTGAAATAGTCATGCATCCCGTCCATGATCGGCGTGCCACTACCAGCAAACGGGCCGGTACGATATGTCAGCATCGGGACGAAGATTGAATCTTCAGCCTGTACTGGCGGTGCCACAACCATGGAACCTGCGAGCATTGCTGCACCAGCAAGGCCCAATAGTAATTTGTTGGAACTCATTTTCCACTCCCTCTCTCTACATTAAGTGATTGCTCTAGTAAGCAATCACCACAAAAGTCATCCAATCAATAGGACAGGACTTACTGCCGCCCCTATATTTGATCCTAACATTACCAGATCAAATGACAAATCTACTCTCGACCGAACCCAACCTAATACGGGAACGGCCAGCGCCGCAATTTTTCCTTCCCGATCTGCCAGAGCCGCGCAATTCCGTTTGGCTCGACAATCAGGAAGAAGATGATTAGCCCACCGACGATCATGAAATTGAAATGTTCGACAGTGGCCGCACTTATATCAACCCCAAGAACACGCGGCGCCGCGCGCAGGAAAATCGGCAACACCCAAATAAAAGCAGCACCCATGAACGACCCTATCAGGCTGCCGGTTCCACCGATCACCACCATGAACAGGATCAGGAACGAATGGTTGATGTCAAAACTTTCAACTTCGGCAGCGCCGAGCCACATGAACACCATAAGCGCCCCGGCGACCCCTGCGAAATAAGAGCTGATCGCGAATGCTGTCAGTTTGGCCTGCAACAAGCGAATACCAATCAACTCGGCCGCAATATCCATATCCCGCACCGCCATCCATGCCCTGCCGATCCGGCCCCGGACCAGGTTTGAAGCCACCCAGGTAAGCACCACAACAATGGACAACACGATCAGATAGCGTGTCAATGACGTTGCGTGAGGACCGGTTATAGCAATACCAAACATACGCTTGGTCGAAACCTCAATAGCGCCCGAGGGGTTGTAGTTATAAAGCCAACCAATTCGACCAAACGACCATTCCAGAAAAAACTGTGACGCAAGAGTGGCAATTGCCAGGTAGAAGCCCTTGATGCGCAGGCTTGGAATTCCAAACAAAATTCCGACAATGGCTGCAAAAAATCCCGACAGCAAAATATGCACCAGGATATTTATATCAGGGAATATGGTCGTGAGCTTGTAGCAGGAATAAGCCCCAACGCCCATGAACCCGCCAGTACCGAGCGAAATTTGCCCCGCATAGCCAAGCAACAGATTAAGACCAATCGCGGCAAGCGAAAAGATCAACGTTGGAATCATGATCGAGTTTAGCCAGAAATCGTTGAACCAGAACGGCACGACGAGGAATAAAAAGGCCAATATAACCAATACCCCGATCTTATCCTGAAATATCGGAAATACGGCCTGATCGGTCCGGTAGTTGGTTTTGAATTGTCCTGCTTCGCGATAAAACATGCCCGTAAAGCTCCTAAATTCGATCTATGATTTTTTCGCCAAACAACCCTTGCGGCCTGAACCACAGGAAACCTAGCGCGATAAAGTAGGGAATCCAGCTCTCGATCGAGCCGCCAACAAGTGGGCCCCAATAAAATTCAGCGGTTTTTTCGGCAACCCCAATGATCAGGCCACCAACAATGGCGCCTGGAATGGAGGTAAGCCCACCCAGAATAATCACCGGCAACGCTTTCAGCGCAATCACCTGTAACGCGAAACTAACGTCAGATCGCGCACCCCACATGATCCCAGTCGTCAGCGCCACAATCCCTGCCGCGAACCACACAATCACCCAGATTTGGCGGAGCGTGATGCCGACAGACAAGGCCGCCTGATGATCATCGGCAACAGCGCGAAGCGCCCGCCCAATCCGGGTCTTGTTGAAGAATACAGCAAGGCACCCGACCATAATCGCGGCAATGACAGCGGCGGCAATATCAAGTTTCTGGAAGCTGACAAAGCCACCAAACCAGTCGAAATCATAAGACCCTGACGGCAACCCAATTTCCTGGGTGATCATGGTCTTGGGCTCACCGCCAAAGATAAATTCGCCAAACCCGATCAGGAAATAGGTCAGGCCGATGGTTGCCATGAACAAGATTAACGGATCCTGGTTGACCAATGGCCGCAGAACAACCCGCTCCACCGTCCAGGCCAGCCCATACATCATCGCTACACTTAGCGCCAAGGACAAAAAGGCAGGAACACCAGCTGCATAAAAGCCCACCAGTGACAGACCGCCAAACACCACCATGATGCCCTGGGCAAAGTTGAAAACGCCGGACGCCTTGAAAATCAAAACAAACCCAAGCGCCACCAGCGCATAAAGCGTGCCTGCTACCAGGCCCTCCCAAAGCACCTGAACAAACAGGTCCGGAACTTCATACATTTCAACAAACGGGCCTACAAAAACCTTGTAGAGCAGGCTGTCGCTGCCGGCCACAAAAGAACCGGCCACAGCCGCTGCAAGTATCAATACCGTAATCAGCCAATTGCGCTGGGTCTGGCTCATGGAGCTGCCGCCATCGGATTTTAATGTTGTGTCTGACATGGTCGCCCCCTAATGCGCGACGCCGAGATAGGCGTCGATCACATTTTGATTGTTTTTAATCTCGTCTGGTGTGCCATCGGCAATTTTTTCGCCATAATCCAGCACCAAAACCCGATCTGACAAATCCATCACCACACCCATGTCATGTTCAATTAGGGCAATTGTGGTGCCGAACTGATCGTTCACGTCAAGAATGTAGCGGGACATATCTTCTTTTTCTTCCAGGTTCATCCCGGCCATGGGCTCGTCCAAAAGCAACAATTCCGGTTCCATCGCTAACGCCCGGCCAAGTTCGACCCGCTTTTGCAAGCCATAGGGAAGTCGCCCAACAGGAGTGCGGCGGATCGCCTGAATTTCAAGAAAATCGATGATATGTTCAACCCGTTCGCGGTGCTCAAGCTCTTCCCGCTCGGCTGGGCCAAAGCGGATAAAGTGCCACGGCAAACTGACCTTCATCTTGAGCATGCGACCACTCATGATGTTGTCCAGCGTCGACATGCCGGCAAACAACGCCACATTCTGAAATGTCCGGGCGATGCCCTGTGTCGCGGCCACATAGGGACGCATATCGTGTCGCTTGGCGCCCTTGTAATTGATGGTGCCTTCCTGCGGATGATAAAAGCCGTTGATCACATTGAGCATCGACGTTTTACCAGCGCCATTCGGCCCGATAATGGCACGAATTTCACCCTTTTTGACATCAAAGCTAACATCCCGGATCGCCTTCACGCCCCCGAACGAGAGAGAGATGCCATCTATCTCAAGAATATTCTGCCCCTTGGCTATGTCTTTCGCTGCCACGTTCATTCGGCGGCCTCCTGCATATGATGCTCCGGTATCTCTTCAAGCGGCACATCACGGATTTCCACGTCGGCGGCAAGTTTGCCCGCACGGCCATCTTCGAACGTCACTTCCGTACTAATATGCTGTTTGTATTTTTTCTTGTTGTAGAGAGCGTCCACCAACGGCTTGTAACGCTCGCCAACAAAGCCGCGCCGGACTTTCGCAGTCCGCGTTATTTCGCCATCATCGGGATCAAGTTCCTTGTGCAGGATCAGGAACCGCCTGATTTGCGCACCGGCCAGATCACCTTCCCCGGCAAGCTGGCGATTAACTTCACGCACATGCTCTTCGATCATCGAATACACATCCGGATGCCCGGCCAGTTCCTGGTAAGAACCATAAATGACGCTATTGCGCTCGGCCCAGTTTGATACCGATGTCAGGTCAATATTGATAAAGGCCGTGCAATATTCACGACCATCGCCAAATGCCACAGCTTCCTGGATGTTTGGGAAAAATTTCAGCTTGTTTTCGATATATTTGGGGGGGATCAGTGTCCCATCCTTTAATTTACCCACATCCTTGGCGCGGTCGATTACCCTCAAATGGCCTTCATCATCAAAGAACCCGGCATCGCCCGAATGCACCCACCCATCCTTGGTTTTGGTGGAACGCGTTGCAGCCTTGTTTTTGTAATATTCAAGAAAAACGCCCGGTGAGCGGTAAAGCACTTCACCATTTTTATCGATCTTAATTTCGACATCAGGAGCAGGTGGACCAACCGTATCGGACCGGATTTCACCATCCGGCTGGATCGTGACATAAATACCAGCTTCGGTCTGACCGTAAAGCTGCTTGAGGTTCAAACCGAGCGAGCGGTAGAAGCTGAAAATTTCCGGGCCAATTGCCTCGCCAGCTGTATAGCCAACCTTGAGGCGCGACATACCCATCTGGTTTTTAAGTGGCCCATAAACGAAAAATTCGCCAAGCTGGTATTTCAACCGCTCCATGAAGGAGACTGACTCGCCATTCAAAATCTTTTCACCAGACCGTTTGGCCACATCCATGAAATAGCTGTACATTTTCCGCTTCAACGCACCGGCATCTTCCATGTTGACGGTGATCTGGGTCAGCAGAATTTCAAAAACACGGGGCGGGGCGAAGAAATAAGTCGGGCCTATTTCCCGGCGATCATCGTTGATTGTATCGCGGCTTTCCGGGCAGGAAACACAAAACCCTGCCGTGTAGGATTGGCCATACGAGAAAACATGATCTCCAACCCAGGCCATCGGCAGGTATGCCAGCACTTCCTCGGTTTCATCAAGATTATCAAAAGCATTGCCATTGATGGCGCTGAGCAGAATATTGTCGTTTGACAGAACCACACCTTTTGGCTGTCCGGTAGTACCGGAGGTATAAAGGAACACACCGACATCCGTTCCCTTGCCCTTGGCAATGCCCGCATCCAGGCGCTCCAGAGCCTTTGGATCTTTGTCCATTTCCTTCTGGCCCAGTTCAATTACCTGCTCAAAGCCGTGAAGGTTTTTGTGATCATATTCCTGCAATCCACGATCATCGTCATAGATCACTTTTTTGAGCTTGGGCAACTGATCTGAGACCGAGAGCACTTTGTCCACCTGCTCTTGGTCTTCAACGATGGCAAAAGCAGCATCGGCATGCTTGAGAACATAAACCATCTCTTCGGCAACCGCATCCTGATAACTCGGCACAGGAATAGCGCCCAGGCTTTGGACAGCAGCGAAGGTCCAGTAAAGTCGCGGACGATTGTCCCCAATAATGGCGACCTTGTCGCCCGGCTTCAATCCAAGCTTCTTGAGGCCAAGCGCATAGCGCCGCACAATTTCAAGAACCTCTTTCCAGGTCCAGGTTTGCCAGATACCTAAATCTTTTTCCCGCATCGCCGGGCGATCGCCATAGATGCTCGCGTTGCGCAGCAGGAGTTTTGGAAAAGTATCATATACAGCACCCTCGGGTGCCTTAGCAGCCGCCATAATGTTCCCTCACAATTACGCCCGTTTGACAGAAATACACCTCTGTCCCGGTTCTGATTGGCCTGTAACCGTTTGGTTCAGACTTTATTAGTCACTGCTTGTAAACTATGAACGGAAGATTGGAAGCCTTTGTTTATCACATTTCCGAAACAGGAATAATTTCTTTCCCTAACAGGAACAATGTTAGCCATGCGAATTCTCCTGTTTCAGGGCATCTGAGCTTATTCAGCAGCCCGCGGTACCGCCGGTTTCCCGGTTTCAAATTGGTCGCTAAGCCTTTCATTTTCTTGTCTATAGGCCTCAATCGCAACGTGTTTTACGTGACCATATCCTCGAACCGTCTGTGGTAATCCAGCCAAAGCAACCGCGCTGGAATAGCGATTTCGATCAAGTTTCCCGAGGATTTTTTCCACAAGAGTCTCGTAATCACGAAGAAGCTCGCGCTCCAGACGCCGTTCTTGGGTATATCCAAACGGATCAAATGCTGTACCACGCAGCCCCTTGAAGGCCGCAACAAACCGGAGTGCTTTACCCATCCAGGGCCCAAAAACTTGTTTTACCAAATGCCCGGTATCGGGGTTACGACGGGAAAATATCGGTGGTGCCAAGTGATAATTGAGTTTGAAATCACCCTCAAAATTTTTGGCAACATTCTGCGCGAAAGTTCCGTCGGTATATAAACGCGCCACTTCATATTCGTCCTTGATCGCCATCAGTTTGAACAGCGCCTTGGCAACGGCTTCGCTCAGGCGGGTATCGCCCGACATAATTTCCGCTTCGCGGTCGCGGACTTTCTGCACCACCGCCACATAACGGTCGCCATAAGCTGCATTCTGATAGGCCGTCAGGAAGCGACGACGTACTTCGATCATCTCATCGATTGTTTGTGCAAATTCCACGTCTGTCTTGCGCACCGGGGCAATAATTTTCTCGACCGCCGCCAGATTATGGATCGCCCGACGGCCCCAGAGAAAGGCCAGTTGGTTCATCTCAATCGCGATGCCGTTCAACTCAATCGCCTTGTTAATCCCTTCAGCTGTGACCGGGACCAGGCCCGACTGATACGCAGCCCCAAGCGTGAACAGGTTGGCAGCAATGGTGTCTCCAAGCAACGCAGACGCGATCCGTGTCGCGTCGATAAAGGTGGCTCCGTCTTTCATGACCCGAGCCTGGATTGCAACTTTCAGACTATCGCCAGCGAGGTCAAAGTCCGGCAAATGAGTAAATTGCGCCGGCATGGTTTCCTGGGCATTGACAATGGCCCGCGTGCGGGCCTTGCTGGCGGCATTCAGATTATGCTCCGCCGCCGTCGTCACCAGATCGCAACCGATCATCACATCAGCGCCGCCTTCAGCCACCCGGATCGTTGGAATATCGTCCGGGGATCCGGCAATTTTAATATGGGTAACCACAGCACCGTTTTTCTGTGACAGACCCGCCATGTCGATAATGCCGACACCCAGGCCTTCCATATGCGCCGCCATCCCTAAAATCTGACCGACCGTAACCACCCCGGTTCCACCAATGCCGGTAATCAGGGCACTCCAGGAAGACGCAAGACTTGGAACATCAGGATCGGGAAGAACTTCAAATACGTCAGGCATATCTGTTGCCAGTCCGCCCTTGCCTTTGCGCAATTGCCCACCTTCTATAGTGACAAAGCTCGGACAAAACCCGTTCAGGCAGGAAAAATCCTTGTTGCAGGCTGATTGGTCGATTTTGCGTTTTCTGCCAAATTCGGTCTCGAGCGGCGCGACCGCCACGCAGTTTGATTTGATGCCGCAATCACCGCAGCCTTCACAAACCAGATCGTTGATGAAAACCCGCCGCGCCGGATCGGGAAACAGGCCGCGCTTGCGCCGACGGCGCTTTTCAGCAGCACAGGTCTGCTCGTAGATCAGCGCTGTAACACCCTCAATCTCCATCAATTCCTTTTGGACCGCATTCAATTCACTGCGATGGTGGATTGTGGTGTAGGGCGGCAAGCCCGGCATGGAACTGAATTTTTCCGGCTGGTCAGATACAATCACCAGCCGCTTGACGCCTTCTGCCGCGACCTGCTGGGCAATCGCCGATACTGAAAGCCCACCCTCATGGGTTTGCCCGCCAGTCATCGCGACCGCATCATTATAAAGAATTTTGTAGGTCATGTTGACGTCGGACGCGACTGCCGCCCGCAGGGCCAAAATACCTGAATGATTGTAGGTCCCGTCGCCGAGATTCTGGAACACATGATTACGGGTCGAGAACGGCGCTTCGCCAATCCAGTTCGCGCCTTCGCCGCCCATATGGGTAGCGCCTTCGGTTTTCCGGTCCGGCACATATTGCGCCATCCAATGGCACCCAATGCCAGCGTATCCGCGCCCGCCTTCAGGAATGATGGTCGAGGAATTATGCGGACACCCGGCGCAGAAATACGGAATCCGGGTCGTGATATCTGGATTATTGCCAACTTGGCGCTGGACATTTTTTAATTCAGTGACTTTTTCTTCAATCGCCTTGTTGGCTTTGATCTTGATCAGACGGCCACCAAGCGCCACCGCAATTTGGTTAGGGCTCAGAGACCCGTGCGCCTGAAACAAGGTGTTGTCGACTTCGTCTTTCTTGCCAATAATAACAGGCGAAGTTTTACGACCATAAAGCTGTTCCCTGATCTGGGTTTCGAGAAGCGAACGCTTTTCTTCAACGACCATGATGTAATCAAGGCCTTTGGAAAATTCTTCGACAATTTCCGGGTCGAGTGGCCATACCATCCCGATTTTCAGAAGCCGAATGCCAAGCTTTGCTGCATCTACCTCATCGATCCCCAATTGGTCGAGCGCCTGGCGTACATCCAGATAGCTTTTGCCGGTGGTCACGATGCCGATTTTCGGTTTCGGACCGCCATTTAAAATAATCTTGTCAATATTGTTGGCACGGGCGAAGGCAACAGCCGCGAACCGTTTGTGGGTATGCAGCCTGATTTCCTGTTCGTGACGATCATCCCATGCCCAGATATTGAGACCTCCCTCGGGCATTTCGAAATTCTTCGGAATTTTAATGTCGATCCGGTCTAACCGGCTATCAACGATTGCTGTGGATTCAATGTTGTCATGGACGCATTTGAGCCCAACCCAGCAACCGGAAAAACGTGACATGGCGATGCCAAGCTGGCCGTAATCCAGAATTTCCTGAACGCCCGCTGGATGCAGCACCGGGATCATGGCGTCCATCATTGCAAATTCGCTCTGATGCGGCACGGTTGAGGATTCAGCCGTGTGATCGTCACCAAGCAGGGCCAGCACGCCACCATTCTTGGATGATCCGGCAGCATTGGCGTGGCGAAACACATCGCCTGTTCGGTCGACGCCCGGTCCCTTGCCGTACCAGATGCCAAACACGCCGTCGTAACGTCCTTCGCCGCGCAATTCAGACTGCTGGGAGCCCCATAGAGCGGTTGCGGCCAGGTCTTCATTCAGACCCGGTTCAAACTTCACATCATATTTTTTGAGAATCTGGCGAGATTTCCAGAATTGCTGATCGACGCCACCAAGCGGCGACCCGCGATAACCGGTGACATAGCCCGCTGTATCCAGCCCGGCATCCTTGTCCCGCATTTTTTGCATCATGGTGAGGCGCACCAGCGCCTGAACACCGGAAAGCAAAACCTGATTTTTCTCCAGATCAAACTTGTCGTCGAGAGAGACGTCTTTGAGAGTCATATTTCCTCACCCAGAAATTTGCTGACACCTCGCCGGTTTGTTCTTCACCCGCTGAAGCACCGATAATTGGTTCATTCTTATCTTATTATATATGGCAGCATTGCTTACCTATCAATGCACTATTTTGTGACCAACCCTCAACGGGGATAAATCGAGCCAAACAAGAACACCCGAATCCAGCTAAACACCCCAGGTCCAGAAGTCATCACCCTCTTTGGCATAAAACCGCGCGAGCACCATTTTATGGACCTCGGACGCGCCATCCACAATGCGGGCGCAGCGGGCATAACGGTAAATCCATTGTGCCAGAGTGTCTTTGGAATAGCCACGCGCTCCGTTTAGCTGGATGGCTGTGTCGGCAGCTTTGTTCAGGGTATCGGCGACGTGAATTTTGGCCATGGAAACTTCCTTGCGGGCAAAATCACCCTGGTCGAGTTTCCATGCTGCATGAGCCGTCAGATGACGCCCAACAGCAATATCATGCGCCAATTCACCCATTTTGAGTTGAACCGATTCCCGGTCTGCGAGCAGCATTCCGAACCCCTCTCGCCGGGACGTATATTCGGCGGCAATTTCCATGCAGCGTTTGGCAAGCCCAAGCCAGCGCATGCAATGGGTCAGCCGGGCCGGGCCAAGCCGGATCTGGGTTATACGCAAACCATCGCCGACTTCCATCAGCCGGTCGCTATCGTCAATTTCAAGCCCGTCAAATTCCAGTTCGCAAACGCCGCCATGTTCGTCCGGTCCCATATTTTCAATGCGCCGCACAATCCGCCAACCCGGCTGATCGCGGTGAAACATAAAGGCACTCAGAGCTCTGCGTTTCTCATCCTGATTCTGATCGGTCCGCGCCATCAGAATAAAATGATCCGCCACATCGGCTGCTGAAATGAACCATTTGTCGCCGTGGATTTTCCACTTGTTACCAACCTTTTCAGCACGCGTCTGGATCATCCCCGGATCAGACCCGCCGCCCGGATGCGGTTCCGTCATCACAAAGGAGGAATTGACTTTGCCCGCGACAATCGGGTCCAGCCAGCGGTCTTTCTGGTCTTCAGTCGCAACCCGTTCGAGAACCCGCATATTGCCGTCATCAGGTGCCGCGCAATTAAAAATGCAAGGCCCGAAAATCGACCGATTGGCGACCTCGTAAAGCGCGGATTGTTCGAGCATGGCGAGCCCCATGCCGCCACGGGATTTGGATATTTGCGGTGCCCATATACCTGCTTTGCGCGCCTCGGCACGCATTTCGTCGCGAACAGAAAGTTTCAGGTTTTCATATTCGTTGAAATTATCCGGGTTTTGTTCAAGTGGAATGACCCGCTCTTCGATGAAGGACGCTGCCTTCTCGCAAAGCGCGACAACGGAATCACTAACCTGATAATCCATATAAAAACTCCATTCCCTTGATTTCCGATGAAGCCTAGCCTCTTGGCCAGCCTCTCAACATACCTTAAAATGCATGGCAGCCATGCGCATGCATAAACGTTTCAAAATTTCGGTTGACCCATCTTAGCGCGCGAACGCCAGAACGTGACCACCATCAACAGTAATTGTTGACCCGGTCATGAAACCTGCCGCATTGTCAGACGCCATCAGCAACAGCGTCCCATCCAGATCGGAGGGAGACCCGATCCGCCGTTGCGGGATGAAATCAATCATCGCCTTGCCCTGATCCGTATCAAAAAAAGCTGAGTTGATATCGGTCAAAATATATCCGGGCGCAATCGCGTTGACCCGAATATTGTTCCGCGCAAGTTCCACCGCCATCGACCGCGTCATCTGGATTACCGCGGCCTTGGTAACCGCATAGCCTGCCATGGTTGCCGCGACGCGGCGGCCCAGAATTGATGCTATATTGATAATTGAGCCAGCGACATTGGCAGCGATCATGCGCCGGGCGCTTTCCTGGCCCACATACCAGACCCCATCGAGATTTACGTCCATGATGGCGCGCCAATCCTCTGGCGAAAATTCGACAACTGATCCGCGTTTGGCGATGCCGGCGTTATTCACAAGAATGTTTGCTGTCCCAAAAGGCTTTTCGGCTTCATCAAAACTACCTGCAATCGAAGCCTGATCAGACACATCCATTTCGACCGCCGCCGCCGTGCCGCCATCCGCTTCAATCTCCTTGACCAGTTCAGCAAGCTTATCAGCGCGGCGTGCCGCCACCACAACCTTCGCACCATGCGCCGCCAGCACCCGCGCAAATCTGTGGCCAAGCCCGCTTGATGCACCCGTTACCAGGGCAACCCGTCCCTGAAGTGAAAATAATTCTTCCGCTTTCGTGATCAAAACAAAATTCCTTTTTCAACGCCAATTTTCATATCTGCCAGCCATTATGATCTTTGACCTGATCAAGGTCCATACAGGATAGACGGCAACCATGTTGATATCTCCGGCAGATGCCACAGTACGAAAAGCAGCGAAAGCTGGATCAGCACGAAAGGCATAACACCGCGATAGATCTCACTGGTTCGGACATTCGCCGGGGCAACACCGCGCAGATAAAAAAGCGCGAAGCCAAACGGCGGTGTCAGGAACGAGGTTTGCAAATTGACAGCCATCATCACCCCGAGCCAGACCGGGCTCATCAGCCCGCCGCCGGGCATTTCCATTTGCAACAATATCGGCGCGACGATCGGCACCACGATGAAGACGATTTCCAGAAAATCGAGAAAGAAACCCATCACAAACATGACCGCCATCACCACAAACATCGCGGTCATGACCCCGCCCGGTAACGCGATGAGAAAGGATTCAACCCATAAATCGCCGCCAAACCCGCGAAATACCAGGCTGAATATCGAGGCTCCGATCAGGATCATGAAAATCATCGAGGAAATTTTCATGGCCGAACGCATCACGGCCACTAAGACGCTTGCATCTTTATCGGTCGACTGGAAATAAACCCGCAAAATTGCCTGCGCCAACCCGGCCAGCGCAACGACTGACAAGACCAGCGCTGCAAAAATCGCAACCAAGTCTACAGTGGCGATTTGGTCGCGCTGGAGACGAAGGTCAAATATTTGAGCCAGCAACAACAGCCCGCCAAGCGCGAGGACCGCCATGAAAACCCCCCGGCGCCGCTGCTGGTCTGCTCTGTAACCGGCGAGAAAAATCGCGCCAACAGCCCCGACGCTCGACGCTTCGGCGGGCGACGCCAGCCCGGCAAGGATTGATCCCAAAACCGCAATGATCAGCAACAGGGGAGCCGCAAGCGCCAGCAGCAATTGCCCCATCTGCGCCCTGACCGGCAGGTCAGATTTTTCCATATCTGGAACCGGCGGCACGTCGCCCGGACGCCGCCAGGCAACAAACATGATGTAACAAATATACAAACCCACCAGCAGCAGACCGGGGATCATCGCGCCGGCGAAAAGATCATTCACCGAGATTGTGTCGGGGGCAAAAATGCCCTGCTCCAACTGGGCGTTACGATAGGCAACCGACAATTGTTCGCCAAGAATGATCAATACGATAGACGGCGGGATGATCTGTCCCAATGTACCCGACGCCGCTATCGTACCGGCAGCAAGCGGCACGTTATAGCCACGTCGCAACATGGTCGGCAGCGCCAGCAACCCCATGGTCACAACGGTGGCACCAACAATACCGGTGGATGCCGCCAGCAACGCGCCCACGATACAAACCGAAATTCCAAGTCCGCCCGGAAACCGCCCGAATAATCGCCCCATATTATCGAGCAGGTCTTCAGCAATCCGGGACTTTTCCAGCATCACCCCCATAAATACAAAGAGCGGCACCGCCACCAGAATATCGTTGGTCATGGTAGCAAAAAGCCGTTGCGGGACCGCCGTCAACAGCGCGATATCAAATGCGCCGAGCAAATGCCCAAGACCGGCAAATGCCAAACCACCGCCAGCGAGCGTAAAGGCCACTGGGAAACCCGCCAGCAGCAACCCGCAAGTGACGACAAACATCGCCAGACAAAGCAACAGCGGATCGATCATCGCGGCCCGGCGGAATAACTCGTCCGCTCACCTGCAATAGTTTGAAACGCGCGAAGTCCAAGCGCGATACCCTGTAGCCCAAGCAAAATTGCGAAAATCCAGATCACACTTTTCAGCAAAAATACCAGCGGTAACCCGCTCGCTTCCGGCGACCCTTCCAGCACCAACCAGGAATTCATGATGTAGCCATAGGACAGCCAGAAAATAACAGCGCAGAACGGCAACAGCAGAAACATGCTGCCCAGCAAATCAACCAGGGCGCGGTAGCGCGGGCCTGCCTCGCGGTAAAAAATATCGACCCGCACATGGCCATCGTGAAGCAGGGTGAAGCCTGATCCGATCAAGAACACGATCCCGTGCAGATAGAGGATTGATTCCTGCATGGAGATGAACCCGACGGAAAACACATAACGCAGGATCACGACCAGAAACTGCACCAGAACCATCGCCAGCATAGCCCAGGCAATGGCCCGGCCGGTCCATTGGTTCAGCGCATCAATCCGCCTGATTATTACATCCAGATGAGACACCGGCGCAGGTTCCTTTGTTTTACCGGATCGCTGAATGCCAGCTAAGCTGGATACCAGCTAAAAATCCACCAGCGCCCGTTTGTTCATATAGGCCTGATCGGAATAGCGCGACCAGTCTGCGGCTTGCTTGCGAAACGCCATGAAGCTGGCGTAAATCTCTTTGGTCATAGCATCCGTATCGCCTGCGGCAGCGAGGACATCTTTGGCGGCATTGCCAAATCCCTGAAATACATCATCGGGATATTCCCACAAGACAACATCATGTTCGCTGGTCAGGACATTTAACGCCGCCAGATTTCTGGCATTATGTTCGGCGTGGTCAAAATTATTCTCAGCCAGCGCACAGGTCTCGAACATCATTTTGTCAGCGTCTGACAATTCGTCCCAGAGTTTTTTCGAGAGCCCCAGACCCAACATGCTGCCCGGTTCCTGAAAACCCGGATAATAATAATTCTTCACGACATTATGGAAGCCAAATTCAAGGTCCCCCCATGGCCCGACCCATTCCACCGCGTCCACCATACCCGTTTCAAGAGCGGGTAAAATTTCCGCTCCGGCTAGCGTTACAGTGGTGCCGCCAAGAGCCCGGATCACCTCACCGCCAAGGCCGGGGATGCGCATTTTAAGGCCCTTGAAATCATCCAGCGAATTGATCGGCCGGTTAAACCATCCGCCCATCTGGGCACCGGTATTGCCGCACGGCAAATGCTTGATACCAAAAGTTGCACCAAGCTTGTCCCACAATTCCTGCCCGCCGCCATGGAGTATCCAGGCTTCCATTTCATCGGCCCGCAACCCAAACGGCACGCTAGTGAAAAAAGCATATCCCCTGGATTTGAATTGATAATAATAATCCGCCGAATGATACATATCGGCAGTGCCGTCCTGCACCGCATCGTGACATTGCAAGGGCGGAACCAGTTCGCCACCAGCAAATATTTTCACCACATATCTGCCACCGGAGGCTGCTTCCAGACGCGCCCCAAACCGCTCCGCCGCTGTGCCAAGACCTGGGAAACTTTTCGGCCAGGACGTGACCATTTTCAGTTCCATCACCCCTTGCGCGATCGCCGGTGCCGCCAGACCGGTTGCCGCCACAGTGCCGCCTGCCATTGCCGCTTTTTTAATGAATGCACGGCGATCCATCGAATCATCTCCCCAATTGCAGCCTCGATGACCAATCAAAGCCCAGCCACGCACCGGGGACAAGAGCCAGAAACCGGGGCCGGACCGGAATTCACAAACAGGTTGCGAACACCAACACCAAATCCTAGGGTTGGATCACACCATTTCGGAGCCTAAAATGTCAGAAGATAACGACCATCATCATGACCATGATCATTCGCACCTGACCGAAACCGAATTGCGGGTCCGGGCGCTTGAATCGATCCTTGTTGAGAAGGGCTATGTGGACCCTGAGGCCCTCAACCGGCTGGTGGACACTTACGAGAAAAAAGTCGGGCCTCAAAATGGCGCGATGGTTGTCGCCCGCGCTTGGAGCAATCCGGATTTTCTCGAATTTTTGCGCAAAGACGCAAGCGGTGCCATCGCCACGCTCGGCTTTACCGGGCGTCAGGGCGAAGACATGATCGTCAAGGAAAACACGCCCGAAATTCACAATATGGTCGTGTGCACACTTTGCTCCTGCTACCCGTGGCCGGTGCTCGGCCTGCCGCCAGTCTGGTACAAATCGGCTCCCTACCGGTCTCGCGCCGTCAGTGACCCGCGCGGGGTACTGGATGAATTTGATGTCTCCTTGCCCTCAGAAACCGAAATCCGGGTTTGGGATTCAACCGCTGAATTGCGCTATCTGGTACTGCCCATGCGCCCAGAGGGAACCGAGGGTTTCAGCGAAGAGCAATTGGCAGCGTTGGTGACCCGCAATTCCATGATCGGCACTGGCCTTGCTTTGTCGCCAGAGGACGCAAGGTCCCAAGGCTTGTTGTCATGAACGGACCGCACGATTATGGCGGCCTGCATGGCTATGGCCCGGTATTGCAAGAAGCCGATGAGCCTAATTTTCACGCCGACTGGGAAGAGACCGTGTTTGGGCTAACTCTTGCCATGGGGGCAACGGGGTTGTGGAATATTGACGCTTCACGGTTTGCCCGCGAAAGCATTCCTCCGGCGCAATATATATCAAGCAGCTATTACCAAATCTGGCTTGAAGGGTTGATCAAAATACTGCGCAAGCATGATCTGGTATCCGCGCAGGAACTTGCCGGCGCCCCGCCTGAAGTGCGCGTCAAAGTAAACCGCATCCTGGCGGCCAGGGATGTCGAAAAAGTTCTGGCATCAGGTGGATCAGCCAAACGCGATGCCGATATCCAGCTGGGTTTTGCGATTGGCGACCGCGTCCGCGTTCTCAATCGCCACCCCGAAACCCATACGAGGATGCCACACTATGTGCGCGGCCATATTGGCGTAATCGCCGATATCCACGGGGCTTTTGTGTTCCCGGATACCAATGCCCGTGGCGAGGGCGAACAACCCGGCATTTGCTACGGCATCCGCTTTGAAGCAACAGAGCTTTGGGGCGAAGACGCTGATCCCCACCATGCGGTATATCTGGATTTATGGGAGGCCTATCTTGAGCCAGCCTGATAGCGTCGCGAGCGCGCTTGCTGCAGTGCCGGAGCTGCCCCGCGACGATGAAGGTCCGGTCTTTGCTGAACCCTGGCAGGCCCAGGCCTTCAGCATGACAATCCGGCTGTATGAGAAAGGCATTTTCACATGGCCCGAATGGGCGGCGACGCTTGCGGATGAAATCACCCGCGCTCAAAATGCCGGTGACCCGGATATCGGCGACACCTATTACCTGCATTGGTTGGCAGCGTTGGAGCGGATTTCTTCGGAAAAAAGTCTGACAAACGCGACCGATCTGAATGACCGCCGCGATGCCTGGGAGCGGGCGACATTGGCAACCCCGCACGGTGAACCAATTGTTCTGGGTCGCGAACTGGCAAAGAAAACCTGACCGGCTATTCTTCCGCCTCCTCCAGATCTTCTTCATTTTTTCGCTTCATGACCCGCACCAGCGGCTTCATGGTCAACCCCTGAACGATGATTGAAAATACCACCACCGCATAGGTCATTGAGAGGATGGCGGGTTTGAACGCCACATCCGGCAGCGACAAAGCCAAAGCTACCGAAATACCGCCGCGCAACCCGCCCCATGTGAGCAGGGTTATGGCACCCCGCGTAAATTCTTGGCGCACTGACAATAGCGAGATCGGAACCGCCACCGCAGTATATCTGGACAATAGCACGACGGGAATAGCGAGCAGCATCAACGGGATAAATTCCGGGCTCAACCCTACCACCAGCACTTCAAGGCCGATCAGGAGGAACAGCACCGAATTGAGCATTTCGTCGAGCAATTCCCAGAATTGAAACACATGCTGGCGGGTATTTTCGCTCATCGCGAAACGCGCCCCGTGATTGCCGATAAAAATCCCCGAGACCACCACCGCAATTGGTCCGCTTAAATGGAAATGTAGCGCGAAGGCATATGATGCCGTTACCAAAGCCAGCGTAATCAGGACTTCGAGGTTGTGTTCATCGATCCCGCGCATGGCCAGATAGGCTATATATCCGGATACAATACCAAGCAGGGCTCCGCCCAGAGCTTCGACGGCAAATAGTTGCGCGACTTCGGCGACGCCGATTGATCCATCTCCATGTCCGCTGCCAACCGCAATCGCCACGAGGATGGAGAATACTACAACCCCGACGCCATCATTAAAAAGCGATTCTCCGGCAATCTTGGCCTCAAGCGGTTTCGGCACCCGGACGGTTTTCAAAATACCAAGCACCGCTACCGGATCGGTCGGACTGATCAAGGCACCGAAGACCAAAGCCCAGATAAACGGGATCGCCTGACCCAGCAACCCGGCGATCAACCAGACCGCTCCACCAATCAAAAATGTCGATGTGATAACCCCAACCGTCGCCAGAGTTCCAATTGCCCATTTTTTCGCCGCCAGTTCCGACAGGTCAATATGCACAGCGCCTGCAAACAGCAGCACGCTCAGCATACCTTCCATCAGGGTCGCGTGAAAATCGATGCTCGCAATCGCCCCACGCACCGTATCATCCACCTCAAATCCCGGTACGAACCAGTCGATCACGATCAGCGACAGCGAAGCCACGAGGGCGATCACCACCAGCCCGATTGTGTGGGGCAGGCGCAATATGCGGTGATTGATATAGCCAAACAGCGCCGACAGCGCGAACAGCATCGCAATAATATCAAGCAGGGTCATGATGGTTGGTCTTCAAAAAATGGGTCTGGACCCTAGTGATACCAGCCAGCACCCAAAGCGCAAATATGCTGCACAGATTTTTTGCCGTTATGCCGCCAGCGGCGCATGAGGTCGCAACCGGCTTATCAACAGCCACGCCGCGATCCCCATATTCAGCAGGTTCCACGCAATCCCGTTCAGGAAGGCTGCCTGATAGGAACCGGTGAGATCGTAAATTTCGCCGGACATCCATCCCCCAAGCGCCATCCCCGCAATCGTCGACATCAGCACAATACTGATCCGGGAGCCTGCCTCGCGGGCCGGGAAATATTCCCGCACGATCAGCGCGTAGCTTGGCACGATGCCGCCCTGCGCCAACCCGAACATTCCGGCAATCACATAGAGCGACATCAGTCCGTCAAAGGGGAGATAAAACAGCAACGCAATACATTGCAAGGTTGAACCGATCAGCAGCGTCGCCAGCCCGCCAATCCGGTCGGCAACCATGCCCGATACCAACCGACTGATAATCCCGAGACCGAGCATCACCGATAGCATTTCCGCCCCCCGCGTCGCGCCGTAACCAAGGTCAACGCAAAGCGCTACCAGATGCACTTGTGGCATCGACATAGCCACGCAGCAGGCAACACCGGCAAGCACCAGCAGCGCCTGCATTTTCCGTGGCGAGGTTGGCAGCGCAATCGCGACCCGGCGCGCTACAGGTACATCGCCCGCGTCGATATCCGGTCGGCGGCGCATGAATAATGCCAGCGGGATCATGGTGACAACGCAAAGCAGCGCGATCCACATATAGGATTGCCGCCAGCCGATTGTCTCGATGCCATATTGCAAAATGGGTGGCCAAAACGCGCCGGAGACATAATTGCCGCTAATCACAATTGCGACCGCAATCCCGCGCCGCTTGATGAACCAATGGGAGATATCAGCAACAAGCGGGCCATAGGTCGCAGAACTTCCCATCATCCCGATCAGAAGCGCTTGGGCTGCAATAAACTGCCAATAGCTTTGCGCTATCGCGGCTGCGAAATACCCAATTCCCAGCATCAAAGCGCCGAAGATAACAGGGCGTGTGACGCCGAAACGATCCGCCGCCCGGCCCATGAAAATACCGCCAATGGCATAGCCTATCAGGGTCGCGGTATAAGGCAAAGACGCCCCGCCCCGGTCAATCCCGAAATCCGCCTGGATCACCGGCAAAACAACGACAGTTGACCACAAACCGACGCCGCCAATGGTGCTCAACAGCAAAGCCACCATCAGCCGCGACCAGGAATATGAGCTGTCAGCCCCGAATCTGTCTTCCACTTCGCCCGCGCTGCTCATGGTTCAAAATTCCAAAATTGCCAGAAAATCCTGCGTATATGATCCAGAAGATTTCAGCAATTCACACTTTTAGCCGTTTCTGTTACCCAACAGAAACGGACAGTCGCGACGGCGACCCGGCGCTAATGCGCCGCGAGCGAAATAAACCTTCACTTGTTCTATTTCGCCGCAAACATCGTTTCCATATTCCGACGCACAATTACGGTTTCATCAGCAACATCATATTCCACATCCGCCCAGGTGACCGGCGACCCGGCCGCCACAGGGTTTTTCAATGCAACACCTTGCGCCAGACCGATAGGTAGCCCTCCGAGATCAAGAGAGGTGGCGGCAGGCAACAATTTACCCCACACGGTCGCCCCGCCCTCCCCATCCAGTATTTCACCGGGCCGCAAATCGCGCTTGGCAACGGCAACCACATCGCCTCTGAAATCTTTCGTGGACCCGGTAGTTTTCCCCAACAGAGCAGCGGACAGAACAGACATATTCAGTTCCAGCCCGATCAGATGAAACGGTTTGTACATGGCTGAATAGCGCCCGGTGGCGTCGGTGTTCATGCCATATTGCCTGAAACATTGGGCGGCATAATCGTTAGGTGCCTCGATCACCACATAGACGCCCCAGCGCAAATCCCGTTCAACCAGCGACCCGTCACGATTGAGCGACGAGACAACTTCCACCTGGCCCGTGGATTCAAGAACACCCCCCACAGATCGGGGTCGCAAAATCTCTGCCAGGTCATCCATCCCGCATGGCGGAAATGCTAACCCGTTAGATGGCGGTGCCAGATCGCAACCATTGGCAATTGCCGCCATTTCCAATGCAGATTTGGTGCCATCAAGGAATGAATTGAACATTTTAGGGTTCATCCCGGCCTGCGCCGCTTCTTCAGGCGTCATGCCGTAATGATCCCAAACCGTATCGGGCGTTGAAGCATGATACGCAGGCAAATATTTGGTGCCTTTCCCGGCGGCCACCACATCAAACCCGCAAGACCGCGCCCATTCCACCATCTCAACTGTGAGCGCCGGCTGGTCGCCATACGCCATCGAATAAACGATGCCAGCTCTGGCGGCTTCGCGCGCCAGCAATGGCCCGGCCAACACGTCTGCTTCCACATTGACCATGACGATATGCTTGCCGTGACGGATCGCCATTCGGGCATGCCGCACGCCCGCGGACGGATGACCGGTGGCTTCAACCACAACATCCACATCGCCGGCAGCAATTGCCTCAGCCGCATCATCGGTAAAGCGTGTCGCGGCAATCCGCGCCTCGTCCCAGCCAACTTCAACACAAGACGCACGCGCAGCATCGACACGCAAATCAGCAATAACGGCAACCTCAAGCCCCGGCGTTGATGGTATTTGCGACAGGAACATAGAACCGAATTTCCCGGCACCAACCAGCGCCACACGGACCGGGTTATTTGCGTCAGCACGCGCCTTCAACTCGTCATAAATGTACAAAATTTTTGCCCCACATTGCCGAATTCATTGCCAAGTCTAGCGGCTATCGCCGCACTTGAGCCAACATTTCGTGGACCTGCGCCGACGTCATAAGATTGCACCCGGCGCGCTCAGCTTCCAACGCTGCTGCGCCAACCAAAGCTGCGTTATCCGGCGCGATTGAGCCATCGGGCATATGCAAATTATTCTCGAACCCAATTCGACCATTGCCGCCTTGATCGAATGCATATCCAATTGCCGCAGCTTCCTTCGGGCCAAATGCGCACACCATCCAGTTTGGAAAATTGTTTCCCGCCGCCAGAAACGGATCAAGATCCGCCGGTTCAGATATCTGGTTCTTGGCGTAACGGCCCAGCACATAAATTACCGGTGGCGCAATGAACGGAACGATCCCGCGCTCCTGAAATGCGATCAGCCGTTGTATGTCATCGACATCATAAAGAATGAATTGCGGCACGATCCGCTCCCGCTTCATCCAGGCAAAAAATGCGGCGGCCTCGCTTTCCGCGCCCATATCCGGGATCAATTCGCGCAGAGCCATGGATACAAATTCTGGCTTCACCGCCCGCACGACCGCCATTTGTTCAGCGGGTTTATAAATCCCGACCGCCTCTGTGGTGATCTGGATCACCATATCTCCAGCAATTGCTTTCACCTGCGCGATGGCCTCCAGATAGCGATCAGCATCAAGGCTGTGCCCGCCATCGCCATCACGCACATGGAGATGGATCGCGGCGGCCCCTTGCTCCTGACATCGCGCCGCTTCAATGCCCAGTTCAGGCGCCGTCAGCGGGATCGCCGGATGGTCGGCCTTGCGTCGCCGCGCACCATTTGGCGCGACCATCAGAAATGAAAAATTGTCTTTTGTCATTCAGCCCCGAACCTGTTCTGGCGTCTTGGTCATGATCGCCTATATTACCTTGTTGAAGGTGATTGCCAACAAGGGGACCATTTTGTCCGGAACATCCATTTTGCACCATACCCGCCGTCTATTGATTGTCGCTGGCACCGTTATGCTCACAGCATTTCTTTTGAGCGCGAATATCCATCCGGTTCACGCCCAACTGAGCCGCGCCGCGCCGGAAGCCCCAACAGGTCAGGCCACCCGGCCCGCAGCCCCGGTCCGCAGCCAAATGGTGGTCGCCGCACACCCGCTTGCCGCTCGCGCCGCGCGACAGATGTTGAGAGACGGCGGCACCGCGATCGACGCAGCTATTGCCGCCCAGATGGTGCTTAATCTGGTGGAACCACAATCCTCCGGCATCGGTGGTGGCGGGTTCCTGCTCTATTGGGACGCCTTCCAGCAACAATTGTTAACCGTGGATGGTCGCGAAACAGCACCAGCGGAAGCCGGGCCAGACAGATTTCTCAATGACGACGGCACCCCAATTCGTTGGCCGGATGCCGTTGGCACCGGGCGTTCAATCGGCGTACCGGGCATTGTACCCATGCTGGAAGCGGTCCATGGCGAATTTGGCCGGATCGAATGGGGTGAATTATTCGCGCCCGCAATCGACCTTGCATCCAACGGGTTTGGCGTCTCGCCCCGGCTCAACCTTTTGCTGACCGGGATGGGGCCAGACGCGTTCAACGAAGACGCCAGGAATTATTTTTTTGACAATACAGGTGAAGCCCGCGCCCTTGGCGAGGTTTTGAAAAACCCGGCTTTGGCGCGAACCCTCAAACAAATTGCTACAAGTGGCCACAGAGCCTTGCGGTCCGGCCCAATTGCAAAAAACATCATCGCGGCAGCATCTGAACCCGGTGTGGCAACAATCACCCTCAACGATTTGCGAGCTTATGAATCGATCCAACGCCGACCCGTCTGCGTCCCCTATCGCAGCTATTCGATTTGCGGCATGGGCCCCCCTTCCTCGGGTGGCATGACGGTTGGGGCCATTCTTGGTCTGCTTGAAGCAAGCGATCTGGGCGACCAGCCAAACGCCGCGGCCATTCATATGATTATCGAAGCTGAAAAACTCAGCTACGCCGACCGCAACCGCTACATGGCGGATTCTGATTTTGTTGACGTCCCGGCTGGGCTGCTGGACCCTGACTATCTGGAAGAGCGGGCGCAGATGATTGATCCGGCACAGACGATGGGTCGGGCCGAACCCGGCACGCCGCCGGATTTGGAGACGACACCCGGCACTGACGCATCAGACGAAAATCCCGGCACCTCGCATATTTCAATTATTGATCAATTCGGCAATGCGGCCTCTCTGACCACAACGATTGAATCCGCGTTCGGGTCGCGGCGCATGGTTTCCGGGTTTTTGCTGAATAACGAACTGACGGATTTTTCCTTCCGCCCCGTTGATGAAGGTGGCAGGCCTGTCGCCAACCGCGTCGAAGGCGGCAAGCGGCCCCGCTCTTCAATGTCTCCGACCATGGTGTTCGACGCCGACGGAAATCTTTGGGCGGTGCTAGGATCGCCAGGCGGCAGCCGGATCATTCTCTACGTGGTCAAGGCTTTGGTCGCCATGATTGACTGGAACATGGACCCTCAGGCAGCGTCCGCGTTGGGCACTTTCGGCAGCCGCAACGGCCCTGCCGAACTGGAGCATGGTGCGGATATGGATCGCTTTGCCAGCGAACTGGAAGCGCTCGGCCACGAAATTGCCCGGCCATCAATGACCAGCGGATTGCATATCATCCGGGTCACCCCGGACGGCTTGCTGGGCGGCGTTGACCCACGCCGTGAAGGCGCTGCGATTGGCGACTGAAATAAAAAAACCGACGCCGCGAGACCTCTCTACACGGCGTCGGCCTTAGGGGCCGGTAGGCGGACCGGCTTGGCTGATGTGATTGCAATATGCCACGGCCACAAAAATATCCGGTGAAATCAGTCGCCCAAATTGCAGCTTTTAGCTTCAGTCCCTGTTAACGCTGTCAGGCCACACCCAACGCAGCTTCGATTTTTTCAGCCAGGTCCATCAACGCTTCATCTGTGCCGGGTGAGCCCATCAAGGATATGCCAAACGGCGCGCCATCAAATTGAGCGATCGGCATGCTGATTTGCGGCACTCCGGACAAACCAGAGAGACATAGTGTTTTCAGCGCCCGGTCGCGGAATTTTTCTATTTTCTCCATGGGCAACGATTTCAATGGCGCGATCCCCGGCGAAGTCGGCAGCACCAAAATACCGTGACGACGTATCGCCTCGTGGATGTGCGTCCTGATGGAAACGCGCTGATTAGTCGCTTCCTGAATTTCTTCCCCTGTCAATTGCTGCCCCCATTCCAGGCGCTCCCGCACACCCGGCCCAAATTCAGGACTATCTCTGACAATCCATTCACCATGCTGGGTCCATATCTCATGAACCTGACAGGTGCGTCCCACCCGGTACCAGTCATCAAGCCTGCCCTCGGCGACTTCAATCGAACCGATTTCGCCAAGCACATCTTGCAAACGCTGAACGGTTTCAGCAAAAACCGCTTGCGCTCCCGAATCAAGTATAGGCAATACATCCAAAACGATTGCTGGTTTCAGATCACCGATTTCCACCGCATCGACCGGATCAAACAGAATGCGCCCTACCCGTTTATAGGTGGCCATATCTCGCGCAAACCATCCAAGGGTATCGAAACTGGGTGCAAGATCCATACAGCCTTCAAGGTTCAACCGACCATGGGTTGTTCGCAAACCGGGCAATCCGCAATAGCTTGCGGGAGCACGGATCGATCCCCCGGTATCGGTGCCAAGGGCAAAATCAACTTTTCCCCCGGCAACAGCCGCCACTGAACCGGATGACGAACCACCGCTGATACGGTCGGGTGTTTTCGAATTCACCGGAGATCCATAATGATGGTTGATGCCATTCGTGCTGAAAGCAATTTCATCAGTAAGCGTTTTGCCAACAAACCGGGCGCCTGCATCAAGTAATTGCGCCACCGCTGGCGCATGATTTTCGGCTGGCACCGCCTTCGCCAGAATATCCGGGTGTCCGCATCCGGTTGGATATCCCGCAACGTCAAACAGGTCCTTGACCGCAAAAGTAAGGCCGTCGAGCGGACCGCTTGAAGCATTTTCAACCCGCACTTGCGGATAATCCATGAATGCGCCGAGCGGGTCTTTTGGTTGGGCTGGGACTGTCATTTCTGGACGCCAATCGACAATTCAATTTTATAAAACATCTCGATATACATTCTCAATACATTTGCCAATTTGTGCAGGATTGAATTCGGCCCTTAATTTCGCTTGCGCCGCAATACCAAATTTCTTCGCCTCTCGCGGATTATGATAGATATGTGCAACGCCGCTGGCGGCTGCCTCAATGTCGTTCTGGTTCACCAAAAACCCATTCAACCCAGGCTCGATCTGTCTTGCAGTATCGCCAACATTATAGGTCACAATAGGCAATCCGGCGGCCATCGCTTCGAGCGTAACCATTGGCCCTTCTTCTTGCTTGGACACAAACAAGAACACATCAAATGCGTGAAAAATGCGTACGGCATCCGCCCGATGGCCCGTTAAAATGAGCCGTTCTGCAATCTGTGGGTCTTTGATCAGCTCCCGCCAGCCAGGTACAGATTCAGGGTCTTCAGGCAACATCCCAACCAGTACCAAGCGTGCGTCACAGCCATTATCAATGAGTTTGCGGAGCACATGCAGTGCGTCAACTTGATTTTTCCTCTCGCAGACCGTCCCCACATTACCAACTACAAAATCATTTTTTTCGATACCCAACTCTGCGCGGACAGCTTCGCGGTCGGATATCTTCCTCAAGGGGTCATCAGACCAATCAAGCATATGTGGAATGACATGAATTTTCCTGCGCGACACCAGGTTGCGACGAATATGAAAAGCCGCCGTATTTTCACTCGGCGCAATAACGGCGGAAAAAAACATCCAGGGAAATTGCATGTGGCATGAATGCGCGGTTGCTATAACAGGCGTTTTTGATGCCACCCTGAAAACCAAACCGTACTTGTTTGCCCTGCTGCCATGGCAATGGACAATATCAGCCTGCCATTCGCGCAATCCATTGCCCACCTTGCGGATCTCACCTGGCATAGTAGCGAAACCAGAAGACTTCTGCACAACAGACTTGGGCCATTCTTGCATATCGATCCAGCTATTGGCTCTGGTCACTATCAAGATTTCATGGCCTGCTGCCAGTTGCGTTTCAACGAGTGTTCTGCTGCTCGAAGCCACACCATCTTGCGAACGCGTAGATATTAAATGCGCTATCTTCATGTTTACTATTTCACCTGAAAGATGGTGGTTTGTCTCCAAAAATTTGATCACAAATTTGCATTGGCGCATCTGGATATTTCTGTTATTGTTCGTACACGAATGAATAATCCGGAAATGAAACCGGTCAGGCAAACGACTTGAGGTGAGGGATTTTGGAACAATGACGCGGGTAATGGCTGGCATCGATGTTGGCGGCACGTTCACCGATGTGATCACCTGTGTGATCCCCGAAGATGGCAGCGCACCGACCGCCATGACGATTGCCAAAACACCAACGACCGTTGGCAATCAAGCGGCAGGTGTGTTGAATGCGATCGAAGCCGCCGGGCAAACGCCAGCAGGCATCGATCTGATCGTTCATGGCACGACGATTACCACCAATGCCATTCTGGAGCGCAAGATCTCCCGGTGCGGGCTGATCACCACAAAAGGCTTTCGTGATGTGCTTGAGCTTGGCAGGCGCACCCGACCAAACCCTTATGGCATGACCGGGCAATTTGAGCCGCTGGTGTCGCGCGAATTCCGCCTCGAAGTAAATCAGCGCATGGATGCCCGTGGTAGCGTCATCACGCACTTAGATGAAGCCGGGTTTCGCGCCTGCCTGCAACAATTGATCGCCGACGGCGTGGAAGCATTGGTGATCCATTTCCTGCATTCCTATGCCAATCCGGCTCATGAATTACGCGCCGAAGAAATCGCCCGGGATGTCTGGCCAAACGAATTTATCACTGTGGGCCACAAGCTGATTTCGGAGTATCGGGAATTTGAGCGCGGCACCACTGCGTCCGTCAATGCAGCCGTTCAACCGGTTCTGCATCGCTACATCACCAATTTACAAAACCAGCTTACAGATAGCGGCTACAAGCGCGATCTCCTCGTCATGAACGGCAATGGCGGCACGGTATCGGCAGCAATCGTTGTTGATGAGGCTGCCAAAACGGTGATGTCCGGGCCTGCGTCTGGGGTCATTGCAGCAGCAAAAACGGCATCCCGCGCCAGCATTGAAAATATCATCACCTATGATATGGGCGGCACCTCGACGGACGTCGCTCTGGTGCGCGGCGGCGAACCATCAACAAGCTCGGAACTGGCCATTGATTATGGATTGCCGATCCATGTCCCCATGGTGGATGTACGCACCATCGGCGCAGGTGGCGGCTCGATCGGTAAAATCAATGCCGCCGGGTTGCTGGAAGTCGGACCTGAAAGCGCTGGAGCCGAACCTGGCCCCGTCGCCTATGGCCGGGGCGGTACCAAACCGACCATCACCGACGCTAACATCATTCTTGGCCGGTTACGGCTCGAAGTGTTTGCCGGAAAAAACAATCCAGCGGTAACGCTCGATGATGTGCGAAACATCATGGATGAACAAATCGCACAGCCCCTCGGTCTGACAATTGAAGAAGCAGCCGCCGCGATGATCCATGTGGCCAACACCCAGATGGCAGGCGCGATCCGCATGGTTTCATTATCTCGTGGCCACGACCCGCGCGATTTTGCCCTCTTTGCTTTTGGCGGCGCCGGGCCGTTGCATGCGGTGGCGTTGGCCCGTGAGTTAGCCCTGCCCAAGGTTCTGATCCCGGCCCGGCCCGGTTTGGTCAATGCACTTGGTTGCCTCGTGGCCGACCTAAGGCAAGATGTGGTCAACACCATCAACCGATCACTTGGCGACGTTTCTATCGAAGCTTTGAAAACAGTAATGCTTTCCCAGCGCGACCACGGGATCGAAGCCAATGAAGTTGCCGGCAGTGAAATCACCGAGACCAGGATCACCCATTCAGCCGACATGCAGTTCCGCGGCCAGACCCATTTGATCCGTGTCGAATTGCCAGGACCCGACGTGACCAGAGAAAAAATTCAGAAAATTTTTGAAGCCGCGTATTTCGAGCGGTTTGAAGTACATCTACCGGAAATCGAAGCGGTACTGGTCAACATCAATACCAGCGTTGTCGGTATCCGCCCTGAAATCCCGCTCGACGCTTTGCTGGATGCGGACGCGCGCTGCGCCAATCTCGCCGACGCTAAATCCGCAACACGGTCGGTGATATTTGACGGCAAGGCAATCGACATTCCGGTCTATGAGCGCGACCGCGTCCCCCTTGGCGCAACCATCAACGGGCCGGCCATTCTGGAACAAATGGATTCAACGCTTTTAATCGAACCGGGTACCAGCGCTCTTGTAGACCAGATTGGCAACATGATCGTCGACGTGCCTTTGTCAGGCAAAGCCGCAGATGGGATGGCAGCAGAATGAGCAACACAGAGACATCCACGCCCATCGATCCCGTTACCCTGACAGTGATCCAGAACGGTTTGCAGCAGGTCTGCGACGAGATGGATATCGCATTTTCCAGATCTGCATTCTCCCCGGTTATCGCTGAAGCCGATGACCGTTCCGACGGGATTTATCATCGCGATACCGGCGAGCTGATCGCCCAGGGTGAATTCGGCCTGCCCATTTTTGTCGGCACAATGCAATATTCAACCATGTCGATCATCGAACGGATCGAGGCCGGCATTACCGCAGCGCCTGAACCGGGCGATATTTATATCGTCAACGACCCCTATCTTGGCGGCACTCATTTGATGGATGTGCGGTTCGCAATGCCATTCTATTATGACGGCAAGCTCTATTGCTGGTTGCAAAATACCGGTCACTGGCCCGACATTGGCGGCATGGTGCCGGGCGGGTTTTCCGCCCACGCCACCGAAGTTGAGCAAGAAGGATTACGTCTTCCACCGGTCAAATTATTCAAACGCGGCGAGATGGATCAGGAAATTTTCGCGATCCTCAAATCCAATATGCGGATCGCCGACCAGCGCATTGGTGATATCCGCGCGCAGGAAGCCGCTCTCAAGGTAGGTGCGCGGCGGCTTGCGCATTTGCTGGACCGTTACGGAAGCGAAACGGTTGACCAGGCGATTGGGGAAATCCGCAACCGCTCGGCCCAATTGATGCGCGCCCATATCAACCGCATCCCGCAAGGAAACTATATTGGCGAAGCTTTTGTGGATTCAGACGGGGTCAATAATGAACCCCTGAAGATCGTCATGAAGATCACCCGCGAGGGTGATAATCTTGATTTCGATATGACTGGATCAAGCGCACCATGTGCGGGTCCGATGAATTCAGTAATGGCCACAACCTATTCCTCTATTTATCTGGCGATCAAGCATGTTTTCCCGGACGTACCGATTAATGCAGGCGTATTTGAACCGCTAAACATCAAGCGCCCGGAAGGAACATTTCTGGATGCCCAATATCCGCGCCCGGTTTCCGGCTGCGCGGCAGAAGTATCCCAGCGCATCGCCGAAGCCGTTTTTGCAGCCCTTGTCCAGGCCATTCCCGATGAAGTTACAGCGGCACCGGCCGGCACCAGCGGCAATTTTTCGCTAGGCGGCGACGACCCTGAAACCGGCAAGGATTACGTCATGTATCTGATGACCGGGGGTGGCTATGGCGGCAATGCCGATCATGACGGCCTCACCAACGGGTGTTCAACAATCGGTATTTCCAAAATGCCGCCGGTTGAGGTTATGGAACAGAAATTCCCGATCCTGTTCACCCGGTTTGCCCTTCGTGAGGGTTCCGGCGGGGCCGGTGAGCATCGCGGTGGATTTGGTGTGGATTATGAAATCAAATTACTGCGCGGCAATGCCCGTGCCTCCTTTGTGATGGACCATGGACGCTTTGGACCGCAAGGCGCTGTTGGTGGCGCCGATGGTGCGCCCAATATGATCGTGCTGCATCGCGGCGATGGCGATTACAGCCCGCCTCACCGATCCAAAGATCAGGATTTGCCGTTGGGGACGGGCGAGAGCATTGCCGTGCAGACCCCCGGTGGTGGTGGCTATGGGGATTCGGCAAAACGCGATTCCAAATTGATCCAACGTGATTTGAAGCGGGGTTATTATTCGCCTGAAACAGCGCGAGAATTATACAATTTCGACCCGGATACCGTACCCGGTACGCCGGGCGAAACCGGCGCTCCCGGTGAATAGGAACAATTATGGCATCCTATTTTCAACCGCAAAGCCTCACAGAGGCCCTGGCGCTCAGAGCGAAATCGGCACTCACTGTCCTGGCGGGTGGAACCGATATTTTCCCGGCCCGCGCCACGGGCGAAGCATGGGGCCATCGCCAGACGCATGACATTCTGGATATCTCACAGCTAGCCGAGCTGCGCGGGATCACCCGGCAAAACAATATGTGGCGGATCGGGGCGCTTGCGACATGGAGCAATATTGCAGACGCAGAATTACCGGCCCTGTTTGACAGTTTGAAACTTGCAGCACGAGATGTTGGCGGACGGCAAATTCAGAACCGGGGCACGCTGGCAGGGAATATCTGCAACGCTTCCCCCGCCGCCGACGGTGTTCCCTGTCTTGCAGCCATGGAGGCGCAGGTTGAAATTCAGGGACAAGCCGGAACGCGCTGCATTCCCATCCTCGAATTCATCTCCGGTTATCGCAGTACGGTCTTGGCGCAGGACGAATTGGTCACCGCCATCCTGATTCCAGAAAGGCCGGACGCAACAATTTCTCATTTTCTAAAGCTCGGCGCACGGCGCTATCTGGTTATCTCTATCGCCATGGTGGCAGGCGTGATTGTACCGGGCAATGGCGACAGCGTGGAACAGGCATTCATTTCGGTTGGGGCATGCTCGGAAAAAGCCGTGCGCTTGACAGCGCTTGAAGATCGTCTCAAGGGCCAGCCGATAACCGGCGATTTATCCCGACTTGTCGAGGACAGCCAGTTTGCCGACCTGAACCCGATTGGAGATATTCGCGCCAGTGGTGAATACCGCAATGCCGCGGCGATCAAGCTTGTCAGTGACATGTTACGCCAGATATCCGGACCGTTATTGCAGCAGGTGGCATCATGAACGAACAGCCCAGCAAAATCACCGTTGCGTTTTCCCTGAACGGCAAGAGGGTTGAAACAAGCGCGCATCCTTTCGATACTCTTGCCAGCCTGTTACGGAATGATCTTGGCCTGACCGGAACCAAGGTTGGCTGCGACGCAGGCGATTGCGGCGCTTGCACCATCCTCTTGGACGGGGGCCAGGTTTGCTCGTGTCTGGTAGCAGCGGCGCAAGCCAATGGCGCAAACATCGAAACCGTCGAGCAGAAAAATAACCCTGTATTGGAAAAACTGCGTGACGCGTTCCTCGCTCATGGCGCGGCCCAATGCGGCATTTGCACGCCGGGCATGTTGATGGCTGCAACCGATTTGCTGACCCGCAACAAGAATCCCGACCGAACCGAAATTGCCGATGCCCTTGGCGGCGTTTTGTGCCGCTGTACCGGGTATGAGCCAATCATCGACGCGGTCGCCGCGCTTGCTGGCGGCAACGGCAATCTTGCCAGCGAATGCCCGGACACAGGCCACGCCGTTGGTGCGCGTGTTGAGCGAACCGATGGCCGCGCCAAGGTATCAGGCACCGAGAAATTCGGCGATGATGTTGCGCCGGATAATAGCTTCTGGCTCCGTGCCATCCGCTCCCCCTATCCAAGTGCCCGCTTTGAAATTTCTGATATAGACGCTTTCCTGAAAACCAATCCCGGCATCAAAACTGTGCTGACAGCCGCCGATATTCCGGGCGGCAACGGCTATGGAATTTTCCCGAATTTGCGCCACCAGCCGGTTTTCGCCGAAGCCCATGTGCGCCATCGCGGCGAACCGGTTTGCGCTTTGGTTGGTGCCCGCGACGCGATTGAATTTGCTGATGTTGCGAGCCTGATCACGTGGCGCGAAGACACCCCCGTCATCGGTATCGATGGTGGCACTGACCCATCCGCCCCGGCGCTTCACGAGGAATGGCCGGACAATGTTTTGATCCGCGGTTATGTGGAAAAGGGCCGGATCGGTGACAGCGACGCGGATATCGCCGCCACCGCGGAAGGTCGCTTTGAGACCGGATTCGTCGAACATGCCTATATCGAACCCGAAGCAGGCTTCGCTGTTCCTGAAGGCAATGGCCGGGTGGCTGTCACAGCGTCCACGCAAGCCCCTTATATGGACCGCGACGAAGTTGCTTATGTGCTCGGGGTCGATGCGGATGCAGTGCGCATCATCCCCTCTGCCTGCGGCGGCGGGTTTGGCGGCAAGCTCGACGTATTGGTCCAGCCGATGCTGGCGGTGGCCGCTTTGAAACTGAACCATCCGATAAGAACCGTTTTGAGCCGGATCGAATCCATGGCGGCCAGTACCAAGCGTCATCCATCGAAAATCTGGGCGAAAGCCAGCGCTGATAAAAATGGGCGGCTGATAAATTACGAATCCGATGGGCAATTTGATACAGGCGCTTATGCATCCTGGGGCCCAACGGTAGCCGGCCGGGTGCCGGTTCACGCCACCGGGCCTTATCTGGTGCCGAATATCCTGAACCGGTCGGCTGCTGTCCTCACCAACGCCAACCCGTCCGGCGCATTTCGCGGATTTGGCGTGCCGCAAGCTGCCATCGCCAACGAAACCCTGATGGATGATCTGGCCGAGCAGCTTTCCATGGACCGGCTGGAAATTCGTCACCTGAACGCGATCCGGGCAGGCGACAAAACCGCCACCGGGCAGGTTTTGACCCACAGCGCCGGGCTGGACCAATGTCTTGATGCCCTGCGCGAAAATTGGCAGACAATGCTGAAAGATGCTGAAACCTTCAACAAATCCGACGGCCGCATCCGCCGTGGTGTCGGGATTGGATGTATGTGGTACGGCTGCGGCAACACCTCTCTTTCCAACCCATCCATCATGCGCCTGACCATTGATCCCGAAGGCACCATCACTCTTTATAATGGCGCGGTCGATATCGGTCAGGGATCCTATACGATCATGCGCCAAATATGCGCTGATGCCCTTGGGGTGCCGGTGAGCCAGATCGAACAGGTAACCGGTGATACCGATTTGACGCCTGATGCCGGCAAGACTTCCGCGTCCCGCCAAACCTTTGTATCCGGCAAGGCGGCGCAATTGGCGGGCGAAGATTTACGCGCAAAGATTTTGGCCATGTCCAATGCAGGTAAAAATGCCGAAATCTCGATTGAAGCCGGGGCGATCCGCGTTATCGACGGCAACGTGCGCCGGGTCATTGAACTGGACTCTCTCGACCAAAATGAGAACGGAAACGTCTTTGAAGGGTTTGGCACCTTTGATCCGCCGACAAGTCCGCTCGATAAAAAAGGCCAGGGCATTCCCTATGCAACCTACGGGTTCGCGGCACAAATTTGTTTGGCCGATGTGCATCTGGATTTCGGCACTGTGAAACTGCAACGCATTGTCGCTGCTCACGATGTAGGTCGCACCATCAACCCAACACTTGTGGAAGGTCAGATAAAAGGCGGTATTGCTCAGGGCATCGGCATGGCCTTGATGGAAGAATTCATTCCCGGCAGAACCGAAAATCTACACGATTATCTGATCCCGACCTTTGGTGACGTGCCGCAAATCGATATCAAGCTGATCGAAGACCCGGAACATCACGGGCCGTTTGGTGCCAAAGGCATTGGCGAACCGGCGCTTGTTCCCACACCCCCTGCCATTTTCGGCGCAATCCGGCACGCCACCGGTATTGTGGTGCGCCGCGCCCCGGCCTTGCCCCACCGCATCTGGCAAGCCTTGCAGGAGACACCCGGCTCATGACCAATTTATCTGACAGGACAAGTAAATTCGGCGCCCGCGAAGGCAATGAAGGCATCATCCGCTGCGACGCCTGCCCGGTTCTCTGTCGCATCCGCCCGGACCGTGCCGGGGCATGTAGCCGTTATGCCAACAAAGACGGTATGCTGGTGCGCACTGATCCCGTTTTGCTGATGTCTCAGGCGATAGATGAAAATGGCAAGCTGGTGGAATTTGCAGGTTCTTCGGAAGATTGGTCCGGCGATATGCTGCGCCCGGAAACCACCTTTGTATCCGGCGTCGGGGCCGGAACCACCTATCCCGATTATAAACCAGCACCCTTTATTGTGGGCAGCCAGCATAACGGCGTCGATACCGTAACCGTCGTCAGCGAAGCCATATTCAGTTATTGCGGCGTCAAAGTGAAGATCGATACTGACCGGCATCTGGGCGCTGAACGCGCTGCGATCCTGTGCGAAGGCGAAGAAATCGGCCATGTCACCACCGCCGAATATGGTTCCCAAATGCTCTCCATCGGCGGCGTTCGCCATTTAACCGGTGGCTCCAAGAAAGAAGGCAACGTTACCTGCCAGGCGATGCTGACGCTGTGCAACAAGGGCGCACTTGATATTTCAATCGAAAACGGATCTGACCTGACCATTCAGGCGGGCAAGGCCCCGATCGTCAACGGCGTTGAAGAACGGCGCATGCGCGTCGGCTGCGGGTCGGCAACCATCGGTATTTTTGCCCAGCAATGGTTTGACCATGTGGACGAAGTGATTGTTGTAGACGATCATATTACAGGTGTGTTGACCGAACATCAGGCCGGAAAATGTCTTGATATGCCGGAAGCTGGTATCCGTATCATCGGGCGCAAATCCACCGCCGGGCGTTATTTTCAAGTTGCGGAACCGGGCACCGGATGGGGCGGCACGGACGTTTCCGATCCCCTCACGCTTTTGAAATCGATAGATCCGAAAAAGGCATGGCCGGGCTTGCGGCTTTTATTCACCAGCACCACCGGCGAAGACGCGCTCTATTGTATTCTAGATGAAGACTTGAAACCCGTGGTCGCAGAGATGCCCGCAGACTTACGCCGCACCATCGATCTGATCGGAGAGAATTGCGAACCGTCTCTGACGACAATCCTGTTCATGGCAGGAGCTGGCGGGTCATTGCGCGCAGGTGTTACCAAAAACCCGGTCAGCCTGACCCGCTCGGTATCTGACCAGATCAGCAAGGTGACCATGGGCGGTGCGCCGGTTTATGTCTGGCCCGGCGGTGGCATCACAATCATGGTGGATGTGTTGAAAATGCCGGATAATTCGTTTGGCTATGTCCCGACTCCAGCCATTGTCGCGCCGATTGAATTCACAATTCCGGAAGACGTTTACAGCCGCAATGGTGGCCATGTAGAGGATATCGTGGCGGTCAACGACGTTATCCGCGAATTTGCGGGCGACGCCCGGATCGAGCTGATGAATGACGATCCGCCCTGGCCGCTGAAAGAAACCAGATGACCGTAAAAACAGCCACAGCCCCGACTGATCAGCTATCTGGTGAGTATCAGGTGGAACAACAGATTGGTTTCGTTCTGCGCCGCGCTCACCAGCGTGCGTCGTCGATATTTGAATCCGTGATGGAAGAATTTGACGTCACCCCGACCCAATTTACAACCATGATCAAGTTACAGGATGCCGGCGAAATTTCGCAAAATCGCTTGGGGCGGATGGCGGCCATGGACCCAGCAACGACATTTGGTGTGATTTCCAGATTGAAGAAACGTGGTTCTGTCGCCCAGCGCACTGACCCCGACGATGCTCGCCGGGTTTTGCTGCGTCTGTCTCCTGATGGCGCCGACCAGACGAGCCGTATGCGCACCGCAGCAACGCGGGTTACCAGAGAGACCCTGGCTCCATTGACGATTGATGAGCAGAAGACGCTTCTCTCCCTGCTTGGAAAATTGACCTGATATGCAATCGGCGACCGCAACCCTCCTCACAGATATCCTGCCCAGCCGGTCGCAGCCGGATGAGCCATTGCGACTGCATCTCAACCATGGTCCGATTGATCTGGTGATCGGCGTCTGGGGCGACAAGGATCATCAATCTACCGCCTTCGCGGCTGCACAATCCAGGTTTGCGACCATTCTTGATGAATTGGTGTCGGAGCTGGAAACATTGCGGTGCAGATACGACCCGGCTCAGGAATTTTCGTCCCCCGTTGCCCGGCGCATGCAAGCCGCAATCGCACCATTCGGAAATCAGCATTTTATCACGCCGATGGCGGCGGTGGCAGGCGCGGTTGCCGACGAGATCATGGATGAGATGCGCCAGGCCGCTTTGCTATCCCGCGCATTTGTCAACAATGGCGGCGATATCGCTGTCCATGTAGAAGACGCGAAAACGCTGACTATTGGCCTCATCAACCGCCCTGAACCAGAATTCGCCGCGATCCAGGGAAACGCTCACATTGATGCCGCATCCGGTATTGGTGGCATCGCCACGTCGGGCAGGCATGGGCGTTCATTTTCGCTCGGCATCGCCGATTCCGCAACAGCATTGGCAGCGAACGCCGCCAGCGCTGACGCCGCAGCAACAATTATCGCCAATCACGTGAATATAAATTCTGATTTTATTTCCCGGACCCCGGCCCATCAGCTTGACCCGGATTCTGATCTTGACGACCTGCTGGTCGTGACAAATATCGGGGATTTGTCTAGCGCTCAAATTTCGGACGCGCTGGACAATGGCGCAGCCCTAGCGACCAATTTTTATCAGATTAACAGCATTATCGGTGCACATTTAAAACTCGCCGAAGCCACGCGAACCATCGGCAATGTCGCTAACTATATAGCTTTTGAGCCCTTTCATACCGGAGCAAATTGATGGACATTGAAATCAGAAAAATCGTCGTGCATATCGAAGACACGTTTCATGATGGCGGCCCGAAGCTGGAAACCCCGGTCCGCAAAGGTTATGCAGCTATGATCATCCGCAACCCCTATGCGGGGCAATATGTAGAAGACCTCTTGCCCATGATGGAAGCCCTGAAACCCGAAGGCCTGCGCATATCATCCAGATTGGTGGAAGCGCTCGCGGGTGGCGATATCTCGAAAGTCGAAGCTTATGGCAAAGGCGCGATTGTCGGAGAAAATGGCGAACTGGAACACGGTGCCCTCTGGCACGTTGCCGGTGGCTATGCTATGCGTGAATTACTCGGCGAAGCACGTGCCATCGTCCCGTCCACCAAAAAGGTCGGCGGCATGGGTGCCAGAATCGATATCCCCCTGCACCATATAAATGCCGCCTATGTGCGCAGCCATTTCGACGCTATCGAAGTTGGAATTTCAGACGCCCCCAAGGCCGATGAAATTTGCTACATTCTCGCGATGGCAACAGGGCCAAGGCCGCATACCCGTCTTGGCGGGTTGACTGTATCGGAGATATCCAAAAATGACGGACTCAGATAACACAATTTTGTATTGGAAAAGTCGCACCAAGACCGATAGTTATCCATTCTGAAAGAACAAAAAGCATCATAAAAAGAACGAATACGCCGATATATCATAAATATTTACACCTAAAATATCTCGTGCAAATATGCAGACCAATCCGATTTGGGAACAGGCCATGAATATTGAAAGTACCAACCCACCAGGACATATAGACCGGGAAACACGGGAATCCGCCGTTGTCCGGTTTGCCGGAGATTCAGGCGACGGCATGCAAATTACCGGTGGGCAATTTACGCTCGCAACCGCATTGGCGGGCAACGATCTGGCAACATTCCCGGATTTTCCGGCTGAAATCAGGGCGCCGGTTGGAACCACCTTCGGCGTATCTTCGTTCCAGATAAATTTTGGCGCCCGGCAAATTCTAACGTCTGGTGACATGATCGATGTGCTGGTGGTGATGAACCCGGCTGCCCTCAAGGTCAATCTGGTTGATCTGCAAAAAGGCGGCCTGATCATCGCCGACGAAACCGCGTTCCAGGAGCGCAATCTCACCAAGGCCGGGTACGAATCCAACCCCCTTGAAGACGACAGCCTGAATGCATACCGGGTCATCAATATTCCAATGACGGAGCTGACGCTCAAAACCATCAAGTCGCTTGAGAATGTCGATGTTTCAAACAAGGACAGCATCCGCTCCAAAAATATGTGGGCGTTGGGCCTCGTACTCTGGCTGTTTGACCGGGAAAAGACCCCGGCGGCTGAATGGATCAAGGCCAAGTTCGGCAAGCTTGGTGATATCGCGGTGATCAACAACGCCGCACTCGATGCAGGCTTTGCCTACGGCGAAGTCACCGAGATGGATATTCACCCTTTTCGCGTACCGGCCGCAAAAATCGCACCCGGAGATTATCGCGGCGTAACGGGGATCGAGTCCCTTTGCTGGGGCCTGACGGCTGGCGCAAATTTCGCCGAGCGAAATCTGGTCTATTGTTCGTATCCGATCACCCCGGCTTCCAACATTCTGCATATCCTGACCAGGCTCGGTGCCGAATATAATATCACCACGTTTCAGGCCGAAGACGAGATCGCAGCCGCCTGCGCGGCGATCGGTGCGTCCTATGCCGGTCAGGTCGGAATTACCGGATCGTCGGGACCGGGTATTGCCCTCAAGACGGAAGCCATCGGTCTTGCGGCAGCAACAGAACTTCCCCTCGTCATCGTCAATGTCCAACGTGGTGGTCCGTCCACCGGCATGCCCACCAAGACCGAACAATCTGATCTGTATCAGTCGGTTTGGGGGCGCAACTCCGACACCCCCGTTGTGGTGCTGTCAGCCAACACTCCCGGACATTGTTTCGATACTGCGATCGAAGCGGTACGTATCGCCATCAAATATATGACCCCGGTCATATTGTTGATGGACGGCTATTTGGCCAACGCATCCGAACCCTGGCCGATCCCGGACCTGGAAGGGTATGCATTTGCGCCTGTCGATAAAGCCCTGCCGGATGATTTCGCTCCGTACCGGCGCGATGAAACAACCTTGGCCCGACCATGGGTCGCACCCGGAATCCCCGGCGGTATTCACCGGATCGGCGGTATCGAACGCCAGAATATCACTGGCGAAATTTCCTACGATCCAGACAACCACAATCACATGACCCATTTGCGGGCCGAAAAGATAAACCGCATCGCAAACGATATTCCGGCTCAGACCGTGGATCAGGGCAACCTGTCCGGAAAACTCGCAATTGTTGCTTGGGGATCTGTTTACGGCCCCACCAGCCGGGCGGTTGAAACCCTGATCGACGACGGCCTTGATGCCAGCCACATTCAATTATCGAATATCTGGCCCCTGCCCGCAAATCTGGGTGAGCTGTTGGCCGGGTTCGAGCATGTTCTGGTTCCTGAAATGAATATGGGCCAGCTCGCCACTCTTTTGAGAGCGGAATATCAAGGCGATTTCAAATCCCTCGCCAAAGTATCAGGCCGCCCGTTCAAGGTGGCTGAGATTGTCGACGCCGCCAAGGAAATACTGGAAGGAGCCGGACAATGAACGCGCCGGAAAAACTCACCGCCAAGCATTACGCAACAGACCAGGAAGTTCGCTGGTGCCCCGGTTGTGGCGATTACGCCATTCTGAAAGCCGTGCAGCGCACCCTCGCCGAGCTTGAAGCGGACCCTGATAATACAGTCTTTGTCTCAGGCATTGGCTGCGCCGCGCGCTTTCCCTATTATATGGAAACCTACGGCTTCCACACCATCCATGGCCGCGCACCGGCAATTGCATCCGGCATCAAGATCGCCAACCCGGAAGTTGATCTCTGGCTGGTTTCAGGCGACGGCGATTCCCTCTCGATTGGCGGCAATCATTTGCTGCATCTTTTGCGCCGGAATATGAATCTGGTTTATTTGCTGCTGAACAACGAAATTTACGGCCTGACCAAAGGCCAGATGTCTCCCACATCGCGTTTAGGCACCCGATCGCCAACATCTCTTGACGGTTCGCTAGACCAACCGGTTCATGCAGGCCGGTTCGCGCTGGGTGCAGGGGCAACATTTTTCGCCCGCTCCATTGATGTAAACGCAAAGCACCTGATTCCGACCCTGAAACGCGCCCACGCCCACCAGGGCACCGGCTTTGTGGAAATCCTGCAGGATTGTATCGTTTTCAATCACGGTATTTACGATCAATTGACGGATAAAAAGCCGGCGCTGGAAAACCTGCTACATCTTGAACATGGCCAACCGATGATCTGGGGCGCCGAGCGCAGTCACGGTTTACAATTTGATGTGGCAACCCTCTCTCTCAAGGCTGTTGAAATCGGTGAAAATGGTATCAGCGAAGGCGATATTATGGTCCATGATGAAACCAGTTTGACCGCTGCCAACCTGCTGGCCTACCTCGAAGGACCCGGCATGCCGACCCCGATTGGCGTTTTTTATGCAAAAGAAAAGACTGTGTTTGAAGCCCATGGCAGCGTCAATCCCGGACCGGTGGCCGATGTGAGTGACCGTCTCAAAAAACTTTTGAGCCAGGGACATACATGGCAGGTGCGGTAACGGAAAACCTGCCGGAAATCCTCCAATCACCTCAATGGTGTATTTCCCCAAGGCTATGTTTCATTGGCCCATCCGGTGATATGATCTGACGGCTTGCGAGACTTTTCTGTTCCGGGAAAAAACATGAATGAACGAATTGGTTTTTTTGGAATTGTCCTGACAACGCTTGTTCTCACGGCATCTATTGCCACCACTGCAAAAGCCGATGACGACACCATCCGGATCGGTGAATTGTCGTCGTATGCTCGCTACGCCGCTTTCAACGTGCCGTATCGAAACGGCTGGCAAATGGCGCTCGCTGAGATCAACACCGCTGGCGGGGTTTTGGGCAAACCGCTTGAGATTATCAGCCGCGACGATGGCGGCACGGCCGGGACTGCTGTTCGTGTCGCTAGCGAATTGCTTCTCCGCGAAAAAGTATCCCTGATTTTCGGTACATTCCTCTCCGGCACAGCCCTTACGGTTTCTGATTATGCCAATCAGAACAAAATTGTATTTCTGGCAACCACCCCACTCACCGACGCATTGACGCTTGGATCCGGAAATCGCCACACCTTTCGCCTGCGCCCAAACACCTACATGCAAACCGCCATGCTGGTTGATGCAGTCGAGACAAGCGGGATCACAAAATGGGCGATCGTTGCGCCAAATTATGCGTACGGGCAATCAGCGGCGGCCAGCTTCAAACAATTGATAATGGCCGCTATTCCCGGCATTGAAATCGTGGCGGAACAATATCCACCACTCGGCAGGATCGACGCCTCCGCCACAATTGCAGCCATCGCCCAAGCGGAGCCCGAAGGTGTTTTCTCAGCCCTGTTTGGCGGCGACCTTGTCGCATTCACCCGTGAAGGCAATGCCCAAAACCTGTTTGAAGACCGGACAATATTGAGCTTGCTGACCGGAGAACCGGAATGGCTGCTCAACTTGGGACGCAATACGCCGGAGGGATGGATCGTGACCGGTTATCCCTGGGCACAAATTGACAGCCCGCCACATATCGCATTCGTCGAGAATTACCGTACCGCATTCAACGACACCCCCCGGCTCGGATCGCTGCTTGGCTATACAGCAGTTTATGCCATCAAAGCCGCTATTGAGGCCGCAGGTTCAATTGAAACCGAAGCCTTAATCGATACCTTTGAAGGGCTCAGATTTGATACCCTTGTCGGGCGAACAGAATTCCGCGCCATCGACCATCAGGCAACATTCGGCGCCTGGGTCGGGACACTGGATGTTGAACGCGGCAACGGCGTCATGCGCAATTGGTCATATAAAGACGGCGCTCGGTTCATGACCCCGGAAGGCGATGTCCGCGCCCGGCGACCACAATAAGCCACACACAAATCCTGTAACTTGGGTGCAGTTCACTCCGCCGCTTCTGTCACCCGGACAGGTTCAACCCGGGCGGCGCAGAATTTGAATTCCGGTATTTTGCCCATCGGATCAAGTTGCGGGTTGGTGAGAATATTGGCGGCAGCTTCAGCAAAGCAGAATGGAATGAACACCATTCCCTCCGGCACATCCCGGTCTTCGCGGGCCATCAACGATATGTCGCCACGCCGCGTTGAGACTTTCACAAAGTCTCCCGCCACAACATTCATCCGCATCAGATCGCGCGAATTCAGGCATACAATGGCTTCCGGCTCCAGCGCATCCAGTTTGGCGGCGCGACGGGTCATCGAACCCGTATGCCAATGTTCGAGCAGGCGGCCCGTTGTCAGCACCAGCGGGAAATCTTCATCCGGCAATTCATCCGGCGCAACCAATTTGGTCGGCACAATTCTGGCGCGACCATTGGCGGTCGGGAAGCCGTCGCCAAATATGATCTCGTTACCCGGCTGATCCGGTCCGTCGCACGGGAAGGTCACGGAATCTTCTCGCTCCAACCGTTCCCATGTAATATTTTTTAGCGACGCCATCACTTCGGTCATCTCTGCAAACACATCACGCGGATGGGTGTATTTCCAATCAAGGCCAACCCGGTTGGCAAGTTCCTGCACAAGCTCCCAATCCTGGCGGGCGTCTCCCGGCGGATCAAGAACCGGTCGGGCAATCTGCACCTGCCGGTTGGTATTGGTGAAGGAGCCCCACTTTTCTGCATGCGCCGACGCCGGCAGGATCACATCGGCATATTTCGCCGTCTCGGTCAGAAAAATATCCTGCACCACAAGATGTTCAAGTTTGGCAAGCGCCCCCCTGGCGTGAGATTGATCCGGGTCGGACATGGCCGGGTTTTCACCCAAAACATACATGCCCTTGATCTGGTCGGCATGGATTGCGTCGATAATCTCCACCACAGTCAGCCCGCGTTTGGGGTCAAGTTCACGGCCCCAGAATTCCGAATATTCACCGCGGATTTCGTCATTTTCCACCGAGCGATAATCGGGGAAAAACATTGGTATCAACCCTGCGTCAGACGCGCCCTGTACATTATTCTGGCCGCGCAACGGATGCAGTCCGGTACCTGGCCGCCCGACCTGACCGGTCACCAAAGCAAGCGAGATCAGACAGCGGGAATTGTCGGTGCCGTGGGTATGTTGGGAAATTCCCATACCCCAGAAAATAAGCGAGGTGCGCGATGTTGCATAAAGCCGCGCCACTTCACGAATGCGCGCGGCGTCGATCCCGCAAATCTCTTCCATGGCTTCAGGCGTAAATTCAGCCACCTGATCGCGCAGCGCCTCAAAGCCTTCGGTATGCGCCTGAACATATTGCTCGTCATGGAGATTCTCAGAAATGATCGTATTCAACATGGCGTTCAATAACGCCACATCGCGACCGGGCTGGAATTGCAAAACGTGACTGGCAAATCGGGCAATGCCCTGATTCTGGCCGCGCGGATCCATAACAACAAGCTTCGCGCCTTCTTTGGCGGCATTCTTGATATAGGTCGCCGCAACAGGGTGATTTTCAGAAGGACGCGCGCCGATAACGATGATGCATTCGGCGTCTTTGGCGGCTGTAAATGGCGCGGTCACTGAGCCTGAACTCAACCCTTCCATCAAAGCGGCAACTGATGATGCGTGGCAAAGCCTGGTGCAATGATCCACGTTGTTGGTCCCAAACCCCTGACGAATCAGCTTCTGGAACAGATACGCCTCTTCGTTGGATGCTTTGGCCGAGCCAAAGCCCGCAAGGCCCGCGCCGCCATCACGTTTATGGATTGATTTCAATCCATTTGCCGCCACATCAAGCGCCTCGTCCCAGCTTGCTTCGCGGAAATGGGTCAATGGATTGTCGGGGTCGATTTCACCGCTTTTTTCTTTCGGCGCATCTGCCAGCCGGATCAACGGTTTGGTCAGCCGCCCGGAATGGTGGATATAGTCAAAGCCGAACCGGCCTTTGACACAAAGCCGGTTTTCGTTGGCTGGGCCATCACGCCCATCCACATAAAGAATGCGATCATCCTTCACATGCACCCTGGTCTGGCACCCGACACCGCAATAAGGGCAAAGGGTATCGACGGAACGTTCTTCAAATTCTGTTCGCACGCCGGCATCATCCAGAAGGCTGGATTCCATCAATGCGCCTGTGGGGCAAACCTGCACACATTCGCCGCACGCGACGCAGGTCGAACTACCCATCCCGGCATCGAAATCAAAAATGATTTTCGCGTCGCTGCCCCGTCCCGCCATGCCAATCACATCGTTGCGCTGGACTTCACGACACGCCCGCACACAAAGATTGCACTGGATGCAGGCATCAAGATTGACCGCAATCGCGGTGTGGGAATTATCGGCCGCAACTGCTTCACGCGCCGGGTAGCGGCGGATGTCGGAGACATCCATGGCGTCCATCCAGTTCCAGAAACTGGACTTCGAATCATGAGCCTCATCCCGCTCCGGCTGGTCCGCCAGAAGCAATTCAAATACCATCTCGCGGGATTTTTTTGCCCGTTCAGACGCTGAACTGACTTTCATACCTTCAGTCGGGGTGCGAATGCAGGATGCTGTCAGGGTCCGCTCGCCATCAATTTCCACCATGCAGGCGCGGCAATTTCCGTCCGACCGGTAGCCCGGCTCCGGGTGCCAGCAAAGGTGCGGGATATCCACCCCTTCCCGTTTCGCTACCTGCCAGATGGTTTCATCCGGCTCAGCGGCAACCTGCTTGCCATCCAGTTCAAATTTGATTTGCTTGCTCATGTGACATCTTCCGGGAAATATTTTAGCACCGATTTCAGCGGGTTGGGGGCAGCCTGTCCGAGCCCGCAAATGGAGGCATCTGCCATCACTGTCGCAAGGTCATTGAGCAGGTCCTGGTCCCATTTATCGCGGCTCATCAGTTTAACCGCTTTTTCCGTTCCGTTCCGGCACGGCGTACATTGGCCGCAGCTTTCATCTTCAAAAAACTTCATCAGATTGAGCGCCACGGCTCGCATATCATCCTGATCAGACAAAATTACGACCGCGTGTGAACCAACAAACGAGCCGTGCTTTTCAAGCTGACCGAAATCAAGCGGCAGGTCGTTCATGGTGGCTGGCAAAATCCCACCCGAGGGCCCGCCGGGCAAATATCCGCGAAATACATGGCCGTCGCTCATGCCGCCGCAATGATCATCGATCAATTGCTGCACGGTCAATCCAGCCGACACCAGCTTGACGCCAGGATTTTTCACGTGACCCGAAACTGAATAACTGCGCAAGCCCTTGGAGTCGCCAATTCCCTGATCGGCAAACCAGTCGGCACCGTTTTTCAGAATTTCCGGAATCCAGTACAGCGTCTCAATATTGTTGACCAACGTTGGCCGCCCGAACAGACCAACCTGCGCCACATAGGGTGGGCGGTGACGCGGTATCCCGCGTTTTCCCTCGATCGATTCAAGCATCGCGGATTCTTCACCACAAATATAAGCCCCTGCCCCGCGACGCAGCTCAATATTGGTGTGATCGGCCAATCCACTTGCTTCAAGCTTTGCAATCTCGCGCAGCAGGATTTCGCGCGCCGCCGGATATTCATCCCGGAGATAGATATAGATGGTTTCTGCTTCCACCGCCCAGGCACCGATCAGCATGCCCTCAAAGAATTTATGTGGCGCGGTTTCCAGATAATGCCTGTCTTTAAATGTCCCCGGTTCGCCTTCATCGCCATTGACCGCCATCAGGCGTGGCCCGGATTCCGCCCGTACAAATTGCCATTTGCGCCCGGTCGGGAACCCGGCACCACCAAGGCCACGCAATCCGCCATCGGACAGGGTCTGGATCACATCTTCAACATCGCGTACGCCTGCCCGGCATTGTTCCAGCATCTGGTAGCCGCCATCGGCGCGGTAGGCTTCAAAATCCTGATAATCCGGAACGACCGGATGCAGATCACCCTTGGTGACAATCTCACCAATATTCTCGACCGTCGCATGATCAACATGCCTGTGCCCGGCTTCCGCGACCGGTGCCAGATCACATCGCCCCATACAGGGCGCGCGGACAATCCGCACATCATCGCCTGATCCATTTTCAAGCGCAGTGATCAGGGTTTCGGCACCCGCCAGCATACAGCTCAGTGATTCACACACCCGGATCGTTGTTGCCGGCGGCGGCGTTTCTCCGTCGCGCACAATATCGAAATGGGCGTAAAAGGAAGCCACTTCATAAACTTCCGCCATGGAAATTCGCAACGCGCCGCCAAGCGCCTGAAGATGGCCCGCTGAAAGATGCCCGTATTTGTCCTGAACAAGATGCAGATATTCGATCAGATGATCGCGGCGCAATTCCCGGTCCCCCAACAAAGAGAGAACAGCATCACGCTCACCGCTCTGCAGATACCGGCCTTTTGGGTAGCGGGCAGCTTTGCGCCGACCGGATCCCGGATGGATGGGTCTCGGATCAGGACTCATATTTTTGCATCTCCGCAATTCATTTCTATTAAATATCTCCTGACCAGCTGCAACAATACGTCAATCCCGCCGCAATCACAGCGGCAAACGACAAATACTTCCTTGCCCGGATGGAAACCTTTCCCGGTACTGCAATGTTTTATCAATGGAAAATATTTTTCTCCGGAACAACATTTTCCCGGCACCCGGTTTCCACAGAATCAAATTTCCACCTTGACTCCATCACGTCAAAATGCGCGAAGTGTCTGTGGCATACCAAAGACCACATACCAAGCCTCGCTCAAGAAGGCGATAAAAATCGGTGTGAAGGTGTGCATTAGTGCCGCAATGGAAAAGAAAATTGGTTTTTATCCAATTCGGCACCCAATCCAGGGGAGGATTTCAAATGAAATTCGCAAAAACTATTTTTCTGGGCACGTTTTTGACGTTAGCCCTGATTCTAACGTCGCTGGGAAATATCGCCAAAGCCGACTGGCAGCCTCAACGACCTATTGAATTTGTTATCATGGCCGGCCAGGGCGGGGGCGCTGATCGCCTTGCCCGTTTTATCCAGAGCATCATTGAAACTCACGACCTGTCGCCACAACCGGTGATCCCGATCAACAAGGGTGGCGGATCTGGTGCTGAAGCATTGCGCTATCTGAAAGACAGTGCCGGTAACCCGCATATTGTCATGGCGACATTGAATTCCTATTACACGACGCCGCTGCGCAATCCGGGCCTTGGCGTGAATATCGAAGAATTCACACCGATAGCGCGTCTCGCCGAAGACACTTTTATTTTATGGGTCAATTCCGAAACCGATATCATGTCGGTTGACGATTATGTCACCGCCGTAAAAGCGGCAGGTTCTGAAGACTGGATCATGGGCGGCACCGGAACCGGCCAGGAAGATTCGCTCGTAACCGGCATGTTGCAAACAGCCTACGGTTTTGAAGTCACCTACGTGCCCTATAGCGGTGGCGGCACCGTTGCCAAAAACCTGATCGGCAACCACGTCAATTCAACCGTCAACAATCCGTCCGAACAGATGGGCTTTTATGAAGCCGGTCAATCGCGCCCGTTGGCAGCCTTGACGCCAGAACGCATCCCGGCTTTCCCGGATGTTCCAACCTTTGCCGAACTTGGCCATCCTGAACTTGTATATTTCATGCAGCGTTCGGTCGTGGCTCCGGGTGGCATCGAAGCAGATGTTCAGGCCTTCTATCGTGATCTTTTTGAGAAGGTATATGCCTCCGACGAATGGAAAGAATATTGTTCCAGCAAAGCCCTGCAATGCGCTTGGCTGGTTGGCGACGAACTGCAATCCTATTTCACCAGCGAACGCGACAAGCATGAAGAAATGCTGCGGGCTGCCGGCGAAATAGAATAGCGGATTGAGCCTGAATCTTCAGCAAACCCGAGGAGGCCGCATGCGACATGCCGAACAAATAATGGCTTTGGCGCTTGTGGCCTTCTCGTTATTCCTGATGTGGAAGAGCTCAGAGCTCCCCATCGGCTGGGTCAGCGGCAAGGGGCCGGGCGGCGGGGCATTCCCGTTCTGGCTATCACTCGGAATGCTGGTGGCAAGCGGTGTGATTTTCTGGCGTGCCCGACGACGGGTGACCCCTCAATCACGCGACGAAAATTCCTTTATGGGCTACTCCACATTCCGTTTGTTTGTGGTATCGGCTGGTGCGATTTTCGTGATGTTTCTGGGTACCCATTTTGTTGGTGCCTATGTCATGATCCCGCTTTTCCTGGCGTTTTACATGCGTTTTCTCGGTGGTCATTCCTGGGTAGTGATTGCCCCGATCGCGCTTCTGGCACCAATCGTCACGTTCTTCTTCTTCGAAATCGGCATGAAAGTATTTCTGCCGAAAGGCGTCACCGAACCCTTGTTTTATCCACTTTACAGCATGTTTTTTTAATCAGGCAGACGGGCAGCAAACATGGAAATTCTCGGACCGCTTATGGACGGATTTGCAGTGGCTTTCGAGCCGCTCAATCTCGCCATGATGATGCTTGGGTGCCTGATGGGCCTGTTCATTGGCGCCATTCCCGGCCTTGGCTCGGTTAACGGGGTCGCAATTTTATTGCCGATTACGTTTTTCGTACCACCGACCAGCGCCGTGATATTCTTGGCGGCTATCTATTATGGCGCCATGTATGGCGGTGCGATCTCGTCAATCATGCTTGGCATTCCGGGCGCGTCCACCGCTGTTGCCACAACGTTTGACGGGCGGCCCATGGCAATAAAAGGCTTAGCCGACCGGGCGCTTATTGCAGCCGCTATCGCCTCCTTTGTCGGCGGCACCATCTCGGTCATTTATTTCACTCTGTTCGCCCCGCCGCTGGCAAATTTTGCCCTGCGATTCGGTTCAACAGAAGAGTTCGCCCTGATGGTATTGGCGTTCGCAACCTTTATCGGCCTTGGTGGCGACGACATTCCGAAAACCATATTCATGATCCTGTTCGGTTTAGTGCTGTCGTCGGTCGGGCTGGATATTATTTCCGGCCATCCACGACTGATATTTTTCGATCTACCCGGATTTTATAAAGGCATCTCATTTATCGTCCTCGCGATCGGCATATACGGCATCGGCGAAATGCTCTGGACGCTCGAACAGGCGCAGGGAAAAGTGGAAATCGCCAAACATACCTTTGGCATCAAGCGTGGCGTGGAAACCTTGAAGATGCTCTGGCGCAGGTCAAAGCTGAACATGTTCCTAAGTTCAACGCTGGGCTATTTTGTCGGCATCCTGCCAGCCGCCGGCGCAACACCCGGCTCGCTGATGGCCTATGGCATGGCCAGAAGCATGGCAAAAAATCCAGAAGAATATGGCAGGGGCAATGTCAACGGGGTTGTCGCGCCGGAAGCCGCCAATAATGCCGCCTCAACCGGGTCACTGCTACCGATGCTGACCCTGGGCATTCCAGGCTCCCCCACAACCGCCATTCTGCTTGGCGGCATGATCATCTGGGGTCTGGAACCCGGCCCGCTGTTATTTTCTCAACATCCGGAATTTGTCTGGGGCCTGATCGCAAGTCTCTATGCGGCAAACCTGTTCACGGTAATTCTCAACCTGTCCCTGATTCCGGTCTTCATCTGGATATTGCGCACGCCCTTTACGATCCTCGCACCAATTATCTTCGTGCTTTGTTTTGTCGGCGGCTTTGCGCCCGCCAGTTCGATGCACGACGTTTGGCTGATCCTGATATTCGGAGTGGTTGGATATCTGATGCGTAAACTTGATTACCCAATGGCACCCTTGGTGCTGGCAATCGTGCTCGGACCGCTGGCTGAAAAATCCTTCCGCCAGACAATGATCGCCGAGCATGGCGACATGACAATTTTTCTAACCCGGCCGATATCACTGATTTGTCTGATCGCAGCTCTTGGCTTGATCATCTATCCGCTGTATCTGGTGCGCCAGCGACGCAAGGCAAAACTGAATATGGAGGCTCCGAAATCTTGACCGAGAAACGACCACTCGCTTCAACCGCACGCATTGAGCTGGCTCCTCTGGTGTCGCCACCAAGCCTGAAGCAAACAATTTACGAGACGCTCAAGGAAGCGATCACCGCACCCAATATTTACGCGGACAACGCCGAATTGCGCCTCGACGAGCGTGAATTATCAACCCGTCTCCAAATCAGCCGCACCCCGGTCCGTGAAGCTCTGGCCCGCCTTGAACAAGAAGGTCTGGTGCGCATCGAGCCGCGCAAGGGGGTTTTCATTGTCCGCAAATCCAAGCAGGACATTCTTGAAATGATACTGGTCTGGGCAGCCCTTGAGAGCATGGCGGCGCGGTTGATTACAAGTGTTGCGACAGATGAAGATATCGCATCCCTGCGCACTATGTTCGCCACCTTCAAAGACAACGAAATACGCGCCCAGATTGACGAATATTCGGAAACCAATATCAGCTTCCATCAGCGCATTCTTGAACTTGCGCAGATTCCCCTTCTGACAAAAATTACCGATGGCCTGTTCATCCATATGCAGGCGATCCGGGCACGTACAATTTCAGAAGGTGACCGGGTGAACCGTTCCATCGTTGATCATTTTCATATTATCGAAGCACTTGAGTCCCGCGACGCCGAACTGGCTGAGCGGCTGGTGCGCGAACATACCTTGAACCTTTACGCTCATGTTGAACGCACATGGGTTGAACCTGAATCCGGTGTCAGCGCTGCCTGACACCATCGATTAATTTATATTTTTTACGGAGTAGAGAATGTCCAACAATGCCGAAACCAATGAAGCCGACACAGGCGATTTGACCGATGGGTTTCACCTCCTGATCGACGCCCTCAAACTGAACGACCTGAATACAATTTACGGCGTGCCGGGCATCCCGATCACGGATTTTGGCCGGATGGCGCAGGCCGAGGGCATCCGGGTCATCTCGTTTAGGCACGAGCAGCATGCAGGCAACGCAGCTACAATTGCAGGTTTTCTGACGCAAAAACCCGGCATCTGCCTGACCGTATCAGCGCCCGGGTTCCTGAACGGCCTGACGGCGCTTGCCAATGCCACCACCAATTGTTTCCCAATGATTTTGATTTCCGGCTCTTCTGAACGCGAAATCGTCGATCTGCAGCAGGGCGATTATGAAGAAATGGACCAGCTCGCCATTGCCAAGCCTTTATGCAAGGCGGCGTTCCGGGTATTGCACGCGGAAGATATAGGCATCGCCGTAGCCCGCGCCATCCGGGCAGCATGTTCCGGACGCCCCGGCGGGGTTTATCTGGACCTCCCGGCAAAACTGTTCGGCCAGACAATGAATGTTGAAGACGGTGCAAAATCACTAATCAAAGTGGCCGACCCGGCACCGTGCCAAATTCCGGCTCCCGAAGCTGTGGCCCGAGCACTCGAAATTCTTGGTAACGCTAAGCGCCCCCTGATCATTCTTGGCAAAGGTGCAGCTTATGCCCAGGCCGACGACGATATCCGGAAATTTGTCGAACAGAGCGGCATCCCCTATTTGCCCATGAGCATGGCCAAGGGGCTGCTGCCGGATGACCATGTTTTATCCGCTGGAGCGGCGCGTTCCCTCGCCCTGAAAGAGGCCGATGTAGTGATGCTGATCGGCGCGCGGCTGAACTGGCTCCTGTCTCACGGCAAAGGCAAATCCTGGGGGGTGGAGCCTAAAAAATTCATCCAGATCGACATTGAACCTAAAGAAATGGATTCAAATGTTGAAATCACCGCACCAATTGTGGGCGACATCGCGTCCAGTGTTGCTGCCCTTCTCGCTCAGATGGGAGACGATTGGTCGACCCCACCAGCGGAATGGACCGGTGCGATCCGAACCAAGGTCGAAACCAACATCGAGCGGATGGCCCCCAAACTGCGCAATAATAACGTGCCGATGGATTATCACGGTGCGCTCGGCGTCATCAAATCCATTATCAAGGAGCGTCCCGACGCGATCCTTGTCAATGAAGGCGCCAACACTCTCGATTTCGCCCGCTCAATCGTCGATATGTATCAACCCCGCAAGCGGCTCGATGTCGGCACCTGGGGTGTCATGGGGATCGGCATGGGCTTTGCCATCGCGGCGGCAATTGAGACCGGCAAGCCGGTATTGGCAGTTGAAGGCGACAGCGCGTTCGGTTTTTCCGGCATGGAGATTGAAACTATTTGCCGCTACAATTTGCCGATCTGCGTAGTTGTTTTCAACAATAACGGCATCTATCGCGGCACCGATACCAACCCGTCCGGCGGCGACGATGTCGCCACCACGGTTTTTGTCAAAGACGCTCGCTACGACCAGATGATGGAAGCCTTTGGCGGCGTCGGTGTTTATGCAACCTCGCCCGACGAATTGTCCCAAGCCATCAAGGAAGCCTTTGCCTCTGGCAAGCCAACCCTTGTCAACGCGGTAATTGACGAAAATGCAGGCACCGAAAGCGGCCGCATCGGCAATCTCAATCCACAAAGCGTTGTTAAAAAATAACCCGGCTCACCAGAGTCGAAACAGGAAAGACAGGAAGTTCAAATGAAAGCACTAGAAGGGGTCAAGATTCTTGATTTTACCCACGTCCAGTCCGGGCCAACCTGCACCCAGTTGCTGGCCTGGCTCGGCGCCGATTGCATTAAAGTGGAGCGCCCCGGCACAGGCGACGCGACCCGCGGCCAGCTGCGCGATATCCCGGATGTAGACAGCCTCTATTTTACGATGCTCAACCACAACAAACGCGCCATCACCCTGAATACAAAATCGGAAAGCGGCAAAGAAGTTCTCGAACGCTTGGTGAAAACCTGCGATGTGCTGGTGGAAAATTTCGCCCCCGGTGCGCTGGATCGCATGGGCTTTTCCTGGGAACGCATTCAGGAACTGAACCCGCGCATGATCATGGCATCCGTCAAGGGCTTTGGCCCCGGTCCGTATGAAGATTGCAAGGTCTATGAAAATGTCGCCCAATGCACCGGCGGGTCTGCGTCCACCACCGGCTTCTTCGATGGCCCGCCTTTGGTAACCGCTGCCCAGATCGGCGATTCTGGCACCGGCCTGCATCTGGCGCTCGGCATTGTCGCCGCCCTGTTCCAGCGCGAACAAACCGGACGTGGTCAAAAAGTATTGGCCGCCATGCAGGACAGCGTCCTTAACCTCTGCCGCGTCAAGCTGCGCGACCATCAGAGAATTCAACGCGGCCCGCTAAACGAGTACAGTCTGGCTGGAAAGGGCGTCGATCTGGGCGATACAACGCCACGAGCCGGCAACGATTCTGGTGGTGGGCAACCTGGCTGGATTTTGAAATGCAAGGGCTGGGAACACGACGCCAATGCCTATGTCTATTTCATTACTCAAGCAGCCGTATGGGGCAATATTTGCGACCTGGTCGGCAAGCCGGACTGGAAAACCGCTCCAGGCTACGCCTCCCCGCCGGAACGCCTCGATAAAATCTCGGATATTTTTGATGCAATCGAGGAATGGACCAAAACCAAAACCAAGTTCGAAGTGATGGAGCTTTGCAACCCGCTGAATATTCCCTGCGGACCGGTTCTTTCCATGAAAGAGCTGGCGGACGAGCCAGCATTACGCGAAACCGGAACAGTGGTAGAAGTTGATCACCCCGAACGCGGCAAATATCTGACCGTCGGTTGCCCGATAAAAATGTCAGATTCGGAGGTTGAAGTTTTGCGCTCACCGCTTTTAGGCGAGCATACCGATGAAATTCTAAAAGACGTGCTTGGTTACGCGGACGAGGAAATTGCCTCGCTTCGCGCATCCAAAGCCATCTAGGAGACGAATATGAAAATTCTTGTTCATGGCCAACAGGCATTCGGCAAGGCCGTTCTCGAACGCCTTCTGGAAAATGGCGAAAATGTCGTTGGCGTATTCACTGCGCCTGACAAAGAAGGCCGTCCCATCGATCCGGTAAAAGAACTGGCGCTGGAACACGGCCTGCCGGTTCATCAACCGGCATCGTGGAAAACGCCCGAAGCGCTGGAACTGATAAAATCCTTCGACGCCGATGTCTGCATGATGGCGTATGTGTTGTTGTTTGTGCCGGACGCAGTTCTCAACGCCCCGCGCCTCGGCTCGTTCCAGTATCACCCGTCCCTGCTGCCAGACCATCGCGGCCCAAGCTCGATCAACTGGCCGATAGCCATGGGCAAAACGAAAACGGGTTTGAGCATTTTCTGGCCCGATGACGGGCTGGATGAAGGCCCTATCCTGATGCAGAAAGAATGCGACATTGGCCCTGACGAAAGCCTTGGCGATGTTTATTTCAAAAAACTGTTCCCCATGGGTGTCGACGCCATGATCGAATCTCTCGACTTGGTCAAAGCCGGCACCGCACCAAAAACCGTTCAGGATTTATCTACCGGAAGTTATGAATCCTGGTTCGGCAAAAAGGATGCCGAGATCGATTGGAACAAGCCAGCTTCTGATATCTACAACATCATCCGGGCGGGCAACCCCCAGCCGGGAGCATGGACCAGCGTCAACGGCGCTGAAGTGAAGATTTTTGATTCCGCCGTCGATGACACTATCAATGGCAAACCCGGTGAGGTCGTCAATGTCACATCGAATGGCGTATCTGTGGCCGCTGGATCAGGGGGCATCCTGATACAAAGGCTCAGGCCCGCAGGCAAAAAGAAAATTCCTGTCGCAGAATTGACGGCAGAAGATGGAATTGAAAAAGGCAAAATTCTGGGCAGCTAAGGCCACACAGCTTCAATATTTATTCAACAGGACCGAAATCAATGACCGTAAAGACCGACATTCAAATTGCCCGCGAAGCGACCAAAAAGCCAATCATGGAAATTGGCGAAAAACTCGGCATCCCAAGCGAACACCTCCTCCCCTATGGTCACGACAAAGCCAAAGTTTCAGCTGAATTTATCAAATCGGTTCAAGGCAACAAGGACGGCAACCTGATCCTGGTGACTGCCGTCAACCCGACACCAGCTGGTGAAGGCAAAACTACCACAACCGTTGGTCTTGGTGACGGCCTGAACGCGATTGGCAAAAATGCCATGATCTGTATTCGCGAAGCTTCGCTCGGGCCGAATTTCGGCATGAAGGGTGGCGCAGCCGGTGGCGGTTACGCCCAGGTTGTACCGATGGAAGACATGAACCTGCATTTCACCGGCGATTTCCACGCCATCACTTCAGCCCATAGTCTGTTGGCGGCGATGATCGACAATCATATCTATTGGGGCAACAGTCTGGAAATTGATACCCGCCGGGTTGTATGGCGGCGCGTTGTCGACATGAATGACCGGGCGCTGCGTCAAATTACAGCGTCGCTTGGTGGTGTCTCAAACGGCTTCCCTCGCGAAGCTGGTTTCGACATTACTGTAGCCTCCGAAGTGATGGCGATCCTGTGCCTTGCGTCTGATCTGGCTGATCTGGAAAAACGCCTTGGCGACATGATTGTTGCTTACCGGCGCGACCGCTCACCGGTTTTTTGCCGCGACATCAAAGCGGCGGGCGCAATGGCGGTTCTGCTCAAGGATGCGGTCCAGCCCAATCTTGTTCAGACCCTTGAGAACAACCCGGCCTTTGTCCATGGCGGCCCGTTCGCCAACATCGCGCATGGGTGTAATTCAGTGGTCGCAACAACAACTGCCCTCAAGCTCGCCGATTATGTGGTGACCGAAGCAGGCTTTGGCGCTGATCTCGGCGCTGAGAAATTCATGAATATCAAATGCCGCAAGGCGGGTCTAAAACCCAAAGCCGTTGTTATTGTCGCCACGGTCCGCGCCATGAAGATGAATGGCGGCGTGGCGCGCGCTGACCTTGGCCCGGAAAATGTCGATGCCGTCAAAAAGGGCTGCGCCAATCTCGGCCGTCATATCGAAAACATGAAAATGTTTGGCGTTCCGGCTGTGGTCGCCATCAATCATTTCATCACCGATACGGACGCTGAAATTGAAGCCATCCGGTCCTATGTGATCAACCATGGATCAGAAGCCGTACTTGCCAAACATTGGGCCAACGGCTCCGAAGGCGCCAGGGACCTTGCCAACAAAGTTGTTGAAATTGTCGAAGGCGGCTCCGCCCAATATGCCCCGCTCTACCCGGACGATATGGGTCTCTTTGAGAAAATGGAAACAGTTGCCAAGCGTATCTACCGCGCCGACGAAGTGCTGGCGGACAAAAAAATCCGCGACCAGTTGCGCCAATGGGAAGACCAGGGTTACGGCAACCTGCCGGTCTGCATGGCCAAGACCCAATATTCCTTCTCAACCGATCCCAATCTGCGCGGTGCGCCAACCGGCCATTCGCTCCCGATCCGCGAAGTGCGGCTCTCGGCTGGCGCTGGGTTTATTGTTGCCGTTTGCGGGGAAATTATGACCATGCCCGGCCTGCCTCGGGTTCCCGCAGCAGAATCGATTCAGCTCAATGACGAAGGTCTGATTGAAGGTTTATTCTAGTCTCAAGCATACACAGGCGAAATGAGATGTTTATTTTGCCATTTGGCCTCTTTCTTTCCCGGAAAGAGGCTGCTACATAGTCTGCCTGAGACACGTGATTGTGCCGGATGGCCAATCAATGTATCAACCAGCCCGAACAAGACACAGGCTGACCGGGACTTTCGTCCACGGCAAGACCATGTTCGGGAAAGAGCGCAGAGCGCTCGACATAATTGACGCGGGGTGGAGCAGCCCGGTAGCTCGTCAGGCTCATAACCTGAAGGTCGTAGGTTCAAATCCTACCCCCGCAACCAATTATTTCAAGGACTTAGCAGAAATGTTAGGTCCTTATTTTTTGCCACAGGGGCAATATAGGGGCACTAGCAAGCGCAAAACCAATCTCCGCGTAATTAGCGGAGATTAAAAGGCCTATTCTCCGCATGGCAGATGTGTCAGCCGTTTCCCACTTTTTGAAAGAAGCTTTGAATAGCCCCAAGCTTCCTAGACACCTTGTCCCCTAAAAATGAGACCAAGAGATTATTATGGACAAAGTTAAACACAACGATGGTTTCAAGATTGATGCGGTGCACCAGATCACGGAACGGCGCTATCCGGTTAGAGAGGTTTCGGAGCGCCTGGGTGAAACGGCTCTCGAAGTCGCCCAGGAAGACAGTGACAAGGTTTAGGGATACAGCAAACTGCATGATGATTTGCTGGATCAAGGTGAGACTTGCTGCCCGAACCGTGGAGCGCAGTAAGCCAAAAGAAAAACTGCTGATACACCCGGATCAGGGCTCACAGTTTTCCAGCATTTCCCCACCATCCCCTTCTTTTTTTATTAGCTTATTATCGTGAGGTCAGGTGTAAAATATTGCAAATACGAATACCTTAAACAACACCACTAGGGTTGCCGAGCAGGTCGGGGACGTTGGCGATTTTCTCCAGAGCCCATTTCAGTTCTTGTCGCTCAAGAGAACTGAAAGAAGTCGGGTCAACCTTGTTGCCAGGTCTGATGCCTTCTTCCAGATCCAGAAGTTGCTGGCGCAGGATGGTATCGAGAATGAGTCGGTGCGCTTCTATGAGATCATCAGCAACATGGGCAGTTGTACCAAGGTGTTCGCGGACATCAGCCAGGCGGTCTGGAGTAGAGAGCGCGTGGGAGCCATATTTAATCGCCAGCAGGCGAGCGGCTGCAAAAACAGGCATCAGGCCGCCACGTTTAAGGTCCATACGACCATCTTTGAGTTTGAAGCGGCCAAACCATCCGGTCATCTCGGGAATGTCGGCGCTACTCATGGCCATCAATTTCAGAAAATTTGTCGATCTACCGGCAGCGTCCATTGCAGGGTCGCGAACTTGATCCAACAGGCCCAAGTCGCCATGAACCGCGCGGCAATCGAAGAAGATATCCGAATTCATCATATCTTCGAGCTTCGAGCGGGTGATCCAGGATTCCACATGACCCCGCCACCCGTTCACATCCATCCGCCATTCCGGATTGGATGCCATGATCCCGCCATTGCAATAGGGAACGCCGACCATATCAAGAATATCAGCTACCCGTTGGCCCAATGCTTCAAACCATTGGTCCTCGATGCCGCCCGGTTCGCCTTTTTCGAAAATAATGGCGTTATCCTGATCCATGGCGAGCAGGCTTTCACCGCGCCCGCCGGACCCGAGCACCAGCATGGTATAGGGCACAGGCGCGGCGCCTTTCCCTGACGCTACCATTTCCTGTTCGGCGATGATGCAGGCTTTGCGGGTAAGCCCTCTTAATTCGCGGGAGATGATAGCTGCGACCTCACGGCCATCCACGTCTTCCCCTACCAGGCCACGGGCGACAGAAGATAGCTCGGGCCAAATCAGACTTAGCTGTTCGGGTGTTTTTGCATCCGCAATGCCCTGTCCCAGTACATAGGCATCCTGCGACCGCTGGCGGAGCAGGTCCCGAGCGCTGAGTGCGCCGACGATATCGCCATCGGTATTGTGGATTCCGAGATGGCGGAAACCCCGGCTCGACATAAGGCTGATGGCTTTATAGACGAATTCATTTTTTTCGATCGAGATTAACGGTGTTACACAATGGTTAGACACTTTCTGCAGCAACAATTTTGAGCCTTGGCTCTGCAATGCCCGCAACAGGTCTCTCTCTGTGAGGATGCCAACTTCAGTATTCGGCTTTTCCGGGTGCACAAATACCGAACTGATGCCCTTGCTGATCATCAAATCGAGAGCGGTGCTCACATTGCTGTTCGCTTCGACAAAAATGGGCGGCGTATGCATCAAATCGCCAACTCTGTGACGGTACGGGAAACTGTCAATGCCCGCCAGAACAGGATCGATTTTTGCCTTGGAACTGGCCGCCATATCGTGCCATCCGGCGCTCACCTCGCCACTGATTTGGGTAGTCAGGCCAGCGACAGCGCGCTCGGCTTCGGCAAGAGTAAAAATCCCCTTTTTGGCAAGATACGGAATCAGGGCCTTATAAATTTGCGCGGTGGCGATGGCATCACCAAGCGCATTGTGACGGTTCTTGATTTCAAGACCGAGCCAGGCAGCGACGGTTTCAAGTGAAATGTCTGGAAGCGAGGGTGAAATGATTTGTACAAGGTGGCGCACATCGAGGCTGCGGGGCGGTGTCCAGTCTCTCTCCATACGGGCAAATTCTGCCTTGATGACGGCGATATCAAATCCGATAGAATAGCCAACCAGAAGCCCGGCCCCGGCCCAGTTTTGATAATCGTCAAAGCTGGGCCCGAAAGAGGGTGCGGTTCTAACTTCCTCGTCCATAATGTGATGGATCGCACTGGACATTGCCGGGATCGGGATGCCGGGAGCAACAAGCTGGTCGAAGGGATCATCCTCCAGCACTTTGCCCAATACCATTTTGATAGCGCCGATCTGGACGATCCGGTCTTTAGCGGTATCCAGCCCGGTGGTTTCCGTATCCATGATAACCGCTGAAAGCGACAGGAGCGGACTGGCGGATTGGGTTTCCGCAGGCTGATTATTTCGGTTCCACGCCATCTATAGATCCTGCATTTAGCAAACCCGTTGTTTCAGGAAATATATCGCGCCTAATTCAGTATATGCTTGATCCAGGGCAAGCGGCGCTAATTGAACAAATTATAAAGCCCGCGGGCAATCTCTCCTTCAAGCGGGAAGGACAGCATTCCCATGACCGAATATCCAAGCAGCCATGGCATTACGTAAAAGCGAACCATGAAGAAGAACCAGGCAACGAAAAGCGGTACCAGAGGGACCAGCAGAAAGCTCGGTGTGATCGGTTTAAAGAATCGTAAAACCGGGTCTGTTACCCGAACAAAGAATTTCATGAAGAAGAAATCTGAATCCACTGGTTGGAACAGGTTCATCGCGACCCTTCCGATCAGGGTCCACATGATTGTGCCCAGAGTATAATCAAGGGTCAGAATCCAGAGCGGTATTTCATTCATGATTTTCTTTCAGGTTTTGATTTGTGATCTTAATCAAAAAAAAGGGGTGGGACAAAGTCCCACCCCTCTGATTTTTAGTGACAGTGCTTAATGCGTGCTGTCCAGGATAGCTTTGCCGGATGGGTTCCGGGTCTCGTCAACCATTGCCTGCGTTTCCGCATCTGGCTCTGGTGTCATGAGACTGACTACCACCATGGCGATCAGGCTGACCGGCATACCGATGATGCCGAAGCGCAGTCCGTCAAGTCCAAGGATCTGGGTACCACCAGTTTGAACATGAACCAGGTAAGCGGCACCGGCTGCGAAGCCTAAGACCATACCCGCAATCGCGCCCTGACGGTTTGCCCGTTTCCACCAGATGCCAAGCACCAGCGGGAAGAACAGACCGGAATTGGCGAAGCAGAAAGCCCAGGCAACAGCCCCAAGGATGCTGGTAAGCTTCAGGCTGGCCACAAACGCTGCCGCACCACCGATCAGGATAAGCAGGACACGCGCTACGATGAGACGAGTCTTGGTATCCGCTTTCGGGTCGATGATCTTGTAGTACAGATCATGGCTGAGAGCGTTGGCGATTGCCAGCAGAAGGCCGTCAGCCGTTGACATGGCAGCAGCCATGCCGCCAGCGGCCACAAGGCCCGACACCACATAAGGCAGTCCAGCGATTTCCGGCGTTGCAAGCACGACAATGCCTGAGCGCATAAAGAATTCGTTGATCTGCAAAATGCCATCACCATTGCCGTCTGTAACTTTCAGCATGCCCACGTTGGACCAGTTCTGGATCCAGTCGAGGTTCTGAACGTCAGCAACAGATTTACCGATGATGCTGGTAGCAAGCTCTGGATCCAGAAGCTGCAACTTGGTCAGCGTGGCGAGAGCCGGCGCTGTGAAGTAGAGCAGGAAGATAAAGAGCAGTGACCAACCGACCGAACGGCGTGCTTCACGAACGGATGGCGTTGTGAAGTAACGCATCAGAATGTGCGGCAATGAAGCCGTACCGGTCATCATGGCAACAGCAAGGGAAACCATTTTCCAGGCGCCAAAACCACCTTGCGGATCATTGTGCAATCCAGTCAGGGCTTTCAGGCCAGCAAACGATTCCGTTGGTGCGGTGCCAACCCCGAGCATAGGCTCAAGTTCGGCAATACGAGCAGCTGCATCCCCGTATGAGAAATGCGGGATAATGCCAAAGCCTTGCGCATTCGACATCCAGATCACAGGCACCAGATAGGCGATGATCAGCACGATATACTGGGCCACCTGGGTCCAGGTAACCGCGCGCATACCACCAAGCATCGAGCAGAGCAGGATGCCAAGGAGGCCAAACCAGACACCAAATTCAAACGGGATCTGGAGGGCACGTGCTGCAATGGTTCCGGTTGCGTTGATTTGCGCCGTCACATAGGTGAAGGACGCCGTAACCAGAATGACCACCGCACAGAAACGTGCCAGGTTGCCGCCGTAGCGTGTGCCGATAAAGTCAGGCACGGTGTAACAGCCAAATTTGCGCAAATATGGCGCCATCAGCGAGTTCACCAAGACATAACCGCCGGTCCAGCCAACGATGAAGCCAAGGTAACCGTAACCACCAAAATAGATGCCACCGGCAAGCGCCACAAAAGACGCACCTGACATCCAGTCAGCAGCCGTTGCCATACCATTGTAGAGTGCCGGAACTTCACGCCCCGCCACATAATAGGCATCGACCTGCATGGTCCGTGACAGCCAACCAATTGCGGCATAGATCGCGATTGTAAAAGCAACGAACAGAATGCCGATTGTAGAAGCACTCACACCCATTTGCTCAAGAATTGCCATTAAGGCAACAAAGACGAGAAACCCGCCGGTATACATCGCGTATACGCGGCCAAGGTTATTTAGGAATCCACCTTCCATCTCTAATACCCCCTATTCACCGACGCCAAATTCATCGTCGATCGCGTCCTGCCGCCAGTTTTGAAACCAGATCAGCACAACGAAAACGAAAAGCGAACCCTGAACACACATATAATAACCGAGCTCAAAGCCCATAAATGAATAATTGTTCAGGATGTGAGCATTCCAAGGAATGACCATCGAGAAAAGGAACCAAACTGCCAAAACGAAAAACGTAAGGCTCCTGGTCTTTGCCCAATGTCCTTGCATTGCTTCTGCATTTTTTGAAGCCATTGAATTCTCCCCAATTTTACGCCATGTATTGGCGCTCGAATTTTCACAACCAAGGTTGCGATTTTTTGAGTGCAGCCCCCTCGAAACCGAGTCAGTGCAATCCAAGACAGGATATACGATTTGTTAACAGTTGGAAGAATTAATGAACGATTCGCATTATTCTTAAGTCTAATAGCGAATTTCAGGAAAAAATTCGGCAAAACGCTGCTTATTCGCTTTGACAAGAGTGAAATCGACTCCGTCGATGCCTTGCTCAATTTCGCCCAAACCCGGTCATCCTATGTCGCCCAAACATCTTTGTACGGATATCTAAAGACCCGTATGGGGATCAGATATCCGAAAGCATTTGAAGACGAGGAAATGTCCGCTTCAATCACGCTGGCCAGGTGGCGGGTTTATTGTGCGTGCGTTTCAGACTTTTCGATTTTCTCGGTGGCGACTATTGCCGACGCGTCGGGTCTTGGCAAAACGGACACTAAAAAACTGGCTCTGTATTGTTTCAGCAATGTGATCGAGCGGACTTTTGAAGATTCGGAATATGCCTATCTTTCCAAAGAAGTGGAAAGCGCCTTCAAGGCCCGCGTCAAACAGGTCGCCTGGGACCAGATGGGGAAAATGGAAAATGCCTTCAAACTCAGCCCGGAGGATTTAGTGAAGTATGCGCCGGTGATTGATGATTACCGGGAACGGGATCGGGAGATTGTCATGAATTCAATCCGGTTCCGCTGGCGCGATATTCGCGAACAATATCGCAAGCGCGTGAACGCTTCGTCGATTGTCGCTGACTGGAAAGCACAAACATAACGGACCGAATTAAAATGCTGAAGAATACAGTTAGGGCTTTGGCCCTGAGCAGGCCCACTCTAGCGAGGCGTCGCCAGAATATCAAAATGCGGAAATGAATTCATTTCGTCACGGGTAATGGGTTCCGGCTTGCCGACGGGTTCTTCGGTAATGCGAAAGACCTGATAATTTTTGTCGTTGAAAAAATCAAACATGGACTCACGATAGGCCTGATCTGTTTTCTTGAAAATCTCGGCCTTGACGATCGGTCGCGCTTTGCCGAACAGCGATGTCAGGGATTGCAGAATGTATAAATCATATCCTTCTGCATCGACCTTGATAAATGAAAGACGATTTAACCTGTCGCTGTAATCGCTTTCAATTTCTTCAGCCAAATTGAGGCCCCATGCCGTCATTTTATACATATGGCCATGTTGCAGAGGCGACAAGCCTTCATGGCGGCCCCCGTTGCAAAATCCGGAATCAGAATATTCGAGGCTGATTTCACCAGGCTCTGATGCGCTGGCGGCAAGGATTGGCTCTATATTTGCGATTGACCGGTTCAGGCGCGCATTTTTCTGAAGCACGTGGAACAGGTGGTAATTGGGCTCAACCGCCAGAACCAGCCCTTCTTTCCCGGCCGCGATGGCTATGGGCAAAGTCGTATCGCCAGTATGGGCACCGATATCGATGCAGAAATCGCCCGGATTGATGACCGCGTCGTAAGCCGGAAAATTATCTACATCCGACTGGGATATCTGGTGGACGCGCGGATGGTTCCAGTTGGCAAATTTGATCTGGCTCCCATTCTCTCCTGCGAAAGTATCGACATTAAAGCCAAACCATTGAGGTGATTGGCGAAATCCAGCAAATTCGATCAAGTTTCGCAGCTTCATGGCAATTATCTTTGGTTATGTTCCGACTATCCGGACCGGTTATTAGCCTGAATTTTCAAGAAAGGCACTGATTGTTTCCTTCCCGCAAGCATCAAAATCATCGTTTGCCAGTTAATGGCATGCATTTTTTGATTTTGAGCAACGAGTTTTTCCTTTTCGGAAATGAAATTTATCCCGCGACACAAATAGTTGAAGCTGATTCAGGTTGCACATTTGCCTGACAATGGTGTTAGATGTATATGGAGGCATTGGAGGTGATCTGAGGGGATCCGATTCAGACAGGGCTGTTTGCGAATTTTGCCAAATCCGTCGTTAAGTACGGATGCGGGGAGCACATGGCGTATCTTGCTGAAATCGACATCCGAAATTCGAGGAGCACCTTCTGACATATAAGTGGAATCTAACTAACGCGGTTTTTGCCGCAAACGTTGAAGGGAGTACTTTAATGGATAGACGTAAATTTCTGAAAACAGCAGGTGCCGCTGGTGCTGGCGTAGCCGCCACGACATTGGCCGCTCCGGCAATTGCGCAAGAGCGCAGAGAGATGACCATCGTGTCGTCATGGCCTCGGGATTTCCCGGGTCTCGGTGTACCCACACAGAGAATGGCTGAACGTATTACCGAAATTAGTGAAGGTCGGATTACAACCGAATACTTTGCTTCCGGTGAACGCGTTGGTGGTTTTGATGTGTTTGATGAAGTTGCCTCTGGCAACGCTCAAGCCTATTCATCCGCTGACTATTACTGGAAAGGCAAGCATCCTGGTTGGGCCTATTTCACCGCCGTACCGTTCGGCATGACCTATGTAGAGATTGCTGCCTGGATCGAATTTGGTGGTGGTCAGGAATTGTGGGATGAGCTGGCTGGCGAATTCGGCCTCAAAAGTCTTCCAGCCGGTAATACCGGTTGTCAGATGGGTGGTTGGTTCAACAAAGAAATCAACACAGCTGATGATCTCAACGGTCTGAAAATGCGTATCCCTGGTCTTGGCGGCGACGTTATGGCCAAGCTTGGCGCATCGCCAATTTCAGTTCCTGGTAGTCAGATTTATGAAAATCTGGTTTCTGGCGCAATTGATGCAACCGAGTGGGTTGGTCCGTTCAACGACTATTTCATGAAGTTCTACGAAGCCGCCAAATATTATTACCATCCTGGTATGCATGAGCCTGGCTCAATGCTTAGTTTTGGCATGAATGCATCCTGGTGGGGCGAATTGTCCAACTGGGAAAAAGACGTCATCACGGCGGCATGTTCTGAAGGCAATTCAGCCATGATGAACGAGACCAATGCCAACAATGGTGAGTATCTGGCTAAACTCGTGAACGAGCATGGTGTTGAAGTGCGTGAATTCTCTGACGAGATTTACGACAGCTTTGGCGTTGCAGCTGCGGAAGTCTTCGAAGACGCCCGTAGTCATTCTCCGCTGGTCGTAAAAATCGACGATGCGTTCCAGTCTTCACTGCGTGAACTTGGTGCATGGCAGAAACTTGCTGGCGCCGGCTACAGCAGCAAGCGTAACCGGGTTCTCGGGATATAATTTCCTGATACGCATGAACCTAATAATTGGGACGGGGCATATCACCCCGTCCCTTTTTTGGCGGGGGCTGTCTCTTAAATGATATCGAAATCTGAAGTACCTGCTGAAACCAGGGGGCTGGAATTCTGGGCCCGGATATTTGGCTGGTCCATGCTGACCGGTCTGGTGGCATTTCTATTTAATGTATATTTTACAAATTCATTGGGATGGCCGGGTCCGGCCGGAATCCTGAAGGACGCCGGTATTTTAAGCTGGCTTCAAATTGCTTTTTATATTGCTGCTATTGCCGCAGCGGGTTTTTACGTTTTGAAAAATAAAAGCGTTTCGTTAATTGAGGACAGCGCAAAAATCACCCGGTTCAATACATGGTTGATTCGGGGCGTGTTTTGGGCGGTTTTGATTGTCGGGATTGTCGACGCAACAATATCGTTTTTGAGGGTCGAGAATTTGCTCGCGTCCGTCGTTGGCGAAGACTTGACGACCCAGCTTGGCCGACCGACATTCCGCGGTATGTTTGTGCATATCCCCCTGGTTGTGGTTGGCTTTGTTATCGCTTCTTTCACCCGGACCCTGGGTTTTCACTGGCTCACGCTTTTGATTGTTGTTGCTGAACTTATAATTGTGTTCACGCGGTTTATTTTTTCCTACGAACAAGCATTTATGGGCGACCTGGTTCGCTATTGGTATGGCGGGTTATTTCTGTTTGCCAGCGCCTTCACTTTGCTCGAAGACGGGCATGTCCGCGTGGATGTGCTCTATGCCAGCTTCCGGACAAAGACCCGGGGCATTGTCAATTCGGTCGGGTCTGTGTTGCTCGGGATTTCCCTGTGCTGGACGATCATGATTATCGGGTTTGGTAGCAGAACCGCGATTATCTACAGTCCGCTCACTAAATTTGAAGTGTCGCAATCCGGCTACGGTATGTATGTCAAATACCAGCTGGCCGCGTTTTTGGGGATATTCGCGATCACGATGATGATCCAGTTTGTCGCCTATTTCCTTGAAGCAGTTTCCGACTATCTCAACGCGTCGGACGACGAGGTGCCTGAAGCATCTCTTTCCCACGGGTAACAGTCATTATGGAATTCTATTTTTTAGCTCTTCTTGTAATTCTCATGGCAACAGCATTGGCGTCCGGATATCCGGTTGCCTTCGCGCTGCCAGGATCTGCAATTTTAACTGTGGTTATCGCTGCCATTTGTGGCTGGTTGTTTACCGGCAGTGTGGATTCTTTCTTCGCCCAGGGCGGGCCGGGGCAATGGCTTAGTGCCGGCGTTACCAATTTACGCGGGGTCTATTGGGAAGTTGAACGAGACACTCTAATTGCGATCCCGCTTTTCATCTTTATGGGGATCATGCTGCAACGCTCGAAGATCGCTGAAGATTTGTTGATCACTATGGCGCAATTGTTTGGGCCAGTGCGCGGTGGTTTGGGTATTTCGGTCGTCTTTGTTGGCGCATTGTTGGCGGCAACGACTGGGATTCTTGGGGCGACTGTTGTCGCCATGGGCCTGATTTCGTTGCCGGCGATGTTGAAGAACAATTACTCCCAGTCACTGGCAACCGGTACAATCGCGGCGTCCGGCACGTTGGGTCAGATTATCCCGCCTTCAATTGTGTTGATCATTCTGGCTGACCAGTTGGCAAGTGCTACCGATCAGGCGAGCACGGCGCGTAAAGCGTTGCACAAATTGGCGACTGGCGAATTGTCGATGCCGTCTGAATTCGATGTGGGTACAACCAGCGCTGGCGAAATGTTCCTCGGCGCTTTATTACCCGGTCTGGTGCTTGTCGGTTTGTACATGGCGTTTATTTTGGTCTATGCCTTTGTGCGCCCCAGCGTCGCGCCGGCTGTGCCATTTGAAGGCAAGTTTGATCGCTCGTTCTTGATCAAGGTTGTACTGACATTGGTACCGCCCTTGACCCTCATCTTCCTTGTTTTGGGATCAATCATTACTGGTGTCGCAACCGTGAACCAGGCAGGCGCCATTGGTGCCGCTGGCGCTTTGGTGATGGCCGGATATCGGTTGGTAGAAGGCAAACGCGGGGCGTTTTATCCAGCCATTTTGGCAATTTCATCACTCGTTGCGATCTGGCTGGTGCTGAAATTTTTTGACACCAATATCAAGGCGATCGATTCAACCGACGACATAATCGGCGTAACCTTGGGAGTAATTGCGACTGGTGGCCTGATTGTGGCCCTAATCTGGTCCGGAGCGCGGGCTTTGCGCGTTGAAAACACTCTCCAGGGTGTGATGATCGAGACCGCGAAAACCACGTCGTTGGTATTCATCATCCTGCTCGGTGCCGCTATGTTGACGGCAGCCTTCCGGGCCTTTGGCGGTGAGGACCTGGTGCGTGATTATCTAAACAGTTTGCCGGGCGGTTTCTGGTCGAAATTCGTGATCGTGATGGCTGTGATTTTTATCCTCGGCTTCTTTCTCGATTTTATCGAGATTGCTGTTGTGGTGGTGCCGATAGTCGCACCGATCCTGCTGGCTGATCCGTCCGCCAATATTACGGCGGTTTGGCTTGGGGTCATGATCGGCCTGAATATCCAGACATCGTTCCTGACCCCGCCCTTTGGCTTTGCGCTCTTTTATTTACGAGGGGTGGCGCCTGCGGTTGTAAAAACCATCGAAATGTACAAGGGCGTCGTCGCGTTCATTTGCCTGCAACTGGTGGCTCTGGTCATCGTTGCGATGAACCCGGCATTGGTGAATTATCTCCCGAGCCGGTTGTCGCTGACATCTGAAACCGCGCCACCGCCGCGCAATCCGAAACTTCTTTATTGCGTGGAAGAATATATCCACGGTGAATTTATGGCCAATGGCAACATGATCCGCGATGCGATTGTGACCGCGCGCGGGTTCGATGTAAGCTATTTGCCGACCCGACTGGCATCTTCAATAACCGCCAGCTTTGACGAAGCAGAAAAATCCATCGGTCTGTTGGCCGATGTCAAAGCAGCAGAAGCTGTGGTGGCTGAACACACGCCAGCCTTTAGACCTCTCCATACCGAAGTGAGGTTTACCGAGGCCGAAGCCCGGAAACTGGATGATCAAATCAAAGCTCTTGAGACCGAAGCCAGCAGGCTGCGCGGCGACGAAAATGCTAATGCCAAGGCAGCCTTTTTGCAGCAGGCAGAAACGCTTAAAGTACAGCGTGACGCTATGCTTGCCACAATCCCGGCCGAATGGTCAGAGCGGTCTGAAACGTTTGCAGAAGTCCGCGACGCCGAAATTTTGCTTCGCAGGCAATTCCGCCGTGCCGCAGATTCCGGATACGAGCCGGTAGCGACGCTGGTGCGTACCTTTGAAGGATCGGCAGCTTATAAAGAGCTTGCCGGAGAGTTTGATGCCATTCGTGGCGATTTGGCCAGCGCTGATGCTGAAACCATGATGGCGCGAATTTCCGACTTCAGTTCTGCGTTCAACGATATTGAAGGTACGTCAGATATTCGCTCCGGACTTTCCAAGGTTCGGCGCGCCCTTCGTGGTGATACGCCTGACCGTGCCAAAGCTGCAGATGAAATGGCGCTGGTTATTTCGGCATATCAGGAACAGCTACCATGGCGCGAACGGGCAGCAGGCGAATTGGCTAGCAACATTGCCAGCTATGAAACTTTGATCCGGGGAACAATTGGTGTGCGGTTGCAAACCCAATTAAACCACGAACAGGCTTTGTTCGTTGCGAGCTGCGGTTCTGGACATCGGGACATCTCGTTGAACTTCTAGCTGCTGGTCAGGAATTCGCTGAATATTAATGGTAGCGGGTCAGGTCTTCACCGCAATTGGGGCAGAAGCTTAGCTTGTGTGACAAAGCGCTTTTTTGTTGGTCTTTTAGAATTTCGGTCGCCAGAAGTTTACTCAGGCCCAGATTTTTTCTGTATTCTTCCAATTCGTGCGCTTCGTCTGTGTCTATGACACCGTCTTCAAGGGCTGCGCGATATTGATCAGCGAGCGCCTCTCGCTTGCGGCGAAGCTGATCGGCCATGCCGCTTGCCAAAATACCAGCGGGGAGGGCTGCCATGCCGATCCCTGTTACCGCGACACAGGCGCCGAATAATTTCCCCAATGGCGTGATGGGGGTGACATCACCATAACCGAGCGTAGTGAGGGTCGCGACAGCCCACCACATCGCGTCAGGGATCGAACCGAATTTTTCCGGTTGTACGTCATGCTCTACAAGATAAGCGCCGCTTGCAGACAGAACCAGCAGCACAAACAGGATGAACATACCCGCTAAAAATGCGTTTGCTTCTTCGCGAAATACGTCCAGAAGCATGATCATGGCAGACGAATAGCGGGTCAGTTTGAAAATCCGCAACAGCCGCAAAACACGCAGGAACCGCAAGTCCATAACAAAGAAGAAAGACAGGTAGAAAGGCGCGAAGGCCAGCAGGTCAATAAGTGCCAGCGGAGACATCATATATTGCAGTCGTTGAGAAAATGCCGGTTTGTCGGGATCTTTTTCAACACAACTCCAAACGCGCAATAGATATTCTACTGAAAAAACGGCAACCGAAACAATCTCAATGAAATCAAACAGGGTTTTGTAATCTGCGTATATCCAGTCAACCGTCTCCAGAGTTACAGAAACCACGTTGACCGCAATCAGGGCAATTAAAGCCAGGTCGACGATGCGTCCAGCTTGATCAGTGCGGTGGGAGCGCTCAAGAACCCGGTAAAGCGTTTTTCTCATCTGCATAACATCAATGCCTGTTGGTCAATTTTGCTTCATGCATATCGATCTGGAATGCATTATTGAACCGAACGGTAAAAATTACGTTGTGGTCGGCGGCGACACCTGTAGTGGCGCTATGACTGATAGCTCTGGCAATGGCGGGGTCTGTATTTCTGATTTTGAGATCAAAGGATCATATTGATATTGGGCCGGTTCCGGTTGCGATGCATACCTTTGCCTTCGGGATCACACCGTGCCTGTAATGTAATGCGCTCAAGCCGATTTTAGCCGCGTGCGTGGCACCCGCCGCAGGCCGGGGATCAACAGGTTCCGGGGATCAAACTATGGCGTTTTCCGCCCCTGCCCGGATCGCGGCGATATTGACGGCGTATTTGCCGTCGCCAAATACGGCAGATCCCGCTACCAGTGCGTCGGCGCCAGCTTTCGCTACCAATGCCGCAGTTTCAGAATTAACGCCGCCATCGACCTCCAGATGGATCGGTCGATCGCCAATCATTGCGCGGATGTTGGCAATTTTCGAGAGTTGAGATTCAAGAAATTTCTGCCCACCGAATCCCGGATTTACAGTCATGACCAACACGAGGTCAATTTTGTCGAGGACATGTTCGATCACGCTTTCATTGGTTGCCGGGTTGAGCGATACTCCCGCTTTCTTCCCCAAATTCCGAATCACCTGTAGCGACCGGTCGAGATGTTTATCGGCTTCGGCGTGCACCGTGATGATATCAGCTCCGGCAGCTGAATAGGCCTCCAGATAGGGGGCGGCCGGATCGATCATCAGATGCACATCAAAAATCTTTTTTGAGTGCGGCCGAATGGCTTCGATTACACACGGACCAAAAGTCAGGTTCGGGACAAAATGACCATCCATAACGTCGATATGCACCCAGTCACATCCTGCATTGTCGATGGCACTGACCTCTTCGCCAAGGCGGGCGAAATCCGCCGACAAAATTGATGGGGCAATCAGGATCGGTGATGGCGTATTTTTGTTGGTCATTTCAGTCGGGCCTTTGCGTAGAGCAACATAATTTTGTCACCTATAGCAGCAGTTTGATTTGCTGCGAACCTGTTCTTCCGGTTTTTGGAATATCGACTAAAACTCTGTGAGACGCCGGGCGGTTTCCGGATCAAGAAATCCTGCAATGGTGGCATCGGTTTCGAGGCGAAGGGCCAGGCTATACCCATTTCCAGAAAATCGCTGGCGATACATCTGGAATGGCCTCAATCTTAGAGTTTGGTTCAACTAAAGCGCGTCAGATTGAGTTTCACCGGTACGAATGCGAACTGCATTTGCTAAATCGAGGACAAAGATTTTGCCATCACCAATCTTGCCTGTTTCAGCGGATGAGCGAATGGTTTCGACAACCTGATCAGCAATTGCACCGTCCACGGCCACCTCGATTTTCACCTTGGGCAGATAGGAAATTTCATATTCTGCCCCCCGATAAATTTCGGTATGGCCCTTTTGACGGCCATAACCCTTTACCTCGGTAACGGTCATGCCAGCTACGTTGATCGCCATCAAAGCTTCGCGCACCGCTTCAAGACGGTGCGGTTGAATAATTGCGATAATCCATTTCATGGTTCAATTCCTTAGAGATTGTAGCCTTGTTCGCCATGGGCTGAAAAATCGAGCCCTTCGATAATTTCTTCATCGCTAACACGAAGCCCGCACACGATCTGTACAAGTTTCACGATCAGGAATGTGGCAACAGCCGACCATGCAAGCGTAACCACCACCCCGATCACCTGGAGGATAAACTGGTCACCCATGGAGACCCCGTCGGCCAAACCAACGCCACCAAGTGACGTCGCTACAAAGACCGCTGCCAGAAGCGTACCCGTCGCACCACCAACACCATGGACCGCCAAAACGTCGAGCGCGTCATCAATTTTAAGTCGGCGTTTGATCAGATCAACCGCGCCGTAACAAATCAGACCGCCGGCAAGGCCAAGGACGAGGCCACCCATTGGGCCAACAAACCCGGATGCTGGCGTGATTGTCGCGAGACCCGCAATGGTCCCGGTAACAATCCCCACAAGGCTCGGTTTGCCGAATTTCACCCATTCGATAACCATCCAGACCAACGAAGCCGTGGCCGCAGAAATATGTGTGACCAGCATCGCCATTCCCGCATCGGACCCCGCCGATAACGCGCTGCCCGCATTGAAGCCAAACCAGCCGACCCAAAGCATGGCCGCGCCAACCATCACCATCCAAGGTGCATGTGGCGGCCGTACCTGGTTTGGAAAACCGCGTCGGGACCCCAGCATTTTTGCGATAACAAGCGCTGAAACACCAGCCGTGACATGCACCACAATACCGCCGGCAAAATCCAGAACTCCCATTTCGCCAAGCCATCCACCGCCCCAGACCCAATGGGTAACCGGCGCATAAACGATATATAGCCACAGGGTCGAAAACAGCAGAACGGCAACGAATTTTATGCGCTCCACATAGGCCCCGATAATCAGGGCAGGCGTGATAATCGCAAATGTCATCTGGAACATAAAAAAGGTTGTTTCTGGTATAGCGGTTCCATCTGCCACTGTTTCGCGGCCCACATCCATCAGCATGAATTTTGACAATCCACCAATCCAGGCATTGCCTTCTGAGAAGGCCAGACTATAGCCGCCGAACAACCAGAGTAGAGACATCAAACAGGCAATCGCCATGCAATGCATCAAAACCGAGAGAATGTTTTTGGACTGAACCAGTCCGCCATAAAATAGTGCCAACCCCGGCAACGTCATAAAAAGCACCAAAGCCGTAGATGTTAAAATCCAGGCTGTATCACCCGCGTTGATCATTTGTATCCCCCAATCTGTGGCGTTTGGATTCTACCAAAGCTGCAAAATTGATTGCTGCTTTATATCCCGAAACCGGGTTGGGCAACAAGCCGGGACGAAAGTCTATCGCTTACGAAATCTATTGCTCATGACAACGGGATAAATTCGCCGTCATCGGTCGGCGGTAATTTGAACGGCCCATTTTTCCAGTCTGCGGCCCGCCAAGCCTGTTTCGCTTCTTCGATTTTGTCTTTTGAAGATGAAACAAAATTCCACCAAAGATAGCGTGGGCCATTGAGACTTTCGCCACCTAGGAGGATGAGCCGCACACCCTGAGGACCGGCTTTCAGCGTCACCGCATCACCGGGCCGGAAGACAAGCATCTGCCCGGTTTCATGGTTTACCCCGCCGATGCTTACGACACCGGACAAAATATAAGCCCCCCGGTCTTCATGGTCCTGGGGCAGCGGCATTATTTTTTCAGGTTCCAATGTCACATCCAGATAGAACATGTCGGAAAAAGTCTGTGTCGGCGCCGTCTCGCCGTATGCGGACCCCACAATAAGTCGTGCATTAATACCATCTGCATCCAGCACCGGAAGGCGTGCGCTTTCATGATGCTCAAAATCAGGCGCCATATCTTCCTGGTCTTCCGGCAACGCAACCCAGGTCTGGATTCCGTGCAGATTATGTTTGTTTTGCCGAGTCGCTTCACTGGTGCGCTCTGAATGGGTTATTCCCTTGCCGGCAATCATCCAGTTTACTTCGCCCGGATATATCATCCTGTTATTGCCCAGAGAATCCGCGTGCTGGAATTCTCCCTCTAACAGATAGGTGATTGTAGCAAGGCCGATATGCGGGTGGGGGCGCACATCCAGCCCCTGATTGGTCAAAAACTCAACCGGACCAACATGGTCAAAAAATATGAACGGCCCAACCATCCGCCGCTTTGGTGCTGGCAACGCCCGCCGCACTTCAAAGCCACCAAGGTCTTGAACACGTGGGATGATTTTGATGTCGATAGAATCTGCTGAACCCGATTCTGCGCTGGTTCCACTAAAATCTGGAATCCATCCCATGACATGTCTCCTGTTCCATATCCCCGTGGTTCCGCATCACCGGCATCTCACACACTAACCACCGGTAGTTCCACTATTGGGACATTGTGCAATTGCAAAAAGCCCGGTTGTAAAGATATAACATTTTTCCCTTGAAGTATGTTGGCACTGTCTCATGAAATATCTAATCGTATTTTTTTCCGCATTCTTATTCCTGTTCAGTACCACTTCGTCCCGCGCACTCGACAATGTTGTGGTAACAATCGCGCCGCTGCATTCCCTCGTTGCGGCGGTGATGGGAGATACCGGCACACCATATTTATTGGTCCCAGCCATCTCCTCACCGCATTCATACAGCCTGCGACCCTCAGACGCTGAGGCGATCCAGAGTGCCCGTCTTGTGTTTCGCATCAGCAGGGGTCTGGAACTGTTTCTGGAAAAGGCGCTGGAAACGCTTGGCCGACAAGCCGAGGTTATTGGCCTTGTTGAAACCCGCGGGCTGACCTTGCTGGATTATCGTGGAACCGGCGAAGCCGAGCATGCTGCTGTCGCCCAACATCACGAGCATGGCAAAGACCCCCATATCTGGCTCGATCCGGTCAATGCCCGCAAAATGGTCGCCACCATCGCCGCCGCTTTGGTTGCCGCTGACCCAGACAATGCCCGAACCTATCGGCGCAATAGCGCGCGCCTGCAATCCCGGTTGAACAATCTGCTAAGCGATATGAGTGCCTCGCTCCAATCATTGGGGGATATTCCCTACGTTACCTATCATGACGGATTTCAATATCTGGATTTCCGCTTTCAACTGAGAAATGAAGGCGTTCTGGTTACATCCCCCGAGCTACCTGCAAATGCCGGGCGTATCGCTGACATTCGCAACAGTATGGAATCCGGCTCCATCGTGTGTGTGTTTTCAGAACCCCAACTCAATCCGCGTATAGTCGACACCCTGATTGACGGAACAACGGCCCGTCACAATGTCCTAGATTCGCTTGGGGCCGGGATTGAACCTGGGCCTGAGCTATATTTTGAAATGATGGCCCAAAATCTGACCGCGATTGAAAATTGCCTTCGCGGTCAGACGTCCCAATAACGGTCAGTGTTTACCGGCGGACCTAATAAGGAAGGCCGGGTGTAATTTCCGTTCCCTTTGCGAGCGATGTTTTGCGGGTCATGGGAATAAGGTCGCCGGCGAGGCGCATGGCACCGACCGCCATGATCATTTCGCTTACCGCTTTCGTATGAGGACGCTCTGAAATAGCATCAAACCATTTTCTGATATTCGGGTGTTTTCCCCAATCAGCGTCCGTAATAATTTTGCCTGCAAAATGCGACATAAATTCATGAAAGCTGAGCAGGTCGGCAAAACTGATCTCGTCACCGCAGAGATATTTGCTAGTCCCGAGCCAGGCTTCCATGACCCCCATAGACTCAAGAAGCGTATATTTTCCCTTTTCTATTTCCTTGGAATAATCACGGTCGCCCCAGATGCATTCTGCAAAATGGGTATAGAAAAAGGCCCCGGCCCCGCGCCGTAGCGTGGTTGAATGCCAATGGCAATATTGCTGGATAAGGGCACGTTGTTGCATGGTTGCACCGAACCAGTTGTCCGCAATATCGAATTTCTCAGCCAGATAGGACGCAATCGCCGGGCTTTCCCAAACCACAAAATCACCATCAACCAGGATCGGCACCTGGCCTGTCGGATTATATGTATCCTTGAAGCTCTGGGTCTCATTTTCCCCATCCATCAGATTGACGATTTCCTCGTCAAACGGGATACCCGCTTCAAGCATCAATTGATGCACCGCACGGCATGGCTGTGAAGTAGGATGGTGAAGAAATCGAATATTCGCGCCCATGATAAGTTCCTCTGCTCTATTTGGCCGATTTTACTCGCTTACCTTAAGGTAATGATTCCAAATATCAAATTTCGTTACAAAAATTAATTTCGGTAAACTGATGTACCTTCCGGTCCCTATTCCGCCAAAAGTAAATCCACCTCGTAGCAAAATGACAAAATAGTCATGCTACCTGAACGATAAAATACTTTGTCCGACAGGAAAATTCATATTGAGCGATGGATTATTAGTGGAGTTGCAGTATCGAACTTCTGTTCAACATGCTTGGGCCACAGCAGTAGAGATAGCTGGTTTGAATAGCCCCTAGAATTGTAGACACCTTGTCACCTAAAAATGAGGACAAGGAGAACGACATGGGCAAGCCACGATTTACAGAAGAATTCAAGATTGATGCCATCAAGCAGATTACCGAACGGGGTTATTCTGTAGC
>JAJFHA010000024.1 GCA_021775875.1 Hyphomicrobiales bacterium | reverse complement strand
CCGCCAAGCTGGGAAAACTGGTTGGGCACGGACGACCAAAGCCGCGATGTGACGGCGCGGCTGATATACGGTTTCAGGATCTCAATTCTGTTTGGCCTGACCCTCACCTTTTTTTCCGCCATAATCGGCATCGCGGCGGGCGCCGTGCAGGGCTATTTTGGCGGCTGGGTCGATTTGATTTTCCAGCGCTTTATCGAGATATGGACCTCAATCCCGGCGCTTTATTTGTTGATTATTATCGCCGCCATCATCGAGCCCACCTTCTGGATATTGCTCAGTATTCTATTGCTGTTTTCCTGGGTGGCGTTGGTCGGCGTAGTGCGGGCGGAATTTTTGCGCGGGCGGAATTTTGAATATGTCAACGCAGCGCGGGCGCTTGGGGTCTCGAACCTCTCGATCATGTTCAAGCACCTGCTCCCAAACGCCATGGTCGCCACACTTACGTTTATGCCGTTTATTTTGAACGGCTCGATTGCAACGCTTACGTCGCTGGATTTTCTGGGGTTCGGCCTGCCGCCAGGTTCTCCTTCCCTTGGCGAGATGCTGGCGCAAGGCAAAGCCAATTTGCAAGCCCCCTGGCTTGGCATTACCGGCTTCATGGTGATCGCCATCATGTTGAGCCTGCTGATATTTATCGGCGAAGCCGTCCGCGACGGGTTTGATCCCCGCAAGACATTTGCACCGGAGGGATAGAATGATCATTTCTCCCCTCGTTGATGTCAAAGACCTCTCGGTTTCGTTCCGAACCGGATCGCGCACCAATCTGGCGGTTGATCGGATTTCATTTGATATCAAGCCCGGCGAAACGGTGGCTTTGGTTGGCGAATCCGGTTCCGGAAAATCCGTCAGCGCGCTTTCGATCATGCAATTGCTGCCCTACCCGGCGGCTAGCCACCCTTCGGGCAGCATTCGCTTCAACGGCGAAGAACTTGTCGGCGCAGATGAAAAGGCGATGGCCAAGGTGCGCGGCAACGATATCTCGATGATTTTTCAGGAACCGATGACCTCGCTGAACCCGCTGCATACGATCGAGCAGCAGATCGGCGAGATGCTGAAAACTCATTTAGGCATGGGCAAGGCGAAAGCCCGGGCACGCGTGCTTGAATTGCTGCACAAGGTTGGTATTCGCGACCCCGAACAACGGCTCGCCAGTTATCCACACCAATTGTCCGGTGGTCAGCGTCAGCGGGTCATGATCGCGATGGCGCTCGCCAACGAACCAGACCTGCTGATTGCAGACGAACCTACAACGGCTTTGGACGTGACAGTGCAGGCGCAAATCCTCGAATTGTTGCGTGATTTGCAGAAAAAAGACGGCATGGCGATCCTGTTGATTACCCATGATCTCGGTATTGTACGCCGGATGGCGGAGCGGGTCTGCGTCATGACTGAAGGCAAGATCGTCGAACAGGGGACCACCAAACAGATATTTGAGCGACCAAAACACGCTTACACCAAGCACCTCCTCTCGGCGGAGCCCAAGGGCGATCCACCAAAGGTAAACCGCAAAGCGGCGACGATGGTGAAGGCTGATAACCTGAAAGTCTGGTTCCCGGTCAAGCGCGGATTTATGCGCCGTACGGTCGATTATATCAAAGCCGTGGACGGTATTGACGTGACCGTGCGCGAAGGCCAGACGCTTGGCATTGTAGGCGAGTCCGGTTCCGGCAAAACCACCCTTGGTCTTGCCTTGCTGCGGATGATTTCGAGCGAAGGTAAAATATCCTTCCGGGACAAACCGATCCATTCCTATTCGTTTCGCGATATGCGTCCCTTGCGCAAAGAAATGCAGATTGTATTCCAGGACCCCTATGGGTCGTTGAGCCCACGCATGTCGATCGCCCAGATCGTTGAAGAAGGTCTGATCGTTCAGGGTCACGGCATGGGATTTGACGAACGCCGGGCGCTAATCAAATCGGCGCTTGAAGAGGTTGGCATGACCGGCGACATTATGGATCGTTACCCCCATGAATTTTCCGGCGGTCAACGCCAGCGTATCGCGATTGCGCGCGCTATCGTTCTAAAACCGAAATTCATCATGCTGGACGAACCTACCAGCGCTCTGGATATGTCGGTGCAGGCGCAAATTGTTGACTTGCTCCGTGACTTGCAAAAAAAGCATGACCTCGCCTATCTCTTTATCAGCCACGATCTGAAAGTCGTTCGGGCGCTGGCTGGCGAAGTGATCGTGATGCGCGAAGGCAAGTCGGTTGAATACGGCACCGCCAAGCAGATTTTTGAAGCTCCGAAGACCAATTATACCAAAGCACTGATCGCCGCCGCCTTTGACAATCGGGTCATTTCAGGCAGCAGCGTCAGGGACCAGTAACCCGATGTCCCTGGCTTTGCTTATCAATGATTGGGACGTGGCAGCGTGGCAGAAATCTCTCGCACAGCTTGCTCCCGACCGGGCTTTTCAAACTGCCCCTGACATCACGTGCCCGGAAGATGTGCGCTACGCACTTTCCTGGAAACCAACGCCCGGTCAAATGGCGCAGATGCCCAACCTTGAAATCGTATTTTCGCTTGGTGCGGGGGTCGATCATATTTTCGGAGATAATCAACTGCCGAATGTGCCGGTTGTCCGGGTCATCGACCCCGATTTGAGCGTCAGGATGAGTGAATATATTGTGCTGCACGTCCTGATACATCACCGCAAACAGCGCGTTTATGATGCGTTCCAGGCAGACGGCAAATGGAAAGAAATCTCCCAGGCTGCCGCCAGCGCCATGCGGGTTGGGGTAATGGGGCTTGGGATACTCGGCATAGATGCAGCACTAAAACTCAAGAATCTCGGGTTTCAGGTCAATGGCTGGAGCCGCACAGCAAAAAATCTGGATGAAATAAATTGCTATTCCGACGCTGACGGTCTCGAAGAATTTCTCAATCAAACCGATATTCTGGTCTGCCTATTGCCTCATACACCGGCAACCGATGGAATTCTCAACTTCAAACTTTTTGAAAAACTCAGTCACGATGGCCCCCTCGGTAAGCCGGTTCTCATCAATGCCGGGCGTGGTGGGCTGCAGAGGGAAGCCGATATTCTGAGCGCGCTGGAAAATGGCGTCCTTGGAGCCGCGACGCTTGATGTGTTTGAGACAGAACCGCTTGAAGCTTCAAGTCCGTTCTGGACCCATCCCGATATCACCATCACCCCGCATAATGCTTCGGCGAGCGACCCTGATACGATTTTGAAGAATGTGCTTCGTCAGATTGAAATTTTTGAGGCCGGTGGAACGATGGCGAATATTGTCGATCCGGTTCAGGGCTATTGAAGTAGCACTACCGATAAATCGTCACCCCTCACCCTGTCCCTCTCCCTGAGGGAGAGGGAACTAAAAACGCAAAATCCAACAAAAAAGCCCTCTCCCGTGGGGAGAGGGTTGGGTGAGGGGTGATAATTTTGCGGCAATTACCTGGAATTTCACAACCCGAATATTGCCCTGGCAAAAGCCGGGTACGGATTAGCAATGGCACGGGCTACATCGCCACGGATCAACGTCAGCGTGACATCATCCGGCGGTATCGTTTCAGGCACTTGACCAGGACAATCAAAATTGAACCCGGTCTTGAAGTAACGCTACCGATAAATCGTCACCCCTCACCCTGTCCCTCTCCCTTAGGGAGAGGGTACGATAATCGCGAATTCGAACAAAAAAGCCCTCTCCCGTGGGGAGAGGGTTGGGTGAGGGGCGACAATGTTGCAGTAATTTCTAGAAATTCTCACACCCCGAACATTTCTTTGGCAAAAGCCGGATACGGATTGGCGATAGCCCGGGCTACATCGCCGCGAATATGAGACAGAGTTTCATCATCCGGCGTTACCGTTTCAGGCACTTGATCAGGACAATCGAAATCGAACCCGGTCTGGTCGCGGATTTCTTCGAGGCTGTGGCCCGGGTGAATACTTTTCAGCGTGAAGCGTGCCGCGAGCCGGTCAAACATCATCACACATAATGGCGTCACAAGGGCATACGGTCCGCCGGGGCGGTAGACACTTGTTTCGCTGACGCCGGGGGCCGAAATGAAATCCACCTTGTCCACCAAGGTGCGCCTTGAATGTTCATCTCGAAACAGGATCACTTTTGGGATTTGGAAATAAAGATAAGCCGAGCCGAACGCGCCCGACCATCTGACATCCATTTCCGGATAATCGCCGATGCCGGTCAGGTTGATATTTGCGGCACCATCGATCTGGCCGCCACTCAGGAAAAAGGCATCGATGCGTCCCTGCCCGGCGGCATCAAAAAGGTCAACACCACCGTCTGTTCTGAATTCGGGCACACTACTACCGATAATTGAAACACGTGCTCCGTTGCGGGCGCGGGCAAGGAGCGCCGCCGAGCCAGGGATGGGCGACAAGACCCCAACCGCGATGTGTCCCACATCATCGAGAAGATCGCTGATGGCTGAAATCATCAACTCTTCAGGCTTGCAGGTAATCATTCAGCGGCAACCGGTTTGGCAAAGATATTGTTGGCGATCCAGGCCTGGAACCCGTCCCCGCTTCCCGACACCCGAGCATATTCCTCGACGTTATTCCTGTCGATTGTATAATGACCCGGCATATCAAGTGGCCAGGCACCACGCTCGGCGAGCGCGACCCCGCTCACATAAAGAGAAGAAATGCTGGCGGCGGCCAGTTTCTCATCTTCCATGATATTTGTATCGACAATTTTTTCTGCCGTTACAAAAGTGCGGATTGATGCATGAGCCATGATTTTCAGTTCGCTCTGGCGACCAATCCAGAGATTGCCGAACCTGTCCGCAAGCGGCACATGGATCAGTGAAATGTCAGGACGGATCGCGGGTAACGCTACAATCGGATCATCCCTGGAAAGCGGGTTGTCGATCACCGTATAATCATCCCGGCTCCTCAAAATATCTGATCCGATCAGGCCGCGCATGGGCATGAACGGGATGCCTTTTTCACCAGCCTGTATTCCTGAATAGATAGCCGGACAGGTTGAATCCATTATCTTCACCTGGCCAGCTTTGACCGCGTTGGCGAATTCCCGGGCCGGGCCAAATTCTCCAAGAGATACGCCCGCAGTCTCGACAATATCGACACAACCTGAACCGATCAGCATATCGGCAATCATGCCAGCGGTTGGGATCGTCACCAGATGCAACCCTTTTGCACGCCTACGGATTAGGGCCCGCGCTGCTTCCATGGGCACCCCGGAATCCTTGAATATGGCCAACTTCACATTGTCAGGAATTGCCGCAGCCAACGCATCGGCATCTGTGAAAAATTCAGGTTCAGGCATCTTTACACTCTCGCGAATATTGTTCCCTGAAACTTAGCAAGCGAGTGACGAAATGCAAAATTGCATAAAATTCACTTATTCAAGCAACCGCCTGATATCAAGAATGTTACCGCCGCCATTGGTGCTTATGCGAGAGACGGCTTCTTGCAGCGGTTCGGATTCGCACATCATGTGATGGGCGTTGGCGTGCAACAGGTTGGTGGCGTCTTGCATGATGCCTACATGCCCTTGCCAAAAGACCAAGTCTCCACGCCGGATCATCCGTTCCATCGAAACCGGCGCACCAAACTCCGCCATTTGCATGTCTGTGTCGCGCGGGCATGCATGCCCTGCGGCTTCGAGTGCCATCTGCACGAGGCCAGAACAGTCGATACCGATACTGGTGCGTCCACCCCAAAAATAGGGCGCCCCTCTATATTGTTCCGCTACCGAAACGAAATCTGGCGCATGTTCACCGCTCTCACTAATATGGCAGGCAGGGACAAATCCACCGCCCGTGAGAGCCGCAAATCCATCCTCAATTTTCTCAACAACAAGCCGTGCATTCATGGTGACAAGATGAAGCGGCGGACGCTTTATATTTGGTTCGGGGAAGATATATGTTCTGAGCGCCGTAACCCTATGGGTCGAAGCGGTTCCTGGCAGGCCAAGTGCTGCTACCGGCAGATAACCAACATAACCGTCATTGGACAATTGCCCCCAGGCCCAACCTTCACGAAAGTCATAAAGAGTAAATTCTTCTCCAAAAAGAGCTTCTGTATCCAGTGGTTGGTCATGTCCGGGCAAATGGCGAACGGGTGCAACACCCTCATTCACGCGCCGCTTTTCGCCTTCGATAAAACGGTCTGCCTGGACTTTGCCCTCCAGCTCGATGGCGGCAAGATCGTCCCGATAGGCATTGCGGCGGGGATCAAGGCTTTTGGTCAATGGACATGCTCCTTCAGATGCAAGCGAACCGCGTCGCTGAGCTTTTCCAGATATAGCGACCCTTCGAGCGTGCGCTGGATGCGCAGGACCCGGCGATCAGCTTCGTCACGGCGACGCGAGACCAGACCCATCTGTCCCATTGTATCAAGTGCCCTTGTTATAACCGGTTTGGTGACCCCAAGTTTTTCTGCCAGATCACGCACGCTATGGGGCGGGGGCTCCAGATAGATGGTCAGGAGAATGGCAGTTTGCCGATTGTTCAATTCCGGCTCGTTACCATGCACCATGTCGAGACAGACATCGTGCCAAAGGCGCAGGGCGTCGGTATCTTCAATCTCGGGTGCCATTCATCCACCATATTTTTCGCTGAGCAAGGAAAATAATGCCCGGATGCCCTGGGCTTCACCACCCTCGGGTCGGCCGGGGCGCGCCTTGGGGTTCCAGGCAAATGTATCCAGATGAACGTAAGATTTGGTTTTCTCGACAAACCGGGCAAGGAACAAGGCGGCCGTAATGGCACCGGCATGACCACCGGGCGATATATTATTCACATCCGCGATCTTGCTGTGAAGCAAGCCATCGTATCGCGGCCATAACGGCATCCGCCATAAAGGATCATCCATAGCTTCGGCATGTCCTGCCATATTTTTTGCCAAGGCGTCATCGTGGGTGAAAAATGGCGGCAGGTCGGGCCCAAGTGCCACACGTGCAGCGCCTGTCAGCGTCGCCATATCGACAAGCAGGTCCGGTTTTTCATCGTCAGCAAGTGCCAGCGCGTCCGCCAATACCAACCGGCCCTCGGCGTCGGTATTTCCTATTTCGACACTCATGCCCTTGCGGCTTTTAATCACGTCGCTTGGACGAAACGCGTTGCCGGCAACCGAATTTTCAACAGCCGGTATCAGGACCCGCAATCTGACCGGCAATTTCGCAGCCATAATCATCGCCGCCAAGCCGAGCACATTGGCGGCCCCGCCCATATCTTTTTTCATCGTGATCATGCCCGCTGGCGGCTTCAAATCCAGGCCACCGGTATCGAAACATACGCCCTTGCCGACAAGGGTTATTTTGGGCGCATTGGCCTTGCCCCATTTCATATCTACCAACCGGGGGGCATCAATACTGGCTCTACCGACCGCGTGGATGAGCGGAAAATTGTCTTTCAAAAGTTTGTCGCCGCTTGTGACCTTAACGGTGGCGCGGAAGCGCTTTGCCAAATTGCGAACTGCTTTTTCCAGTTCGCCTGGCCCCATGTCATTTGTGGGCGTATTTATAAGATCACGGGTCAGATATACACCCTCAGCAATCTGACCGATCCTCTTCGCATCCGTCTCGCGCGGCATCACCAACCGTGTGTTGTGCGTCGGGCGTTTTCTGTATTTGTCGAAAGAATAGGCACCAAGCTGCCATGATAGTGCCGCCAGTTCAGGCTCGTCTATCTCACCGGTCAGTTCATAGTCGCCATCGGGCAAAGTATTGGGCAATTTGCCGAAAATCTGTCGTTCGCCTTGATTTTTTCCAAGACCAAACATGACCCGGGCCAATTTTCCCCTGGAATCCGGCATAAGCAAGACTTCGCCTTCACTGGCAGTGAAACCATTATTTTGGATCCATGCGCGTTGTATTACAGGCAGCTTCTTCACAACCCTGGAAAGCTCATCTCCAGAAACAGCGAGAATGGGAATGCGGACGCCGGGAGACCCTGCCGGTATTAGCAATTTGTTCAATTCCAACTCCGTTGAAAAGATTAAGAACGATTCAGACCCTGATCGAAACTAGCAGAGAAACCATTCCCGGCACCACCGGTTATGGTTAACCGTTTATTGACCGGAAATCAGCAATATAGGGTCCTGTATGTATTTGTGTCCGGGGTTATCATGACATCATCGTTAAAACGAAAATCTACGCGCCGCCTTTTATTGGCTGGCACCGGGCTTTTGCTGATCGCTTTTTCAGGCTGCGCGCTGCGTGGAGATACCACCGGATCTGTAAGCCCTGCGGCTGGAAACGCTGCCATTGCCACCGGCCCTGCCGGCACCCTGGCGCAGGGCACCCAATATTGGCAGACAAAATACGAAAATGATCTAAACGATAAAATCGCGGGCATAAATTATTCGCGGCACCTGCGTGCTTCAAACCGGGCTAGTGATGCGGTCGGTATCATGCGCCAGCTTTCAAGCCGCCACCCTCAAGATACAGCGGTTATGGGCGAACTTGGCAAATCTCTGGCGGCCAGCGGATCGCTTGATGATGCGTTGCGGGTTCTGGAACAGGCTACATCGACCACCAGCCCCGAATGGCAATTGGTTTCCGCCAAAGGCGCGGTGCTAGATCAAATGGGCCGAAGTGAAGACGCCCAAAGTGCCTATCAGCGCGCCCTTCAAATTGCTCCGGGGGAACCTGCCATTCTTTCAAATCTAGGATTGAGTTACGCACTTTCTGGTGACCTGATCAGAGCAGAACATACCCTGCGCCAAGCGCTGGAACATCCCCGCGCGACGCCGAAGGTTCGTGAAAACCTGTCATTGGTACTTGGGCTTCAGGGGCGGTATGAAGAGGCTGAAGAAGTCGCGGCGGCCGGGCATCTGTCACAATCCGCCGCTTCCAACAACACTGACTATCTCAGGAATATGAGACGCCAGCCTGATCGTTGGACGGAATTACAGCAAACTAATTGAGAAAACGCCGACAAGGTCGGAAAAGATGCCTGCTCTGGCGTCCATCAACTTTTTATGTCTCACTTTTACGTCAGTCGACGGCCATCATTCTGAGAGCTGCAGGGCCAAGAATTACGATAAAAAGCACAGGCAGGAAGAACAAAATCATTGGCACGGTGAGTTTTGGCGGTAAGCCTGCGGCCTTCTTTTCAGCAAGCGCCATGCGCTCATCTCTGTTTTCCTGAGCCATGACTCTAAGGGCCTGACCAACAGGTGTCCCGTATTTTTCTGCCTGGATAAGCGCGGTAGCAACGGCTTTCACACCCTGCAAACCAGTACGTTTGCCGAGATTTTCAAACGCCTCGCGCCGGTTTTGCAGGTAAGATAGCTCGGCCGTCGTCAAAGACAGTTCTTCTGCCAATTCGACAGATTGAGTCCCGATTTCATGGGCCACCTTGCGGAAAGCTGCTTCGACAGACATGCCCGATTCAACACAAATCAACAGCAGATCAAGCCCATCCGGGAACGCGCGCGTCAAAGCCGTTTGGCGTTTTTGTATTTTGTTTGTCAAAATCAAATTTGGGAAAAAGAAGCCCGCATAGGCAGCGCCGATTGAAATTATCACCCGGATCATTGGCGGCTTACCAAAATCATTCACAAACCAGAGATAGCCAAGCACGACGACAAACACGACAGGCGGTAGAATGACCCTGAAAAATAAAAAGGTGATTACCGCTGGTTGGCTGCGATAACCGGCCATGCGCAATTTTTCGCGTGCTCTTTCTGCGTCCAGTAATTTTTGCAGGTTCAGTGAATCCACAACCCGCTTCATGAAGGCTTTGGATTCCTTTTGTCGAAGATGAACACGGCCCTCGCCTTCGTCAAACAGGCGCGCGCGTTCCTTTGTCCGGATCGCAGCGCGCTCTTTGTCCAGAGACTTCATCCGGGTTTGGAGATTGCTCCCCTGCAGCAAAGGCATTGTCAGTGTAAAAATGGACGCAAATACCGCAACAGCAACCAAGATTGCCATGGCAATTTCGGGTTCCAGAATTATTTGGAGAAACTCAATCATGTTTGAACCTGGCTAGAAATCAAAGTTGATCATTTTTTTCATGACAAAAACACCAAGGCTCATCCATATCGCGCTCCCCAACAGCATCAGCTGCCCGGTTTTCACTTCCCAGAGGAGCGAAATATATTGCGGTGTTGTGATATAAACGAGCATCATTACGACAAATGGCAGGGATGCGATAATGGCCGCCGAGGATTTGGCTTCCTGGCTCATCGCCTTGATCTTGCCCTGAATTTTCTTGCGTTCCCGCAAAACCCTGGAGAGGTTCCCCAGGGCATCGGCAAGGTTACCACCTGATTGTGACTGGATTGCAATAACGATGGCGAGGAAATTCATTTCCGGTAATGGCATGCGTCCGTAAACCCGCAACAAGCCTTCGGAAATCGGCAACCCAATTGCCTGGCTTTCGACCACATCACGAAACTCGCTTCTCACCGGCTCAGCTGATTCAGAGGCAATCATTCGGATCGTATCGTTGAAGGGGAGACCTGCCTTGACACCGCGCACAATAATATCGATCGCGTTGGGGAATTCTGCCAGAAACTTTTTTTGACGGCGGCTGCGCAAAAAGCTGAGTATCCAGCGCGGAAGGCCAAATGTGCCCGCCATAAAGGCGCCGATAATAACAATCGGCATCTGGCTAACGAGAAAAGTGAGTAATGCCACCACGATTCCCAACACGGCGGATAATAGATAAAACACCGTTATACTGATCGATATATCGGCCTGGGCGATAAGATCCTTTAGAATATATTTTTTCTTTTTGGCCTTTTGTTCATTTTCAATGTCTTTGAGTGAATCCTGAACCTGACGACGTCGATTTTGGGAGTCATTTGCATTGGCGCGGCCAATACTGCCGGTACTGCGTTGCGATACTGCTTTCATACGCTGGTCGGTTTTACGTTGTCCGCTCAGCAGCGGATACAGAAACACATATGCAACCCCACCGGCAGCGATTGCCACCATACCAAAAATGGCAATCTGAAGCATGGCCGGACTAAGCATAGTGATTAAACTCCCGTGTCCAGATCCATCACATCCGCAGCATCAAGCGCGGCAGCAAGGTTCTTCTCTTCGTTGTAATAACGAGCACGGTCCCAGAAATGCGGACGGGCGATACCTGTGGACATATGCCGACCAACCAGGTTCCCGTTCTGATCTTCGCCTTCAAGATTGTAGAGAAACAAATCCTGAGTGGTGATGATATCGCCCTGCATCCCGATAACTTCGGTAATATGGGTGATCCGGCGCGATCCGTCCCGCATCCGGCTTGCCTGGACGATCACGTCAATGGAAGAAACGATCATTTCGCGAATGGTCGATGATGGCAGGCCAAAGCCGCCCATGGTGATCATAGCTTCAAGACGCGACAAGGCTTCGCGAGGGCTGTTGGAATGGAGTGTACCCATGGATCCGTCATGGCCGGTATTCATTGCCTGAAGCAGATCAAAAGCTTCAGAACCACGGACCTCACCAACGACAATACGTTCCGGGCGCATACGAAGGCAGTTCTTGACCAGATCACGCATGGTGATTTCGCCTTCACCCTCAAGATTGGGCGGCCGGGTTTCGAGGCGCACAACATGAGGCTGCTGGAGTTGCAGCTCGGCGGAATCTTCGCACGTGATGACGCGCTCATCCGTATCGATGAAAGCGGTCAGGCAGTTGAGAAGTGTGGTTTTACCAGAGCCCGTACCGCCGGAGATAAGGGTATTGCAGCGGACCCTGCCAATGATCGATAAAATCTTGGCGCCTTCCGGCGAAATCGATCCAAAATCGACGAGCTTGTCGAGAGTCAGCTTATCCTTCTTGAATTTACGAATGGTGAGGCTGGGGCCATCGATTGCCAGGGGAGGTGCTATTACGTTGACGCGAGAACCATCGGGCAGGCGAGCGTCACAGATCGGGCTGGATTCATCCACACGTCGACCGACCTGGCTCACGATCCGCTGGCAGATATTCATGAGCTGGGCATTATCGCGAAACCGGATATTTGTATCCTGGACTTTGCCTTCTACTTCGATGAACGTGCTTTCCGCACCATTGACCATGATATCGGCAATGTCATCGCGAGCCAGCAAAGGCTCTAACGGGCCATATCCCAAAACATCGTTGCAAATATCTTCGAGCAATTCTTCCTGCTCGGCAATCGACATGACTACCGACTTGATGGCTATAATTTCGTTGACGATATCGCGAATTTCTTCGCGGGCACCCTCAGCATCCAGTTTGGCGAGCTGGGCGAGGTCAATCGTATCGATCAATGCTCCGAAAATTGTGGTCTTGATATCGTAATATTCTTCAGATTTTTTTGCCTGGCCTGATGCGGGTGTTGGCGCAGCGGCAGCGTGCGCTGAAGCGGCTGGCACCATATTGGGGGCAGGCGCGACAGGTGCCGGGCTTTGGACCAACGGCGCGACTGCCGAAGCGGGCGCAGGATGTGGCAGGGAATCTCCGGTCAGTGCTGGCGAGACCGGAGCTTGAACTGCCGGCGTTACCGGCGGCGTCGGTGTCGCCTGATCCTCTGAACTGCGTTTTCCAAACATTACCGTTTACTCAGCCTTTCTTGCGCTTGAGCTTTTCGAAGATCGGACCAAGAATTGATTTTCTCATAACCGCTGATTGTTCGTGGCCGGTGACAAGAGCTGCCAAATGATTGAAAGTTTCAGCCGGCTTGGATCCAGTCGCCATTTCCTGGATCATTTGTCCATTATTGGCTGCATCACCAAAAAGCTGCGGGTCAAACTGGATTGTCGCAACAAGATCAAGTTCCAGCGCGTCACTGAAATCCTTGGCGGCAATTTCCGGCCGTTTCGGCATACCGACCTGATTGAGCAGGATATAGGGCTTACGATCGTTGAGACGGTTCTGTTTCAGAAGATCCAGTATGTTCTTGGCGTTGCGCAAATTGGCGAGGTCAGGAACAGCGGTCACGACAATATCGTCGGCTGCCATGAGAACAGAGCGGGCCCAACCGGTCCAGATATGCGGAACATCAAGCACGATGTTGGGCACGTTTTTACGCGCCACCGCCAATACAGGATCAAACGCCTGCGGATCAATATCGTACACCTGTTCCAGCGAACTTGGTGCAGCAAACAGGCTTACGTGATTGCTGCATTTTGCAAGCAGGCGATCCAGCAAAACATCGTCCAGCCGCTCAGGAGACAGAACGGCCTCCGCGATGCCTTGGGGCGGGTCTTGATTAAAGTCGAGCGCAGCCGTGCCAAACGGTAAATCCATATCGGCAATGATCACATCAGAAGAATAACCTTCAGCAATTGACCAGGCCGTATTATGGGCAATTGTGGATGACCCGACGCCACCCTTGGCGCCAACAAAAGCAATGACCCGACCGAGAGGGTCGGCTTCCGGATCCTGGTACAAGTTTCCGATCGAATTTATGACCGATAAAGAATCAAGTGGCGCCACAAGATATTCGCTGACGCCGCTACTCATAAGTTCCCGGTACAGCAAGACATCGTTGACGTGACCAATCACGACTACCTTGGTTCCAGAATCGCAGACTTCAGCAAGACGACCCAGATCGGCGCCGATTGCAGCACCCTGTAAAACGGTCTCGATAATGATCAGGTTCGGTGTTGGCGCATCACCGTAAAAGGCGACGGCCGCATCAACACCACCCATCTGCACCGTAACATGGGCACGTGCGAGACGACGGTCATGGCTGGCAACATCCAGCATGTTTGCCGTGTCTTCGGTTTCGCAAAATGCCTGGATCGAAATGCGCGGTACAGGCGGAACAAATTGTTCTCCGACAACACTTGTCGGGCTTTCCTTGGCCTGAACCTCGACTTGAGGTTTGGCAGTCAGATCGTGTGCTGTTTGGCTCATTGTCCGATCTCACTCACTGTACCCTGATCATTATCGTTGGTGTCGGCGGCGGTAACTTCGCCCCTGATATATTTGTCACGCACAACACCGCGGCGCTCGGTTGGCGCTGGTCCCAATGGACGGGCACGCTCAAAGTCGCGCGGATCAGCGACCATTGCTGCAATATTATGCTGGTAGGCGCAGGCAAAATTCGGCGACAGGCGGTTCCGGGTTGTTACCGAGAGGTGTTCGCTCCAATTGCTGCAATCCGATGCCACAGCACGGAAACCCATATAGGAAATAATGACAGGCGGGTCGCCTACAGTTCCATTGCCATAAGGGGCAAACCTGACAGCTCCTGAAGGGATGCTGAGTTCGCCCAGAACATTGCGGATATCTGCGACGGCATTCAGCGCTGCCATTTCATTCATGGTGCCGCTTGGTGCCCTGATTTGTAACTGGCCACCGGCGCTCCTGCGATACTGGCTGACAAACGCAGATACCTGGGATCGCTGGGATGATGACAAACGGTGCATGCCGGGCGCCACATCAAGCGACAGAGTCACTTCTCCGCGTTCCACTGAAATCGGATATTGCTGTGTCCCGCTAAGCGCTGGCGAACTGGTATAATCCATTTCGTTTATAGTTTTGCATGCGGTCAACGCAAATCCCGTGAGTAAAATGATAGCGGTTGACTTGAGAAACCGGCCACGATTTCCCCTGGTTCCGCTGGTTGAACAGGTTTCGGATTTAATTTTCATATCTACGCTCATACTCAAGGCCCTCCGACCAAAAACTCTATCGGTCATTCAATAATGAAACCTGCACCGCCTTGATAAGCACCTGAAGGGCTGGCTCCTCCGACCCCGTACACTTCGTTCAGACGGCCAAATAAAATGGCGCGGACATCACTAGGCTGGGACATCCCATCGGTTGGCAATGCAAGCTGGCTTTGGTGAACCGGGTTGACAATATAAGGCGTGATAATGATCACCAGTTCGGTCTCTGAATTCTGGAATTCCTGACTGCGGAACAATCCACCCAGCACCGGCAAATCCTTGATCCCTGGAATTCCGTTCAGCGACTGGCGGGTTTCTTCCTTGATCAGACCGGCGACTACCAGCGATGACCCGCTGGACATTTCGACAGTGGTTTCGGTACGGCGAACCTTGAGGCCTGGAACGGATACGGAGGTTGAGTTCGAGCCTGTGCCGAGCGAGAACGCACCATCCGTTGTTGTTTCGCTGACTTCGGCTTTCACGCGCAGGCTGATACGTCCTTCAGAAAGCACGACAGGCGTGAATGCAAGACCGACACCAAAGGGTTTGTATTCGATCGTCACGCCATCATCGCCGGTGCCGATGGGGATTGGGAATTCACCACCCGCCAGGAAGGATGCCGTCTCACCGGAAACAGCTGTCAGGGTCGGCTCGGCCAGGGTTTTGATAAGACCCTGCTGCTCAAGCGCGCGAATCGCCGCATCAATCGTAGTTGCACCGCTTGTGTATGTCGCTAACAGCCGTGTGCCAGACAAAGCGCTGCCTGAAATACTGAATGGATTGCTGGTCAAAATATTAAAAGCGAGCGATCCGGAGTCGATTAACGAACTGGTATTGACGCCAAACTGTTTTGAAACTGATCGCTCCATTTCAGCAATCGTAACCTTGAGCATGACCTGGTCACGACCGATGATCGAGACCATATTCATCACTTTTTCCGGGTCACCGGCAAAGCGAGCAGCAATATCAGCGGCGCGACCTGCCTCGGCTTGAGAATTCACGGTGCCGGTCAGGATGATGTTCTCATTAATGGTATCTATGAGGATATTCCCGTCCGGAAGCAGACGGCTCATCATGCTCCGCAATGCGGTCAGATCGCGCTCGATTATGAGTTCAAGGCTGACAATCTGGTTGCCACCCTCATCAAAGAAAAAGATGTTGGTCTGACCAATTTCCTGGCCAATGATATAAGCCCGATAAGGCGTGCGCATGATCGCGTCCGCCTTGGCAGGGCTGGAAACAAGCACATCTTTTGCGGGACGAGGCAGATCGACCACGATTGATTTGTTCAAGCCCAGCGTTACGACTTCAGGAGTTAGGTTTTGGTCGGTGAGCGGCATCGAAAAAGACTGGGTATAATCTGCGGTCTGGGCCGGTCCCGACAGGCCGGTCAGCACCAGGCTAATCACAGCCAAGCCAATCGCCAGCGGTCTCGCTGACGAGACTAGCCTCGCAAGGACGGGTTTGGCAGATTGGTTCAAATCATACATTATTTTCTTGCTCCAACCCTAGCGCGACGCGGTTGTCTGGGTGCTGACACCAAACCGCATGACCCGCACAGAGCCTCTACGGTCGTTCACCGTTTCAGGCTCACTTCCATCGGTCAGGGAATCTGAAAGACTGCGAAGGGCAAGTGACAATTCACCCGTCTGCTCGGCAAGCGCCAACACTTCTGCCTGCCTGGGACCGAGTTCTAAGGTTGCGGTTTTGCCGACGACAACCTGATTGCCGTCTTCTTCCTTGATGGTCTGGTCAATCGCCAGAACCTTTACATTGCGCAATATGGTTTCACTCGAGAAATTCTCGCCACCGTTGAAGCCAACTTGTTCATTGTTTTTGGTGAGCAGCACATCAACCCGGTCGTTCGGGAGAATGAAGCCACCCGCCCCGGTCTCGGGCGAGATCCGTGTTGAAATTGCACGCATACCGGACGGCAGAATTGCGGACATGAATCCACCGCGATCTGAGCGCACCAGCTTAACTCCGTTGATCGGTTCGCCTGCGGCGAGCGTGGTGCGCGCTATCGACCCGGCAATATCATCCAAAGCTTTGGGATGGTCGTCGGAGGTGATAAATATTTCAGCAACCGATTCCTCGGGCCAATCCTGCCAGCGCAGGTCGGCACGCGTGACAACGTGGCCAAGGGAAATATCCTGAGCTGCGACCAGAACGCGACCCATTTCGATACTGGGAGCCTGCTGAACGATCTGGGGCCGCTCGGGCTCCCTGGTCAGCATACCTTTTGCCAACATCGCGGCTCCACCTGCGGCGCCTACAGCAACTGCCAGAACGGCAACCCGCGCGATTTTCATTACGCTACCTCACACAAAAATTCCGCTTCTGCGGATACTCTTTCATGAGTATGCCGTTGCAATGGTCAAATTATAGTTAACTGAAAGTAGTGAAATGCCGGGCGGTAAAAAATGGTTTTTGCCTTCAGGCTCCGAGCGCCTGCATCCAGAATGTGGAGGGGTAGGTGGTAAGAGCACCGGCCGCGATGGCTATGCCATAGGGCGCATCGCCTCCATCTACATGAAGGCGATCGATAAAATCAAAGCGAGACAAGCCAGCAGGTAACGGCAATTTTCGCAAAGAGACAAGAACCAACGCCAGCAAACCGCCGAACAGACTTGTGTAAATCAGGAACGTCATGGTGCCCGGCCATCCCATCCAGAGAGCGCAAACAGCTAAAAGTTTGGCATCGCCACCACCTATGAACCCGAATGCGAACAACCCGAAGCAAACTGCCAGGACTGAAAAGCCTGCAAGGACATGAATGCCAGCCGTCATCATGGTCATGCCTGTAAACGGAGCCAGCAACACAAAGCCGAAGACGAGTGCGATGGAAATCCGGTTTGGAATTGTCATGGTGATAAAATCACTGGCCGCCGCAAAAGCCATGGCGGCTGGAAATAGCAGCAATATTGCAAATTCTATCATGACCCACTCACTCCGACCACATTGACCCCTTGATTCAGGGGCATCCTGTCAAAAATTGGTAAAAAAAAGAAAAAGCCGCCCGGAAAATAATTCCGAGCGGCTTGATATTCGTTCCGGCTGAGAAATCAACCGATATCGTTTTGGCCTAGAGAGCGGCACCGACGCTTGTGAACGTACCGGTGAGGCTCGTGCCCAGTGCATTAACCGCACCAATAATGGCAACAGCGATACCAGCGGCAATCAGACCATATTCAATGGCGGTTGCACCAGATTCGTCTTGGGCGAATTTCTTGAAAACTTTCATTACATAATACTCCTGTCACAGGTTCCAACTCTGGTTCAATTGCTGATTTCAATCTGATCAACATGCTGAACCAGAGCTAACTCTAGGCGAGATGCATTACAAACAAGTTAAACTCGGCCATTTCCCCAGCCTTCCAAGAAATTTACAAAAAAAATGGTAAATCAATGGTGAAACTTCACCCTTAAATTGATTTATATCTACAGATTTTCAAATAAACCCGCCGTTTTTCCTTGAATAATCAAATAATATTACGACGCGTAAGTAAATAAAATACGAATCAATGATTGGGAGAAAAGCGCTTTATGCCCCGGCATCATACAAAATTGGCCGGTTTGTTGGTATTTCATTCACCAATATCAGGCCTAATGCTTTTAGTTTTTTCTAGGAGTAAACGTTTATGACCCGGCTTTCGTCTCCCTTGGCTCAAAAATTCAAAAGCGTTCTGTGGGCGTCTATTCTGTCGCTCGGTTTGGCCACTGCCATCACCCTGGAGGCCAATCGTCAGGCGCAGGCTGGCGAAACAATGCTCGTTCTGGTGGATCAGGCGCAGATATTGCACCTTTCCGAACCTGCAGCTTCCATCATCATCGGAAATCCGATGATTGCAGATGCTACCGTCCAGGACAACAAGATGCTGGTAATAACCGGGGTCAGCTATGGCACCACCAATATGATCATTCTTAATGAAAACGGTGGCGAGATATTCTCAAGCCAGCTGGAAGTTCGTCTTTCTTCTCATTCTCAAGTCACCGTCCAGCGGGGCGGGGACCGCTATTCCTATGCGTGTGCGCCAAAATGCGAGCCTATTTTAGCGATAGGTGATCAAACCGATCAGTTTGAAGCCATCCGGGGCGCAATCGCTGGTCGCATTGAAAGTGCGACTGCCGGAAACAATCAAGGTCAATAGACTAAATCGAGCGCAAGTTTGTTCAATTCGCTTTTTTTGGCACCTTATCTATAGAGGCGTCATCTATATATGGTGTTCAAGACAATTTTTCGAATGCCGTTAACCGCGTTTCTCAATCAGATTTCAATAATTTCCGGATAGAACTTCAACAAGACCAAATGTCAGACACCAATTGTGTTTGAGCAAACAGGGACTTGTTTCGTTTATGTCGCACAAATCACTTCTTGGAAGAGTTGCCCGGCGGACCGGATTTGTTCGGTCCCGGATATCTGGATTACCGGAACATGTTGGCCGGATCGAAAACAATGAATCTGGCGCCACGGCGGTAGAGTTTGCCATGGTGGCAATGCCGTTTTTCATGCTGATTTTTGCGCTTCTTGAAGTCTCTTTGATGTTTTTTGCCGGTCAGGTGTTGGAAACAGCGGTTGCCGATGCGGCTCGCTTGATCCGAACTGGCCAAGCCCAGTCGCTCGGCTTTAATCTGACGAACTTTCGTGGCGAGGTTTGTTCCGGCGTCAGTTCGCTCATGACCTGTGATCCGGACGGATCTGGCGACGGCGGTTTCAGAATTGATGTACGGACTTATGCAGATTTTAATTCGGTAGACCTGAATACACCCATATCAGGAGCGCCGGGAGCGGAGGCACTGGATGAATCCAGTTTTGGATTTAACATGGGAACAGGTGGCGAAATTGTCCTGGTCCGGGTCTTTTACGAATGGCCGACCTACGTCACTTATTATGGCTCCAATTTCGGCAACCTCGCCAATGGTAACAGATTGCTGGCCGCAACGGTCGCGTTTCGCAACGAACCTTTTTAATTCAGCCCCTTAATACAACACAAAGTCTGAACCACATGACTATTTCTTCAAACCGATTTCGCCAAATGATAAAGCGGCAATTTTTATCAGGACCTGGTCTCTCAAAAGACAATAGAGGCATTGCCGCAGTTGAATTCGCACTGATCGCGCCGATCCTGATCACTATGTTTCTGGGAGCTGTTGAATTCAGCCAGGCTATTACGGTCGATCGTAAATTGACAGCACTGGCAAGCTCCACCGCCGATCTTGTGGCCCAGACCGACGAAATCAACAATACTGAGATAACCAACGTGTTTCAGGCCAGCACCGCTGTCCTGGCGCCCTATAGCACTGCTACACTGACCGTGGTGGTCTCCAGTGTCATCATTGATAATAACGGCGATGCGACAATCGCCTGGAGTGACTCTTTTCAGGGAACTGCCCGCGCGACTGGATCAAGTGTAACGATACCACCGGACCTGATTTTCAATAATACCTGCCTGGTCATGTCAGAAACGACATATCTGTTTTCCTCGTTGGTTGGTCATTTTCTCGTCGGGGGTGTCAATATGGACGATACATTCTATTTGCGTCCCCGCGCGTCCGACTGTGTTCTCCGTCTCTGATACAGATTTTGCCGGAATCACTGCCATATTTTTGAAAGTGACGTGCGCCCACTCAATCGTGTATAGCCAGCGTCATGACCAAAAGCGGTTCCCAACCCTCGTTGGCCCTCGACCGGCCTTTCTGCCTGCTGATTATTTCAGGGGGGCTTTTGCTGATCGCGTTTTTGTCGCTACTGATTGGTCCAGCTTCAATTTCCGCTAGACATGTCTTTTTCGGCTTGTTTGGGTTTGGCGATGAAACCATTGTGATCATCGTTCAGCAAATCAGGTTACCACGAACCCTGCTCGGGTTCATGATTGGAGCAACACTGGGTTTGTCCGGCGCGGTGCTTCAGGGCTTTACCCGAAACCCGCTCGCCTCCCCGTCTCTGATCGGCACCTCGAATGCGGCCGCATTTGGCGCAAGCGCCGTGTTATATCTTGGTGCCGCCGGCGCGCTTTCGATCTGGCTTCCGTTCGCCGCCATTGTTGCCGCCTTTATTTCCGCCACCATTCTACTCGCTCTAGTGAGTCGGGACGGGCGGATTGTTACCTTGATTTTGGCAGGACTTGCACTTTCCAGTTTTGCCAGTGCGTTGACGGCGTTGCTACTCAATCTTGCACCGGACCCTTTTGCCGCACTTGAAATCGCATTCTGGCTGCTTGGGTCACTCGCCGACCGGAGCATGGTTCATGTAGCTCTGGCTGCACCCTTCATATTGCTTAGCTGGGTGATTTTGTGGCGCACCAGGTTACACCTTCAGGCTTTGACCCTTGGGCGCGACGTTGCGGTGACGCTGGGCACAGATCCCCAAAAACTATCTTTCATGGTGATTGGCGGCACCGCACTTGGGGTCGGGGCAGCGGTTGCGGTATCCGGTGTGGTTGGTTTTGTCGGCCTGGTTGTGCCCCATATTGTGCGCCCCCTTGTTGGCTATGACCCTGGCCGCACGCTGTTGCCATCAGCACTGTTTGGGGCGCTTCTGTTGTTGGGGGCGGATATTCTGGTTCGCCTGATCCCGACCTATTCGGAAATGAAGCTCGGCGTCATCACAGCGCTTATCGGGGTGCCGTTTTTCTTCGTGCTGGTCTTCAGGGAGCGACAGTTTGCGCGCAGTGAAGCATGATCAAAGCAGATCATCTTCTTGACGTGGCAGGATGCGGGGTTTCCCTCGGCGGTCATGAAATTATCAAGGACATATCCTTTTCGGTTAAATCCGGCGCATTGCTGGTAATTGCCGGTCCGAATGGCGCCGGTAAATCCACATTGTTGCGTGCCATCGCCGGGCTTGTGAGCAATCAAGGGCAGATCACACTTGATGGTGAAAATATAACAACGCTGGACGGCAATGCCCGGGCCCGGCGGGTTTCTTATATTCCCCAGGGCCATGAAGTTCACTGGCCGCTTGCTGTCCGCACAATTGTTGCACTTGGGCGACTCCCTCACGGGGCCAACACAAGCGGGTTCCTGTCGCCGGACAATGAAGAAGCTGTCCGGGATGCGATTGCAGCGACGGGGATCGCTGAATTTGAAAATCGCGGATTTGATACGCTTTCCGGCGGCGAGAAGGCGCTTGTCATGCTGGCGCGGGCGCTGGCTGGCGCACCGGCGCTGCTGCTCGCCGATGAGCCCACCGCGCATCTGGACCTTGAACACAAACTGGAAGTTCTGGAATTATTGCAACAGACGGCGCGTGCTGGCCGGATTGTCATTTGTGTGCTTCATGACCTTGAACTTACCGCCCGATTTGCCGACAAGGTTTTGCTGCTTAGCGAGGGCACGCAAACCGGGATTGGAAGCCCTGCAAAATTATTGACCCGAAAAACCATGCGAGAGATTTACGGGGTGCGCCGTGTCAAAAACGATAAATCCACCTTTGGCGGACATTGGGAGCGGGTTTAGCTCGACGTCGATTTTGTTTTGCGGACGCGATGCGGAGCCACCAGATGGACAATGGAATTCGCGTAATATTTAAGCAGCACCTGTTCATCCAGGTTGGCCAAATAAAGGCCCTCCTCGGTCTCGCGAACCAGACCGCGCAGGGTCAACATCCGCAACCCCGCACTTACTGCATAGTCGCGATCGTGACGCGGAATATGGACATGGGTTCCACCATCTTCAAGCTTGGAGACCAAAGCAAAAACCCTGGATTTCAATTCCAGTTCGGAAATAGCATTGTCCCCGGCCTGGGTAAAAACCAAAGCCGCGAGCGATACTGGCAATGCCGGGATAACCTTGCCAACTTCCGCCATTAAATGATCGCCGAGTTTCTGTATTGCGGCAAAACGCTGCTTTCGGGTGAGATCCCGGAAATCTTTCTTTTCGCGTTTCAAATGATCCCGAAGAGACACCGGCGGGCCAAAGCTAACCGTTGCATAACCAAACCGATACCAGCGCCCCCGCAAGCTAAGGCTGATGCCGTGGGCGATGTAGCGGACGACCTTCCAGGTGCCAAACCGCCAATGACGATGACCGGTTTCTTTCTGTATCTTCTTGGTCAGATTGCGGTCTTCAATGACCCGGTCGTAATTCAGCCCGACCGGGACAAATACAATATCCTTTTGATGCTCCGGGTCGAAATCTGAAACCATATAGCTCAACAGGCCAAGCCGTGTTGGCCGCAATTTTCCGTCCCGGCTCAAGCCGCCTTCGGGGAATACTGCCTGGGTTACCCCTTCGGCGGTTGCGATGTGGACATACCGCGACAATACTTTTCTGTAGAGTTCGTTGCCGGAATCCCGACGGATAAAATACGCCCCCATGGCACGGATCAAGCTTTGCAATGGCCATATGCGCGCCCATTCACCCACCGCATAACTAAGCGCCGAATTTGAAGCCGCCATATACGTGACCAGCACGTAATCCATGTTGGAGCGGTGGTTCATGACGAAGACGACGGACGAATTCGGATCTATCCGGCTCAGGCTGTCATTGTCGGAATATCCAAGGCGGACCCGGTAAAACATATTGGCAAGCCAACGAGCGGCACGGGTGCCGATGCGGAAATAAGCGTAGGCATTGAAAGCCGGGACTATTTCTTTAGCGTAACCGCTGATCCGGTTCATGGCGGCGGCACGCGGCTCGTTATTTTCAATCGCCCATTCTTCCGCCGCCTTGACCACTTCCTGATCATAGATCAACCGGTCGATCAGGCTGGCGCGCTTGTTGAATTTAAAGGGCTGGATGCGCAATTGATTGCGCTCGTTCAGATCATCGATGACGCGGTTGACACGCCGACGCAGAAACCAGCGCACGCTCGGCACCAGCAAACGGTCGATCAGACCAATGGTCGCGAGCGTCGCCGCAATGACCACAAACCAGACCGGAAATTCAACAACACCCCCCATAATGAGGCATCTGTATCACGATCCGCGTGGCCTTGCCATCGGCATCAGATTTGAGTGTGGCGTAACCGAAGCGCATTTCCAATGACGGAAACTGACGACAGGCTCATGGCAGCAGCGGCGATCATCGGCGACAGCAACAGACCAAAGACTGGATACAGCGCCCCGGCGGCGATTGGCACGCCGACCATATTGTAAGCAAAGGCGAAAAACAGGTTTTGGCGGATATTACTCATGGTGGCGCGGCTCAATCGCCGGGCACGCAAAATGCCGGAAAGGTCACCTTGTAACAAGGTAACGCTGGCGCTCTCGATGGCGATATCCGTACCGTCTCCCATGGCAATACCGATATCGGCAGCAGCCAGCGCCGGGGCATCGTTGATCCCGTCTCCTGCCATGGCGACGATTTTGCCCTCGGCCTTCAGCTCGTTGACAAGCTTGTTCTTTGCTTCAGGCAATATCCCGGCATAAACTTCATCGATGCCCAAACCCGCCGCGATTGAACGGGCAGTGCGCTCATTGTCACCAGTCGCCATGATAATTTTCAGGCCTTCTTCATGAAGCGTGTTGATGGTGGCGACAGTTGTTTCCTTCAAAGCATCGGCAACAACGAGAAGCCCTGCCAAACTGTCACCACGGGCAACAAAAATCACCGTCGCGCCTTCATTTTCATAGCTGGTTGCCGCCTCTTCGTGGGCGGAAAAATCGATATTGTGATCATTCATCATCGCCCGGTTGCCGAGCAGGATTTTGGTTTTGCCGATATTTCCGGAAATGCCTTTACCGGTTGTCGCGGAAAATCCTGACACTTTCTTGGGCGAAATGTTTTGAGCGGCCGCCGCGTCCATAATGGCGCGGGCGATAGGGTGCTCGCTGCCATGTTCGATGCTGGCCGCCCAACCAAGAAGCCGGGCATCGGTCACGCCTTTTGCCGGTACTAAATTTGTCAGTTCCGGCGCACCTTTCGTCAGCGTCCCGGTTTTATCGATGATCAGGGTATCGACATTTTCAAGCCGCTCCAACGCTGCCGCATCTTTCACCAAGATACCAAGCTCGGCACCGCGTCCGGTTCCGACCATGATCGACATCGGCGTCGCGAGGCCAAGTGCGCAAGGGCACGCAATGATCAGGACCGAGACGGCGGCAACCACAGCATAGGCCAGTGCCGGTGATGGTCCGATAATGGCCCAGACAATGAAAGCCATGACCGCTATCAATACAACAATCGGTACGAACCATGCCGCCACCCTGTCGGCTATGCGTTGAATCGGGGCACGGCTGCGCTGGGCATCCGACACCATCTGGACGATACGCGCCAGCATGGTTTCTGCACCGATCCGGGTTGCTTCCATCACAAAAGTGCCGTTGAGATTCTGCGTGCCGCCGATCACTCTGTCGCCGGGATTGCGGGATACCGGCAGCGGCTCGCCGGAAATCATGGATTCGTTGATATTACTGGCACCTTCAACCAGTGCCCCATCAACAGGAACAGTTTCACCCGGACGCACCCGCAACAGATCACCAAGGACGATTTGATCGAGGGCGATTTCTTCTTCGTTAGTCCCGCGAATTCTTTGCGCGGTTTTGGGAGCCAGATTCAACAAGGCTCGCACCGCGCCCCCGGTGCGCTCTCGCGCCCGTAATTCCAAAACCTGGCCGACTAATACCAGGCAGATGATGACAGCGGCGGCTTCGAAATAGAGACCGACCCGGCCATCGGCATCGCGAAATTCAGCCGGGAATATCTCCGGAGCCGCCGTTGCAACTATGCTGAAAAGGAATGCCGCCCCGGTACCGATGGCGATCAGGGTGAACATGTTCAGGTTCCAGCCGGCAATCGAACGCCATCCGCGCTGGAAAAAAGGTAGTCCGGACCAGAGAACCACCGGGAGGCTGAGCGCGAGTTGCACCCAGGGGTTCCAGGCTCCGTGCAAATTTTCACCAAATCCGGGCAGCATTTCGCCCATGGAAATGGCCAGCAAAGGGATTGCGAACATGGCACCAACCCAAAGCCGCCGGGTAAAATCTACCAACTCGGGATTTGGCCCGGTATAGGCAGAAATGTCCGCCGGTTCCAGCGCCATACCACATATTTCACATGATGCCGGGACCGCACTCCAAACTTCGGGGTCCATCGGACAGATGTAACCGCCCTTGCCTTCGTGGTCGCTTTTGACCCGCTCAAATTCATGCGGGTGGCCACTATCGACAGCGTCGATATAGGGCTGGGGATCAGCTTCAAATTTCTCCGCGCAGTTGGGATTGCAGAAATGCCAGGTGATGCCGTCATGCTCTACCTGCGGCTTGCCAGCATTGATATCGACCGTCATGCCGCAGACCGGATCGATCGCGCTTTGGGCTTCTTTAGGGTTTGAATGTTCCATGAAAAAAACCTGCCAATTATGTGTTGGCTGCAGATATAGGAGCCTTCCAGCGCTGGATGGCAAGACCTTTCAGCTGTCAGCTGAAATGATTTCTGAATTTATTCCGTATAGTTTTTTGTAGGTAACCCTCGAACAATCCAACCCGGGCCATGGCGACCGCCGATCATGCCTTCGGCAACGTTTAAAATATTGGTGTAGCCGCGACCAAGCAGTTGCGCCTGCATCCATGTGGAACGCCCACCGACAGCGCAGATCAGAGCGATAGTCCGGCTATGATCGCTGTCAACCGCCTGATCGAGCTTTTCAAAAAATCCGGGTTCGTGCATAGAAATCAGCGTGGCCGATGTAGCAATGCCGGTTTCCTGCCATTCACTGATCCGGCGGATATCAACCAATATCAATTCACTGCGCCCGGCCTGCTCGTGGGACTGGGCCGGGGATATGATTGATTGGGCGCTGACCGAGACCGCAAACGACATGAAGAATGCCATTGCGAAAAGCAACATTGTGCACCGGCCAGACATTGTCAGTTTGGTATTGGCATACATCGAATAGTCTCCATCTGTTGATGACTTTTATAACCCAGACCTGAAAATTCCGGTCATCACTCTTGTTTGATTTGGTCTGTTCCCGGTGTACGCATACGTGCCATGCAAATTTGCATGTTTGCCAAACTGGTCGCCCGGACTAGGGTTTGGAATCATTCAAGCCCCGATGGGCAGAACAGGCGGCTTTGTGCAATCAGCCCTAAGTGACCGTGTAGACCCGGAGCAACCAAAATATAAAGTGGGTGGCCTGTTGGCGTGGGCCATCTGGATGCTCGGAGCTTTGTGCTTCGGTTACGCGTTTTTCCACCGTATCGCGCCAAGTGTCATGGTCTCCGAACTGATGCGGGATTTTGCCGTTGGCGGGGCGGCGCTTGGAAATCTTTCAGCTCTTTACTTTTATTCTTATGCAGGCATGCAATTACCGATCGGCATTATCCTGGACCGATTTGGTGCCCGCATCACCCTGAGCGTCTCCTTGCTGCTTTGCGCAATCGGCGGCTTGATGTTTGCGAGCGCCGAAACCATCCAGATCGCCTATATTGGCCGTCTTCTGGTTGGCGTTGGATCAGGGGTCGGGTTTCTCGGCTCCCTCGTCCTGATCGGTCAGTGGTTTCCGCAATCCCGGTTCGCGCTTTTATCCGGTATGACAATGACCATCGCCATGTTGGCAGCAGTAGGCAGCCAGGCACCATTGTCCCTGCTGGTTGACAGCATTGGGTGGCGTGACACAATTTTTTACGGCTCCATTGCCGGCATCGCCCTGATGCTGATGGTTGGCCTTGTTGTCCGAAACACACCTGATCCGGAGAAATTGAAACGCCAGGACCATATTTCATGGGGCGATTTTGGCCGAGCCGTCATGAAGTCGTTCAAAATTCCCCAGGTATGGGTTACCGCCCTGATCGCCAGTACCATGTCCGGGTTCCTGCTTGGTTTCGGGGCCTTGTGGGGCATCCCGTATATGATGACCCGCTACGGTATTGAACGCCCGGAAGCCGGGCTCTATGTGTCCGCCACTTTCCTTGGATGGGCGTTTGGTGCGCCGATTTCCGGCTGGCTGACAGATCATTTCCAACGCCGCAAATCGCCGATGGTCATCGCCGCATTTCTCAACCTGCTGGTCATGTCGATCCTGTTCCTTGGGCCTGATCTTCCGATCTATGTATCCGGAATGCTGATATTTTCGGCGGGTGCCATCGGCGCGATGATGGTCAATTGCTACGCTTATATTCGCGAAATGACCGAAACCAGGGTCCATGGCGCTGTCATGGGATTGATCAACGGGTTTACGGTGAGCGCCGGCGCTGTGTTGCAGCCCCTGATCGGCTATATTCTTGACCGGAACTGGTCAGGCGAAATGTCGGGCGGTGCCCGGGTTTATTCAATGGCCGCCTTTGACATCAGCATGTGGGCAATCCTTGTGGCGGGGTTGATTGCGTTTCTCAGCACCTTTGCCATGCGCGAAACTTACTGCCGACCCCAAGTCTGATCATGAACAGATTGTGATTCAACAAAGCTGACCGTCAGGGTTATGTTTTCACAACAATTTTTGAAGGAGTGGAATATGAGTGATAACGTCTTGATTTTTGGAGTCGGCGGGGGAATTTCAGCGTCCGTAGCGCGGTTGTTTGCCAAAGAGGACTATAAAATCGGCCTGGTAGCGCGTGATACCGGCAAGCTGGAAGCTTTGGCTGCAGAAACAAAAGCTCGTTGTTATAGCGGCAACGTCACGGATAGTGACGACGTCGCCCGTATTTTCAAATCCTTTACCGATGATGCCGGATCACCGGATGTTGTCGTCTATAATCCAAGCGCCCGGGCGCGCGGGCCGATTACCGACCTTGACCCGGAAGACGTTCGCCATTCTCTGGATGTCACCGCCTTTGGCGCGTTTCTGGTTGGGCAAGCCGCCGCCCAGGCCATGGTGCCCCGGAAAGCAGGCGCAATCTTGTTTACCGGCGCTTCTGCAGGCGTAAAAGGCTATCCTCAATCTGCTCCATTTGCGATGGGAAAATTCGCCCTGCGCGGGCTTGCTCAATCAATGGCGCGGGAGCTTCATCCCCAAGGCATACATGTCGGCCATTTTGTGATCGATGGCGGCGTTAAAAGCGATCAACGCCCGGAGGATCCGGCGAAACCAGGGTCTTTTCTCGATCCTGATGCGATTGCTGAAACCTACCTGCAATTCGTGCAGCAACCGCGTAGTGCCTGGGCATGGGAAATAGAATTACGGCCCTGGGTCGAAAATTTTTAGGTTTTGAAGGAAAAAGGCGGCTTTTATTGGCTCATTGCCAAGAAAATCCGTGCATCTTTTTACAGACCGGGTTACACAGCCTTACTTAAAGGCAACAATTGTTGAAGCAAAATTCGTTGGGGAACTAAAATGAGACGGTTTTTGGTAGGTGCATTCGTGGCGGCCTCGGTTTCTCTCGTATTTTCACAACCCGTTGAAGTGCGCGCCGATGCTAATCCGGTATTTGCGTCAGAATCTGATTTGCTCCGATCCGGTGCCATGAAGACGACAGCAAAAAACATTTCCTATCAGACCGAACAAACCCCCGGCACGATCGTTATCGATACCGAAACCGCCAATCTTTACCTGGTGCTTGAAGATAGCCGCGCGATCCAGTACCGGATCGGCGTTGGCCGTCCGGGCTTTGAATGGGCTGGCACCCACCGCGTGACCCGCAAAGCCGAATGGCCGAGCTGGACGCCACCTGCTGAAATGCGTCAGCGTCAGCCCTATTTGCCGCGGTTTGTACCCGGCGGAGAAAGTAACCCAATGGGAGCCCGCGCGCTTTATCTTGGCAGCACTCTTTACCGCATCCACGGCACGGTTGAGCCTGAAACCATTGGCTATGCCGTATCATCGGGCTGTATTCGCATGCTCAACGATGACGTGATTGATCTTTATGAGCGTGTGCCAGTTGGTGCCCGGGTGATTGTCTCCTGACAAAAGCCAGATAATAGCCTGATAATGGATTGATCCTGTCTTCAGGACGGAATTGGCCCCCGAGGAGGTGTTCCGGGGGTTTTTTGCTGGAAGGCGTTAACCTACAGCAATTTTTCTGACCCCGAAATGCCCTGAAGTCTTGACTCAACGGCGCTTAGAACCTATTTCAATCGCGACCGTTAGCACTCGCTTGTTGTGAGTGCTAATTTCACTAATCATCTTACAAGATCTGTAATCTGCAACCTCTGCAGGAGGAAACATCAACCATGAAATTCCGTCCACTACATGACCGCGTCCTTGTACGGCGTATTGACGAAGAAGAAAAATCAGCTGGCGGGATCATTATCCCTGATTCAGCCAAGGAAAAGCCCAGTGAAGGCGAAATTGTTGCCGTAGGCTCTGGTGCCCGCGACGAAGCTGGCAAGCTGCAGCCACTTGAAGTTAAAAAAGGCGATAAAGTGCTGTTTGGCAAATGGTCCGGCACTGAAGTCAAGATTGACGGCAAGGATCTCCTGATCATGAAGGAATCCGACATCATGGGCATTATTGGCTGAATTTCAGCACAATAATTTTCCTGAACAATAATCGTCGCTCTGTGCGGCAAGAAAAGAAAAGGTGGCAAAAATGGCTGCTAAAGAAGTAAAATTCGGGTCAGATGCCCGCGACAGAATGCTCCGTGGCGTTGAAACCCTGGCAAATGCCGTGAAAGTAACCCTAGGCCCGAAGGGCCGGAATGTGGTTCTCGACAAATCTTTTGGCGCTCCACGCGTAACCAAAGACGGCGTAACCGTTGCTAAAGAAATCGAACTTGAAGACAAGTACGAAAATATGGGCGCGCAGATGCTCCGCGAAGTTGCCAGCAAGACCAACGATATTGCAGGCGACGGCACGACGACTGCCACCGTATTGGCTCATGCCATTGTTAAAGAAGGCACCAAGTTTGTTGCGGCTGGCATGAACCCGATGGATCTCAAACGCGGTATCGAAATGGCAGTTGAAACTGCTATTGCTGATCTTGAAAAACGTTCCAAGAAAATCAAAACTTCTGAAGAAGTTGCCCAGGTCGGCACGATTTCCTCAAATGGTGCCACTGAAATTGGCGACATGATCGCTCAAGCGATGCAGAAGGTTGGCAATGAAGGTGTTATCACCGTCGAAGAAGCCAAATCTCTGACAACCGAGCTGGAAGTTGTTGAAGGCATGCAGTTCGACCGCGGTTACCTGTCACCCTATTTCGTGACCAACGCCGACAAGATGATTGCAGAACTTGAAAATCCTTACATTCTCCTGCACGAATCCAAACTCTCCAACCTCCAGGCAATGTTGCCGATACTGGAAACCGTTGTTCAGTCCAGCCGCCCACTTCTCATCATCGCTGAAGATGTTGAAGGCGAAGCTCTGGCAACGCTTGTTGTCAACAAGCTGCGCGGTGGTCTCAAGATTGCTGCTGTCAAGGCACCTGGTTTTGGTGACCGGCGCAAGGCAATGCTCGAAGACATTGCGGTTCTGACCGGTGGTCAGGTGATTTCTGAAGATCTTGGTATTAAGCTCGAAAATGTCACCGTTGACATGCTCGGCACCACCAAGCGAGTCATGATCACTAAAGAAGAAACCACAATCGTTGATGGTTCCGCCAGCCGCAAGGCTGTGGAAGCACGGGTCAACCAGATCCGTCGCCAGATCGACGAAACCGCTTCTGACTATGATCGTGAAAAGCTTCAGGAACGCCTCGCCAAATTGGCTGGTGGTGTTGCTGTCGTCCGCATCGGCGGCGCGACCGAAATTGAAGTGAAAGAAAAGAAAGACCGGATCGAGGATGCGCTGAACGCAACCCGCGCTGCGGTTGAAGAAGGCATTGTACCAGGTGGCGGTACTGCGCTGCTTCGTGCCAAGAAGGCTGTTGCCAAGCTCACAAGCGACAATCCCGATATCGAAGCCGGTATCAAGATTGTACTGCGGGCACTGGAAGCTCCGATCCGCCAGATCGCCGAAAATGCCGGTGTTGAAGGTTCAATCGTTGTTGCCAAGGTCAGCGAAAAAAGCGGCAACTTTGGCTTCGATGCTCAGAACGAAGTCTATGGCGACCTTGTTAGCGCTGGTATCATCGACCCGACCAAGGTTGTACGTACTGCCCTTCAGGACGCTGCTTCAGTTGGTGGCCTGCTGGTCACCACCGAAGCAATGATTGCTGAAGTGCCGAAAGCTGATGCCCCGGCAATGCCTGGTGGCGGTATGCCCGACATGGGCGGCATGGGCGGCATGATGTAGTCTGGAAGTAAAATTACGATCTTTAAGGGCCACCTTCGGGTGGCCCTTTTTGTTTCTATTGTCCACTTCATGAGGCCGCTTAACCTCGCTAGACTGGCGTCAACAGGAGGGGCGATTGGGGGAGCTCCCTATAAAACTTGGAATACGGTTGGTCTGCTGGGCGATTGTTCCGGCAACGCTTTTCTTTTTGCCTGACGCCCAAGCTGACGAAAAATCTGGCCAGCGCTGGCTGTTTTTTTCCGGTGCCAGCATCGCTAACAACAACCATTTTTTCTATTCGGGCGGGCGCTATCATTTGTCCGGCGACGCTGACAATGGCGGATGGATTTTGGAAGCGTCAGCCGGCACGGGTCGCTATTCCTACCTGACAAAAAATGTAGCGGGCGGAATTGTTGACGCGTCCTTCAATGTTTTCGAAGGGGCGGTTGGTTACGGACATCGGTGGGAGCAAGGCCGGATCATAGGCTTTGTCGGTGTCCGCAATGAAAACCACTTTCTCACACCCTTTGATCCCGGCAATCAAAATCAAGGTGATGAAACCGGAATATCCGGCAAACTGGACCTCTGGGTGAAGCCCACGGAAATCATTTTGCTAACGTTTTATGCTTCCACAACGAGTGTATTTTCCGGGTATCACGCCAACGCCTTCGTGGGCTACCGGATTTTTTCCAACCACGATTTCTATGTAGGCCCGGAAATAGCAACCGGCGGCAACAATTCCTACCAGACATCGCAATTTGGTATTCGCGCCAGTGGCATTCCTTTGCTTGGATTTTCTGTCGCGGTCTCTGGCGGCATTAGCGAAGACCGGGATACCGGCTCCGGAACCTATGGCAGCTTTAGCCTCTGGTATACCGCCGAATAAATTCCGAGGATAAGTCACACATCTGTTGAATTTGACGGGCTAAAGTGAGACACCCGAACGTCTATATTGTAAATGTCACACCGATAAGGTTGGCTACACCAACCTTTGGGAGAGGCACAGATTATGGGGTGTAAAGCTGATTTTCCACAATACGCTCCGGACCAGGCAACCAATGCTCAAGTCCTCGGGCAGCGTATTGTCCCATACAATTATAACCGTGGAACACCTTTACCATGGTGGATGAAAATGGCGGGCCGGCTTTTGTCTCCGGGCCTTGGTGTTGTTGGTGGGCTAGGTCATGTTTTTCTTGCTTCCAAACCTGACGACACAGATTTAGATCGTCTAATCGATCTTTTCGAGACAAAGTTCAACCTGCACAGGTCCAAAAACAAGCAACCACCGGAAAGCTACCTGGAACTCGGTCCGGGCGATACGGTTGCGCGTGCTCTGGTTGCGGCGGCCCATGGAGTTGAGCGTATCTGGTTAGTGGATGCCGGAAATTTTGCCCGGAGGGATATGCGGCATTACCACGCCATTGCCGCCGGGTTGACAGAGCGCGGTCTCGCCGTCCCTGATCTATCCAATTGCACCCGCCTTGACGATATTTTGCGCGCCTGTCGAGCCAGTTATCTGACAGGGGGGCTTTCAAGCCTGCGCGAAATTGAAGATTCCAGTGTTGATTTGATTATCAGCGAAGCCGTCATGGAACATTTACCACGGGAAGATTTTCAAGGTTTCCTGCATGAATTTGCACGGCTCCTGACACCGAACGGGCTGGCTCTCCACGGGGTCGATCTGGATGACCATCTTGATGGTGGCCTCAACCATTTGCGGTTTTCAGCCAAGTTTTGGGAAAGACCATGGATCAGAAAAAGCAGTTTTTATACCAATCGGTTCAGCCACAGCCAGATATCTGAAATGGCGCGGCGGGAAGGTTTGGAAGTTGACGAATATTATCGCCTGTGCTGGCCGGGACCGCGTTTGGCCGTTGACCAACTCCATCCGGACATGACCGGGTGGCGTGCTAAGGATCTGGAAATCCGTTCGTTCGGTCTGGCACTAAACCATCCTGCGAAAGACGGTCAGGAAGACCAGCCGAGCCGGGTCGCAAGACGATTGTAAAGCAGGTTTTCAGGCTCGAAAATATAATCAAGACGGACAACGCTTACAGCGCCAGCGCCATGCTGGCGCAGCCAATCGACCAGCGCGTAGAGATTTTCGGCTGGCACATGCAGAACCGAAACACGGCCTTCACCGGGCGGTATCGTGCAGCCAAATTTTTGGCAAGCCTCTGCAGCAAGAGCTTCATCGCCACCGGAAAACCGGACCTCGCGTAATTCGCGACCGCGAATGTCGGCGGCTATTCTGGTTAGAATTGTTGCCAACGCAGCGCGTGCATCTCCGCTCCATGACGCGGTCAGGGAAGCTGCCAGATTGGCCTGGCTTTTCAGGATTACACCATCGTCCATAATTTTCAGAGCGTTGGCCACCAGTGTCGCGCCGGTGGTGGTGATATCAACGATCAATTCTGCGCTTCCGGATGCGGGCGCACCTTCGGTCGCACCGGCGCTTTCGACAATGCGGTAATCCGCAATGCCGTGCGCCTTGAAGAAATCTCTGGTGAGGTTGATGTATTTTGTGGCGACCCGCATGCGCTCACCGGTCCGGGCATAGCGACCGGCGGCGACATCATCGAGGTCTTCCATGGTCGAAACATCAATCCATGACTGGGGCACTGCAACAACCACGTCGGCAAAACCAAAACCAAGCGGCGTGACCAGTTGAATTTTCTCATCCGCATTGGAAATATTTTCGCGGACTAAATCTTCTCCGGTGACCCCGAGATGGACCGCACCGTCAGCTAGCTGGCGGGAAATTTCTGACGCCGACAGAAATGAAACTTCAACATCCCGAACGCCTGCAATGGTTCCCATATAGGTTCGGGTGCCACCGGATTTTTTGATATCCAGTCCGGCACGCGAAAAAAATGCGTCGGCATTTTCCTGAAGCCGGCCTTTGGAGGGAACGGCAAGGATAAGGGGACTGCTCATGAATTACCCCCTTCCAAGGCTTGAGACAGGCGATCCACATAGATCGCGCAGCCAACGGCCGGGACATCTTTTTTTGACCCAAGTCCTGTCAGCAACCGGTCATAACGACCACCCCCGGCAATTTGTCGAAGGTGCGGGTTATTGCTGTCATGCAGCTCAAAAACCAGTCCAGTATAATATTCGAGATTGCGGCCAAAATCCGCCGCGAACAGAAGGCTGGTGTCGCTACCGCAGATATCCTGCAATATTTTTTCAGCTTCGTTCAGTTGCGTGCTCAAGGCCTCGATTTCAACGTCGAGAGCGAATTTGTGTTCTTTGTTCAAGGCAACGATCCCGGACACCACCTGATCTGGCGATCCTTCAAGGCTGAGATATTCCTGCACGATGCTGATGATTTTTCCAGGCAATGGTTCAGCGGCGAGTGCGGCGCGTTCCATAAATCTGTGGGCGATCTCGTCGGCTGAGCGACCGCCGACCGGTTTGATCCCGGCAAGCGCCAATACTTCTTCGACCAACCCGGAGGCTGCGTCCCGGTCGAGCGAGGTGAGTGCTGCGGCAAAGGCTTCGCTGCCGCTGGCCTTGCTTGGAGAATTTGCAAATGCGGCGGCGATGCCGGTTGCCAGATCGCGCCGCCAGAAATGGCGGAGCAAACGTCCGCGCCAGAAATCCGGGATATCGAGAGCCGCGATCAGGGCGCGGAAAATGCCAGGATGTCCCATCCGTACCTGTACCGCGTCGAGGCCTTCGGCCTTCAACGCGCCAACGGCAAGCGCAAAAATTTGCATATCGGTTTCTGGTTCGCTGGAGCCGAACAATTCGAACCCGGCCTGCTGGAATTCGCCCGGCAGGTTGCTGGTTTCAGCTTCAGACACCCGACGAAAGCTTGGACCCGCATAACAATAGCGAGCTTGATCAGCACCGCTTTCCAGATGGATGCGGGCAACGGGAATGGTGAGATCCGGGCGCAAGCAAAGCTCTTCGCCGCCCTCGCCCTGGACCAGATAGAGGCGGCGACGGATATCTTCACCGGACAGACCGATAAAGGCCTCAGACGGTTGCAGGATCGGCGGCTCGATTGACGCAAAACCTGAATCCACAAACCGGTCGCGCAAGCGTCGGGCACGGGCTTCCACCGTCACATTATCTGGATTTATGTTTTTGCCTGCTGACATGAAAATCTGCCGGTTCAATTACCGGCACCCTCCTTTTTCAGCATGGCCTTCACGGTCGCGACCATATCGGCGGCCGGCACCGAGACTTGGGCCGAGCGGGACTCCCGCCATGTCTCGTTGTCTTCGATATTGGCAGCAAGACGCGCACCCTCGATCAGGTCTTTGATCTGGACTTCGCCAGCAGCGAATTCGTCCGACCCCTGAATGATAGCGATAGGGCAACCGCGCCGGTCGGCATATTTAAGCTGGTTGCCGAATTTCTTTGGGTTTCCTTGGTACATCTCTACCGGGATCGGAGGACCAAGGTAATCTCCATTTTCATCACGTGGATTCAAGCCGTCACGAAGTTTCTTAGTGAGCAACATGTAGTCGCCAATACGATCATGATCCATAATAGTCACTAGAACAGGCGCAACAGCCTTGGACTGCTCAAGCTTGTCGAGGTTTTTCAGCGCCGTCATCAGGCGCGAGACACCGATGGAAAATCCGGTCGCCGGAACCTTTTGCCCGGTAAAGCGTTCAACAAGCCCATCATAACGCCCGCCCCCCGCGACCGAACCGAAGACAACTTCTTCGCCCTTTTCGTTGGTGACCGGGAAGGTCAATTCGCATTCATAAACGGGGCCTGTGTAATATTCGAGACCGCGGACACACGAAGGGTCGATGCGAATGCGACCGTCATTATAACCTGCGGCTTCGATTAAGGTCCAAATATCTACCAATTCTCTAAGGCCGGGAATTTCATCTACTTCGCTTTCCCCTTGAAGGAGAGCCATCGTACCTGCCGCATACGCGCCATGCCACAACAACTCAACTTCTTCTTCAGTCAAACCTTCTAGCTCTCCCTCATCAGCATGGTATTTCATAATCGTATTGACCATGGAATTTTGTTGCGTCTTCATTTGAAAGTTCGCCAAAAGCCTCTCAATTTGCTCGTCGTTTAACTCAGCGCCTTTAGTAATATCACCACTGTCGTCCTTGCGGCCTTTGCCAAGCAATTGCTGAACGCCATCAATACCCAACCGATCCAACTTATCGATAGCCCGCAAAACGGTCAGTCTCCGCCCGGCATTTTCGTCACCACCGAGACCAATCGCCTCCATCACACCATCGAGCACTTTGCGGTTATTCACCCGCACCACATAATCGCCACGCTTGATGCCAACCGCTTCCATCACATCGGCCAGCATCATGCACATTTCGGCGTCGGCCTGTACGCCGGGGGCGCCGACGCTGTCGGCGTCCATTTGCATGAATTGCCGGAAGCGGCCCGGGCCCGGCTTTTCGTTCCTGAACACATAGCCAGCGCGGTAGGTGCGGTAGGGCAGATGAATTTCATTGATATTTTCAGCGACGTGACGGGCGAGCGGCGCGGTTAGGTCGTAGCGCAGGCTCATCCATTGATCGTCATCGTCGGTGAGTGAGAACACACCCTCGTTGGGCCGATCTGCGTCTGGCAAGAATTTACCGAGCGCGTCGGTATATTCAAACATCGGGGTCTCAATCGCGTCGAAGCCGTAGCGCTCAAACACGTCGCTGATTTTCGCCGTCATTTCATTGACGGCACACAGGTCTGCGGCGTTGCGATCAACAAATCCGCGGGGAAGCCGGGCCTTGACGCGGGCAGGTTTGTTTTTTTTGCTCATGGGATTTCCGGCTCACGGCGCTTCAGGAATATTGTTTCGCGACATTGGGCGGACAAAATTTACACGCCGCGCCTTGCAACCGCATTCCGCGCGGTTCTAACTGATTGAACTTCGCACGACAAGGTGACCTGATAACAGGATTATCAGCCGGATTGGCGAATTGAGCGGTCCCGCCTAATCGAACAGGGCGTCAATATCACCCTGGTCGGCAACACCTGCTTCATCATCAAGCGCCGGGCCATTGAGCAATGCAGCATCACCGGTCGCCTTTTCAATTTTGTCAGGTTCGATATTGGCAAAGGATTCAATCCCGCCCATAATTTCCATCATGCGCAATACCCGATCTTCGATGAAGCGCAGTGCCTCGACGACTTTGGTGATCCGCTGGCCGGTAATGTCCTGAAAATTACAGGCTTCAAACACCTTCACAACCTGATTCTGGATGTCTTCCGCAAGACCCAGGTTGGTCGAATCTTTCATTTTGGCTTGCAAGGTTGACGCATTCTGGTCGATATCTTCAGCGGCTGTTAAAATGGTTTCGGTGGCTTGTTCGGTGCCAACCACGACGGCATCCAGTTCATCGGTTACCCGCGACAGTTCTTCGCCCTGAAAGCCTGTCGTATGCAACGTTGCGATTTCTTTCTTGGTATCGCTGATAACGCCGGAAATCTCTTCCAACTCCTGTTTCAATTTTAGCGCTTCGACCAGATCTTTCTTGACCGCATCAAGGATAGCGCCTGTCGGCTCGTTATCGACGGCTACGGGACCTTGCTCGACAGCGCCTATATTCCGGATTGCTGCCATTATTTCGGCATGGCGCGCAGCGGCGATATCATCCTCCGGTGCCACCCTTAATGTTGTGACATTTGAGTCCGAGGGACCGCTTTGCAGAGACTCGATGCGAAAAACTTTGCGTTGTGCTGACATTCGGTTTCCAGATTCCAAGGTGTGACAAATGGTTGGGGTTTTAATTTCGCGGAATAGCGTTAAGAATCCGTTCCATAATTTGAAATCGATTCAATCCATGCAATTCTGTTGAATTGATCTGGTTGAACCGGTCGAGGGGGGCTTAAAGTGAGGGAAATATGCGACATCTTTTAATGTTCTGCCTCTCCGGGATGATGCTCATTCCAATATTGCCTGGTGCGCGGCCAGCCATGGCGGAAACACTGATGGAAAAAGCTGAACTCTGGGGCCAGATGCATGGCCATTCGATTCATTGCAGGATGGCCAATTCTCACGAATTTGGCGTGCGGGCGGTGCGTTATTTTCGCAGGCACGCCAGTGGAGAAACCTTTGAGCGTATTCGCGACGCTTATGGCCTGAAAATTCTTGATACTGCTCACAGCGCACCGCCACGGTCGCTTGGTGGGGATTGTGGCAGGTTCCGGGTGCGCTTTATGGAAGTGTATGAAGAGCTGGGATAAGACCGCTTTCACGCCGTTAACTACTGATTCATGGTTTTTGATTCGTTGCCGCCGGATTCATGGTTTAGTTGCACGTTTCTGGCATAGTGATCTCAACAGGCGGGGACACTCCTAATCCGATATCCGCCAGACCGGTTCCACTTAATGAGACCCGGCTGGCATGTCCCCAAACTCAGTATGAGGTAGGCGACATGCGACAGATGTTTGGATTCTTTTTTCTTTTGACCGGGCTGCTTTTTTCGATGCAGGCCAATGCCAACGAGCAGATCAACCTGGCATCCGTTGATCCCTTTGTAACCGGATCAACAAACCGCCCACAGGCGGTAGCCCGGCCCTTCGACCCGGCTCTTGAGCCCCAGACTGTTGAAGTGCGTACCGAACATGCACCTGGTACGATCATTATCGATACCAACCGCAAGTTTCTTTACCTTGTGCAGGAAAATGGCCGCGCGATCCGCTACGGCGTTGGGGTAGGTCGTCCGGGATTCGGGTGGACCGGAACCCACCGCATTACGCGTAAAGCTGAATGGCCGGATTGGCGTCCGCCAGCAGAAATGCGTGAACGCCAGCCCTATCTGCCGGCCTTTGTTCCAGGCGGAGTCAACAACCCGCTCGGAGCCCGCGCCCTCTATCTCGGCAATACACTCTACCGCATTCACGGTACGACCGAAAATTCAACAATCGGTCAAGCTGTATCTTCCGGCTGTATCCGGATGCGCAACGAAGATGTCTCTGATTTATACGAGCGCGTCCCCGTCGGAGCGACAGTCATCGTATTCTAGATTTCGAATATCGAGATAAATCAAGGGCGGCTACAAAGCCGCCCTTTTTTTGTTCTAAACGGTCTGCCGCTACTTAATAAGATCATATGCAGGCAAGGTCAGGAATGTCGAAAAATCTTCACCCAAAGACACGTCGGTAAAAATCTGAATTGCATCGGCAAAGTTGCCCTTGTCGTAAGTTTCGGCGCCGATAATATTTCTTAAATCCGCCATTTCCTCTTCAAGCAATTTGTTAGCCCAATCGCTGGTAACAATTTTGCCATCATCGGTTTTCGCACCGTGCCTGATCCATTGCCAGATCTGGGCGCGGGAAATTTCAGCGGTCGCCGCATCTTCCATCAGATTGTAGAGCGGCACCGCGCCCCGGCCCCCGAGCCAGGCTTCGATATATTGGACGCCGACCCGGATATTTTCGCGCAAGCCCTCTTCCGTAATTGTGCCTTCGTGGATTTCAAGCAGATCCATCTGGCTGATTTCACCATCCGGCATCTGGTCGAGCTGGTTTGGGCCGGGCATCAGGCGGTTAAAAACCTCAGCTGCCACCGGCACCAGGCCCGGATGGGCTACCCAGGTGCCATCATGGCCGACATTGGCTTCGCGTTCCTTATCAGCACGCACTTTGGCAAAGGCAGCGTCGTTCGCGGCTTCATCATTCTTGACCGGGATTTGCGCCGCCATGCCGCCCATGGCGTAAGCGCCGCGGTTATGGCAGGTCTGGACCAGCAACCGGGCATAAGCGCCGAGGAATGCCTCACCCATGACGATTTGCGCCCGGTTCGGCATGACATAATCCGGATTGTTCCGAAGCGTTTTGATCGCCGAGAAAATATAATCCCAGCGCCCGCAATTCAGCCCGACAATATGATCGCGCATCTCAAACAGAATTTCATCCATCTCGAACGCAGCCGGCAGGGTCTCAATCAGGACCGTCGCTTTGATGGACCCTTTGTCGATACCGAGTGCCTTTTGCGCCGCCACGAAAACACTATCCCAGAGTCTGGCTTCAAGATGACTTTCCAGCTTTGGCAGATAAAAATACGGCCCGGAGCCGCGAGCCATTTGGGCCTTGGCATTATGGTAGAAATACAAGCCAAAGTCGAAAATGCCGCCAGCTACTGGTTCGCCATCAACTAGCATATGTTCTTCAAGCAGATGCCACCCGCGCGGCCTCACCAGCAACACGGCCGGGTTTTCACCAATCGCATAATGCTTACCGGAACGGGGGTCGGTGAATTCCAGTTTGCCATGGGCAAAATCATAAAGATTAAGCTGACCTTCGATCATATTTGACCAAGACGGCGCGTTGGCGTCTTCAAAATCGGTCATAAAAACATTGGCGCCGCAATTCAGGGCGTTGATCACCATTTTGCGATCTGTTGGTCCGGTAATTTCAACCCGACGGTCCTGAAGGTCAGCTGGGATCGATCCAACTTTCCAGTCACTGGCGCGGATTTCAGCGGTCTCTTCAAGAAAATCCGGCAGCGCACCTGCATTCCATTTCTTCTGCCGCGCCACGCGATAGTCGATCAAACGGCGGCGCTCTGGCTCAAAAGCCCGGTGTAAATCGGCAATGAATGCCAAAGCCCCGGCGCTTAGAATTTCCTCATAACGAGGCCCGTTCTCGTGAATAATATCAACGCCCCGCACAAAGCTTGCTGATGCCATAATTATCTCCGTAATTTCTAGTTTTCAGAAAGGCGCCCAAGCGCATCCGTTAAGCGAGCTGATCCGGTTTCGGACCCCCTGTCGCCCAGTCCAGAAGCTCCACAATATGCAAAACAGGAATATCTGTGCCAGTAGCAAGCTGGGTTATGCACCCGAGATTGCCGGCGGCGATGACATCCGGTTCGAGCCCTTCAATATTGCTAATCTTGCGATCCCGCAAGGCTTCTGAGAGTTCAGGCTGAAGCATGTTGTAAGTACCTGCCGACCCGCAACAAATATGGCCTTCAGGAATTTCACGGATGCGAAACCCGGCATCGCGCAACAGAGTCCGGGGCGGTTCGTGAACCTGCTGACCGTGTTGCAAGGAACAAGCGCTGTGATAAGCCACATTCATGTCGGGGGCGTGCACTGGCGCTTTGAGGCCAATTGAACTGAGAAATTCGGTAATATCGAGGGTCAGGCCAGATATCCGCGCGGCTTTTTCTTTGTAAACGGGATCATTTCTGAACACGAAGCCGTAATCTTTCAAGGTCGTGCCGCACCCGGATGCATTGACAATAACGGCGTCCAGACCGTTGCCCTCGATCTCGCGCATCCAGGCATCGATATTGCGTTTCGCCAAAGCATGGCTCTCGCCCTCCTTGCCCATGTGATGAGGCAGGCCACCGCAACAGCCTTCGCCTTTTGCCAAAACCACTTCAACGCCGTGGCGTTGCAGCAAACGGATCGTGGCGTCATGAAGGTTCGGGGCCAAAACCGGCTGGGCGCACCCGGACAACAGGGCAACGCGTTTTTTCTGCATGCCTTCTGCCGGGAAATTTCCAGGGCCTTCAAATTCCGGGCGGCGGGGCAGGCGCAACGGTGCAAGTCGTACCAGTGCTGCCAGACGGCGGGTTGCGGCAAAAGCTCCAAAAAGCGGGCCAAACGGTTTTCCCAATAATCCCCCCAACAGCCCGAGGCGAAACAGGCGAGGATTGGGCAACATCTTTGCAAGCAGCGCACGCAAGGCCCGATCAGCGAGAGGCCGCTTGTAGGTTTCTTCGATATGAGTGCGAGCATGATCGACCAGATGCATATAATTGACGCTGGCCGGGCAGGTCGACATGCAGGACAGGCAAGACAGGCACCGGTCGACATGTTTGACCACTTCCAGCGTTGCCGGGCGGTCATTTTCCAGCATGTCCTTGATCAGATAAATCCGCCCGCGTGGGCTATCCAATTCATCGCCAAGCAATAGATATGTGGGGCAGGTCGCGGTGCAAAAACCACAATGCACGCATTTGCGCAAAATATCATTGGCCTCCGCGATGGCCGGGTCGGCAAGTTGCTGGATTGAGAAATGGGTCTGCATAATTTTTATCTGTTCGGTACAGGGTTATTCATCTGAAAAACGAGAACCGGGTTAAACCCCTCCATACATGCGACCGGGATTGAGAATATTCTCAGGGTCAAAGCTGTTTTTCAACCTGGCGGTAACACCTGCCAGAACCGGGTCCTGGGGATGAAATACTTCCACCCCTGCCCTGATATCATCTTCGGCCCGGATCAGGGTTGCATGGCCGCCCGTTGCATTTACAGCTTCGCGAACAATGGCCGCGCCGCCATCTCCTGCAGGGTCTGATCCAAATTCCATCCAGACCAACCCTCCGGCCCAATCATAAAACGCGGAAATATCTGCCCTGGACCTGACTGCAGCCACAATATCCGGGCCGTCGGTTGGTGCTACAGAAATGCGCCAAAGCGGACGGTTCGTATTTTGAGTGAAATAGCTGCAATCACGCACATTGCGCCAGAATTTTTGCGAATCTGTGGTCTTGATGATTTGGCATTCCCTCTCATTCGCCAGCAATTCCACCAGCCCGGATGCCCGATATTCGACCGAAGGCCCGATCCCTTCGACCCGGAGAGCTGTCACCGCCATGTCGGATTTGTCGGTGCCGGAACCGGGTGTCAGTCCCGCTGGAATATGCGCCGCGCCCGACACTTCAAATGTCGACCCAAGCGCTTTCGCCATGGCGGTGGCGGCATCTTTGTCGGCAAGATCAGAGACCAGGACCGTGAAAATTTTCTGGCCTGCAGGCAAAACCTTGATCGTGGTTTCGGTCATAATCGCCAGGGTGCCCCATGACCCGGCCAAGACCTTGCAAAGATCGTAACCGGTAACGTTTTTGACGACCCGCCCGCCTGCTTTGAACAATTCACCGCGCCCGGACACTGCGCGGGCACCAAGGAAATGATCCCGGGCCGCGCCCGCTTTCAATCGCCTTGGGCCGGAAATATTGCCCGCTAGAATGCCGCCAATGGTCGTCGCGCCCGGTGTTTTGCCAAATAGCGGACCGTAATCAGCCGGTTCGAACGCCAGTTCCTGATCATTTTCCTGCAAGGCTTTTTCAATGTCCACAAGGCTGGTTCCAGGACCAGCGGTCATGACCAATTCATCCGGTTCGTAGAGGCTGATCCCGGCTAAGGCAGAAATATCAACCAGCGTGGCAGCTTCAACCGGGCGGCCCAGTTTGCGCTTGGTGCCGCCGGACATAATTTCGAGCGGCTGTTCTTCCGAGACCGCCCATTTCACGATCTCGATGCATTCATCTTCATTGCGCGGTTTCAGGATATCCATGAGCGCACCTAAAACCTTGGAATATCGGGAAATGGCAATTTCCCACCATGGATATGCATGCGGCCAAGTTCGGCACAGCGATGGAGGGTCGGAAACACCTTGCCGGGGTTGAGGAGGCCTTTATCATCAAACGCGCACTTTACCCGCTGCTGCTGCTCAAGGTCGGTTTCCGAAAACATTTCATACATCAGGTCGCGTTTTTCTACACCTACACCATGTTCACCGGTCAGCACGCCGCCAACTTCGACGCAGAGTCTTAGAATATCTGCGCCGAAATTCTCCGCCGCTTCAAGCTCACCCGGCACATTCGCATCATACAGAATCAGCGGATGCAGATTGCCATCGCCAGCGTGAAATACATTGGCCACCCGCAGCCCGTATTTCTCTGATAATTCGCGCATCACGGATAAAACCCGGGGCAATTGTCGGCGCGGGATGGTGCCGTCCATGCAATAATAATCCGGCGAAATCCGCCCCACCGCCGGGAATGCCGCCTTGCGCCCGGCCCAAAATGTATCGCGTTCGGCTTCACTGGTAGATACCCTGACGACACTTGCTTTATTGGCTTTGGCGATTTTCTCGACCCGTTTCAACAGATCGGAAACCTCGGCTTCCGGGCCATCCAGCTCTACGATCAGCAAAGCTTCCACATCGAGCGGGTAACCGGCATGGACAAACTCTTCCGCCGCGTGGATCGCGAGCCGGTCCATCATTTCCATGCCACCGGCTATAATTCCCGCGCCGATGATAGCAGCGACGCAGGCACCGGCATCTTCGCTTGTTGGAAAACCGATCAGGACCGCACGCGCAGTTTCGGGTTTGCGCAAAATTCGAACGGTAACTTCTGTCACGATACCTAAAAGTCCTTCGGATCCGGCCAGCAACCCGAGCAAATCATAGCCATCGCTATCGAGATGTTTGCCCCCGATACGGACTATATCACCGTTGATCAGAACAACCTGAAGCCCCAGAATATTGTTGGTGGTGAGGCCGTATTTCAGGCAATGCACGCCGCCGGAATTCTCAGCCACGTTGCCACCGATGGTACAGGCGATCTGGCTTGAAGGATCAGGCGCGTAATAAAACCCGTTACCTTCAACGGCCTTTGTTATTGCCAGGTTTGTGACCCCGGGCTGGACCGTTGCGGTGCGGTTATCATAGTCAATATCGATGATCTGGCTGAACTTTCCGAGACCCAGCAAGACCCCATCGCCAAGCGGTAATGCACCGCCCGAAAGCGATGTGCCAGCCCCGCGAGGTACAACCTTGAGGCCGGTCTCGTGACAATAACGCAGGACGGCCGCCACTTGCTCAACCGTTTCCGGGAGCACTACAACAAATGGTAATTGGCGGTAGGCGGTCAAGCCGTCGGATTCAAACGCCCGCATTTCGTTTTCGTCAGCGATGACCCCTTCCCCCGGAACCAGCGTGCGCAATTGCGCAACAATGTCGCTGCGTCGTTCCAGAATACCAGGATCAAGATCGGGCATGACGAGAGCCGATTGGGGATCCCCGGACATTCGCGAACTCCAATGTAAATTAGTCTTGTAGTTGACCTTATTCCATAATATTCAATAATTGCATAGATTGCAAAAACTCAAGTTTTTATTTCTATAGGGGAAATAACACCGTGACCCCCATTCAGGACATGGAAATTTTTGCCCGCATTGTTACCGCAGGCACAATGACCGCCGCCAGTCAGGAACTTGGCGTATCCCCTGCTGTTGTTTCAAAACGCATCCGGCGGCTGGAAGAACAGCTCTCTACCCGGTTATTCCAACGTACCACGCGCCAAATAACATTGACGGAATCGGGCCAGGAATATTACCGCCGCGTGGTCGCTATTCTGGCCAGCATCAGTGATGCCGAAAATGCGATGTCTACCGGGCTGGACACGCCCCAGGGGGTTTTGAAAGTGTCTGCGCCAACTTCGTTTGGTCGCCTGCACATCGCGCCGCATTTGGGCCCGTTTCTGGAAAAATATCCTGACCTGAAAATCAATCTGGTTCTGGCTGATAGTTTTGTTGATCTGGTCGCGGACGGGATTGATATTGCGATCAGGATTGCAGAACTGGAAGATTCCAGCCTGGTCGCACGCCGCCTCGCGCCCAACCACCGGGTTATCTGCGCGTCACCGTCTTACATAAAAAACCACAACATGCCTGAGACCCTTGATGACCTGGCGAAACATAATTGTCTGGCAGCCAATGCTCAGGACGTGTGGCGTCTTGAAGGGCCTGACGGGCCAGTTGATATCCGGGTTGAAGGCCAGTTGATGACTAATTCCAGCGAGGTTGTGCGGGAAGCGGTGTTGGCCGGCATGGGCATCGCGCTGCGCTCAACATGGGATGTGGGGCCGGAGCTTAAAAAAGGAATGTTAAAAATCATTCTTCCTGAATACCGGGTGGTGGCGCGTGTCGGCATTTATGCCGTATTCCCGAGCCGGGAATTTCTGCCTATCAAAGTGCGACTGTTCATCGATTACCTGGCCGGAATTTATGGCCAAAACCCCTATTGGGAAGACGGGCTTGATCTTTCCAGGTTGGGCCAATGATACCAATCGCCGCAGATACGGCTTTGCGATTGTCGGATGCCGCGCACTAGACTAGATTATCTCCAGTCTGTTTTTCCAAAAATATGAAGGTTTTAAACATGAAGGTTTTTTCCAGTTTCCGCCCGGCTGCAATTGCCGCTCTTGGTTTTTTCACTCTGGCTTCAGGCCAGGCATTGGCCCTGGAGATGGGTGACGCGGAAGCCGGCGACAGAGTTTTTCGCAGATGCAAAGCCTGCCACGCCACCGGTGAAGGCGCTGGTAACGGTGTCGGCCCTATGTTGAATGGCGTATTTTGCCGCCCGATCGGTAGCGTTGAAGGCTATGGCTATTCAAACCCAATGGTGGCGCGCGCAGCCGAAGGCGGCAACTGGACCGTTGATGCCCTCAGCGAATATCTTGAAAATCCAAGCGAATATCTGGGTGGGCGTTCGAAGATGACCATGAAGCTGCGCAAAGAAGAAGACCGGCTCAATGTCATCGCTTTTCTGGCACGTCTGAATGCAGACGGTACCACGCTTGCTGCTGGTGAAGAGGTCGCGACCTGCGAATAGGGCTTATTCCGTCAAGACATATGCAGATTGTGGCGGCCGAGATTGGAAATGTCCCGTTCGCCACATAGCGCCATGGTCAGGTCAAGTTCCTTGTGGATGATTTCAAGGGACTTGGTCACACCATTTTTCCCCATCGCGCCCAAGCCATAGATATATGAGCGGCCAATAAAGGTACCTTTCGCACCCATGGCGAGGGCCTTGAAGACGTCCTGGCCTGAGCGGATGCCGCTATCCAGATGCACTTCTATTCGGTCACCAACTGCATCCACAATATCGCCCAACATATCAAATGATGCAGGTGCGCCGTCGAGTTGGCGACCACCATGGTTGGAGACAAGGATCGCATCGGCGCCAATATCAGCGGCGATTTTTGCGTCTTCCACGTCATTGATTCCTTTGAGGATAAGTTTGCGATCCCAATGTTTCTTGATCCACTCGATCGATGACCAATCAAGTGTTTGATCGAATTGTTCGTGGGTCCACTCACTAAGCGAGGTCAAGTTGGTGACACCTTTGGCGTGACCTACAATATTGCCGAATGAGCGGCGCTTGGTCCCCAGCATTCCAAGGCACCAACGCGGTTTCAACATCAGATCCAGCATCACAGCCAGAGTTGGTTTGGGCGGGGTACTGAGACCATTTTTGATATCGCGATGACGTTGGCCAAGCACCTGCAAATCGAGCGTGAGCACCAAAGCTGAGCAGTTCGCCGCCTTGGCACGAGCCAGCAGGGATTCAGAAAACCCCCGGTCGCGCATCACATAGAGCTGGAACCAGAACGGTTTTGTTGTGTTTTCCGCGACATCTTCGATGGAGCAAACCGACATGGTTGTAAGGGTATAGGGCACGCCAAATTCTTCAGCCGCCTGGGCCGCCAGAATTTCACCATCAGCATGCTGCATTCCCGTCAGGCCGACCGGTGCCAGCGCCACCGGCATCGTTACCGCTTCGCCAATCATTTCGGATTTAAGATTGCGATTGTCGATATTTACCGCGACGCGCTGGCGCAATTTCTGGCGCTGGAACGCGGCCTCGTTGTCGAAATAAGTCCCCTCGGTCCAGGACCCCGTATCGGCATATTCATAAAACATCTTTGGCACCCGGCGTCGGGCGAGATTTTGAAGGTCTTCGATATCAGTTATCACCGTCATGATTTTGTTTCCCGAACTTCCTGGCTATTTCAGCAATCAACAGTCTTATAGTAATCAAGGAGACAATTGCCAATTTGTATTTCCAGACGAATGTAGCCACGCCATGCCTCTACAAAACCGCGTTACACCGCTAGGACAATTAATTGCTGATCCGGCACGGGGTCTGTTTATGGGAAACCGGGGAGGACGCATTCATGACCCGGCTTCGCGGACCCTGATGCGACGGCGATGGGCGTCGCGGCGCTGGATTTGCTGCGTGACATCTTTCAAGAACCGCCAGCGCGAGGTAATGGGGCCGGGATATACTGAGTTGTTTTTTCTGGATGAAGTCACTGCCTTGGCCGCTGGTCACCGACCGTGTTTTGAGTGTCGGCGGCGGGACGCGCAGGCTTTTGCCAACCGATGGCAACAGGCTTTTGGCCTCACCAACCCGCCGAGCGCCGATGACATGGACCTTGTGCTTCACCGAGAGCGGCCGATATCGGGCGAACCAGACCCCGGAACCGTGGACATAAATTCCTTGCCCGATGGTGCCATGATTACGGTCGGAGAGGATATTTTTACTGTCCGGAACCAAAATTTATGGCTTTGGTCACCGCACGGGTATCATCTCGAAGTGTGCGAACCCAAAGCCGCGCAAGGCGTTTTAATCACTCCATCTGCGATAATTGAAATTCTACGGGCCGGCTATTTGCCGGTCTGGCATTCTAGCGTTACCTGAAGCCATCGCGCATTTGCGTGTCACCGAATTTCCAGATGACGGCTGGCTCGCAGGGCGACCACCATGGCTAAAAACGCACATATTCCGCACCCGACCATGACCATGACCATGGCGACAGATGTATCGCCGTGCGCTATTCCCACCAGCCAGGTCGCTATCATGCCAACGCCGAATTGCAGAAAACCGACGATACCTGCACCAGTGCCGGTAATTTCAGGCCGGACAGAAATTGCGCTGGCCATCGCACTGGGAATACTTACCCCGTTAGCAAGCGCTATTATGAACATCGGCAGAAAAATTCCGACCGGGTGTTCCAAGCGCGCGAAACTCATCAGCACAAGCAATGCCAACCCAACCAACATCAACCATGTGCCAATCAGGATCATCCGGTTTGCCCCGGCTGTCTCCGCGTATCGGCCCGACAGGTAATTGCCGAGCATGTAGCCAAATGACGTGGTGATGAAATAGATACCGAAGACAGACGGGGTCAGCCCAAAGGTCTGCACCATGACGAAGGGGGCGCCAGCGAGAAAGGCAAAGAAAACCCCGGCCCCACAGGAAGAATTCATGGCATAGCCGAGAAAGGCAGGTTCCCCGAGCAGCTTTTTGATATTGCCGAAAATGCTGCGCAGATCCATAGACGCAAAATGATTATGATGAGTTTCATGAAGCCCGTTCCAAACCACAATGAATGTCACCACACCCCACCCTGTCATAAAATAGAACCCGGCTTTCCATCCGGCCCATTCGTCAAGATAGGCGCCGAATACCGGCGCCAGCATTGGTATGGTCACCATGGCCATGGTGACATAGCCGATCCAGCTTGCGGCTTTGTCGCGGCCATACATGTCGCGCACCACAGCACGCGATAGTGCCATACCGGCACACCCGCCAGTGGCTTGAAAAACCCGGGCGATTAAAAGCTCGGTTATTGTCCCTGCCTGGGAACAAAAAAAGGTAGCGACGGTGAACAGGAGAATGCCTCCCAGCGCGACCGGGCGGCGACCATACCTGTCTGACAAGGGCCCGACAAATAGCTGCCCGATTGCCAGCGCTCCCAAATAAACCGTCAGGGTAAGCTGGGCAGTTGCATTGTCGATGTTCAACGCTGCTTGCAGACCAGGCATCGAAGGCAGGAAAATATTTAGCGCCGCCGGGCCAAACGCTGCTAGCGCGATTAGCACGCCAAGCCCGGGCTTGCGCCGGGATGCGGCATCGACATCACCAGTCTGCATTGAAATATCCGTAATCTGAATTCTGACTGGCTCGATCAGCGCAGCACAATTTTGACGGATTATAGCCGGAAATAGCGGTCCAGGCCATCATACAAACAAAGGCATTTTTCTTGGCTTTTTCCTGTCATTTCCCGGTCCGTGTCTGTTCGCCATCGCAATCAGAAGATAAGCTGCTTTTCAAACAGGAAGGGACGTCATGGATTTCGAACTGACAGAAGAACAGACTTTGATAAAGAATTCAGCACGCAAGATCGCTAACGATCTGCTGGCTCCAATTGCACCTATTCTCGATAAGGGCGAGGGGCAGGAGGATTTTCTCTCCAATCTGAAAACCATGGCTCAAGCCGGTTTCATGGGAATCAATATCTCGTCCGAATATGGCGGGACGGAAGCAGGCGTTGTTTCTTATGCGCTGGCGCTCGAAGAGACGGCACGGGCCTGCGCCTCCACCGCCGTCACCCTGTCGGTTACCAATCTGGTTGCTGAAATTATCGAGACCTGCGGCACCGAAGCCCAACGTGCTGCCCATATTCCAAAAATCTGTGATGGGACATATTCTTCCGGCGCGTTTTGCCTCACGGAAGCTGGCGCCGGGTCTGATCCGTCCGGCATGCAGACACGGGCCAAGATGGACGGCAACGAATGGGTGCTGAACGGGGAAAAGGTATTCGTAACCTCAGGCGGCATTACAGGCGTTTTTGTAGTCTGGGCTGTCACTGACCCGGACGCCCCCAAAGGTAAAGGCATTTCCTGCTTTCTGGTCGAACCCGACACCGAAGGATTGATCATCGGGCGTGCCGAGAAGAAAATGGGTCAGCGCGGATCACTGACCAATGTGATCACATTCGATGACTGCCGGATACCGGCTGATTCCATGCTGGGCGCTGAAAATGACGGATTCCGTATTGCTGTTGGCGAACTGGCGGGCGGACGCATCGGGATCGCGTCGGTGGCACGGGGCATTGCCTGCGCCGCCCTTGATGCTGCGAAAAGCTATATCGGCGAACGCCGGCAATTCGGCAAACGGATTGCAGATTTTCAAGGCATCCAATGGCAATTGGTTGATCATGAAACCGAGCTTGAAGCAGCCAGGTTGTTGATCCTGCAAGCGGCCCTTTTGAAAGAACAGGGCAAACCTTTCGGTCCTGCCGCATCCATGGCAAAACTCTTTTCGACCGAAGCAGCACAGCGCGCTTGTTATACGGCACTACAACTTCATGGCGGCGCCGGATATACGGAGGAATTTCCGGTCGAGCGGTATGTGCGCGATGTGCGGATTACAACAATTTATGAAGGCACCAGCGAAGTGCAACGGGTGATTATCGCCCGTGATATTTTAGCTCAAATGGAGCAAACCGCCTAGTCGGACCGACGCGGTGGCCTGAACAGAAAAATCACGAGCCAGACCGGTAGAATAACAACCCCACCGAGAATCAGGTGGGGAATTGCCCAATGGAAAAAGGCGATCAGATAATTGGTTATTTGTTCAGGCGTCAGGCCAATTTCGGCCAGCACCTGTTCCGGCGTGATGTCCAATTGGGACAGGATGACGCCCACCGCCAGGGATGCCAGCAGAATCTTGAAAAAGGTCGCGATCAGGCGAAGAGCCATTTTCTTTTCTCAACCCGGTTGATACCAGACACTATGCCGCAACGAAGATATAGCAGATTTATCAGGAATGCGCATAATTCCCGTATCAGGAAATTCCAAGTCCACGAATTTCCCGCTCCAGCTTGCGTCGCATCGCGTCAGCAAAGGATTCATACGAATCCGCGAGAATGATAAAATTTCCCGGGCCTCCAGTGACGTGATTGCTGAAATAATGCTTCAGCCAGGGAACCTCATGGATGATGGCAAGCCCATTGATTGTGACGCCTGCGGCGAGCGCTGTGTTGCGGGCTGTGTCCACGTCTGAACCATTATTGTTGGTGCCATCAGAGGCCACATCGATGACTGAACGCAGGCCCCGATAAGGGCCGGTCGCGAGCAGGTTAAGGCCGTGATACAGGAAAGCAGAAATAGATGTTGCGCCATCTGCTGTTTGGCGAGGTGATGCCAAAATCGCCTGAGCTAAATGAGTAGCGTCATCAGGCGTCTCCACAATGGTCCAGGGAATAACCGTGATTTGGCTTTCGCTGCTCGACCATTGCACGATCGTGATCGAGACCCTGCCAATCGGCCCGTCTGCGATTGCCCGAAGCACATCCGGTGAGACCAGAGCGTTGGCGATACCTGCTTTCTGGAGCAGGAATTCGTTGGCATCCACGCTATAGGAACAGTCGATGCCGAGCACCAGAGTCACGTCAACTTCAGGGCGCGACTGCCCGGTTCCGGTTGCCTGAAGGAATACAAGCAGACATGCAGCAACAACAGCACAGCTTAGTAAGTGCAGAAAATGGCGAACCAATTTCATTGAAGCTTCCGCAAAAATGCGTCGCCCGAAAGATTTTGATCTATTGCGGCGCGATGCCACGCAAACGTTCTGATCTGCGGCGTAACAATTCCAGGACGGTCAGCAGGACAATCGACAATGTCACCATTATTGTGGCAACCGCCAGAATGGTCGGGCTGATCTGTTCACGCAGACCGGACCACATTTGACGCGGGATTGTACGCTGCTCAAAGCCAGCCAGGAAAATAACCGCAACAACTTCGTCGAACGAAGTGATGAAAGCGAACAGAGCGCCTGAAATCATACCCGGTGTAATCAGTGGCATAACAATTTTGAAAAACACTGTGCGAGGATTGGCGCCCATATTGGCACCAGCACGCATCAAGCTTCGGTCAAAACCCACCAATGTAGCGGTTACGGTAATCACCACAAATGGCACGCCAAGTACCGCGTGGGCGATAATAATCCCTGTATAGGTCTGACTGAGGCTCAGGTCGGACAGAAAGAAGAATAAAGCGGCTGCGGTAATGATCAGTGGAACGATCATCGGTGCAATCAGCAGGCTCATGATCAAATTCCGGTACGGCATATCCGCCTGGCTGAGACCGAGTGCGGCAAGCGTGCCAAATACTGTTGCAAGGATGGTTGACACAATGGCGATGAAAAAACTGTTGCGCATGGAATGAATCCATTGAGCATTGTTCCAGCTATCTGAAATCCAGGCCCAGCCAAAAGGGGCATCCCTGTCAGACATGCCGTTGGTGAGGATATCCAGATACCAGCGCAGGGAATATGCGTCAGGATCAAACCTGAGCATACCCTCCGAGAAAGAGAAATACGGCTCTGCGTTGAATGACAACGGGATAATGATCAGGATAGGCAGAATCAGAAACAGGAATACCAGCGCGCAATAAACGCGAAAACTGTAATACCAGAGCTTTTCTCCGGGACCTGCGTATGATGGCAATGGCATAGGCTTCAGCCTCCCAATCTTTAGCCGAATTTCATATTGTCGACGCCGACAATTTTATTGTAGAGCCAATAGAGCAATAACACGCCGATCAGAAGGATCGTCGCCAATGCAGCGGCCAAACCCCAGTTTAGTGATCTCTGCATATGGTAGGCGATGATGTTTGAGATCAATTGCCCGGATTGCCCGCCAACAAGCGCTGGCGTAATGTAAAAGCCGATCGAAAGGATAAAAACCAGGATCGATCCGGCACCAACGCCCGGAAGCGTCTGTGGAATATATACCCGACGGAATGCCGTAAACTGAGTCGCTCCCATCGACCGGGCTGCGCGCATGTAACTCGGTGGAATTGTCTTCATCACCGAGAATAGCGGCAGAACCAGGAACGGGAGCAAAATATGGACCATAGCAATCACGGTACCTGTCGCGTTGAACATCATCTGAAGTCGGTTTTCGTCGGCAACAAGACCTATACCCACAACTATATCGTTGAGCACGCCCTCTTTTTGCAGCAACGTTATCCAGGACGTTGTTCGCACCAACAATGATGTCCAGAACGGTAGAAGAACTAGGATCATCAGCAGGTTAGAATAGCGTAGCGGCAAGGTCGCAAGCAGATACGATATGGGATACCCGAGTATAATACAGAGCGTGGTAATAATCAGGCTCATGATAAGCGTTCGAACAAAAAGCTTCACATAGATTTGGCGCTCTTCGGGCTGGACCGCGATTTCGTTTTCGTCGCCAATCCGATAATCAACCGAATTCAGATAGAATCGTGCTGTATACGGCTCGACCAATCGCTGAAAGTTCAACCAAAACTCGTGCCCGCCCCACGCTTCGTTAATCTCAATCATGGCCTCGGTGTAGGGGCCTTCTTCAATCGAATTTATCTTGCGACCAGTGCGTGTGAATACACTACGTGTGCCCGGCATGGAAAAATTAAACCGCGTCGCGGCACGACCAATGGTTTTCTCTTCTTTTGCCTGGGTAAGATCTTCGACGAGGGCAGCAAAAACATGTTCGTCCGGAATCCCCTCGCCATCCCAGGCTTCAATCACGACCGCCGTGCGGTGCATGATTTCGCCAAAATCAGGTGCGTGGACACTGCGGAGGAGCATCGCGCCGATCGGCCAGAGAAACCCAATAATCAAAAATATTCCGAGAGGAGCAACCAATGCGAGCGCCCGCAACTTGTTGCGCCGGGTTGCGCGCGCCAGTTTGACCTTGAGAGAAATACCATCATCGGTTTCGACGACGTCGGATGGTTGAATTGTTGTATCGGTCATAACTGTCCCAATAGCCCGGTTACTGGATGCGAAATCGTGCAAAAAATTTGAAACGTCGGGAGTGGGGAAATCCCCACTCCCGTATTGTGGTCCGGATTAGTTAGCCAACCAAGCGTTGAAACGTTCGTTCAACTGGTCCTGATTGTCAGCCCAGAATTCAAAGTCGTTCTGGACTGCGCGCTGGAAGTTTTCAGGCGCTGTCGGCATATGCGGAGCCATCGGAATTCCGGCTACTGCATGATCACCGACAAGAGGGCTTGAGGACAGACGGACAGGACCGTACGAAATATACGCCGCCTGATCAGCCAAAGGCTGGGTGCCTGTCGCAAATGCGATGAACTCAAGAGCAGCATCGACGTTTGCGGAACCTTTCGGGATTACAAACAAGTCAAGATCAAAGACCTGTCCGTCCCAAACGATTACGAATGGCTTGTCTTCGGTTGCGAAGGCATTAAAGATACGGCCATTATAAGCAGTTGTCAGAGCAACTTCACCATCAGCAAGCAGTTGTGGTGGCTGCGCACCAGCTTCCCACCAGACAACTTCGTCCTTGATGGTATCAAGCTTGGCGAATGCACGATCAACACCTTCAGGTGTGCCGAGCACTTCATAGACATCTTCCACGGCAACGCCGTCAGCCATCAGAGCCATTTCGAGATTGGATTTCGGGCCTTTGCGCATGCCGCGCTTGCCAGGAAAGTCAGCAAGGTTAAAGAAATCTTCCATTGTGGTCGGAGCATTCTCCGGGAACACGGTGGAATCATACGCGTAGATTGTCGACCAAACGATGCTGCCAACTGCGCATTCGATGATTGAGCCCGGGATGAAATCATCCATGGCTGACGTTCCATCAGGTGCGTCCGGCAAAATGGAAGCATCAATTGGCTCCAAAAGGCCTTCGTCGCAACCGCGAACCGCATCGGAAAGCTCTACATCAACAACGTCCCAAGTGACATTGCCGGCTTCCACCTGCGCCTTGATTTCAGCAAGACCACCGGAATAGTCGGCAGAATTGATTGTGATGCCCGTCTGGGCAGTAAAAGGCTCGTGATAAGCCTTGACCTGGCTGTTGGTGTAAGCACCCCCCCATGACACGACAGTTACTGAATCTGCAGCAACTGCCGGGCTGTAAGCCAGACCAACAGCAAGGCCAAGAATGGCTGCTGCACTGGTCATTGAACGAAATTTCATACTACTTCTCCCTATTACAGCGCCGCAACAGCCGCGCCAATTTACGATTGCCAGACTTGTCCAATCATACGATCGGGTCGAGGGCCCGACAGTCCTCAGTAAGCCACGCAATGTTCACGGTCTTACCTTCTTCCAACGGCGTGTGACCGGCCGTATTCGGAACTTTTACAATAAAATCACTGCTGCCGCCGGCGGTCATTCGGGTCCTGATATGGTCGCCGAGATAGATCGCCTCTTCGATCTTGCCTTTAATAACATTACGGCCTGCCTTGGACTTAGGATTGATTTCAATACGTTCCGGGCGCAACGACAAGGTTGTCCGTTCGCCTTTGCCACCGACATTTATAGCCGCAGCCTCGACGGTTTCACCAGAATCCAGTTTCACCTTGCAGTTACCCCTGCTTACTGACGTAACCTTTCCATCAAAACGATTATTCTCGCCAATAAATTGGGCGACGAACGAATTGTCCGGACGCTCATAAAGATCGGATGGCGAGGAAAGCTGCTGGACAACACCATCATTGAACACCGCGATCCGGTCCGACATTGTCAACGCTTCTGACTGATCATGGGTTACGTAAACGACGGTCACGCCCAGGTTTTCATGGATGTGCTTGATCTCATACTGCATCTGCTCGCGCAGTTGCTTGTCGAGAGCGCCAAGCGGCTCATCCATCAAAATAAGCTCAGGTTCAAAAACCAATGCACGAGCAACCGCCACACGCTGTTGCTGTCCGCCAGACAATTGCGCAGGCATTCTGTTGCTAAAGGCACCAAGCTCTACCATATCCAGCGCCCGCTGGACTTTGGTGGCGCATTCATCCTTGCTCATACCGCGAACTTCAAGCGGGAAGGCAAGGTTTTCCCCCACAGACATATGGGGGAACAGGGCATAATTCTGGAACACCATGCCGATGCCGCGCTTATGGGGCGGTACATTATTAATCGGCTGGCCGCCAAGAAAAATCTCGCCATGGGTCGCAGGCTCGAAACCTGCCAGCATCATCAGGCACGTCGTCTTGCCAGAACCAGAAGGCCCAAGCATAGTCACGAATTCACCTTGCGGAATATCTAGATTAAGATTTTTTACGACGAGGATTTCGCCATCATAACTTTTCTGGACTTTGTCAAACCGAACAAACGGCTGCCCCTCGATCGCCTTGTCAGACATATAATAACGCCCACTCTACCCTTGAATTAATACCTGGCTTTGCGCCTTGAAGATAAGGTTTGCACAACCCACAGCAGATTGCAAATATTCTGACCAGACTGATTAACGTTGCTGATCGCCTCACCGAGACATGTGAATTCATCTCGGTTTACGGCACAAAAATGGTCGGAAAATGCGAATATTCTGTCGCTTTACTGGGGTTCAGCGAAATATATTCCAACAAGTGCCCAATCTTATCCACATGGATAAAATTTCTGATTGTTTTGAATACCTAAACTAATTCTGTGGCGGCTGCTCTGCCTGGCTACGATTTAGAAAGTTATCCAGGAGCGATCGCACTTCACCCTCACCACCTTCGATGGCTCCTTCAATCGCATCTCGGGCACCATCAAGATTGCCTTCGCGAAGTGCGTCACCAACACCTTGAACAACTTCTTGCACCCGCTCATTGCCCTGTATCAAACCTGTCAGGTCAGGTCGGATACGTGGCGCAGCCCATGACCCGCGAATAGACATCGGAACTTCAAATAGTGGTGCGCCGGGCTCCCCCTCTTCCGGTCGGGTCTGGTCCAGCAGGCTAGCACGGACTTTGTAATCAAGTGTCTCCTGGGGAATATTTACGGTCCCCGAACCAAGCGCGGAAAAAGCCGGTCCGCGGGTCATCAGGTCGTTGTTTGTAGCAACCCCGGCCGCAATCGTGAAAGAAGCTTCCAGAAAATCAAACTGTGTGCGGCCATTATTACCAATCATCAGTGTGGAAATATCTCCGCGCTGTAACCCGTTCAGGGCAGATGCTATATTGATGCCAACAATTTCACCGTCAGTGACCTGTATCTGACCGGCACCGCTAAGATTACCAACCACATCGCGCAAACTGATGCCGGATGAGGCCAAATCCAGTACCATATTGGTCACACCAACCAGCCGGCCATTATCGGCAATATCATTGAGCAAAGGCCCGATGGCGATTTCGCTGGAATTAATTTTTGCTGTCATGGACGGGCGATCACCACGCGCATTAATAACAATGTTTCCACTTAACTGACCGCTATAGGCGTTCACTTCAGCAATTTCCAGCACGAGCCTGGAGTCTTGCAATGCAATCGAAACTGCACCGGCGCCAAGATCATATTCACCCAAATCAATATTGCTGGCCGACAAGCGGATATCTGCATCCATGACGCCCAGCCCATCTAGGCCAAAGGGTTCATTACTCCACCCATGGCTCGCGACGGGCGCTGTACCACTCGCGCCAGATTCAACAGGGGCTGAGGTCATGAAATAGGGATTTAAATCCAGATCAGACAGCGCCAGGGTTGCCTGTAAATATAATTTGTCGGTGTTGCTAACGATTGTGACCGCGCCTTCAGCGGAATTCCCGTCAAGTTCTATCTGGGCTTCAGTGAGCGCAATTTTATGCCCCCCCGCAATGATGTTCGACTGGATTGTCAATTGACCGAGCCCGGAGCCGGACGGCATGTCACTTCCGAGCCAGCGTGCAAGCCCACGCAAGGACGGGATTTCAAGATTAAGACCACCATTCACAGCCAGGTCAGCTGTCATGCTGGCGAGGCCGGTAACAGTAACCCGGGCCGGGCTTGATACAATGGCAAGGGTTGCTTGCGAAGAGCCCATATTGAAAAACGATGCGGGATCATCAAGATTTGCCTGATACCTGATCACTTCGCCTTTCCAGACCAGGGAGCCGGAGCTTTCCAACACAGAATTCTGGTCAGGCCAATTCAGGCTGGCGCCGAGTGCTGTAATTTCCTCCGCCGCGCCGGTTTGCAAATTGCGGTAACGCAAAATTCCGTCTTCGATCAACAACAATCCGAGTTTTACCGATGGGGCACTTTCGCCGTTACCTGCTGCGGGCTCATCGCCACCAGATGTAATCTCCGGGCCTTGTGGCAATTCCCAATTGCCGTTGCCGTCTGCATCAACAACAAGATCAATCCTTGGCCGGATCAACTCGAACCTGTCGACGCGGATATCGCCTGTCAAAAGCGGCATCAATTGAACCCGGACACGCAAAGCGTCCATGGCAATCATCGGTTCGTCGCCAAACCCGGGCCCGTTGGCGATTGAAATATCTGAAATGTCCACAGAAACATTCGGAAACACCGTCAATGAGGCAGCCCCTGCAAGACGAACCTCGCGACCGGTCCAGGCTGACAATTGCTCTGCTACTTTGGTGCGTAAAATATCAGTCGACAGAAAATAGGGTAGCAATGCGATTAGCAAACCGGCAGCGACAACCAAAAACAAAAGGAACCCGAAAAGTTTTCTCATATAACCCGACAAGTCCCCGTAAATCTGTATGTATGCAACGGTAGCGTGATTGGCCCGTTAAATCGTGTGACAAACCATTTATATTTGTGGCAAAATGTTGCCTCCACAACAAGTACCATTTGCCACCACAAATACAAACCACAGATCAAATTGATCTGTGAATGAAGGAGACCCGGAAATCATGGATCAACCGCTCTGGACACCAAATCCTGAAACTGTAGCAAGTTCAAGGCTGATCCGGTTTCGCGATCATATAAATACGACCGAAGGGCTTAATCTTGAAAGTTACGAGGAGCTACATCAATACTCGGTAGAAAATCTGGACGGGTTCTGGAACGCGGTTTGGGATTTTTGCGGAATTATTGCCAGCGAAAAAGGCAATCGGGTTCAAGAAAACCCCGGCAAGATGCCGGGTACATTGTTTTTCCCGGATGCAAAGCTGAATTTTGCTGAAAACCTGCTTCGTCGAAACGACGATTCCGATTGTCTTGTTTTTCGTGGCGAAGATAAAGTCAGCCGTCGCATGAGTTGGGCTGAGGTCTACGATGAAGCCGCCCGCGCGGCGCGCTATTTCAAAAATCTCGGCATTGAAGAAGGCGACCGTGTTGTCGCCATGATGCCGAATATGCCGGAAACCATTCTCGCCATGTTGGGGGCCACCTCGCGCGGCGCTATCTGGTCGTCTTGCTCACCTGATTTTGGCGTGACAGGGGTCACCGACCGGTTCGGCCAGATCGATCCGAAAGTGCTGATTGTCTCGGACGGGTATTATTATAACGGCAAAAAAATTGATATTACCGACAAGGTAGCCGAGATTGTCGACGGTCTGCCCAGCCTGGAAAAGGTTATTGTGGTCCCCTATGCGGGTGATGGCAGCGCGCTCACCGGCAAAATTGAAAAAGCTGTTCTATGGCGCGACGCGCTTGGTGACGGACCAGGCGGCAATATTGAATTTACACAAGTTGGGTTCAACGATCCGCTTTATATTCTTTTTTCCAGCGGCACGACCGGGGTCCCGAAATGTATTGTTCATTCAGTCGGTGGGGCACTGATCCAGCACCTCAAAGAACATCAACTGTCGAATGGTCTGGAGCCGGGCGAGCGGGTCTTTTATTTTTCCACCTGCGGCTGGATGATGTGGAACTGGCTGGCGGGAGCGCTTGCCAGCGAATGCACCTTGATGCTCTATGACGGCTCACCTTTTTACCCGGACGTTTCGGTTTTATTCAATTATGCAGAAGAAGAAAAATGGGCAATTTTTGGCACTTCGGCGAAATATATTGATGCGGTTAAAAAGAGTGGATACAGGCCCGGTGACCAGCACAATCTGGACTCGGTTAGGATGATCTGCTCGACCGGCTCCCCGTTGGTGCCTGAAAGCTTTGAATTCGTCCATGAGGCAATCAAGCAAGATGTTCACCTGGCCTCCATGTCCGGGGGCACAGACATTTGCGGCTGTTTTGTGGGTGGCGATTCTACCTCTCCGGTCTGGACCGGAGAAATTCAAGCTCCCGCGCTCGGCATGGCGGTTGAGATTTGGGACGATGACAGCAAGCCAATGTCTGAAGGCAAAGGTGAGCTTGTCTGCACAATTCCGTTTCCCTCCATGCCGATCAAGTTCTGGAACGACGACGGATCAAAATATCATGATGCGTATTTTGCCCGCTACGACAATGTTTGGTGCCAAGGGGATTTTGCCGAATGGTCCGAACATGGTGGCGTCTTTATTCATGGCCGCTCGGATGCGACCCTGAACCCGGGCGGCGTGCGGATTGGCACATCTGAAATTTATGCGCAGGTCGAAAAAATGTCCGAAATCACCGAAGCATTGGCGATCGGGCAGACATGGGATTTTGATACCCGCGTGGTCCTGTTTGTCATTCTTGCTGACGGTGTAGAACTTGATGATGATCTAACCAACCTTATCAAGAAAAACATCCGCATCGGCGCTTCGCCTCGCCATGTACCGGCAGTGATTGTCGCGGTCAGCGATATCCCGCGCACCAAATCCGGCAAGATCACTGAAATTGCCGTTCGCGATGTGGTACATGGCCGCAACATCAAAAACCGGGAAGCGCTGGCCAATCCGGAAGCTTTGGATTTGTTTGTCGATCTGCCTGAATTACGTCAATGATGCGCGGAGAGCGTGGGCGCTGTTGATGTCGGCTGGATACGATCCTTGCGAAAAGCAAGCCGGATGGTGGCGCTCAGGATAATGACCGGGACCAGTCCGACTGCGACGATTGTGAGGGCTGGAAGGGCGGCGTCTTCAAACCGCTCGATCGAGGCATAGGTATAGACCCGGGTTGCCAGGGTTTCGAAATTGAACGGGCGTAGCAGCAAAGTTGCCGGTAACTCTTTCATAGAATCGACAAAAACCAGCAAGGCCGCCGTGACAAGCGCCGGACGGATCATTGGCAGGTCGATTTCCCGCAATGTGCTCCCGGCGCTTCGCCCCAACGTGCGCGCAGCGAGCGACAGGTTCGGACTGACTTTCCCTAACCCGGCTTCGATAGCGCCGTGGGAAATTGCCAGAAACCTGATCGTATAGGTCAGAACAAGCGCAAAAATCGTGCCACTCAAAATCAACCCGGTTGAGATACCAAAGAAGCTGGTCATCCAGCCATCGATTAGATTGTCCAAAGCGGCAAGCGGGATCAGCACACCGATTGCGAGCACGGTTCCCGGAACCGCATAGCCAATGCTTGCCAGCCGCGTTAGCGCGTGAAGCGGTCGCCAGGATACCAACCGGCGTGCATATACCAGGACTAATCCAGCCAGAATTGCAGCCACCGCCGCAGACATCGAAAGCAGCAGGCTGTTACCTGCAAGTCCCAAAAAAGACCCGCTATCGGGGGTGCCAATGCGGGCATAGGCGTAAACACCAAGCAGACTCGCGGGCACAAAAAACCCGGCCATGATAGGCGCGGCGCAAAACAGGCTGGCGGCCAGGGCCGGCCAACGCCCCAATTGCCTGGCGGGCAGGTCATGATATTTACCTGAAGTGTGGTGGAACCGCTGGTTGCGACGGCTCCAGCGCTCCAACCAAAGCAGAACCATTATGATGACCAGCAACACACAAGCAAGCTGCGCCGCACCGGATAACGACCCACGCCCGAGCCAGGTTGTATAGATCGTGACGGTCAGGGTTCTGACGCCAAAAAACTCAACCGCACCGATATCATTCAACGTCTCCATCAAGGCGATGGTGACACCGGCAACCAAAGCCGGGCGCGCCAGCGGAATTGCTACATGGCGAAAACTGCTCCATGGCCCCGCCCCCAATGTTCTGCTGACATCGAGCACACAGACCGATTGAGCCAGAAACGCGCTCCGTGCGGTCAGGTAAACATATGGATAGAGAACGCTGGCGATTACAAAAACCGCGCCGCCGGTTGAGCGGATTTCAGGAAACCAATAATCCCTGCTGGTCCGCCATCCGGTCAACTCGCGCAGAGCCGCCTGAACCGGACCTGAAAAATCCAGCAATTCAACATAGCAATAGGCCATGATGTAGGTGGGCATGGCGAGCGGCAATAGTAACGCCCAGGAAAATATCCGGCTGCCCGGAAACCGGTACATGGTCACCAACCAGGCTGTGCTGGTGCCAGTAATCAGGGTTAGCAGGCCAACGCCTGTCAACAACAGGGCGGTATCGAAAGCGGCGCGCGGTAGCACGGTTGAGACCAGATGAGGCCAGATATTATTCTCGGATTTGATTGCTATCACCAGAATGGCGATAATCGGCACTATCGCTATCAAGACGATGACACCCACCAGCCAGAGCCACAGTCGGCTCCCCGATCTGGCCGGTGCGGCGCCAATTTGTGATTTCACGATATTAGTTTTCATGGCGTGAAATGTCGGAAAGGCAACAATCCCTCAGGCCGACCAACGCTATAAACAAAGATCCGCAAGGCGTTACCCCTAGCCGCTTTCGCCGCCAGCGGCACCTATTTGTGATTGCAGATAAATGCCGTCACCAAGATGTTTCATCAGGCCGAGTTGTTTTTCGAGCCATTCAATATGATGCTCTTCATCGGATATCAGCGTTACAAACAGGTTCCGACTGACATAATCTCCGACCTTTTCGCAATCTGCAGCCGCTTCAACATAGGCCTTCAGCGCTGTGTGTTCGCTTTCAAGGTCTAACTCAAGCATTTCGCGCACACTGGTCACGATCTTTATCTCATCAAGCTTTGATGGATCGGGAATGCTTTTCAAAAACAATTGCCGCTCGATTAATAGATCTGCGTGGCCAGCTTCTTCCGACATTTCTTCGCGCATTTTATCGGCGAGTTTGTCAAAACCCCAATCACGCAGCAGATGTGAATGAAGGAGATATTGATTGACGGCGGTCAATTCCAGCCGGAGCGCAATTGCCAGATGATGAAAAACTATATTGTCGGCGTTCATATTATCCTCGTGCGAAATCTGGCTATTACAAGCCCTGTTTGGCAGACCTTATCCGATATCGGCTCACCTTTGCCAGAGCTTCCTTTGGCAAGTTAATCTCGTTGTCAGGGCCTACTGCGGGATCACCCAGCCAGCACCCGGTTGACCGGGAATGTAACTTCAACCAGCGTACCTTCGCCTGCCGTACTATCGATTGAAAAGTGTGCCCGATTGGCTTCAATCAAAGCGTTCGTCAACGGCAGGCCCAGACCTGTACCTTCGGTATTCTCACGAACGGTTTCGGCGCGGCCAAATGGCTGCACGGCTATATCCAGTTCTTCTTGAGACATGCCACGGCCGGTATCGCGGACCCGTAATTGCTGTTCTCCAGCATCTGTCATTCGTGTGCTGACAATAATTTGCCCACCAGGTCCGGTATATTTGACCGCATTGGAGAGTAGGTTCAGCGTTATTTGACGCAAGCTTTGTTCGTCCGCCACGATCTCCGGCATGTTCTGGCTGAGGTTGGTGCGGATAATGATGTGTTCCTTGTTGGCTTCCGGCTGCATCAGCTTGACGCAGGTATTTGCCACTTCGTTAATATCGACGCTGGCGAAATTGAGATCAGCCTGCCCGGCTTCGATTTTCGACAAATCAAGCATATCGTTGACGAGAGCCAACAGGTGGGTTCCGCTTTCATAGATATCCTTGATATAGTCCGCATATTGTTCGTGTTCAAAGGGGCCAAACCGTTCTTCGATTATGGCTTCCGAAAACCCAAGAACCGGATTCAAAGAAGTACGAATTTCGTGACTGAGACCTGAGAGAAAATCAGATTTTTTCTCGTTCGCATTTTCAGCCGCTTTGCGGGCGCTGGTCTCGGCATCGACAATTTCCCGCCATCGGCTGACATCGGTAAATGTTGCGCAAAAAGCTGCGTCTGCATTGTCAGTAAGCGGGCGCAACTTAACGAATAACGGAATGTCCGCCCCGCCATAAACCTTGCCGGTTACTTCATGCCCGGTCCCGGCTTGCAAGCTTCTGTCATCGGCCAAACGGCGCAAAATATCCGGAGCAGTTTCACCCTCGCCAGAATCTAGTAAATCAGTGATCGTCATCTCGTCCGGTTTGCAGGTTTCAAGATTGAACAGGTCCCTGGCCATCTCATTTGTGTGGCGAATATCACCTTCGTCATTCAGGATAATCGCCGCTTCAAACGCGGTTTCGAAAACATGCCCCAGATCAATACCCCCCCGGGCATCTACATCTTGGTTCGATGAGTTCGGCACCTGATCGGTCAGCGTCATCATCATGGCTGCGCTCCCGGCCCAGCCAACTGTATGAAGCTTGGCTAACACCGGCAGGGTACCGCCGTCTTCTCTGGTGATTGTCACAATCCGCCGGTCGTCAGCTGTTTCACCGGATGGTGGCGAAACCGGCAGCAGGGCCGCTATTCCTTTTGCGGAAACTGCCGTTTCCATATTTTCATAGCCAAAAAATTCCAGATAAGCCCGGCTCGCAAACAACGCCTCACCGTCTGCGTCATTGCCGCCAACACGGTATATGAAACAAGCCGCTGATAATTTTTCGAGCAAATTCTGGAACTCAAGCAACTTGCCCGCAGGGGCGGCAGAAATCATCACGCCCTGATCAAAACCGCCTTGCGAGGATGTAATATTTTTGTCGAATTCAGGCGCATCAACGATCAGGGTATCAGTTTCCTCATCTTGCGAGGTATTGTGGGACCGGGCGGTTTCCTGCTCTAATCCGAGTGCGTCGGCGATGGCACGAAAAGCCTCTTCCTCTACGCCAGTCAAGTGACCGCGATCGGCCACGTCGGAAAGCTCTTGACCGCGAAACGGAACCACATTTGCCCTTGCTAAAGGTTCAGAAGTCTCAATGACATCATTGTCATCTGGTGAACTGGTATCGTCTGATTCTTGCGGTGCTTCCGCACTTGTTTCCTCGGTTATGTCGGTAGTGATTTCTTCGCTACCTGACACGTTTTGATTTTCGATCAAGGTCTCGTTTTCACCCTGTACGTCCTTGGGCAAAATTTCCGGCACGGGTTCAATATCCGGTATTTGGCTTAATGAATGGACCAAAAGATATTTGTCATCTTCAAACGTCAACGCGCTCACTTTGCAGGTAAGGGGAACATCTCGCCGACGGCGGAAAAAGCGTAGACGCTCCACCCGCGAGCGGCCTGTATCCAGTTCACCGCCAAGCCTGTCCAGATGACGAAATCCATGGGACTGGTTGGGTGAATGAGCAGCAAGGTCTGCTAATGAAGATTGTCCCCAAAACGCCAATCCCGCCCGGTTTGCCCAGGCAATATGCCGGTTCTTTGTTGACCAGAGCCATGCCGGGGCTGCATCGTTGACGAGCGCAGCCAGCACCGGTTCATTTGCCAAATTTGTAATATCAACCATACGGATCTTTATCCCGTCTTACCGTTTGCGGAGATATCCCTTGCAGGAAATCCCCTGAAAAACACCGGCACGGGCCTCAAATGCCGCCAGATTGCTGTTCCGCCAAACATAACAATCCGGTTCAACCTGTTATAGGGCAAAGCTTTTGATATCCCCAGCCCCAGGCACCGAAAACGGCCTGGTATTTTAACATTTGGTTAACCAGACCACGTTCACCGGGGCAGGTAAAGAATGTGGATATAACCGACAAAAACATCCGACTGTTCTGCTTGCCAATGCGAGGGGGAAAGCTTAGGTTGCACCCGCCTTACGTCCATTATATGGACAAGGACCCGTGCAGCTGTAGCTCAGTCGGTTAGAGCGCCTGATTGTGGATCAGGAGGTCGGTGGTTCAATTCCTCCCAGCTGTACCATTCATTTCAATGACTTAGCATTTGAAATAGAGGAAGACTTATACGTGTGTCCGGTGACGTTGTAGGTGTTTCCAGAGTTTTGAAAGACGCAGATTGATGGAATCAATTTAGCTCCCCGGTTGATATAGCCTCTCAGATCGTCATGTCATAAGAATAATCGAACCCCAAACCAGTAAATTTTGCACCCCGGTGCAAAAAATTTCTGGATTTAGATCAAGGTGGTTTACCTCCGTAATATGTAGCATAAGCCGTATAAAATACATTACCGCTGATTAAGCATCTGAACGATTTTTACCGCTGCTGCAAACCTGCTGTCGTCCAATTGCCTGGCAGCCATAACTAACGCGGCGAGTTGTTCCAACGGGAAATCACTAAGCATCCTCGAAGGGCAAATCAGTCAGGTTCGCATGATGGCCTGACCAACAATGCCATATCGATTGCTTGCATCAATAATTTCTGTGGCGTGCTTTGCTTGGCCCGATCAGAGAGCCGCTAATCAGAGTGTCATAAATCATATTCAATGATCCAGCGCCTGTGCCTGGCAGCAGTTGCCCGTCTGCCTGAGCTTTGGCCAAACGGATTGCCTCTCTTGCATTGGCTTCACGAGCAAGACTATCAATCCCGGGTTGAACATAGCGAGAAACATTGTGGTCAAGGGCGGTGTGAAAGGTCTGTTCCTTGTTGCCGTCGGCTGCATATGGGCTTGGCTTGGTCAGACCGACCAGGCCCAGGGTAAGATTATCCTCAGAATCGACCGACAATGTCTTTCGTTCTCACGCATATACTTTCCCCAGCATATAAATCAGGGCAGCAAACAGGGCGGCGACCGGCGCAGTAACAAGCCACGCAAACAACATACCGGATATCGTTTTCATGTTCATCCCCGTGCGATGACTCAGTCCCACTCCCATGATCGAGGAGGCTGACACATGCGTGGTCGAAACCGGCAGTCCAAAGCGGCTGGCCCCGATCACCAGAAAGGCAGACACCAGATTGGCGGAAAAGCCCTGCTCGTGGTTCATTTTTGTTACATTAAAGCCAAGCACTTCCGTAATGTTTCTCCCGGCTAACCAGCTTCCCGCGCCCATAGCCAACGCGCCCCAGAAAAACAGCCATGCCGGAGCAACAAGATTGTCCAGCATCAGAAACGGCATAACGATGGCTATCAATTTCGGCGTATCATTCAAACCTCGGGAAAAGGACAAAAGGCCGCTGGTTAACCAGTGCATGTTGTCAACCGACAGGGTTATGCCATGGGTCAACCCGGCTTGTGGGCTGTCGCAGGTGCACACAAGACAATCCTCTATTGGAGCCTGCGTCATTTGGTTGCCGACGAGAGCAACTCTGGGCACAGGTGTCAGGCATAGCCTTATACGGTCTATAACCTTTGCTGCTTTTTCCAGTGAAGGTGTCAAAAACCAAGCCAATGCAATCGCCATAAATGGACTGGCCAGAAGTGGCAGGACAATTTTTGCAAAGATGGTCGGCCAATCAATGCCTTGCATTCCGTAAGCCATCAGACCCGCGCCGACAAGCGCCCCAACAACCGCATGGGTCGTCGATACAGGCCATTTGCGCCAGGTCGCTAATGCAACCCAGAGGGTGGGCGCTATGCAGATTGCCAATGCCAAAGGCATATAAAAATCATGTCCCTCCACATAAATACTTTCACTGATATTCTTGATCATTGCGCTGCCCCAGAGCAGACCGGCCAGCGCGCCTGCCACCGTCCAGAGCGTTCCCCATGCAATAGCGCCGCGCACCGATGTCAGCCCGGCCCCAGCCAGTGTAGCTACGGCTTTGGAAACGTCGTTTGCACCATTCGAAAAAGCCAGAAAAAACAAGAGCACTGCCGTCAGTGCCACAAGGCCGAATTCCATGTCATTCCTTCCTATAACAGACCAATTTATACAGTTATTCGTACAGTGAGCTTCCGGTGATTCCGCTCTATCAGGAACGGCGATCAGCAGTTACGCGCAGAGTTGAACATAACGCCACCGCGAAGTCGTTTTCTTCCATAAATCGTACATTGCTATGATGATCACCTTGTCCTCATTTTTAGGTGACAAGGTGTTTACAATTGTAGGGGCAGTTCAGTGATTCAATTCCTCCCAGCTGCACCAATCCTTTCAATATCAATCCAGTTTGAACCGGACCGCCATGTTGATGCTGATCTGGCGCTGGGGCATGCTTGCTGGCATACGCGGCAGGGGCTGAACCCTGGAAACCATATTGTTGATTTCCTGATCCAGAACCTGGTGCCCCGAACTGCGGGTAATCCGAAATGCGGTAATGCGGCCTTCGCGGTTGATGGTCATGCTGATCTGGGCAACCCCTTCGATACCGGCGGCGCGGGCAGATCGGGGATAGCGTTTGGCACCTACCAACTGGGCATGGAGCCTGGACAGATAGTCCGCTTGTTCGGCTGCATTGCCACCACCGGTCCGGGCGTTATCGCTTTCTCTCTGGCTGTTGCCACTGGCCGCCGCCCCGCTTGATCGGCGGGTAGGGGTTTCCGCTTGACGTGATCTGGTGACGGCACGACGACGGCGGGCTTCGTCTTCCGGTTGCGGTGGCCTGAATTGCGGTAACGGCATTGCCGTTCGTTTGGTTTCCTCTGGCTGCATCGGCTCAGCTGTTTGCGCTGGTTCAGTGCTGGCTGGTTCGGAAATTTCCGGCTCTGCAAGCGTAGGGTCCTCGGCTATCTCCTCGACCTGTTCCGAATTTGGTAAAACTTCGTCCTGCACTGTCTCAACTGGAATCGTCTCGTCAAGAGGTGCCGAGTTCGGCTCCGTTTCTACTTCCTGAACTGCTTCTGTTGGGATTGGCTCGACCGGTGGTTCGGAGGCCGCCTCATCTACCAGCGCCGATTCATCTGTTGCTATCTGATCGCTAACAATATCGTTGGGGGCCACAGGTACAGTCTGGTCGTCATGAGCGTTTTCAGCTTCAGTTGCCTGTTCAGCTACTGCCTCAGTTTCGCTTTCGGCTTCCGCTTCAATTTCAGTTTCTTGCTCGATTTCTTCTTCAACGGACTGATCAACATTGCTGGCGCCACCTGCGCCAATGTCCGACGGGGTGCCGAGCGAAACCAGAATACCTTCGTCGCCGGTTTCGGCTACGCCTCGTTCTTCCCTCAAACTCAACAACATGAAAGCAGCAGCGTGCAAAATGAATGCGGCAAACAGGGCCACCATCAGCCATGCGGGGCGCATGGTCATTGAATTGATTCCAATGTCAGCAATACCAGTTCCGGGACGCCTGCGTTTCGCAACGCGTCGAGAACATGAATGACCTGGATGGTAGACGCCGCACCATCGACTTTGAAACGAACCTGACGTTCAGGGTCCTCAGCCAGTTTCGCCACCAGTTCTGCGCTGAGATTGGCCAACTCAACCGCTTCGCTTTCGAAATACAGCTTGCCCTCGCTATCCATCAAAATATCAGCGATGCCATTATCTTCCTGCTCGCCAGCGGTGGAATCAGGTGGGGTGATGCGGACGATATCTATCGCCTCAACCGAACCTGCGAGCATGAAAAACAACAACAGCAAAAATACGATGTTGATCATCGGAAGATTGAATTCGGGTTTGGCCCGCGCCAGCGGGTGACGAAGTTTCAGCTTACCTCCTCCCCGTCGCGTTTTTCGATTAACAGGGCGTCGTGCCCGCCGACACGATCAATCAAGTCCAGCAAATTTACACTGTCCTGGAGTGGCACTTCGGCAGCGACGCGGACAATGATCTGGCGATCGGGACCAGCCTTGATTGCCGCGCTGAGGCGGAGCGCTAGTTCAGCGGAATCAATTTCCTGATTCTCAAAAGATATCCGGTTCCCGCCATCCAGAGAGAGAAGAATTGGATTCAGATTTTCTACGCTTTCACCAGATGTTGACGGGAGGCTCATCTGGATCCCGCGCCAATCGTTGAAACTTGATGCCAGCATGAAAAAAATCAACAGGATAAAAACCACATCGACAAGCGAAGTCAGGCCCACAAGGACCTTTCCTGAAGGCTTTGGTTTGGCGAGCTTGATCATTTTTTTGAGTTACTCAACCCCAATAAAACAAGGGTCAGGGCCTGCTCCATCCGGGCAATAGTCTTGTCAATTGCGCCTTCAAACAAGCTGTGAAAGGTTGCAGCAGGAATCGCCACTACAAGACCAGCGGCGGTGGTTAGCAAGGCAACCCAGATACCACCGGACAGGATAGACGGATCGACCCGGCTACCAGCGGCTTCAAGGGCCCGGAAGGCTTCGATCATCCCAATCACGGTGCCGAGAAGACCAAGTAATGGCGAGGTTATGGCGATCAATTCCAGCGTCCGCATGAATTGACGCAATCCTGTAATTTCTTGCGCCGCGGCAATCTCTAACCGGTCTTCGAGGGCTGATTTATCAGCAACTCCGTTTATTCTGGCGGTCACGGCGGCCGTCATCAGTCGCGAGACCGGACCCTGTTTGCCTTTGACCAGCTTCAAGGCTTCGACCGGGGCGGCTTCGCGCCAAAGGTCAAGGGCGCGTTTTTCCCGCGCCATTTGGCTACGCAAAATCGTGAACTGGGTCAGCTTGTATAGAATCAACGCTAGGCCAAAAACCGACAGAATTCCCAGAATATAAATGACCAATCCGCCCTGTTCGGCGAGCGACATCGCCGCGCTCAAAGTGCTTTCCCAGATCCCACTTGCCGACGATTCGGCAGCCAATTCCGCATTTTCCATAATTGCGTATTCTCCAACAGGTATTGCCTAACAAGTTTTCGGTCAGAAATTGTATTACCGGACTGTTTGCGTGAATAATATCAGATAATTCCTGATACCAGACATGCAAGGTCACCTTCACCAAGGCGTGATTGCCGGTTAAGGTCCCGTCAACCAAGATCCGTCACATTGTCTCCATGATTTCAGGCTTAGGATCTGTCCCGGTTTTTGCGAATACGGGCTTTGCAGGTGCAAATCGCGCTGGCGCTGGTGAACCGGTCAATCACAGTCATTCTTCCGGCAACGAGGCCCGTGCACATTCTTCGGGCTCACAATCGCCAGCATCCAACCGTTCTATCGCGCCCGTATCTGAATCAGAAAATACAGGAAAATCGTCTGATCAGGATTTATCGAAAGACGAAGAGCGCGCGGTCCAGGAGCTTAAACGCAGGGACGACGAAGTCCGCGCCCATGAGCGCGCGCACGCGACTGCAGGCGGAGAATTAGCCGGATCGCCGAGCTACGATTTCACAGCCGGGCCAGACGGCAAACGCTACGCGACGGGCGGCGAAGTTCAAATTGATTCCGCGCCCGTGCGTGGCAATCCCGAAGCCACGATCCGCAAGATGGATGTGGTCATCCGGGCGGCGCTTGCGCCCGCCAACCCATCGTCACAGGATTTGCAAGTAGCACGCCAAGCCCAACAAGCCCGGACCCAGGCCCAGGCCGAATTGGTTGAAAAAAGTCCTGCGGAAAGTAGCGGGGAGGACGAGAGCGCGTCTTTAGCAAATCCCGTCAATCTGAATATTGAACCTTCAGCTGCTAAACAGTTAGATGCCCGCAACGCCTATGGGGCACCGGAACAGAGTGACGAAAAAGAGATTGCCGATCATATCTTTGATGCAGCAATCTCAATTTCACGTATCGCTTAGAACAGAACTTGCCCGTCAGGCTTTCTCGACCAACACCAGGCCTTCGCGGACCAGGCTATCAATCAAAACTTCGCGACTTTCATCGTCTTCCAGATCGGGGATATCGGTCTGTGCGAATTTGTCGCTTTTCAGGCAAAACGCAACCGCGTTAGCAGCGCCTGCCGGGAACCGCACTTCCTTGCCGTAAAAGCGGAGCACGAAATTCTCATCTTCGTTATATTCCTTCACCGGGATCGATTTGTTTCCGCGATAGGATTTCTCAACGTCCTTGCTCAGATAATTGATAGCTGACAGGAATTGTCCACCGAATTGGCCGTCAAGCGTATCACCCCAAAGTTTGGGAAATTCGCGCAATTCGCGAACGATGAAATCTTCATTGAGATACCCGGAGATCATTTTGGCCCATTTCCGGAGGTCAGGCTCACTGGCACCGGACACTTCCCACATCGGCATGGCGGCGCGCAATTCGGCGTTTTCACGAACCGCGGACTCAACGACCTGATCCATCAGGCGTTCCCAGATGGGAGGATGAAAGCCGAGGGTGATATGAATGGAAAACTCGGTATCACTGGATTCCGCCCTGTGCAAAAAACCCTTTGGCACATACATAAAGTCACCAGGTTCCATGAGATGTTCGGTATAGGTCCGCCCCTCCATCGTGTCCGGGCCCTTATAATGATCACCTTCAATTGGAACCATCAGCGCTTCTTCATCAACAAACCATTTCTTGGTGCCATGAGTTTGCAGGATAAAGACATCGTGACCGTCAAAGTGCAGCTTGAAAGCGCGTGCTGCAGGTGGCGTGATGTATATGTTGGTCTGGAACCTATACATGGTTTCGGACTGAAGTCCGAGGCACATATCCTTCAGGGGCGGATGATTTAATTGCAGCGCGTCCAGCACAATCGAAAAACCGTTGTGCAATTTGTCATAGACCTGTTCCACATAGGAGGTTTTGGAGCCACCCTCAAATCTGGCACGGGCACCATCTTCTTCAACCGCGCTGACCGTCGAAATATGGTCAGTGTTGCACTCGATGAAATATTCCAGATCTTCGAGCCGCAAAATATCCCCATAAAAATCAGGATCGTTACGTTTCAGGACAAACGGCTTTTTCTGGAAATATTCTTTGAAAAAGACCTCGCGTGTCATGCCTTGCAATAGGTCTGAGATTTGGCGGATTGGCTTTGTTTCAACGGATTTTAGCATTGTACGCACCTTTGGCTGGTGTTTGGAAAAACTTCGGTTTGTGGCGGTCAGACCACTTTGCTTCATGCCAATTGAATAGCAACCGGTTCACCCAAAGACCCGCCCGGCGGACGGCTGCTGTATATTCAATCACTAACGGCATGTGGTTTACTGAAATTGGTGAAAAGCATTTTCAGCAAACACCTGCAATCCGGATCAGGGATTGCCAGGATACATTTCGGAAAATTTTCATTCGGGCTCCTTCAAAAAATATTTTAGTCTGCCCGCAATTCCTGTGCACCGTAAAATTAGTCTAGAGACTGAAACCATCTCTGACAATAAGCAGATAACCGGCTCTGGAAATTATTCCTGTTTCATGTTTTTGACTATTTTTCAGCGCCTGAAACAAAACGGGACCACAGAGGATTTACCTCTGTAGTCCCGCTTTCAAATTCATAATTCAGCCTATTTCCGGTCAAATAACGACCATCGGACTGAAAAATACCCTAGTCGGAATCTGCGCCGTTATACGGATCAGAATCAGCCGGATCGGAAACACGCTGCCGCCGACGCCGACGCCGACGATTGCCTGTGCGGCCATCGCGGATATCCGTATCATCATACGGATCGTTATCATAAGGATCGCCCGGATCGCCATCTTTGGCTTCCGCGCTTGTGGTGGTTGTCAGCAAAGATGCGCCTGCAAAGGTAACAAATGCGCCCGCTGACCCGAGTTTCAAAAGACGACGACGGTCCAATTCACGAAGCGTCTCGATATCTTCTTTTTTGAGTTTCATCGTATTTCCCTCTTTTTGCTGCCACCGAATATTCCACTTAATTCCCATACATACTAAAGAATTATTCTAATCTGGAAAAGCCCCTTTTGATAATTTTTCTAAGATGCTGGGTTTTCCTTAGTTCCAGTGGTCAACCCGGCGTCTAGATTTGGTTAGTAATCCAAAGAGTAGAGAAAAGTACGAATCAAATGATCTCGCAGCAATGGAAGGATAAACGTTCCTGGTAAATATCTGCTGCGATTGAACTAATCGCTTGCCGTATGGACAAAACCGTCCAAAATCACGCTCACGGACAAGGGCGGATATAGTGGGTGATGGCAAACAATTCAGGCACATTTTTAACGGACCGCAGTCGCGGTATTGTTTTTGGGGCGATGGCAGGGATTACTCTTGGCCTTGGTGGTCTCATTGTGCGCCTGATGAGCGTTGAAGCCGATGGCTGGCACATTCTGGGGTGGCGCAGCCTAGCCTTTGCCGCTCTCATGTTCACGGTCTCGATTGTGCGTGCCGAGTCTTTACGCCAGGTTTTTACCGATTTCGCGAAAGCTGGAATTCTCGCCCCCCTGATCGCATTGGCGCTGGGTCTTGGGCAAATTTTCTATTTGATGGGACTGGTCCATACCAGCGTCGCTAACGTAACGTTTTTGCTCGGGTCAGCCCCACTTTTCGTGGCATTGGCTGCGTGGCTGGTGCTTGGCGAGGTTCTAACCGCGCGAGGCCTTCTAGCGTTGGCAGGCGCCATGACCGGGATCGGGATCATGTTTGCGGGAGGCATAAGTGATGATCACATTGTTGGCGTGATGTTCGCATTGGGTGCGCTCGCGACTTACATAGTGTTGGTTATTCTTCTACGCATCGCAGGGTCGATTGATACTTTTGCCGCCTCGGGAATTGGCGGATTGATATCGGCGGCAATCGCGATCTGGATGGCAGGTGGTGATATCTCGCTTGCGCCCGGGGATGCTGCGCTGAGCATTATCTCGGGCATATTTCAGGTGGGTGCCGGTTTCGTGTTCATCACGCTGGCCGCCAAACTGATCAAGGCAGCGGAAGTTTCAATGCTGGTCCTGATCGAAGCAATCCTTGCGCCGTTGCTTGTCTGGCTGTTCATCGGCGAGACACCAGGCTCGGCGACGCTTGTGGGCGGAATAATTGTTATCGCCAGTGTCGCCATCTATTCCCTGATAACCATAGCCAGAGAAAAACGCCGGCTGGAAGCTGGTTCGGACGGCCAACCCTGATCACATGATCAGGCCACCACCTGCCAACAGGACCTGGCCTGAAATATAATTCGATTCCGGAATGCACATTAGATAGACGGCACCAGCTGCCTCCTCCGGCGTGCCGCCTCGGCCCATGGGGATCATCTGTTCCATCGCCTTGATCATGTCGGGGTGGATACCCATGCCAATTTCGCGGTTGCCTATTTTGGCGATCGCTTCGCCAGCGCCCAGTTCCTGGGTCATGCGGGTCCGGATAAAACCGAAAGCCACGCAATTGACGTTAACATTATAGCGCCCCCATTCTTTCGCCAGTGTCCGGGTCATGCCGACAAGGGCGGATTTACCCGCCGAATAACCCATCTGGCCGGCATTGCCGTAGAGGCCAGAAATCGAGGAAATATTGACCACTTTCCGGTGATTGACCACGCCCTTTTCCAGTTCGGCCTTGGCGGCGGGACGAATAAAATCGGCTGCCGCCCGCAGGATGCGGAACGGCGCTATTGTGTGCACCGCCAGCATCGCCTCAAACTGTTCGTCGGTCATTTTCTGGATAACCGCGTCCCAGACATAGCCGGCATTGTTGATGACAATATCGACACCGCCAAATTCCTTCACGGCGGTTTCCACAAACTGCTTGCCGAAATCAGGCGTTGTAACATCGCCGACACAAGCGACCGCCTTGCTGCCAAGAGCTGAGATCGCGTCGACGGTCTCACCGGCGATATCGGCGTCGAGATCGTTGACCACAATCAACGCACCTTCGGATGCCAGCTTTTCCGCAATTGCCCTACCGATGCCCCGGCCTGATCCGGTTACCAGGGCGACCCGCCCATCAAGATTTCCACTCATGATTTCAGTTCCTTTATTACCAATTAGAGCGTTGAAGAAATAACTCCCTGCCCGGCGAGCGCTGAGATTTCTTCGTCCCCGAGTCCGACTTCACTTAAAATGGCTTTGGTATGTTCGCCGTAGCGGGGCGCGAATTCGAGTTCTGACAAACCGTTTTCGGAATCCACCGCCATGGGTGGCATCCGCACCAGATTGCCGTCCGGGGCATGGGTTGTTGTCAGGCGAGATTTTATCGCCGGTTCTTCACGCACCATAGGGATCGTATTGATCACAGAATTCGGGACGGTGGCGCCGGAGAAATCCGCCTGCAATTCGGCGGTGCCATACTGCGCGGTAATGGCGCTGATATCGGCGTAGATATTCTCCCGGTCGTCATAACGTCCGCTATTACTGGCGCGTTCAGGAGTATCGAGAGATTTGAATTTTTCAACCGCAACCATACGCTGCCATTGGCGGTCCGATCCCATCGCCACATAGAGAAAACCGTCTTTGGTCGGGTAGACGTTTGAGGGGATAAATTTGCGGTGGGCGTTGCCCCAGCGCGACATTTCTTCTGGCTCCGCGCCAAAATCGATCAGCGGCAAGGTTGTGATCAGCCATGATGACGCCGCTTGCAGCATCGACACATCAATCCGTTTGCCTTTGCCGGTCTCTGCACGTTCGGCAAGCGCCAGACAGGTTTGGGCGAAAACCTCATCACCAGCTTTCAGATCAATGATCGGGATCCCGGCCAGCATCGGCGGGCCGTCGGGATCACCAGTTGTTTCCATATATCCGGCCATGGCCTGAATGCCCGGATCGTAACCCGGCGTATCTGGATATTCCGGACCAAGGGCGGAAATCCCGGCCCAGATCAGTTCCGGGCGAATGGCTGACAAGGTCTCGTAATCAATGCCAAAATTTTCGTAGCGACCGGGCAAGGTGTTGCAGCAGAAAATATCCACGTCCAGTTCTCGGATCAGGCGATGCAAAATTTCCCGGCCCGCGGCTTCCTTTAGATTAAGCGCGATGGCTTCCTTGCCGACATTTGGCGCAACGAAATAGCTGCGGCGGTCATCGTCGGCGATTGTCGAGCCGATATAGCGATTTGGATCGCCGGGCGGTCCCTTGCCGGTGGGGGTAGCTTCGATGCGGATCACCCGCCACCCGAGTTGCGCAAAGCGCAGGGTGGCGTACGGCATCGAGAGGGCCTGTTCGAGGGAGAGGATGGTGCGACGTTTCATGGCACAATATCTATCCAAATATCAGAGAGAATCTGTCACTCCGGCGAAAGCCGGAGTCCAGGACGATGGTTCGGGACACGCTGAACCCAAGACTGGATTCCGGCTTTCGCCGGAATGACGAGGAAGGCTTAGCGACATCATTACACCTCTCCCCGATGGGGAGAGGTCGGTGCACAGCACCGGGTGAGGGGGGACTTGCGGTGATTGAACAGCAACCCGTCCAACCCCCTCATCCTGTCCTTCTCCCCGACGGGGAGAAGGGACGAAACAGGCAGGCTCATGGTGTTGTCATGAAGGAACATCAGCATGGCCTATTCTGCCGCCAAATTTGGATTATCCCGCTCCCAGATCGCCCGCGCCACTTTTTCCGGCGTCAGGGGTGGATGGTCGATCCAGACCCCGGTCGCATTAAAAAATGCGTTGCCGATGGCTGGCGCGATCACGATTGTCGGCAGCTCCGCAATTCCCTTGGCGCCTTCCGGGCCTTCATGATCATCGGTCTCGATAAAGGTCATGTCGATTGGAGGCATTTCCGGCGCTGTGACCAGATGATAATCGCGGAAGGACGGATTTTTGACGATTCCTTCTTCGATCTGCATATTTTCGTGCAACCCAAAGCCAATGCCCATGGCGATACCACCTTCGATCTGACCTTCAAGGCCGTTCAGGTTGATAATCTTGCCCACATCCTGAACCGACCAGATTTTTTCGATTCTGATCTCGCCGGTGAGTGTATCAACCACAATTTCGGCAACATGGGCGGCGTGGGAATAAGCTGCCGACATATCACCCATATGGTCTTTATCTTCCGGCTCGGTCGGCGGTTCGTAATAGTCGGTTGCCATCACAAGCGTTGAATCTTCCCCGGCAAAATGGATCTGACGTAATAGCTTTGCAATCTCGATCACAACTTCGCCATTGTCCGCCTGCACCACATAGCCGCCCCGAAGATCGAGTAGATCGGCGGTGACGTTTGATTGTTTCTCAGCAGCAGACAAAAGTTGCCCACGGGCATCGATAGCTGCGCGCTTTGCCGAATTGCCGGCAATATATGTGGTGCGGCTGGCATGAACCCCGACGTCCCACGGCCCGAGCGCGGTATCGTTGTTGATGATCGTTATATCGCGGATCGGGACGCCAAGTTCCTGGGCCACGATCTGGGCAATCACGGTATCACTACCCTGGCCGATGTCGGAAGCGCCGGTCATCACCGTGACGCGGGCATAATCATCCATGGTCAGGATGGTGCCGCAGCCATCGGATTTGTGGATTTTGGCGCCGCCTGCATTGTGCAGTGACGTAGCGATGCCGATGCCGCGCTTATAGCGTTCGCCATCATCCCAAGTGGCGCGGTTGGTTTTCCATTTTTCAAGAAAGCCTGATTTTTCAGCGGCAATATTGATGCAGCCGACAAGATCAATGCAGCCAAGGTCGGAGCCTTGGGGCGTGATTGAATTCGGCTCGTTGGCGTTGCGCAACCTGATCTCAATTGGGTCAAGATTGGCGACTTCGGCCATCTTGTCGACGTGGATTTCAACGCACCATGTGGCCTGTACGTTACCGTATCCCCGGAACGACCCGGCAAAGGGGTTGTTGGTATAAACCGCGCGGGCCGAATAGCTCACATGAGGCACCACATAATGGGATGTGCAAGTGCGCATGGTGACATATGGTGTTGTTGCACCCCATGAGGTGTAGCCGCCATTATTCAGAAATGAATCCACTTCGCGGAATGTGAAAATGCCATCCGATGTCATGCCCGCACGAATTTTGAATTCCACCGGCTGGCGGGTTGGAGAGACTATAAATTCCTCTTCCCGGCTATAAGTCAGCTTGACCGGGCGGCGGGTCTTTTTCGCCAACAAAATACAGATTGGCTCATTTGGATAAACATCGAGTTTGGAACCAAACGCGCCACCGACCGGCGGTTGAACGATGCGCAGATCGCCCGGATGGATATCAAGCGCCGGGGCGAGGTCCATCTTCATGATGTAGGGATATTGGCTTTGAGAATAAAGCGTTACTTTGCCGCTCGCTGAAATATCAGCGATGCAGCAGCTCGTGCCCATATTACAATGGGTGACGTAGTGAACGTTATACGCGCCTTCGACGATATGGTCAGAGGCTTTCTCACCTTCGCTGATGTCGCCGTGGCTGAAATTCTGTCCCATGGCGATGTTGTCGGGGCGCTCTTCATCGATGACCGGGGCGCCGGGTTTCAATGCATCCTCGCAGGTGAAAACAGGTTCAAGGTCTTCATATTCAACCTCGACCAGGCGCAAAGCTGCATCGCAGATTTCTTCCGTGTCAGCGGCAATTGCTGCGAGTTCGTCACGGATGCAGCGGACTTTATCGCCCTTTAACGGCGGGTTGTCCTTGATCACGCCAATTTTGCCATCCGGGGTGTCGGCGGCTGTAATCACCGCATGGACGCCCGGCAAAGCTTCAGCTTTGGAAACATCAATTTTCAGAATTTTGGCGTGGACCCGGTCGGTACGAAAAATCTTCGCGTACAACATGCGCGGCAGCACCATGTCGTTGATGTAACGGGTACGACCGGTCACCTTTTCCGGAGCGTCGAGCTTGGCAATTCGGGCGCCAACAATCTCTTCTTTTTCGATGATTTTGTTCATGAGGCTTCTCCGCTGGCAGCGACGACTGCATCGATGATTTTGTGATAACCGGTGCAGCGGCAGACATTGCCTTCAAGCCCGCGAATAACTTCGTCGCGGCTCAGTTTCTTGCCGGGTTTCAGAAGATATTTGGCCTGCATCACCATGCCCGGCGTGCAAAAACCGCACTGGACCGCGCCGGAATTCACAAATGCTTCCTGCAGCGGATCAAGGCCGTTACCTTCCCAAAGACCTTCAACGGTTTCAACGTCGCGGCCATCAAGATCGACGCCCGCCATCAGGCAGGCATTGCGCGAGACGCCATCGACCATAATCGTGCAAGCGCCGCATTCGCCTTCGCCGCAGGCAAGCTTGGCCCCGGCCAGATCAAAATCCCGGTTCAGCACCTGAAGGGAGGATGTAGATGTCAGGATTTCCCGGGCAACAGAACGGCCATTCAGTTTGAATGCGATTTCAACTTTAAGCGACATCGGTCAATGCCTCCTGCAAATAGGTTCGGGCCAGATGCTGGCGGTACCATTTTGAACCGCGCACATCGCCGATCGGGGAAATTTCAGACACCAGACATTCAAGTGCTGCATGAATAAGTTTATCGTCAATTTTTTGCCCCTCGATCAGGGCTTCGGTCTTGCGCGCCCGGAACGGGATTGGTGCTACAGCACCGAGGGCGATGCGCACGTTCGATAATTTGCCGTCCAATATGTCTGCGGCAATGCCAAGTGACACAATGGAGATTTCGAGCGCCGGGCGTGGGCCACTTTTGAAGAAGCGGGCCAGAGATTTTCCGTCACGCGGCTTGAACGAAATGGCCGTAATCAACTCATCATCGGTGCGAACAGTTTTTCCGGGTCCGGTAAAAAAATCTGCTGACGGGATGCTGCGGATTGCAACCGCGTTGCCATCCAGACGCGCCAGCTCAATTTCAGCATCAAGGCAGATCAGCGGAATGACGCTATCAGCTGCAGGAGATGCGTTTGCGAAATTGCCGCCGACGGTGGCAACATTGCGAATTTGCGGGCTGGCGAACCGGTTCGCTGCTTCCAACAAACCGGGCGCAATATTGCCCAATTCACCATGGTTCAAAATATCGGTCATGGTGACCCGCGCACCGAGCCTGACATGATCGTTGCCGATGCTGATTTCCGCCAATTCATCAACGCGTGAAATATTGATCAGGCGCGGGCCGAATATCTTGACCCCTTCGTCTTTCTGGACCCAGAGGTCAGACCCCCCGGCTAATATTGTGCCGACGCCGTCGCCAAGAGCGCGGCAGGCCTCTTCAATGCTGGTCGCATTGACGTAATATTCAAACTCTGCCGGAGATTGATTTTGCGGCAATGTCATAAATGTTTACTCCTGTGACCGGGTTCAGAAAATAACCGGTTCTTTGTATTTGCCGAACACATCGACAAGGACTGCGTTCATTTCCCCAACGCTCGCATAGGCCTTCACGGCTTCCATGATCGCCGGCATCATATTGTCGCTGCCATTAGCGGCGGCGCGTAGATTGTCCAGTGCAAGTGTTACGGCCGCATCGTCGCGGTCGGCTTTGACCTTGTTCAGGCGTTCGACCTGCTTGTCGGCGTCTTCACGCTTATAGGGGTGCATTTCGACCGCATGGTCTTCCTGCTCGATCTCAAAACAATTGACACCGACCTTGCGGAATGATCCGTCTTCCAGGTCTTTTTGGTGATCATGGGCCTGTTTGGAAACGTGGGACTGGATCTTGCCTTCCGAAATCAGTTTCAGGATGCCACCATCGTCATCGACCTCTTTCATGATCCGAACCATCTCGGATTCCATCTGGTTGGTGAGGGTTTCCACATAATGGGACCCGGCCAATGGGTCGACCGTATCGGTCATGCCCATTTCCTCGATCAGGATCTGCATGGTGCGGGTCGAGATGCGCTGGGCTTTTTCCGACGGGATCGTATAGGCCTCGTCGTAGCAACAAAGCGCTACGGTTTGCGCACCCGAAAGGGCCGAGATCAGGGCATAATATGAGCCACGCACGATGTTGTTTTCGGGTTGTTCAATAGTAAGGCCAGAACCACCACCACCGGCAATCATCCGGAGCCACATGGATTTCGGGTTCCTGGCGCCAAATTCGTTTTTGACGATCTTTGCCCACAAACGACGGCCTGCCCGGAATTTACAAATCTGCTCGAACAATTGCCCGAAAATATTGAAGTTGAACGACATCCGATAGGCGAAGTCGTCGATATCCAGACCGCGTTTCAGGACCTGATCAAAATAAGCACGCGCGATACAAAACCCGTAAGCCATTTCTTCAACCGGGGTCGCACCGGATTCGCGGATATGATAGCCGCAGACCGAAACCGGGCTATAGAGCGGGGCTTCAGACGCGCAGTATTCCATCGTGTCGGCCACCAGCCGGACCGACGGGTCGACCGGGTAGATCCAGGTGCCGCGTCCAACATATTCCTTCAAAATATCGTTCTGGCAGGTGCCGCGCATTTTCTTCAGATCAAAACCACGCTTTTCGGCCATGGCCAGATACATAGCGATCATGATCGCGGCGGTGCCGTTGATGGTCAGCGAGACGGTGACATTTTCGATGTCGATGCCCTCAAACGCAATTTCCATATCTTTCAACGTATCGATCGCCATGCCGACCCGGCCAACCTCTCCGGCGGCCATGGGATCGTCGGAATCAAACCCGCACTGGGTTGGCAGATCGAAGGCAACATTGAGCCCGGTATTGCCGGTCTCGATCAGGTATTTGAATCGCTTGTTGGTGTCTTCGGCATTCCCGAATCCGGTATATTGGCGCATGGTCCAGGGGCGCTTGCGGTACATCATGTCGTGGATGCCGCGGGTGAACGGATATTGCCCCGGCAAGCCGACACCATCGGGAATACCTGCTTCCTCAATACGGGTCGCGGCCACATCTTCAGCCGTATAAAGCGGTTTGATCTCGATGCCGGATTCGTTCCAGCGCACGTCGACTTTAACTTGCTCGTTCACCGACCTTCTCCCTGATAAATGCGATAATGTCGTCGAGTTTTGATCCCGTGTTGAAAACACCCTCAACGCCGATTTCAAGCAGCGCATCATGGTCTTCTTTCGGGATATTGCCGCCGATCACCCAGACCTTGCTGGCGAGCTGGTATTTTTCAATTTCCGATTTCATGTCGTGACAGATCGGCAGATGCGAGCCTGACAGGATTGATAAACCGATCACATCGACATCGGCGTCGCGGGCAGCGAGCGCAATCTCTTCCGGGCTTTTGCGCAGACCTGTATAGATCACTTCAAATCCGGCTTCGATCAAAGCACGCACCACAACCTTGGCACCCACATCGTGGCCATCGAGGCCCGGCTTGGCGATCAGTATCTTGATTTTTTTTGTTTGCGCATTCACGCCGACAATTCCTTTGCAATGATCAATTTCAGAATTTCGCTGGTGCCGCCACCAATCAGCAGGAAGCGGACGTCGCGCAAATAGCGCTGAACCGGATATTCCATGGCATAGCCGTAGGATGCCAGCACCCGGGCCGCCTTGTCACAAATCGTGGCGGCGGCTTCGGTGGCGAATAATTTCGCCATCGAGGCTTCCTTGTGGTGCGGCAGGCCGGTGTCCTTGAGCCACGCGGCGCGGGATACAATATGGGTGGCAGCTTCCAGCTCGGTTGCCATTTCGGCGAGCTTCATCTGGATCGCCTGAAAGCGGTTGATCGGCTTGCCGAACTGAACCCGCTCGGCGGCATACGCGACGGCTGCGTCAAGGGCGGCCTGGCCAACGCCAAGCCCCATGGCTGCGGTGATGATGCGAATTTCAGCCAGCAATTTGCGCAAATGCGCGGTGCCATCGCCTTCCTCGACGCTCAACCGGTGGCTGTCCGGCACAAAACAATCGTTGAAGGCAACTTCGGATGTGGGTAGCGCCCAGACCCCCATTTTCTCGATGGTTTTGCCGATCACCAGACCCTCGAAGTCTTTCTCGACCAGAAAAATCGTGATTTTCTGGTCTTCGCCGGTTTTGGCAAAAACGGTGAAAAAATCCGCGATTGGCGCCGCCGTTACCCACATTTTTTGGCCGTTGAGCCGATAGCCACCATCAACCTTGACCGCGTTTGTTGTCATGCCCCCAAGATCGCTGCCGGAATTGGGTTCGGTCATGCAGATCGCACCAATTTTCTTGGCTTGGATGGCAGGAGCAAACAGGCGCTCCTTGATGTCATCGTTGCCGAGCATATGCAGAAATTTGGTGCCCATCAGGGATTGCATGGCAACACAGCCGCCAACCGAAAGGGAGCCGCGCGCGATCTCACGCAACGCGATGCAGAAGGTTTGCAGATCAACACCAGACCCGCCGTCTTCTTCCGGGTAGCGCATGGAGATAAAACCAAGGCCTGCCAGATCTTCTATAATCTTGCGGGGATAGGCGTGACTTTCATCGATGGCCTCAGCAGCCGGCACGATGCGCTCGTCGGTGAACCGCGCGAAGGTATCGCGGACCGCCTGTTGCTCTTCGCTCAGGGTAAAATCCATCAGCCCGCCTGCTCCGCTTTGAAGCCATACGCGGATTCAGCCTGTTCTGATGAAATGATGCCGTTGCTAACCTCTTCGGCGAGCACCTCAGGATCGCGTTTTTTCGGGTCACCATAGCCGCCACCGCCACCGGCAAATTGATGATACCGGGTCCCAAGGGGCACGTTCTCAATCAGGTCCTTGTTGCGAGGAACCAGTTCGGTGCCATCAGGGTATGTGAGAGTGATCGAATTCAAGGTCCCGTCACTGCCGCCAAAAAGGCCAAAGGCGGGTTCGAAATCGCCGTCTCCAAAGGTCACCATCTGGGTGTCTTCAGACCCGATCTCGAATATTGTTTCAGTGCCTAGCCCACCGCGCCATTCGCCGGCGCCTGCTGAATCCGGTTGATATTCGTGGCGTATCAACCGGTGCGGCGTCTGTTGCTCAAACATTTCATAATCCTGATCGAGCAGGCCACCGGAGGCATCGATCATGCCGATATGGTCGTAGCCATCGGTGCCCTTCATGCCGCCTGAACCGCCCTTCTGCCCGAGAAAACAAATATCCACATAGGTATCGCCAGTGTCGGGGTGGATGCCGGTGGTGAGGGAACAAAGCAGGTTGTTCCACCCTGCCGTAACCCGATCCGGGATGACCGGTGCCAGCGCGCGCATGATCGCGTCGGCGTTGGGCGGGCAAAGATGGTTGCCAAAAGTGGTCGCCTTTGGATAGGAGGCGTTGAGGATGGTGCCCTCGGGAATGATCATTTCGATCGGCTGCACCATGCCTTCATTATGCGGGATATCAGGGTTGACCATCTGCAGGAAGGTCAGGATCGTCGCCGAGGCGCTCGATGTATAGGTGCCGTTGACGAAGCCGTTGGTCTGGGCGTCAGTATCGGAATAATCAAATATAATGCGCTTGTCTTCGACCGTTATTTTTACCCGGATGGTGAATTCAGATCCCACATTGTGACCATCGAAAAAGACCTTGCCTTCGCCGCTATAGGTGCCGTTGGGAACCTGGGCGATTTCCGCTTCCATCATCTTACGAGTGGCATCGAACAAAGCCGCTTTATGGGCGTCATAACTGTCCCGGCCATATTTCTCCAAAAGTGCCTGGACCCGTCGTTCGCCAACGGCGCAGGCTCCCATCTGGGCTTTCAGATCATGCTCGACAATATCAAACCGGATATTGGCAAAGATCAGATCCCAGACATCCTTGCGAAGAACGCCCCGGTCATAGACCTTGACCGGCGGGATACGTAACGCCTCCTGCCAGACCTCGGTTGCGCGCGGATTGTAACCGCCGGGCACATTGCCGCCGATATCGGCCTGGTGTCCCTTTGCCGCAGACCAGGCCACCAGCTTGTCTTCAAAAAAGATCGGCCGGTAGACCGCGACGTCATTATTCTGGTTGCCCATGGAGAAGACGTCATTGTGAAAAATAACGTCGCCCGGATTAATGTCGCCATCGAAAAATTCTATCAGGTATTTGCAGACAGGTGCCAGCGAGAAAGCCAGGATGGGGAGGTTTTCGGTCTGTTCCAGCATCCGCCCCTCGGCGTCATAAAGGCCGGTGACGAAATCCTTGGCCTCGCACAGGATCGGCGAACGGGCGGTTTTTTCCACCGACATGCTCATTTCGTCGGTGATTGATTTGAAGGTACGGGCGTAAACCGAAAGCAGAATGGGATCAATTTTTGTCATGCTGTTGCTCCCTTCAAGGCCGTTTCCACAAGGTCTTCCCGGCCCTTGCGGTAAAGGGCAAATGAATTGTTCCGGTCGAGTACGCAATCAAACGAGGCGCTCAGGAAAATTGCCGTGGTGACCTGCTCGATCATGGCCGGGCCTTCGACGCGGTGGCCGGATTGCAGCATAGCGCCATCGTAAACCGGGATTTCGGCAAAGGCTTCGTCTTCAGGAATATAGACCCGGCGATTGCCCTTGATGGCGTCGGCGGCTTTGGTGTCTGTTGCTTCTGTGGTGCCAAGCGCAGGTTTAACGGTCTCGCCCACGGCCTGGATGCGGACATTGATGATTTCGACAATTACATCGCCGTCATCGAGGGAATAGCCGTAAAGCCGGTTATGTTCCTTATGGAAGGCTTCGCGGATGGCATCGCTGTCACGAGCCGCGATCAGTTTGTCATCAACCACGAACGATACTTCGTGATATTGCTTCAAATAGCGGCAATCGAATTTTACGTGGTACTGCCGGTCCTTTTCGGCGATGCCTTCATCTTCCAGCATCTCGGACGCGGCTGACTTCATCTCGTCAATTTTTGCCTCAAGCGCGTCCCAGTCATGCTCGCCCAAACGGGCCACAAAAGTGCGCACCAGATCGTGGCGCATGTCGCTCATCAACATGCCGACCGCGCATAATACAGAAGATTCGCGGGGGACAATCTGGAGCGGGATTTCAAGTTCGTTGCAGATCAGGCAGGAATGGATTGGCCCTGCACCACCGGCGACGACAAGCGGAAATTCGCGCGGATCGAAGCCACGTTTGATGGTTACTTCGCGCACGCCCTGGGCCATATTATTGCAGACTACCCGGTACATCCCGGCAGCCGCTGTCTCAACATCCATGCCAAGCGGTTTGGCGATATGGGTCTCGATCGCCTTGCGTGACCCTTCCATATCGAGGCTGATCTTGCCGCCTGCAAAGAATCCGGGGTTCAGATATCCAAGCACCAGATTGGCATCGGTACAGGCTGGCAATTCACCGCCCTTACGATAACAAACCGGGCCTGGATCAGCGCCTGCGCTTTGCGGCCCCATACGTAACAGGCCACCCTCATCGATCCAGCCAATGCTGCCACCACCAGCACCGATTGTATGGATGCCCAGCATTGGAAGCGCCAATTTGTGGCGATCAATTTCACCCTCATTGACCATCACCGGGCTTTCATCGACCAGAGCCGCTTCAAAGCTGGTGCCGCCCATATCGACGACGATACATTTATTGAGGTCATGGGCGCGGACATAAACCAGTCCCGCGCCTGGACCCGCTGCCGGGCCGGACAGAAGTGTCAGGGCTGCATGAGAGCGGGCAATTTCCGGTGACATGACACCACCATTGGACTGCATGATCATCAACAGACCGTCAAAGCCGACATCACGCAGGCGAGAGCGCAACTGGTCGAGATAATGAGCCAAAATCGGCCCGATATAGGAATTTAGCGCCGTAGTGGAGACGCGCTCGTAAAACCGGATCGACGGTAACAGGTCGGTCGAGACGGTGAGATAGGCATCGGGCAATTCGGCGCGGACAAGTTCCGCCGCCTGGCGTTCATGGTCCGGGTTAGCGAATGCATTCATGAAACAGATCGAAATCGCTTCAACGCCTGCTTCCCGAAACTGGTCAATCGCCACCCTGACATCATCTAGATTGAGGGGTGTGAGTTCCTTACCATCCCGGTCGATGCGGCCCTCGACACCGATCCGGCGGCGGCGCGGCACCAGCGGCACCACATTTGTGTAGCGGTTATTGAATTGTTCCTCACGGACACCGCGGCGCATTTCGAGCGCGTCGCGCAGACCTTCGGTGGTGATCAGTCCGGATTTGGCGCCGCGCCTTGTCAGGGTGGCATTGGTCGTCACGGTTGTGCCGTGAACAATCGTTTCCAGACCGCCGGCAAATTCCGCCAGCGACATGGCCGGTTCAAGGCTGGCTGCAATGTCTGTCAAACCGGTCACCACCGCGATGGATGGGTCTTCCGGAGTTGAAAGGGTTTTGAAAATTTGCGGAGCATAACCATCTCGGGTCAGAAAAAAATCCGTGAAGGTTCCGCCAACATCGACACCAAGTTTCATAAAAAGATCCGTTTATTTCCGGTCACTAACTTTCAACACAACGGCCATCGCCGTATCACCGGCGGCACAGCCTTCGAACAGGCCATAGCCACCACCGCGCAGCGCCAGCTCTTCAATCATTTCGATGACAGCACGCATGCCGGTTGCACCTTGTGGATGGCCCCAGATCAGCGAACAACCGTAATTGTTCATCTTGTTGGCATCGATCCCCATGGCTTCCGCAAAAATAATATCATTCACCGCAAACGGGTTGTGGGATTTGATCGCGTCGATTTCATCGATCTTCAATCCAGCCGCATCCAGCGCCCGGCGGGCGGCAGGAATTGTAGCTTCCGGCATATAGGCCAGCTCGGCCCTATCAAGACCAAAGCCCAGAATTTCGACCCGGATATTCGGGTTGCTGGACATTTCTTTGGCCTTGTCGGCGTTGGTCATCATCATCCCGGCATTGCCGTCGGCAGGATGGGTCTGTGCACCATAGCTAACCGTGCCGCCTTCAAGGACAGGCCGCAATCCGGCCAGGCCTTCGGCGGTTGAAAATGTAATGCCTTCGTCGCCCTGCATGGTAGTCACCGTCTTGCGATACCTGGCATCCGGCACATCGAATGGCAGAGTCATATAACGCTTCTGGAACGCGTGATCGTCGGCAATGGCGTCCTGATATTGTTCGGTACGCCGCAGCACCAATTCGTGCTGACGTTCCATGCCTATCCCGTGCTTTTTGGCGACATTCTCTGCTGTCGTAACCATGGCATGGCCGCCAAGAGGGTCGCAGGAAAAATTACCCAGCACCCAATCTTCCGACACCCCGGTGCCGCCCGGACCACAGGGGTTCGGATAATAAACATGAGGACCGTTGGAGAGCCGGTCGCAGGTGGCAACGATAGTATTGGTTGCCATACCCACTTCGATTTCCTGGGCGCCCGCCAGCAAACAGCGCACCGATGTAGCGCAAGCCTGGGCCAGAGTGGGACCGCCGACTTTTTCGGCACCAATCAGACCGGTAAACCAAGGCAAGCCGTAAAAAGAATGGTTTTGAATGACGCTCATGCCAAGCACACCATAATCAATCTCTTTAGGATCGATATTACGCTTGGCCATTTCGGCCTTTGTCACATGGGCGGCAAATTCAACTGAATTCAGCCCCGCAAAGCTTCCCTGCCAGCGCGAAAACGGCGTTGACCAATATGCACCATACGGGATTTCTGCCTTGAAATTCATCTAAACCATACTCCTGTATCTGCCTGTGTCCTGTCTCAGGAAAGCGCAATAACCGCTTTGCCGGTGAGCAACACATCGCCCTTTTGATTGATCGCCTCGATATCAAGATCAACCAGATTTTTGCCGCCCAAATCGCTTTTGTCTGCAACCTTGCCGCGACAGGTAATCGTGTCTCCCGGAACCGCCATTGCGGCAAATCTGTTCGAGAAAGATTTTATCCGGGTCTGGCCTGCCCAGTCTGTCAGCAATCGCCCAAGCACGGCCATATTGAACATGCCATGGATGATTATACCGGGCAATCCGCTGGAGCGGGCGATTTCATCATCAAGATGGATCGGGCTCGGGTCGCCGGATGCTCTCGCGAAAGCTGCGATGTCTTCACGCGTCACCGGACCGATTTCGACGGGCGGCAATGTGTCGCCGATTGTGATTTGGTCGTATGTCAATTTGGTCACCGGGCGCTCCTAATTATTTAGAACAACGACGGATGTTCTGAGGTCGCAGATATGGACCCCATCCTGATTATCCATGCGTGTTTCGGTGATAATGAATTGCAGCGCGCCGCCTTTTTTCTCGAACATGTCGGCAATTTTCTGCTGGCCGGTCACAACATCGCCCGCGTAAAGATTATTGTGAAAATCAAACCATTGTTCGCCGTGAACCGTTTTCGGGATCGGGATATCCAGGTCGGCGTGGACGAGAAACGATTGTCCCGCAACCATCATCAGCGAAAATGGGAATGTGAGCGGTGCCGGGATTGCCGGATATCCTGCCGCCCTGGCTGCAGCTTCCTCCCGGTATATCGGATCGTCTTCACCAATAGAGGCTGCAAAGGCGGCTATCTGCGCCGTATCCACACCCGCATCGAAGGGCGCATATTCTTTGCCTATCAAGGCTGTATCCCACATGGTCGCCTCCGGTCTTGAAATCATAACCCTGGCTTAATGGCCAAAACCCTGAAAATTGAGTAGATCTGACGGTATCTACAACCATTCTCATATCCAAATTTTACGCACCTGTAAAACAAATTTTACACACCTGTAAATTTCTCTGTGCAGGCGCGTCTCAACATTCTATCATGGTGCAAACCTGAAATTTTCGGAAAGCTAGAAGCATGGGACGGCGAAGCGAGATATTACAGCGGGCAACCGAGGTGTTTGAGCGTAAGGGTGTTACCCAAACTTCGCTTGAAGACATTGCCCGCGAAGTGGGTATCAAGCGCGAAGCAATTTACTATTACTTCAAGGGCCGCCACGATATTTTGCTTGAGATCATCGTCCCGTCGAGCCGGGAATTGCTGACCGGCATTGAAGACATTCTCAAAAGCAATGTTCCCGGCAATGAAAAGCTGATGAATGCGATCCGCAGTCATGTAAATGCCTATAACCCGCGCTATCTGGAAATGAGTGTGGCGTTGCGCGAAGATCATTTGTTCAGCGACGATAAAAAATTCGAGGAATTACGCGATATCTGGCAACGCTATGGCGATATGTGGTGCAAATTGGTGGAAGACGGGCAAGCCACCGGCGCGTTCCGCGCAGACCTTGATGCTAAACTTGTCTCTTACGCCATTCTTGGCATGTGTAACTGGTTGTCACGCTGGTTTGATCCTGAAAAACACCAATCGCTCGAAGAAATCACCGACACTTATTTCAAGCTGACCTTTGAAGGCATGCAGCCACGCGCCTGACAGGAAACGGGAGTCCCCTGACCACCTTATGTCCTATCGCATGATCGCTACTTACGAGACATATAACGACCAGGGTAAAGCCTGGGAAGCACCTTTTATGAACTGGTTATTTTCGTCCGCGCTGGACAAAATTTGCGATATTCCGGGATTGCTACAGCCGGAAATCATGACCCCGGCTCCCGGTGACGTTCTGCATTTTGATGACGGTCCGGGCCCGGCAGCGATGATTCATTTCACGTCTGATGATCCGGAAATTCTATCGGGATTTGCCAGCTCAGATACTTTCCGCACAGCGTTCATGGATGACCCATCCGGGATCGACGGCATTGCTGCCAGCTTTGACGTGTATGAGATTGTCACGACCCCTATCAAAGATGTACCGGCGCCAGAAACCCGCCATGCCGGGCTATCATTTGTGATCCGGTATTTTTCACCGATCGCAAATGCCGCCAAGTTCCGCCAGATTTATGTGGACAATCATCCACCTATTCTGGCGCGGTTCCCAGATGTCAGAAACGTATTCTGCTACCTGCCTCGAGGCATTGATATTGGAGATCTGCCTCGATCCGGTGTTGAACTTGGCAACGAAGTTGTCTTTGACAATCTGGATGCCTTGAACAAAGCGATGTCGTCTGATGTGATGCCAGACTTGCGAGCGGATACAAAAACATTTCCGCCCTTCAATGGATCCACCCACCACGCCATGAACCGGCGTTATGGTTTTACAAAATCGTAAAATTGATTGCCGGGTGATGCCCCTTATCCTAAGCTCAAATTGGATTGGAGCCTTCAGGCTCGAAAACCCGACCAGAGAGACGGCGATCTCTTCGCGTCAACTTATCTGATAAGCGGGCAAAACAGACCCGCAAATTTGGGAGACTAGTCATGAAATTTCTGAAAACATTTTTTTCCGCCGTCGGCCTTTCGGCCATGGTGATGAGCGGCCCGGCTTTGGCCGTGGACAAGATTACAGCGGTCCACGCGTTTCCGACCTTTCTTGTTTATACCAAAACCTTCCTGGCCATGATCGACGATCTGAATGAACGCGGCGCAGGCATTCTTGAAGTTGAAGTGCGCGGCGGCCCTGAAGCTATCGGCATGTTTGAACAACCTGGCGCGGTACGCGAAGGGGTCGTGGACATGATCCATACACCAGGAAGTTTTTACGGCGCGTCAGTTCCTGAAATTGATGCCATGGTCGCAGCCCGGGTCACCCCGATGGAAGCGCGTGCCAATGGCGGTGCGGCATTGATGGATGAAATTCATCAGGCTCGTTTCAATGTCAGACATCTGGGCTGGATCGATGGTGGTGTCAATTTCCACATCTATTCCGTCAATGCACCCGTCTTTGACAGCAACGGCATGCTCGACCTGACCGGCGTCAAATTGCGCGATAACCCGATTTATCACGCTTTCTTTGAAGCGCTCAACGCGACGACATCTTCGATGCCTTCGACCGAAGTTTATTCGGCGCTTGAAAAAGGCGTTGTCGAATCTACCGCATGGACCTCCATCGGCCTGATTGATCTGAAATGGGACCAGTTCCTCAATTACCGCGTTGATCCCAGCTTCTACAATACGGATATTGGCGTGATTATGAACCTAGATTCGTGGAACGCATTGTCCGCTGAATCGCAGGCCCTGATCAATGAAGTGGTGATCGAATGGGAACAACGCTCTTACGATGCCCGTCAGGCTAACCGGGTTTCCGATGAAGCAACCTTGCAGGCAAACGGCATGGAATTTGTGGCCATGACCGGCGAAGCTGCGGCGCTCTATCAGCGCACAGCCGATGATGCTGCATGGGCGCGGATGCGCGGTCGCCTGGAAGAAATGGACGGCATGGAACATTACGAAGGTCTGCGTTCGCTTTATTACGGCGAATAGGCAAATAAACCAGATACGGGTCGGAACAACCGATGCGCGTGATAGACCGGATATGTGATCTGCTGGCCATTCTGGCAGGCATATATCTGGTCGCCATCATGGTGGCGATTGTCTTTCAGGCAACCGCTCGCACGTTTGGTTTTTCCGGCTCGTCTCATATTTTCACATTCACCGAATACGGCCTTCTATACATCGCCATGATGGCATCACCCTGGCTGGTGCGCATCAAGGGCCATGTTTTTATTGAAATGCTGACGGCGGCTTTACCCGAGACGCTGGCTCCCAAATTTTCCAGACTGGTTGCTGCCTTGTGCATTCTGATCTGCCTGACCTTGGTCTGGTATACAGGGGCCGCTACGATCAAGGCGTATGTGCGCAACGATGTCGACATGCGCTCTCTGGACATGCCTAAATGGTTGCTACTTGGTGCCATGCCCATCTGTTTTGGGCTGATGGCGGTGCAATTTTCACGATTCGTTTGGGGACCAGAGACCCTTCATACCGGCGAAGCCGGGGTTCATGAATAGGGCCTTCAACGCGCCCGGGAGCGCGTAGGCCATGGAATGGTATTTTGCACTTTTCTTCCTGCTCGGAACCGTGCTCGCTTTCATGTTTGTCGGTGTGCCGATTGCACTAGCATTTCTTGCTGCCAACATGATCGGCGCGACATATTTTATGGGCGGCAACGGCGATCTGTTGACCCAGATGTCGCGCGGCATCGGCCAACTCGCCAATAATGCGATCCCTACAGTCACCACTTTCAACCTGATGCCGGTCCCGATGTTTCTGCTGATGGGAGAGATATTTTTCTTCACCGGCCTCGCCAACCGAATGTTCTCGGCCATTGATCAATTGATGGGACGTCTCCCGGCGCGGCTGTCGTTTGTAACCGTTGCGGGCGGCACCGCGTTTGCCACCCTGTCCGGTTCGTCAATGGGGTCTACCGCCCTGCTCGGATCGCTGATGGTTCCGGAAATGGAAAAGCGCGGTTACAAGAAGCATATGGCGATCGGCCCGATTTTGGGTACCGGTGGGCTGGCCATGCTTATTCCACCATCGGCGCTCGCGGTGTTGCTGGCGACATTGGCCAATCTGGATGTGGGCCGATTGCTGATAGCCGGCGTCGTGCCCGGTCTGGTTCTGGCAAGCTTTTACGCAATACTGATTTTGGCGATGTGTCTGATTGACCCCGATGCAGCGCCTTCCTATGAGGTTGAGCGGATTTCGTGGCTGCAAAAATTGCGACTATTGACCATGGATGTCGCGCCCATGATCTCCATTGTCATCGGGGTAATTCTGATGATCCTGAATGGCTGGGCGACGCCATCGGAATCCGCCGCCTTTGGCTGCCTCGGTGTGCTGATACTGGCAATGATTTATCGCAAGCTCACCTGGAATTCGATTGTTAAATCCGTCACCGGTGCGCTGAAAGTTACGACGATGGCGTTGCTGATTATTTTCGGCTCCGCGACTTTTTCCGCACTACTGGCATTTTCCGGCGCCAGTTCCGGGTTGATCCGCTGGGCCACCGGGTTTGATTTTGATGCCATCACCATGTTGCTGATTATGTTCGGAATATTACTGGTGCTGGGGATGTTCATGGACCAGCTTTCCATGATGCTGCTGACAGTGCCGATCTTTTTCCCACTCGCAACCCAGCTCGGATTCGACCTGATCTGGTTCGCGGTCATTGTTTTATTGGCGCTCGAAATCAGTTTCACCACGCCGCCCTTTGGGCTGCTGCTATTTGTGATGAAAGGCGTCTCGTCGCCGGACACTACCATGCGCGATATTTATATGGCCGCAATCCCGTTCATGGCCTGCGCCATGGTGTTGGTCGGGTTGCTTATTATCTGGCCGGACATTGCGCTTTGGCTGCCCAATCTGGGAAGATAAATATTTCTGCCGCGCAGATGATTATTGCAGCAATCTGCCACCAATTGTTTTTTCAACCGGCCCAGCCGACGGGATAATTCCAGCGAGCGCCTTACCTTCTGAATCGGCAAGGGCCGCATCTCTGGCCTCTGCCACAGCTTTGGCACCATTGCGGCCAGCGGAAAGCGCCGGCGCGACAATTTCATCCATGATGCTGTTGAAATTTTCCAGACCCCGGCGATAAGTATTACCATAGCCCTTGATCAGACGGGCACATTCCGCAACTTCAACGCCGAATTTGTAATTGACCGCGCCCGCCTTCTGGACCGTCGCTAACCAGGATTCGATCAATCTGGTTTCCTGTTTGAAGCGCCATGAGGTTTTACGCAAGCGACGCAGGGCGGCCAGCAACCGCATGGTGATAAAGCCGGTAATGGTATCGGAGCGCACATGCATGCCGACATGGAAGCGAGCTTCGTTGCCGTTTCGGCGGACCCGGTTGAGCAACCAATTGCCGATACCTTCCGGCAAAATGGCGCATAATTCTTCTGGACCCGGTTTTAGATATTCCCGCACCTGGACCGGTTCAGAATTTTTGGCGAGCGCCTCGTCCCGGATCCGGTCGTAACGGGATTTGCGAGTTTTCAAATAAGCGACCCGCATAATGTCTTCATAGCTCATGCGCAGGGCAAGATAGCGGGCCGTTTCCTTGGTTATATTCCAGCCCTGGCGCGCGCCGCCCTTCTCTTTGTCCAAAGTGACAATCGGCGCCATTCGGTCGAGAAACAGTCCGGCATATTTTTCGTTTTGATAATCGGTCAGGCGAGCGAGGGCAGACATGCCGATATATTGTGCTTCGATGGGCCATTCCCCTTCGAGCCGTTCGCGGAGACGCGCCGACACATTGCCCACATCTGGAACCGCAGCCAAAGGTGTTGACGCCGTGCTCTTGTTGGTCACCGCATCATAACCGAGCCTGAACCCGGCGAGACTGGCTTTGGCGGCGCGACCCGAATTTGAGATCACTTCTTCGAATTTATTCGGGTCAATCGGAACAACACCTGTGCCGGCAAGACCACCCAGAAGGACGGATGAAATGACCGTCCCTGCTTCAGCGGCCATTTCTTCCATATCGAACAGAACCGCGCGTTTGGCCATTTCATTGCAAGCCTTCAAGGCCGGGCCAATATCGAAAGTGCCGTCACCCATCGCGGCTTTTTCCGCAATCGCAAAAACCCGGTGGGATGATGCAATCAGCGTTGTGCGTTTTGGATCAACAAATCCATTTTGCACGGTGCGGGCGGCTTCGATCAGTTCGGACGCCAACACCACATCCACCCGCCCCGGCATCGGGGTCAGGGACAGGTTTGGCCGCTGGTCACCAAGGTCGGAAATAGGGACCGGGTAAAATTCGATAAAATAAGTCGTCCCGCCGGTGCGTTGAGCGACCCCCGGCAGCGACGTTGATTGCACATAATATCCGCATTCGGAAACCGCTTTGACGATCCAGTTGGCGAGCACGCCGCCGCCTTCGCCGCCAAGGGCGGCGATCAAAATCCCGAATGGCTGCGCCTTTGTTGATTTTGCCATTATGCCATCTCCCCGCGCTGCATCCAGCCGATCACTGTGCGCCGGACGCTATACAAAACGCGGTCCATAAATTTCGGGTTCTGGACAATGGTTGTCCGATAAAATGAAGGGCAGAGAATTGCCGCATGAGCCACTTCGCCGCAATTGCCGCACCCGACGCAGCCGTTGGTGACCTGGGTCACCGGGTCTTTGCGCAACGGATCACTACTCTCCTTGATGGTCAAGGTTGGACAGCCGGACAGGCGAATACAGGCATGATCCCCTGTGCAGCTTTCTTCATCGACCCCGAAGCGCACCCGCTCGACCCGCTTGCCATCCGATAAAGCGGCAGCAATTTTCGGTTTTTCCCGGCGCTGGAGGGCCAGCCGGCATTCGCCTTCGGCGATGATGACCTTGAGGCCTTTTTTCTTCGTGGTGATGGCGCTTTTCAGCGTGCTCATCATCTTGGCAATATTGTAGGTTTCCACCCGCTCAACAGATTTAACACCGACCCCGCGCAAAGCTGTTTCTATCTCCATACCAGTTTCCTGATCTCTGGAATTTGTTCCAGTGGACGGAATATGCTGATGCCCTGTGGCGGATGAATAGCCGTTGGAAACGACAATCAATACACCGTCGTCCTGGTTGAAGACATGGTTGGCGACACCGGTAGTGAGGCCGTTATGCCAGAAGCCACCATCCCCCATCATCGAGACAACCTTGCGGCTCATCATCGAGGACAGACCGGTTGATGAAGCAAGACCAAGTCCGTAGCCGAGCACGGTATTTCCCAGGTTGAACGGAGCGAGCGCCGCGAATGTATGGCACCCGATATCGGCACTGATATGCACCTTGCCGATTTGTTCTTCGACAAGTTTGATAGCGGCGAAAATAGGCCGCTCCGGACAGCCGGTACAAAATCCGGGTGGGCGCAATGGTACTGGTTCACCCAGAATTTCGGCGGCCTTGGCCTGGACATTGTCCATTTCCTTCACGGCGCGGGCGACAGGCGCAATTTGGATATCTTTCGATCTGTGTTTTTTGAAAAAAGCCGAGATGCCGCGCAACATGGCTTCGCCATTCAGTTCGCCCGCCATCAACATTACGTCGCTGCCGGAGATTTTGGTTTTCATGCCAGTATCAAGAACCAGAGATTTGATCTCGTGTTCCATGAATTTCGGCTGACCTTCTTCAACGATCAAAACCGCTTTCTTGTCTTTGCAGAATTTTTTCAATTCATCCGGCACCAGCGGATAAACCACGTTGAGGACCAGCAGCGGGATATCGGAATTGCCAAACTCATCTGCCAACCCAAATGCCTGAAGCGCTCGGACAACGCCGTTATACATGCCGCCTTGCAGAATAATGCCCGTATCCCTGATCTTGCCCTTGTGAAATTCGTTGAGCTTGTTTTCTTTGATAAACTTAATCGCCGCTGGCCACCGCACATCAACTTTCAGTTTCTCCTGAATATACGTGCCGGGCGGAAGACTTATATGATTCAGATCGAAATGCGGGGTTTCAATTTTGTTGTTCAGCGAATGTTCGGCCGCCACATTGTCTCGCGCTTCGAACCGCCCACTCATATGACAAACCCGCGCCCGCAACTCCATCAGTACCGGGGTGTTGGTGGCTTCCGATAATTCAAATGCTTTCTCGGTCAGGTCAACGATTGTTGTGAGATCTGGTTTGGGGTCCAGCAGCCAGACCTGGGATTTCATGGCGATGGCATGGGTGCGTTCCTGGATGATGCTGGAACCTTCGCCGTAATCTTCGCCAAGCACGATCAGTGCGCCGCCGGTCACGCCGGGAGAGGCCAGATTTGAAAGAGCGTCAGACGCCACATTGGTGCCAACAATAGATTTGAATGTGACCGCCCCACGGATCGGGTAATTAATCGACGCACCCAACATCGCCACGGCGCCGGCTTCGTTGGCACAGGTTTCCAGATGGATGCCCAGTTCGCCGAGAATATCCTGGGCGTCACTCAATACGTCCGTCAGATGAGAAATCGGCGCACCCTGATAACCGCCCACATAGGAGATGCCCGATTGCAGCAACCCTTTGGTGACAGCAAGAATGCCCTCGCCTTCAAACACTTCGCCGGTGCCAATACGAAGTTGCTTCACTTCTTTGGCAAATGATCTTTCTGGCATTATCGCTCCCGCTAAATTTCCTGATCTGAACCCGCTTCAAAGGGCAGGTTCAATTATTTGATTTATGGTCTCACGAAGCAGTCTGTATCCGCAAGCCCTGTCACCACCCGGTTCCCCACCAGGTGACCGTATTTTTCTTTATAGTTACTTCATTCTCCGTCATACCCCGTCTGGCATTTTCAAAAGTCCCTGACGGTCAATTTTGCCGGTTCCGGTTTTTGGCAAATCATCGAGATAAATCACGACGCGGGGATATTTGTAGGGCAGCAGGCGGGTTTTGACGAAATTCTGGATGTTAGCCGTCATACCATCACCACCATCTTCGCTATTCAGGGCGACAAAAGCTTTCAGGATTGTCCGCTTGTCTTCCAGTTGCACTGCCAGCACCGCGCATTCGCGCACGCTTGGATGTTCGTTCAGGCAAACCTCAACCTCCATCGGGTAGACCCATTGGCCGGAAACCTTCACCAGATCGTCGGCGCGGCCAAGGAAATAATAAAAGCCATCCTTGTCCCGTCGGAACCTGTCGCCGGTATAAATCCAGCCATCATCCTTCATGGTGTCAGCGGTTTTCTCCGACTGGTTCCAATAGCCTGGTGAACTGGAATCGCCGCGCACCCATAAAATCCCTTCAGTATCATCGCCAATAATTTCGCCGGCTGAAGTCTTGAGCAGAATTTCATAACCCGGAAATTGCCGCCCCGCCGCGCCAGGGCGTTTATTATCTTCATAATTGGAGAGGTACATGTGAAGCACTTCGGTGGAGCCCAGCCCTTCGACAATTTCCTGCCCCGACAATTTTTTCCACGCGGCGAAAATTTCTTCTGACAGAATTTCAGCAGCTGACAGGCAAAGTCGCAAGCTGGAAAGATCCGCCGCCTCGGCCTCTGGTGCTTTCACCAACGCGGTATACAGCGTTGGCAGTCCGAAAAAGACACTGGGTCTGGTTTCAGAGATTGCTTCTAAAATTGCGGCCGGGCGCGGTTGACCCGATATCAACAAGCTTGTCGCACCGGCTGCAAACGGGAAGGTGATGGAATTTCCCAGGCCGTAAGCGAAGAAAATTTTCGGCACCGAAAAACAGATATCGTCCGGTGTCAGGCGCAAAATATTGTCACCATATGAGAGGGCGGTATAGGCCATATCGTGCTGCAAATGGACGATGCCTTTGGGACGCCCGGTTGAGCCGGACGAATACATCCAGAACGCCATGTCGTTGCGCCTGGTATCGGCGGCCTGCAAATCTTCGCTGAAATTATTGATCCATGTATCACCATCACGGACCTCGACATTCTCGTTGGCGTCGGCGCTGCCGTTGACCACAATTAGTGTCGCCAGCTTCGTACCTTTGCAGGCTTTGGCGGAAAATCGGTCAGCAAAGGCGGCGTCCGCAATCGCGATCCGGGCGGCGGAATCTTCCAGATAATATTGAAGCAAATCATCCGGCGTCAGAATGTTGATCAGGACCGGGACAAGCCCTGCCCGGATGGCACCAAAGAACGCCGCCGGACAAGACGGGGTATCATCAAGGAACAGCAAAACCCGGTCGCCACGCTCCAGCCCACCAGCCAGAAGCGCGTTGCCAAATCGGTTGGCCCAGGCGCACATCTGGCCATAGCTATAATCGCCGGACGGGCTGAGAATAGCCGTTTTTTCGGCGCGGCCTTTTGCCAGATTATCAAACAGGATGGCGCTGGCATTATATTGTTCTGGACAGGAAAAACCAATTTCCACGCTGCCGGGGCTGCCAGCAGGGACGGTATCGATCAATTGGGTCTCAGTGGAATTTGTCATATTGAATTATATTACCTGCCTAATTTAGCATTGTCGGCGCGATGGAGCGTTTCATATAACTGTCCGCTAATTCCTGGGGCGGCATCTGCATATGATCCGCGAAATTTTCATACCATGCGGCTGACGATTTAGCGGCAGTCATCAGCTTTTCAACTACCGGGCGGCGGATGGCTTCATATTCTTGTAACCCGGCCTGGACATCGCCCATATGGGCCTCTAGCCCCCTGACCAAAGCAATCACATCTTCCATCGCCAGGCGGGTGCCCGAGCCGATCGAATAATGGGCGGTTCGCAGCGCATCGCCAACCAGCACCATGTTTCGGAATGACCAGCGCTCGTTCCAGATCCAGGGGAAATTGCGCCAATAGGAATGATTGGAAACCAGGACGTGTCCATCCAGCGTTTCTTTAAAAATCCGGGCGCAAAGCGCGCGGCATTCTTCCTCCGGCATGACATCAAACCCGGTTTTCAACCAGGTGTCACGGTCGCACTCGACGAGGAAAGTGCTCATATTATCCGAATAGCGGTAATGGTGAGCGTTGAACGTTCCCGACGGTGTGGCCACAAAAGTCTGGGTCAAAGTGTCGAAGCGTTTAGTTGTTCCGTACCAGATGAATTTATTGTTCAGATAGCTGAATGATGTTCCGAAATCGCCTTCAAAATTTCTGCGTATGAAAGAATTTACCCCATCAGCCACCACGACAAGGTCAAAGCTCTCAATCATGGACAGATCATCAAGCGGGGTTTCAAAATGCATTTCAACGCCAGCGTCACGCACCGGTTTTTGCAACAATTGCAGTAATTCAAGGCGACCGATGGCGGAAAACCCTACATCTTTGATCTGGATTTTTTTGCCCTTGTGGTTGATCGAAAGATCCTTCCACAATTCCATATGAGGTGCGATCAGGTTGTAGATATCGGGGTCATCATCGCGCAGAAACTTGAGCGCTGAATCTGAAAAAACAACACCAAAGCCAAACGTCGCGTCTGCCGGGTTTTGTTCAAACAAGTGCACTTCATCTTTTTGGTGCCGCTGTTTCCAAAGGGATGCAAAATAGAGACCTGCCGGTCCGCCGCCGACAATTGCAATTCTCATGATTGTTTCCTCACCCATTTTTTTTGGCATTATGCATATGGATGAAGCCAGTATCGGACTGAACGGGATATATTGTTCCGGCAAAAACAGTCTTGAAGGTATATATCGGTTCAAAGGTTTTGCTGGCTTATCGGGCCAAAGGGATATGGCGATTGCGCTCCGCTTTGATTTGCCGAAACCATGCTCCACAGCTAATCTGCGTTAAGAAATAATGCCCGGTGGAGATTTTAATGGCACGCATCAGTGAAACGCCCGAAGACACGAGTGCCGAAGACATGAACGCCCAGGCCCATGCGGCGCGGTTGAAGGATGAGGTATTGCGAGCTGACCCGGAAACCATCCGGCTGTTGCTGACGGAGGCACGCAGCCATAACGGCTGGACCCAAAAGCCGGTATCTGAAGACACTCTGCGCGAACTTTATAATCTTATGAAATGGGGTCCGACCAGTATGAACCAGCAGCCGGCGCGGTATGTTTTTGTCGCTAGTGCGCAAGAAAAGCAACGCCTTGGCAAATGTGTCTATGGCAGCAACGCCGATAAAATTCTCTCCGCTCCGGTCACCGCAATCATCACCTATGATCTTGATTTCTGGAAAACCCTGTCGCGGGTATTTCCTCATGAGCCGAAAGCGGTCGATTATTTTCGCGGCAATGACGAAGCGATTTTCGACGATGCGTTTCGCAACGGCACCCTGCAAGGCGCGTATTTCATGTTTGCCGCCCGCGCCCTCGGCCTCGATTGCGGCCCCATTTCGGGTTTTAAAAAATCGGAAGTGGACGCGGAATTCCTACACGGCACTGCCCAGCATACAAATTTCCTGTGCTGTCTTGGCTATGCCGATACGGAAAAATTATTCCGCCGCCTGCCCCGACTGGAATTCGACGAGGTAGCCAGGATCATCTAGTCGATTGCCTGCAGATTATCAGCCCTGCCCCAGAAATATGTAAGTCAGCAAACCAACGATGATCGCCAGAAATGCCCAATTGAGGTTCTTGAGATGGCTCACATTGGAATCCGCCGCGTCGGTCGGCGAAGCTGTAGCAGCGGCGGCAGCGGGTATTGCCGCGACTTCGGCGTCTGGCACTGCTGCTTCGCCTTCGAGCGGAGCCACCCCGGTGACGATATCTGAAAAAGTTGCGAAAAAATCGCGGGCATATTTGTTCGCGGTTGATTGAACCAGCCGCGAACCGATTTGCGCCAGCTTGCCGCCCACATCGGCCTTGACCTGATAGCGCAGGATCGTGGCATCGCCATCCTGTTCCAACGTTACATCAGCACCGCCTTTTGCCATACCGGCAGCGCCGCCTTTGCCCTCACCCGAAATGGTGTAGCTTTCCGGTGGGTTGATATTTGACAATTCGACCTTGCCGTTAAACTTGGCTTTGACCGGGCCAACCTTGACCTGAACCACGGCTTCGAAACCGTTTTCGCCTGTCTTGTTCAACTCCTGACAACCGGGAATACAGGCTTCCAAGACCGCCGGGTCATTCAGGGCTTCCCATACCTTTTCCCGTGAAGCAGCAATGCGCTGTTCGCCATTCATTTCCATGATCGTATTTCCTTATGATTTGGGATTTTCCGTTGGCGCGTAATCGGCAGGATCAACAATTGCCGGGCGACCTTCAAGAGACAAATTACTTATTTTGCGAGATTGCGATGCGATCACCTTACCGCGCCGGATAACATGGAGCCGGGCCGCCTTGGTGCGGATGGCGTCGATTGGGTCTTTGGCCTGAAGCACAATCATATCCGCGTTACAGCCAGGTTCCAGGCCATACCCTTCCAGCCCGAGGATCCGGGCCGGGGTTTCGGTCACCGCTTCAAAACACCATTTCATCTGGTCGCGACTGGTAAGCTGGGCCACATGCAAACCCATATGGGCAACTTCCAGCATATCGGCCTGGCCCAGGGGATACCAAGGATCCATGACGCAATCTGACCCGAACGCCACCGGAATTCCAGCCCCGGTCATTTCCGGCACCCGAGTCATCCCGCGGCGTTTCGGGTAGGTATCGTGGCGGCCCTGGATCACCATGTTGATCAGCGGATTAGCGATCGCGGCCACACCCGCTTCCTCGATCAGTGGCAGCAATTTGGAGACGTAATAATTATCCATAGAATGCATCGAAGTTAGATGCGATCCGGCAACGCGACCCTGAAGACCAAGGCGTTGAGCTTCAAAGGCAAGCGTCTCGATATGGCGTGAATTCGGATCATCGGTCTCGTCGCAATGCATATCGACGCGCAATCCGCGTTCAGCCGCGATTTCGCAAAGCGCCCGCACGCTGCGTGCGCCATCCGCCATGGTCCGTTCGAAATGGGGAATGCCACCAACCACATCGACGCCCATACCCAGCGCCCGGATCAGATTTTGTTCAGCGGACGCAGAACGATAAAACCCGTCCTGCGGGAAGGCCACCAATTGTAAATCCAGATAGGGCGCAACCTTGGCTTTCACGTCGAGAAGCGCTTCGACGCCGAGCAAGGTATCGTCGCAAATATCGACGTGGCTTCTGATCGCCAATAATCCTTGCGAAACCGCCAGGTCGCAATAACGCAGGGCTCGTTCAACAATGTCATCCCGGGTCTGAATGGGCTTCAATTCGCCCCAAAGCGCGATCCCTTCGAGTAGGGTGCCGGATTGGTTCAAGCGGGGGCGGCCAAGCGACAAAGTTGCGTCCATATGAAAATGGGGATCGACAAAAGGTGGTGATACCAACATGCCTGCGGCATCAATTTCGGTCGCGGCGTCTCCGACCAGGTTTGAACCAACGGCCTTTATTTTGCCCTTGGCAACGCCGATATCCATGCCTTTGCGGCCGTCGGGCAAATTGGCATTCCGGATGATCAGATCAAAAGTCATTATCGTCTCCGGCTCTAGCGTTGTCCCTTGAACCACGGGACCAGAAGGGCACGAGGATAATCTGCACTTCGCGCCGCAACAATCAAGGCGATGATCGAGAGAACATAGGGCGCCATCAGGAATACCTCGCCCGGCACAAACGATCCCACTTCGGTTTGCAGGCGCACCTGATAGGCTTCAAACGCACCGAAAAGCAAAGCCCCGAGCAGCGCTTTGCGCGGTCGCCAGGATGCAAATACCGTCAGCGCAATACATATCCATCCGCGGCCATTGACCATGCCGAAGAAGAACGCATCGAACGCAGCCATTGTGAGGAACGCACCGCCAAGGGCCATGATTGATGATCCGACCATGACCGCGCCGATGCGCAGCCCGTAAACCGACATGCCCTGGCTATCGACAGATGCCGGGTTGTCGCCAACCGCCCTGATCGCCAGACCAAGCGGGGTGCGCGCCAAAACCCAACCCACAATGAATACAAGCGCGATGGCCAGATAGGTCATGAAGGTTTGCTGAAACAGCGCCGGCCCGATGAACGGTAAATCTGACAGGATTGGAATATCGAGCGGCCTGAAGGGTTCAATGCGCGGCGGCGATGTGACATCCGGCAAAGTTGTTCGGTAGGTGAAATAGGCAACGCTGGTGGCAAGCAGGGTCACGCCGATGCCGGATACATGCTGAGACAGGCCTAAAGGAACTGTCAGGATGCCGTGGATCAGCCCGATCAGAGCACCGACGACCATAGCGACAAGCAGCCCGCCGATCAGCCCGGCTCCGAGCCATACGGCCAGCCACCCGGACATGGCACCGGCTGTGAAAATGCCTTCAATACCAAGGTTGAGCACACCAGCGCGTTCGCAGATAAGCGCGCCCAATGTACCGAAAATCAAGGGCGTGGCGATGCGCAAAGACGCCGCCCAGAAATTTGCAGACAGGAAGATTTCGAGAAATTCCATTTACCTAGACCTCCCTGCCCTTGAGGCCCATCCAGCGGAATCGGTAGCGCGCCGCAACGCCGCCGACCAGCACGCACAATAACGAGAGAGCAACCACCAGATCGGCGATATAATTTGAAACGCCGATGGCACGGCTCATGGAATCTGCGCCGACAAAAATGGCCGCGATAAAGACGGATGAAATCACCACGCCGATGGGTGACAGGCCCGCCAGCATGGCAACCACGATGCCTGCATAGCCAAAGCCCGGCGAAATGTCAGAGGTCAGATAACCTTTGAGGCCAATCACCTCGCTAACCCCAGCCAAGCCCGCCAACGCACCCGAGATAGCGGCCGCCCAAAGCATGGTGCGGCTTACTGAAATTCCGGCGTGGCGCGCGGCATGGGGATTTTCACCAACGGCGCGAAGCCTGAACCCGAGAACGGTATGGCGCATCAGGATATAGACACCGATTGCCGCGCCGAGTGCCACCAACAATCCGGCATGGACCCTGAGCCTGCCAACCAGTGGTGGCAACAATGCTTCATCCACAATCGGGGACGATTGCGGCCATCCGAGCGACATCGGGTCCTTGAGCCAGCCTTGCAGCAGCATCTGGACGAACAGCAGAATGATGAAATTCAACAGCAGGGTGGTGACCACTTCGTCGGTATTGAACCGGGTCTTGAGGTAGGCCGGGCCGATCAATCCAATCGCGCCTGCGGCGGCTCCTGCGATCAAAACCAGCGGTAGTAAAATCCAGACCGGGGCCGAGATAGCGCCTGTACCAACCACCACCGCGCCGAGTGCGCCCAGATAAAACTGGCCTTCGCCGCCGATATTCCAGAATTTGGCCCGGAACGCGACCGCCGCCGCCAACCCGGTCAGGATCAACGGTGTCGCTCTGGTAAAAGTTTCGGAAATCGCGAAAGCAGACCCGAACGCGCCCTTGAACATCAGGCCATAGGCTTCGAATAAATTCTGCCCGGCGGCGAGCAGCGGGATAGATGCCAGCGCCAATGCCACCAGCACGGCGGCAACAGGCGCGATGATTGTCATGCGACGGGAAATTTCCGTCCGTGGTTCCATCCTGATCATGACGCACGCGCCTCGTCTTGATGGCCCGCCATCATCAACCCAACCGAGGTGCGGTCTAGATTTTCAATGGCACCGGCATCTTCAAGATTACCGGCATGAATCACAACAATCCGGTCGGCCAAAGCAAACAGCTCATCAAGGTCTTCCGAGATCAGGACGATAGCCGCCCCGCGCTCCCGCGCCGCCAGAAGGCGATTATGCACATCCGTTTGTGCGCCCACATCAAGGCCCCGGGTCGGCTGGTTGGCGAGGATCAATTTTGGTTCACAATCAAGAACCCGAGCCAAAATCAGTTTCTGCATATTACCGCCGGACAATAGCCGCGTTTCAGCGTCCGGTCCTGAGCAACGAATGTCATATGTGTCGATCATGGCGTCTGCATATTCGCGGAATCCTGCAAACCGCAACATGCCATTGCTGGAAAACCGGCCATCCTCCAGATTTTCAATCGCCAGATTTTCGGCAACCGACATGGCACCGACCACACCGTCATGGTGGCGGTCTTCGGGGATGCGACCGATGCCCGCATCCATGAAGGATTTTGGCGTAAATTTTGAAACCCTCTCGCCAAGAAATTGGACACTGCCCTTATCCGGTTTCACCAGCCCGGAAATCAGGGCGGCGAGCGCCGCCTGACCATTGCCGGTAACGCCAGCGATACCGACAATCTCGTGTTCGCGAACTTCTATCGAGGCATTATGCAGAGAACGCCTGGCATCAACGCCGTCCACATGCGCACCGTCGAATTTCAGGATAATTTCACCGGGGGCCATGGCGCTGCGTTTGCTGCCGGGAACGCTACGGCCAACCATCATTTCCGCGATCATGGTGCGATCAGCATCAGCGGTGACCAATTTTCCAGCCACTTTGCCACCGCGCAAAATGACCATACGGTGGGATGCGGCCAGCACTTCATGCAATTTATGAGAGATGAAAATTACCGCTAGACCGCCAGCCGAGAGTTTTGCGATGATCTCGAACAGGCCTTCCGATTCCTGCGGCGTCAAAACGGCAGTTGGTTCATCCAGTACCAATATCCGGGCATCGCGATAAAGCGCCTTTAAAATCTCGACGCGCTGTTTCTCGCCAACAGTCAGGGACGACACGCGTATATCGAGATCGACCGCAAGACCGCTTTCCCTGACTATATTTTGCACCTTTTGCCGCGCCGCGCCGCGCCCTCTGGCCAGCCCGAAAAGGGATTCAACGCCAAGCAGGATATTTTCAAATCCGGTCAGGTTTTCGGCCAATGTGAAATGCTGGTGCACCATGCCGATGCCAGCTTCCAGCGCTGTCTGGGGCGAGCCTGGGGCGAGCTGAACAAGGTTGTCATTTTTGCCTGCGACCCGAACTTCGCCGTCTTCTGCCACATAATGACCGAACAGGACATTCATCAATGTGGTCTTGCCGGAGCCGTTTTCGCCAAGCAGCGCCACTACTTCGCCCCGGCGCAATGTCAGCGAGATGCCATCATTGGCAATGACCGGGCCAAAGCGTTTGGTGATATTGTCCAGTTCCAGAATAACCGGCAGCTCTATGCCGGCTTCAGGCGCAGATGTGCGTTTGGCTGCCGACATGACGTTGGCCTCTGGCGGCTGGGATGCACCCCGTGACGATGTTATTCACACCACCACGAGGTCACCCAATTCCGGTTAGCTGGATACAGGCTCTTCGTTGTCAATTTCGACAACGAAGGAACCGTCCTTGATCGCCGCCTCTTTGGCCGTTACCTGCGCCACCATTTCAGCAGGCACCAGGGTTTCGTCAAAAATGACGCTGCCGCCGCCATGCTGCATGTAGCTGTAGATACCGTAATCCTCGGCCGTGAAAGTGCCGCCCTTAACGGCGGCGATGGCGGCGTTGACGGTTGGTTCCATGTGCCAGATGGCGCTGGCCAGGATGGTGCCCGGATAATCGCTTGCTGTATCGATGACGTTGCCGATGGCCTTGATGCCACGTTCTTGTGCTGCGTCAGATACCCCAAAACGCTCGGCATACATAACGTCCGCGCCCTTGTCGATCATTGCGAAAGCGGATTCCTTGGCCTTCGGCGGGTCGTACCAGGAATTGATGAAGGTCACCAGGAACTTAACATCGGCATTGACCGAAAGCGCACCCGCCATGAAAGCATGCATGAGCCGGTTCACTTCCGGAATGGCGAAGCCGCCGACCATGCCAATCAGATTGGATTTGGTTTCAGCACCAGCAATCATGCCGGTCAGATAGCTTGGTTCGTGGATGAAATTATCAAACACGGAAAAATTCGGCGCTTCGGGGCCAAAGGACGATCCGAGCAGCATCGCAACATCTGGATAATCCGCCGCCACTTTACGGGCACCGGTTTCAACGGAGAAAGCTTCGCCGACAATCAGCTTGACGCCTTTTTCCGCATATTCGCGCATCACACGCTCGTAATCGGTGTTCGATACATTTTCGGAATATTCATAGGAAATACCGGTCGCGGCATTCAGCGCTTTGTGGATACGGCCGATCCATTGCTGCTCGACGGGGAGCGTATAAATCGCTGCCACGCTCAGATCACCTGCTACTGCCCATGTCGGCAGAACGCTCATCGCGGCGGTGCCTGCGGCGCCCGCCAAAAGCGTCCGGCGCGTTATGTTCATGGATAAATTCTTTACCATTCTTCCCTCCGGGTTTCTGTCTGACCTTGCCCGGCATGAGCTTGAAATTCTTTTTCCGTCCCGCCGGGCTTCTATACCTGTTACCTGTCGGCCTGTCTGTCCATCCAGCGATGCCGGAATCGATTTGACGTTGCCTTATTACGATCACTAACATGGATTCCAATGAGTCCATACCAATCGTCGCTGCAGATCAGAACAGGCAGGACAAGATGGGGATAAGTTTGCAGGGGGAACATGACTAATGGCGTTAGAGAGCAACTTACGGATCGACGGGGCGCGGCTTTGGGATTCGTTGATGGAGATGGCTAAAATCGGACCCGGTATCCGGGGCGGCAACAATCGCCAGACCTTAACGGCAGAAGATGGCGAGGGCCGTGCGCTGTTCCAAAAATGGTGCGAAGAGGCGGGTCTTGAAATGGGCCTCGACCAGATGGGAACGATGTTCGCCAAACGCGCTGGTACTGACCCCGACGCCCTGCCGGTCTATGTGGGGTCGCATCTGGATACCCAGCCGACGGGCGGTAAATATGACGGCATTCTCGGCGTGCTCGGCGGGCTGGAATTGATCCGCACCCTCAACGATCTCGACATTAAGACCAGGCATCCGATTGTAGTGGTCAACTGGACCAACGAAGAAGGCACCCGGTTTGCTCCGGCGATGATGGCGTCGGGGGTTTTCGCCGGAAAATTTACGCAAAGCTGGGCTTATTCGCGTGAAGATGCTGATGGTGTCACCATGGGAGAGGCGCTGGAAAATGTTGGATGGCGCGGCAAAGAAACAGTGGGTGATCGCCAAATGCACGCCATGTTTGAATTGCATATTGAACAGGGTCCTATCCTCGAAGACGAAGGCAAGGATATCGGCGTCGTGACCCATGGTCAGGGTCTGAAATGGATACAGATCACGGTCACCGGCACGGAAAGCCATACCGGCTCAACGCCTATGCCGATGCGCAAGAATGCCGGGCTCGGCATGGCCAGAATAACGATCCTGGTGGATGATATTGCGCTCTCGCATGCCCCAAATGCGGTCGGGGCGATCGGGCATTGCGACGTCTATCCAAATTCACGCAATATCATTCCTGGCCGTGTTGTGTTCACGGTTGATTTCCGGTCTCCCGATCTTGCGGTGCTTGAAGATATGGAAGCACGGTTGCGTGCCGGGGCAAAAGAAATTTGCGATAAAGATGGTCTCGGTCTGGAGATTGAAATTGTTGGCGGCTTTGATCCAATCACCTTCGACGCCGGATGCGTTGCTGCTGTGCGCAATGCCGCCGAGCGGCTTGGCTATGCCCACCGGGATCTGGTTTCAGGGGCCGGGCATGATGCCTGCTGGATCAATGCAGTGGCCCCCACCTCGATGATCATGTGCCCCTGCGTCGACGGCCTCAGCCACAATGAAGATGAAGAAATATCCGTTGAATGGGCGACGGCTGGCACCGATGTGCTGCTGCATGCTGTGCTTGAAACAGCAGAGATTGTCGATTAGGAAATTCCGTTCAATATCGCTCCCAGAAAGCAATTCCTTCATGTCTGACAATCTGTACCTGCTGTTGCAAAGCCGGTTTCCAAATTCTGGCAGCGCCGTTTTTCTGCACCATGATCGCGGTGAGTTGCGCTATGCCGCGCTGGACGATGCGACCGCCAGATATGCAGCAATCCTGAAACAGAGCGGCGTGGCGACCGGTGACCGGGTTATCGTGCAGGTGGATAAATCTCCGGAAGCAGTGGTGCTTTACCTTGCTTGTCTGCGGATGGGCGCTGTCTTCATTCCGCTGAATACCGGTTATATGCCAGCGGAAATTGATTTTCTGGTGGGGGATGCCAAGCCAACTTTGATTGTGTGTCGCCCGGACGCATTGAAAATCATCGGCGACATTGGCGCGACGCATCAGGTCGAAACCATCCTCACCCTCGATAGTGACGGGCATGGCACCCTTATCGAGCAGGCCTCGAATATCGCCCCGGACTTTGAGATAGCGGCCCGCGACAAAGATGATATCGCGGCTATCCTTTATACATCCGGCACCACGGGCAAGCCAAAAGGCGCCATGCTCAGCCATGACAATCTGGCGTCCAACGCTCTTGTGATTCACGAATATTGGGCTTGGGAACCGGGCGATGTGTTGCTGCATGTGTTGCCGATTTTTCATGTCCACGGCCTGTTTGTCGCTCTGCATTGTGCTTTGCTGAACGGATCGTCTGTGATCTTTCACAATAAATTCGAGATCGATCCGGTGCTGGCGGCATTACCTGAATGTACAGTTATGATGGGCGTTCCGACCTTTTATACCCGGTTGCTTGATGTCCCGCGTTTTGGCCGTGAGCAATGCAAGAACATGCGCCTGTTTCTGGCAGGATCAGCACCTTTGCTTTCCGAGACCTTCGATCTTTTTGAAACCCGCACCGGGCATATCATTCTTGAGCGCTACGGCATGACCGAAGCCGGCATGATCACCTCAAATCCATATCATGGGGAACGAATCGCTGGCGGTGTTGGCTTTGCCTTGCCCGGAATTGAAGCGCGGGTTGCCGATGAGGCCGGAAAAGAAATTGAAACGGGTGATCCGGGTGTTCTTGAAATCAAGGGACCGAACGTCTTCAAAGGCTATTGGGGTCTGCCGGAAAAGACCGCAGAAGAATTTCGCGATGACGGATTTTTCATAACCGGCGATGTGGCGACCATGGACAAGGATGGGCGCATTGCGATTGTCGGACGCGCCAAAGACCTGGTGATTTCAGGCGGCTTCAATGTCTATCCCAAAGAAATCGAGAGCGAGATCGACCTCATAGACGGTGTCAGGGAATCAGCTGTGATCGGTGTCCCACATCCGGATTTTGGTGAAGGGGTTACAGCGATTGTGGTGCGAGAGGCGAGCGCCACTGTAACAGCGGAAATAATCACGGATTTTCTCGCCGATAGAATTGCCAGATTCAAACAACCAAAAAAGGTGATTTTTGTGGCTGAATTGCCCAGAAATACCATGGGAAAGGTGCAGAAACAGGCGCTTCGATCAGATTATGCCGACCTTTTTTCTGAAAAGACATAACCCCAAAACAAACGCTGGCCAGCTTTGCTGCCTGTATCTCCACAACTTTAACGTTAGGGAAGTAGCAACCATTATCAAAATTTTAAGCATAAAGGCCTTTTCTCTATGCAGAACAATATGTTCGCGGGCACGAAAGGTTTTCCAATGACATCCCTGTTAAAATTCAATTTGAAAATATCGCAACGTCTGATTGCAGGCTATGCGCTATTTATATTTCTTCTTGTCGCTGCAGTCAGCGTGACCATATGGGAAGTCACGCATATAGAACAGACGACAGATAGAATTGTGGAAGTGCGGACACCGACCGCTGAAGCCAGTAGCCACCTGACAAACGATATTAACGCTTCATTCGCAGCTTTGCGGGGCTGGATGATATCGGGAAACCCTTCGTTCAAAGCCGACAGAATATTAATCTGGGAAGATATAGCGCATTCACGCCACGCCATGGACGAATTTTCTACTGACTGGGCAAATCAAGAAGATATCGCCCTGTGGGAGGAGTTTAAAACAGTCCTGGACGAATTTGAGCTAATCCAAACACGCGTTGAGGCGATCTCAAATTCAAGCGAAGAGCAACCAGCTCTTGAAATTCTTAACAATGAAGCAGCTCCGCGCGCAGCCGCAATGGCATCTGCGATTACCGGCATGATCGATTTGGAGTTGGAGAACAACGAAGCTGCATTTGGAAACCGGGTGCAATTTCTTGGCATGATGGCCGATGTTCGCGGAACACTCGGGTTGGGCTTGGCCAACATCCGGGCTTACCTCATTACAGGCGAAGAAAAATTCGCCGCACAATTTAATGAATTGTGGGTCAAAAACGAGCGGCGGTTTAACGACCTTGCAGGATCAACAAATTTAATGTCCTCGGGACAAAGGGTATTGTTTGAAACCTTTTCTGAAGCCCGTACAATTTTTGCCGCTCTGCCAGCCACAATATTTGAAATACGAGGGTCCGCGCAATGGAACATGGCAAATTATGTTCTTCTCAACGAAGCTGCCCCACGCGCGGCGCGGCTCCTTACAATTCTCGAAGGTGAAATACAGGAAGACGGGACCCGAATTGGTGGGATGGTCAAGCATCAGCAATCTGCCTTGGCTGCAGACTCAGAAGAGAATGCCGCCAACATTTCTGAATTGCTCCTGATTCAATGGGTCTTGTTGGCCATCGGCCTCGTATCGGGCGCTATGATTTCGATCTTCTCTGTTCGTGCAATCTCCACCCCATTGCAGAAAATGGCCGGTGCAATGTTGCAAATTTCCGAGGGCCACCTTGAAACAGAAGTCCCGGCACAGGACCGCAAAGATGAAATTGGTGAAATGAGTGCGGCCGTACAGATCTTCAAATCAAACGCCATGCAAAATCGGGAACTCGAAGCTGATCAGGATCAACAAAAGCAAAGAGCAGAAGAAGAGAAACGCCAATTGATGCACCAGATGGCGGATGACTTTGATTCCAGTATTGGCGGGATCGTTGAATCTGTCGCATCTGCGTCTCAAGAACTTCAAGGCACTGCCCAGACAATGACCAGTATCTCGGATGAAACCAGTAGCCAGGCGACCGCCGTTGCCGCTGCTTCTGAAGAAGCATCCGTCAATGTGCAAACCGTCGCCGCCGCCAGCCAGGAAATGTCCAGCTCAATCGGTGAAATCAATATGCAGGTGAGTTCAGCCTCGAAAACAGCCAAGGCCGCCGTATCAGAGGTTGAGAAAACCGGCACCGAAATGAAAGCTCTTGCCGGGACCGCTGACAAGATCGGAGAGGTCGTTGCGATGATTTCCGAGATTGCCGATCAGACCAACCTTCTGGCGCTCAATGCAACGATTGAATCTGCGCGTGCCGGGGAAGCCGGCAAAGGCTTTGCCGTGGTTGCGTCCGAAGTAAAAGGACTGGCCGGTCAAACTGCCAACGCAACGGAAGAGATCACGCTTCATATCGAAGCCATCCAGAAGGCAACGCACCAGGCCGTTATTTCCATGGGCAGCATTGGAAAGGTCATTGGCGAGGTCGAGGAAATTTCAACATCCATCGCTGCCGCAATGGAAGAGCAGGGCGCGGCGACACAGGAAATTGCCCGCAATGTTCAGGAAGCCGCATCGGGCACACAGGAAGTTACATCCAACATTTCAGGTGTAACCCAGTCTTCCCAGGAAGCCGGTGCGGCTTCAAGCCAGGTTATGAGTTCGGCTAACGATCTTATGAATTTGTCCGAGACATTGAAAACCGAGGTCGGCAAATTCACTTCCAACGTGCGGTCTGCCTAGGCCAGAGCTGCCGTCGATCTCAATCACCCTGAAGCCTGGCGACATTACGCCGGCTTCGGGGTCTTGAAAATTTCCGCCGATCAACATCTCTGACCGGCAGCAAATCACTATTTAATATTATCAACGCAGTTTAGACTGGTAAAATTACGGGTCTGTTTGTATTTCTCAAATTCGGGCCGTCGCATTGATACAAGTTATTTAGCGAACCAATTCATGACCGTTTCAAATTCGTCTTCACGCAATTCAGGCGACGATCTGTTCAAGGCCGCGTTGTGGATGGCCGGGTGGTTGGCGGCCATGGTTACCATGGCCGTCGCAGGCCGCGAAGCCGTCAGCCAATTGAGCGCATTTCAGGTGATGGTGCTGCGCTCTGTCATCGGTTTTGTTTTGTTGCAGCCGTTGGTATTTTCAGCTGGCGGGTATGGCGCCATGAAAACCAAGCATCCCTGGCAACATATCTGGCGCAACGCAGTTCATTACGGGGCCCAATATGCCTGGCTGATCGCGGTCACCCTGATCCCGCTTGCCCAGGTGGTCTCAATTGAATTCACCATGCCAATCTGGACCGCTTTGCTGGCGGTCATATTCCTTGGCGAAAAAATGAGCCGGTGGAAATTGGCGGCTGTTATATTGGGCCTGATTGGTGTGTTGATTATTGTTCGCCCAGGATCTGGCAATATTGGAACCGGGCAAGCGATATCCCTGCTCGCAGCAATCGGGTTCAGCATATCTATCATTTTAGTGAAATCGCTGACACGTACAGATAGCGTGGTGCGGATCATTTTCTGGATGCTGGTCATTCAAACCATTATCGGCATCATCCCGGCAATTTATTTCTGGAAACCTGTTCCCAACGATCTTTGGGGTTGGGTTTTCGTTGTCGCAGTCTGCGGCACATTCTCCCATTTCTGCATGGCGAAAGCTATGACTTACGCGGATGCGACCATTGTTGTCCCAATGGATTTCCTGCGGGTGCCATTGACGGCATTGGCGGGATGGGCGGTCTATAGCGAAGTGATCGATATTTATACGGCGACCGGCGCAGCCTTGATTCTGGTGGGAAACCTTTTGAACCTGAAAAAAACAAAAGCCAGGGTGACGACTTAGGATCGACGGGCATGGCGGGAACAACATGGGATGTCATAATTGTTGGTCAGGGATTGGCTGGCACAACGCTCGCCTGGCACTTGCAGGAGGCCGGACAACGGATCCTGATCATCGACACCAATGAAGCCGTCACATCGTCAAAAATCGCGGCCGGGTTGATCACCCCTATCACCGGTATGCGGATGGTATTAAGTTGGCGATATGATGAATTCCTGCCTGTGGCTCGGAATTTTTATAGATCAATTGAGCGGCGCACCAGCCAGCTTTTTTTTAACGAACGGACCGCGATCCGGCTATTCAAATCGGACGACGAACAGGAAAACTGGGCCAAGCGTGGGCAACGTCCCGAATACCAATCGCGCCTGGTTGTCCCGGTTTCTGCTCCATTACTCGATCCCGATCTGGCGGAAACCGAGAGGGGTGGTTTTGCAATGCACGCGGCGCAACTTGATGTAGCGGCGTATCTGGAAGCGTCGCGGGCGGTGTTGGCATGGGAACCAATGAAGCTCGATTGGCTGAAAGATGTGTCAATCAACGCAAACGGAGTTTCGGTTGGCAATCATCAGACCCGCCTTCTTGTTTCCTGTGAAGGGCATGCCGCTACAACCAATCCATATTTTTCCCAGATGCCTTTCATCGCCGCCAAGGGTGATATTCTGACGGTGCGGTTTCACGCATCCGTGCCCTCACTCTGCCTGCATCGGGGTATCTGGATTGCACCGACCGCTGACCCCGAAATATTCCGGATCGGCTCAACCTATGATTGGGAAAATCTGGATCAAGCGCCAAATGCGGCGGCGCGTGATGATATTGAGCGTCGGCTGAAAGAATTTTTTCGAATTCCCTATACGGTACTGGATCACAAAGCGGCGGTGCGCCCGATCATCAAGGAAAGCAAAGCCTATATCGGCTTGCATCCGGAACACGGTCGGCTTGGGTTTTTCAACGGGCTCGGCTCAAAAGGATCACTGCATGCGCCCTGGTATGCACAACAATTCAGCGATTTTATTGTGCACCAAACCCCGCTCCCTGATGAAATCAATGTCGACAGGCTTTTTGTCCGATGATGCGCGTCACCGAACTTGCCCATCAATTGATGCGCCAGACCCTGCAACCCGGCGACCGGGTAGTCGATGCCACATTGGGAAACGGGCATGACACGTTTTTTATGGCTGAGCTTGTTGGACCATCAGGGCATGTCATCGGGTTTGATGTGCAACAGGCGGCCTTGGTGGAGGCACGCAGGCGGGTTGCAGGCCTGTCCCAGGTAACGCTCATTCATGCCGGGCACGAAATGCTGGGCGCATATCTGGAAGCTCACAGCAATGTTGATCTGGCTGGCGTGATGTTCAACCTCGGCTATTTGCCGGGCGGCGACAAAAGTATCGTAACCAGAGCGGACACCACATTGGCCGCGCTCGAACAGGCAATCAGCTTTTTGGCAATCCACGGCCTGATAACGCTGCTGCTTTATCCCGGCCATCCGGGCGGTGCGGAGGAATCTGAGGCAGTGCGATCATACGCACAAAATCTGTCTCAGGATTTTTCCGTAAACCACTATGCGCGCCTCAATGCGCTGACCCCACCTCCCGAATTACTTGTGATCGAACGGCTCAAATAGGATTACAATTCTTACTCACTCAGGCCCATTATTTTGAGTATTCTAGACCGCTCCGTTGAAACCCTGGTGGGTACGCCTCTAAGACCTCAGCTTCGTCACTAGAGAAGCGTTGATGCAGTGGTATTGTGAGACCATTTGTTGGTGAAGTGATCCCTGAAATTAGGACAGTTGGCTAAGGTGTATCCCGAACCTTTGCGAGAGACCCTAGATGACAAAGTGGTGTTGATTTACAGATCAGTTTAAGGCCCTTGATCTCTAGATATGAATGATGCGAGGCTGAGGCTTCATTATTTTATAGTGTTTGATCACCATGAATTTAGTTTACCCAACATATCCTCGTCACGCAGCGGGCTTTGACCCTGGCAATCGAGCTTGATGTCTGGCGTTGCATATAAATATTTTAGAACATTGCTGTTATATCTCCCTCCTTTAGCAGTGGTGCTTGGTGGTGTGTATGTCTACGGACTGGGAGGTCGTTATGTTTCTACTGACAATGCTTATGTTCGGGCCAATATTGTAAACATCAGTTCCGAAATAGACGGCCGGGTTGCCAGAGTATTTGTTGACGACAACGTATTCGTCGAAACAAACCAGGTATTGTTCGAAATCGACGCTGAATCTTTCGAGCTGGAACTTGATGCGGCCGAAGCCAATTTGGCGATTGTTCAACAGCAAATCGAATCCCACCGTGCCCGGTATAAACAGAACGAAGTCGATATCCGAATTGCCAAAGAGTTAGTCCGTTTCTTGGCATTGGAGTTTGAGCGCCGTCGCGAACTGGCAGGAAATGGCCATAGTACCCAGGCTCAATTGGAGACGGCAGAACACGAACTGGCGACAGCTCGCCAGCAAATTCATTCCCTTGAGCAAAAAAGACTCATGGTCATCGCAGATCTGGGAGGCCGTTCCGATTTGCCCATCGAAGAACATCCCAGTTATTTGCGGGCGATGGTAACCAGAAATCAGGCCGCGCTCAATGTGGCCCGAACGAGAATTCGTGCTCCGTCAGCCGGGTTTCTTGGCAATGTCACGCTTGAAGCCGGAGAGCAGGTGGATGTCGGCGAGGCTGTATTCCCGCTGATCAAATCAAGTGAACACTGGATCGAGGCCAATCTGAAGGAAGTCCAACTTGCCAATGTAATGGTAGGACAGGAGGCAACAGTTGAGATCGACAGCTATCCAGGACGCATCTGGCGTGCCACTGTGATGAGCATCAGTCCTGCCACTGGTGCCGAATTTTCCTTGCTTCCGGCACAAAATGCAACAGGCAACTGGGTAAAAGTTGTTCAGCGCGTACCCGTTAAATTGCAACTTGTCCCGACACCTGAAATGCCGACGCTCAGAGCGGGAATGACAGCAACGATAGAGATCGATACCGAGCAAAATAACCACGTTGAAGACTTCATTACCTGGGTGTTGGCGAGCACCGGAGATGATTGAAATTGGTATCCTGAAAATTCGGATAGCCGGTTAAGGTGTGTCCCAAACTTTTGAGAGAGAAGCAAAACAACGAAAAGACGGAACGATCATCGAACCCGATACACCTTAACTTTGCCGCCAAATTGTTCGGAAAACCAGGACCACTTCAGCAATCCGCATTGTTCCGGGTAGAAAGACAAAATGATTACCATTGCTCCGCAGGCTCGGTTGTTAGGCAATCGTGGCCTGATCACATTGACGATGATGTTGGCAAGCGGCATATATGCGCTCGATTGGACCATCGCCGCTGTCGCACTGCCGCACATGCAGGGTACATTTTCAACAACCCAAGACCAGATATCCTGGGTTTTGACCTCGTACATTGTGATGAGCGCCATCATGCTGCCAACTACGGGATGGCTAAGTCGGCGATTGGGTCGCAAACGACTGTTCTTGATGTCTATCGGGAGTTTTACACTTTTTTCCCTGGCCTGCGGTTCGGCAAACAGCCTAGGCACCGAGGTAGCCTTCCGGATCGGCCAAGGGATGAGCGGTGCCTATCTAATCCCCCTGTCTCAGTCGATCATGCTCGACACTTACCCGAAAGAAGAACATTCCAAGGCGATGGCGATCTGGGGCATTGGCGTTATGCTTGGGCCCGTCATCGGTCCGACCATTGGCGGTTATCTGACCGAAATATCATCATGGCGGTGGGTATTTTATATTAACTTGCCAGCGGGTTGCATCGCGTTGATCGCCGGTTGGTTGTGTTTGCCGGGAGAGCCGGGCGACAGTGAGGTTCAGCAATTTGACTGGTTCGGTTTCAGCGTATTAGGGCTTTCTATCGGTGCGCTGCAGATGATGCTGGATCGTGGTCAGCGGCTCGACTGGTTCCAATCAACTGAGATCATTATCGAAGCAACGCTTATCCTTCTTGGGCTCTATATTTTCGTTGTGCACAGCCTGACATCGCCACGGTCGCTTATCAACTTGCGAATATTTCAGGACAGAAACTATGCACTCGGGTCTGTTGTCATATTTTTGTATGGTTTACTGACGCTTGCACCTATCGTCCTGATGCCTCCATTCCTGCAGGATCTCAGAGGATATCCAATCACGTTGGTTGGCCTCGTATTGGCCCCCAGAGGCCTTGGGTTAATGTTATCCATGATGGTACTGGGTTACGTCGGGCCTCGGATTGATCCGAGGATTCCAGTCGGCTTCGGCTTCGCTATGCTGGCAATGAGCAGTTGGACAATGACAGGATGGAATCTGGATACAGAAATGTGGGATGTGATCTGGATCGGAGCTTTGCAGGGCATCGGTGCCGGCGCAATCTACGTGCCTATGGCAACACTTACTTTCTCTACCCTTGATCCTGACTACCGAACTGAAGCGGCTTCTGTATGGAATTTGATCCGCAGCATTGGCAGCAGTCTGGGTATCTCAATATCTCTGGTGATCCTGGTTCGAATGAGTGCTACCAGTCGGGCTGACCTGACCGGGCATATAACGCCATTTAATGACTCGCTCAATTTTTATAATCTCAGCAACCGGTCTACCTCACTGGATGTGCAGCAAATTGGCCGTTTAGATGTTGAGATCATACGACAATCTATGATGATCGGTTATCTGGATGTGTTCTATGTCGCCGCCGTTGCCTCGGCCTTCGCGCTGCCGTTGGTCCTATTTCTGCGCCAGCCACCACCAGCATCCAAGCAAGGTCCCTGACTGAAACAGGCTTTGCCTGCCAGCACTGCCAGTTTTGACCATAAGATCATCGCCTACGGTCAGCACGATCGTGCCATCTTCCGCTCCACCAAAAACCGTCACGGAGCATTGACGCCGATACTGGTATCAACCGTGAGGCCGGTCTCAATGTCCACGAACACGTCGTCAAAGTTTGTCATGATGCCGAAAGGGGCGGTGCCTGTCGGCGCGCAGATAAAGTTGTTGGAGCCGGTTAGACTGTGGTTGCTTTTGTGCCCGTGGGGGAAACGCTGAATATCAAAATACAACAACACAACACCAGTCCCGGCGAATATCGTCAAAACCTTGGAAAATCAGACCGATGCTGCACCAAACCAGAATTGGAAAAAGGAACGGCATATGCTGTTTTCATATAGCCAAATATACTCATCTGGGGGATATCAGATAAAACCAGATATGTTAGTGTCTCCGCTGATCCAGATTGCCAGTGGACGTTGACTAGCGAAAACGGTTGCGAAGTACCTGAGCAACCCCAGGAGACTTGCCTCATGAGTGGACCGCGTTATATCAAGCCTGACACATTAAGTTTGCATGCGGGCCAGCGCCCGGACCCGGTCCACGGCGCACGGGCCGTGCCGATTTACCAGACCACCTCTTACGTATTTGACAATACTGACCATGCAGCCGCCTTGTTCAATCTGGAACGCGCGGGGCACCTCTATTCGCGCATATCGAACCCGACAGTTGCGGTCCTTGAGGAACGTATCGCAGCGCTTGAGGGCGGCGTCGGCGCAGTTTGCACGGCAAGCGGTCAGGCGGCGCTCACATTGGCTGTCATGACCCTGATGGATGCCGGATCGCATATCGTTTCGTCACAATCGATTTACGGCGGCTCGCACAATCTGTTCCTGCATACCTTGCCTCGCTTCGGCATCGAGACCAGTTTTGTCGACCCCCGCGATCCATCCGCCTTCGAAGCTGCGATCAAGCCGAACACCCGGCTGTTGTTCGCTGAAACCCTGGGCAATCCGGGTCTGGAAGTGCCCGACATGCGGGCCATTTCAGACATTGCCCATTCCGCTGGCCTCCCGCTCATGATCGACAACACATTTGCCACACCTTATCTCTGCCGGCCGCTCGAATGGGGTGCTGATATCGTGCACCATTCGATCACCAAATTCATGGGCGGTCATGGCATCGCCATCGGCGGAGTGATTGTTGACGGGGGAAGCTTCGATTGGGAAGCATCCGGTAAATTCCCCACTTTGACGGAGCCTTATGCGGGCTATCACGGCATCGATTATGCCGAAGAATTCGGCCCCCAGGCGTTCATCATGCGTGCCCGCACCGAGGGCCTCAGAGATTTCGGTGCGTGTCTTTCCCCGACTAACGCCTTTCAAATTCTACAAGGCGTCGAAACATTGCCGGTGCGCATGGCCCGCCACGTAGAGAACGCCCGTGCCATTGTTAAATTTCTGGTCGACCACGACGCTGTCGACTGGGTGACATGGCCCGAACTACCTGACCATCCAGACCATCAACTGGCAGCTAAAATGTTGCCCAAGGGGCCGGGTGCGGTTTTCAGTTTTGGCATCAAGGGTGGCCGCGCGGCTGGCAAAAAATTTATAGAGAGCCTGAATTTATTCTCTCACCTTGCAAATGTCGGCGACGCCAAATCCCTGGTGATCCACCCGGGCTCCACCACCCACCAGCAGATGGATGCGGATTCCATGAAAGCGGCTGGTATCAGCGACGGCCTCGTCCGGCTCTCGGTCGGACTGGAAGATATCGATGATCTCCGCGATGACCTGGCCCGTGCACTTAAATCTTCGCAAAGGGTTTAGGGCAATGGATGTTAAAATTGGCAATGCAACCGCATTCGCAGCGACCGGCGGACGCTCCTTCGATAAAGCCCAGCCGACAATTGTGTTTATCCACGGCGCTGGCCTGGACCGCAGCGTCTGGTCTCTGCAAACCCGCTATTTTGCCTATCACGGCTATAACGTGCTCGCCATCGATATGCCCGGCCATGGCCGCACGCCCGGCCCGGTGCTGAGATCCATTCCCGAAATGGCCGACTGGATTATGGCAATGCTCGACGCCCTGGATATCGACGCGGCGGCCCTGGTTGGCCACAGCCTCGGATCACTGGTCGCGTTTGATGCCGCCGCGCGTTACCCAAATCGTGTAACCGCGCTGGCGCTGCTCGGCATCTCTATCCCCATGGGGGTGACAGACTTGTTGCTCAATGCGGCCAAGGAAAATGACCATTCGGCGTTCGACATGGTAACGCTCTGGGGTCACAGTCAGGACGGCCAGAACGGCGCTAACAAGGCCCCGGGCCTGTGGATGACTGGCGGCTCAGTCAGCCTGCTGGAACGCTCCGCCCCCGGCATATTGCACGCAGGCCTGAACGCCGCCAACGAGTATCTAGACGGCCTCGAACTTGCCGGCAATATTACATGCCCGACCCTGCTGGTGCTCGGCACCCGTGACGCCATGACCCCTGCCAAAGCGGCCAAACCCTTAGCTGACTCGATTCCGGGTGCCCGCACTATTATCCTTTCCGGCTGCGGCCATATGATGATGGCCGAACAGCCCGACGAGGTGCTGGATGCGTTGATTTCAGTTTTATGATCGACAGGGAAAAAACTACATAACCGACTATTGAGAATTTTCCCCATGGAGGCGGATTGCTATCTGGAGATCAAGGCGGTAGCCGAACGTAATGGCGGTGTGCGCAGTCTTAAGCGAACCTCTCTCGTCCATTTTCCCTGTTAACCGGGAAAATACAGGGAATTTTCGTATTTTTACCGGAAAATAAACCATTTTCGCACGAAATAGAGACGTAATCACAGATACTTACGTTGCAAATTCCCTAAGTCAAATAACAGGGAATTTACCGATCAGAACAGGGAAATAATCTATTTCGGCTACACTTAGTTCTCGAGACCCATCACCAAGATTTGCGCTCACACGAAGATGAAGTCTGTAGCGTCAATGGTGATGTGGTTCACATTAGAGATGACTATGGTGTCGGTAGCGGGGCCCTCTGCGATGATAAAGATGCGGGCTTCGGCGCCGACATTGAAGTCTTCGATCGTCAGCGCTGCGAAGTTGGTGCTGAGGCTGACCAGATCGGTTACGTTGCTTCCGTTGGCCCAATCGAGAATCGTGTCGTAGTTCCAGCCTGTGTCGTACTGAAACGCATAATTCTCTGTTCCACCGGCTAGCGTATCATCGCCAGCGCCGCCATTAATCGTTTCCCGGCGGCAATGCGGATTTTGCAAGCTTTTATCTTAACGGATACAGTCTACTGGCGTCATCAAAATTTCTGGAGAAAGCGATGCATATAGGTCTAATTGGTGGGATCGGGCCAGCTGCTACTACCACCTATTACTTACGACTTGTCGAGGAGTTTAAAAGAGCTGATCTAAAGTTGGAACTCACGATTGCGCACGCCGATATATCGGTTTTGGGGAAGAACGCCGAGGCTGATCAGCGTGAGGCTCAAGCAGAGGTTTTTGCCCGCCACCTTCGTCAGTTGAAAGGTGCTGGATGTAATATCGCAACTATCACCGCTTTGACTGGACATTTCTGTTTTGACGAAACTGAACGCCTATCCCCGCTGCCGCTGATGAATGCCATTGATCTAATTGATAGTCATTGTAAAGCACAAGGAATAGGTGTGCTTGGCCTGTTAGGTAGCCCAACCGTGATGGCGTCACACCTTTTCGGCTTGTTGCAAACTCCCGACACGGTTGTCCCGCAGAACGATCTTGAGGAGCTAGGAAAAGCTTACTTGGAGATGGCTGACTCAGGTATATGCACTGAAAAAAGTCGGCAATGGTTCATCTCAGCGGGCTCTGATATGATTCAGGATCAAAATGCTGAAGCAATCCTTCTCGCAGGTACCGATCTAGGGTTGGCTTTCAATGGACAAAAGCTCGACTATCGCGTGATCGATGCGCTTGAGATACATGTCGAAGCATTGGTAGCTGCCGCCAAGGTCTGAGCAGAATTACCAGATACATCAAATTTCAATCGTCTGTTTGGTTGAGATATACCTTAATTATGTTGGTAACTCTGAGCTCGAAGCATTAATTAATCTCAAACTGTCTAGTATATTTGAATAGCCCCGCGTTTTCTAGACACCTTGCGGTTTCAGTTTTTGCTGCAATTCGAAGTCGGCGGGTGACAGCAGCCCGTTGTTAGCGTGTTTGCGTTTGGGATTGTAGAACATCTCAATGTAATCGAACACATCCTGC
>JAJFHA010000023.1 GCA_021775875.1 Hyphomicrobiales bacterium | reverse complement strand
CCGCTACAGAATAACCCCGTTCGGTAATCTGCTTGATGGCATCAATCTTGAATTCTTCTGTAAATCGTGGCTTGCCCATGTCGTTCTCCTTGTCCTCATTTTTAGGTGACAAGGTGTCTACAATTCTAGGGGCTATTCAGTGGGGCCATTTATTGGTAGCTGGAGGTTAGATTTTCTTGGCTATGTTGCCGATGATAGGCTGGGTTCACCATCGGCGATTTTGCAATGTGATCGGGACGTTATTTCCGACCGGGCTATGAGAACAAACCTTGTTTTAGCGTCGACGCCCGCATCCGCCCGCCATTTTGCGCCGCGTCCCATCAGGAAGCAGGAAACGGCAGCGCTGTAGAGGGCTTCTTTGCTTTTGAAGTGATTGTAAAATCCACCACGGGTGAGGCCGACATCTTCCATCACCATGTCGATGGTTACATCCTGAAAACCATGTCGGTTAAACAGGATGCGGGCAGCTTCTACAATTTTGTCGTGCGTCATTTGCTTATGTTCACGGCTATAGGGCATGGTTGATCTCCTGATTATCGACTTTCTATCAAACATCAAAAAATGACCTTTAACATATTTAGATATGTGTCATAAAATCAGGCTCTCGGTTTAAACGGTACAAAATAAGGAAAGCTGATATGCCGAAATTCGTCCTCGCCTATCACGGTGGTCACCAGTTCAAATCCAAAGAAGAGGGCATGGCGCATATGGTCAAATGGCAGGCCTGGAGCGCGGGGCTTGGTGATGCGATTGTTGATCCGGGTATGCCGTTCGGGCAGTCAAAAACCGTTGGCGCGGATGGCGTCACTGATGATGGCGGATCAAACCCGTTGTCTGGCATTACCATTGTCCAGGCGGAGACCATGGACGAAGTTTTGGCGATGGCGAAAGCTTGTCCGCATATCGATATCGGCGGCACGATCGAAGTAGCGCAAGGCATGGATATGGAAATGTAATTTGTGCGAATATCCGGAGCTTGAATGATCAGGAAAAGCTGGCGTTTTTGCTGAATTCTGCTAATCCCTGAGTTGACATGATTTGGTGACGGACTTATGGTCCGCGCCGCTAACACTTTTGAGCCGCCCGAAACGGGTTGGACATGATTTGGTGACATAAAATGAAAGTCAGAAATTCGCTGAAATCCCTGCGTGGTCGTCATCGCGACAATAAAATTGTGCGTCGCAAGGGCCGCGTCTATGTCATCAACAAGACCAATCCGCGTTTCAAGGCGCGTCAGGGCTAATTTATTCCAGTTTCCAAGTTTTGAAAAACCGGGTCATTTGATCCGGTTTTCTTTGACGCGTCTTCTTTCTGGCGTCATGATTGTGCCATGGGGCTCGTATTTTCGAAATTTTTGACTGCCGCTTTGCTCTGTGCATTGTTGTTTGCGCCGTTCGATCATGCGTTGGGGCAATCGGGCGATACCGGAGAAAAGGGCGATGAGGAGACGGTCCGGGCTGATTCCGACGCGATCAATTCGCTGCTCAACCGTCTGCAGGAGACTGACGACGCGGATACAGCGAGTTTCCTTGAAGAAACCATTCTCCGAGCCTGGCGGGAATCAGGGAGTGATACGATCAATCTCCTGATGACGCGTACTGTTGAAGCGATGCGGCGGGATGATTTGCCGTTGGCGCTTGATTTCAGCAACGCCATTGTCGACCTTGCCCCCGATTATGCGGAGGGCTGGAACAAGCGTGCGACCATTCTCTATTTGCTGCGGGATTATCAACATTCCATCCAGGATGTGGAGCGAACGCTGGAGCTTGAGCCCCGGCATTTCGGGGCTCTGAGCGGGCTTGGATTGATCCTGCTGGAATTTGGTAACAAGCAGGGTGCGTTGCGGGCGTTTCGCCGGGCTCTGGAAGTGCACCCGTTTCTTGAAAATGCCAGGCAATCTGCCAACCGGCTCGAACTTGAGGTGGAGGGGCAGGGGATCTGATCCGCTGCATCCCTCGATAAGGAGAGCCAATGTACCGGACCCTTTTCAGGACAAGATATTTTATCGGGGTTTTGATCCTGATGCTTTTAACCGGCTGCGGTGCGCAGATGGCGCAGTTGGCCGGTGTTCCCATTGTAGACCCTGCAGATAAACTGGCCATTGCCGCCGCGATCAAAGTGGAAACGAACGACGCCACCGGGGTCACAACGGTCACAGCGCCGATTATTTTTCATGATAACAACGTGACAGGAAATTCCTATAGTTTCAGAAGCTGGCTACTGGATAGCGGGGAACATCCCCAGGGTCAGTTCCAGATCGTGGTGATCGCGAAGGTGGACCACTGGATGCTTCTCAGGCAAGCCTATTCGGAGGGTGAAGAACTGGAAACCCTGCAAATGGACCGCGAAGAAAATTGTCGTAAAAGTGGCTGCATTTACACTGAATATATTGGGATAAATCTGGATATGGCGCAGGCGACGGGTTACGCGCAAACCGGGATTACATTTCGCGTTGTCGGGGCCAGGGGGAATGTCGATATGACCATACCGCCCGAATATATTGCGGCATTTATGGAAGAATTTGCAAAATATAAAACCGCGCAGACCTGAGCAGGTCTTTTGGTTTGGTATCGCAAAGAGCCTAAAAGCCACCTGTGCCGTCGTCACCGACGAAAGCGATCCGCAGGATATTGGTCGCGCCCGGTGTGCCGAATGGCATGCCTGCCGAGATGATGATGCGCTGGCCCGGCCTTGCCAGTTTTTCCTGGAAAGATATCCGGCAGGCGCGATCGACCATATCATCCAGATTGTTGGCGTCTTCGGTGAGAACGCAATGCAAGCCCCATATCAGGGCCAACCGGCGACCGGTTTCAATGCGCGGTGTCAAAGCCACAATGGGCTTTTCCGGCCGCTCGCGGGCAGCGCGGATTCCGGTGGTGCCGGATGATGTATAGCAAACGATTGCTGCCAGATTGAGCGTATCTGAAATCTGGTGCAGGGCGGCGCTGATGGCGTCGGCGCCGGTTGCCAGAGGTTCAATTTTGTGGCTGGAAATGGCGTCGTGATAGGTCGGATCCTGCTCCACTTCGAGCGCAATGCGATCCATGGTGGCGACCGCTTCTTCAGGATAATCACCAACGGCGGATTCCGCCGACAACATGATGGCGTCGGCGCCATCGAAAATAGCGTTGGCTACGTCTGAAACCTCGGCCCGGGTCGGCACCGGCGAGGTGATCATGGATTCCAGCATCTGGGTAGCGATCACAACAGGTTTCCCTGCCTGGCGGGCGGCAAGGACCATTTGCTTTTGCAAGCCAGGCACCTGCTCCACCGGCAATTCGACGCCAAGGTCTCCCCGGGCTACCATGATGCCGTCTGCGACTTCCAGGATTTCGTTCAATGAGGTTACCGCTGATGGCTTCTCGATTTTTGCCATCACTGCAGCTCTGCCCTGGCAGATTTTTTTAGCTTCTGATACATCATCGGCACGCTGGACAAAGGAGAGCGCGATCCAGTCGATATTCAAGCCAAGCGCATAATCGAGGTCGCGGCGGTCTTTTTCGGTCATTGCCGGGACCGGCACGATTGTATCCGGCAGGCTGACGCCTTTTTTTGATGAGAGCGATCCGCCCACAACAATTTCGGAGATGATTATGTTGGTGTCCGTGGCCGTTACGGTCAGTCTGACCTTGCCGTCGTCAAGCAGAAGATTGTCGCTGACCTTGACGGTTTTAAAGATATCAGGATGAGGCAAAAATGTCCGTCGGTCATCTCCCGGCGTCTGGTCATTATCCAGAATAAAAGTATTCCCGGTTTCCAAAGCTACAGAGTCTTTGGCAATTTCACCGATCCGGAATTTGGGGCCTTGCAGATCAACAAGGATGGCGATTGGTCGGCCGAATTCTGTTTCCACGGCGCGGATATCGCGAACCATCCGTTTTAGTTCGTCATGGGGCGTGTGGCTCATATTGATGCGGAATGTATCGGTGCCGGCTTCAAATAGAGTTTTGATTTTTTCAGGGGAAGAAGATGCAGGCCCCAGCGTTGCTACGATTTTAACGCGTCTGATGCGCTTCATCGGCCGCCAATGCCTTGTTCAGTTGGTTCGGTCAACTGGACGGTCCATTGTCTCTCGCTGCCGGTATCAATTTCCAGAAAGCCGGTCAGTTCGTTACCTTGAGCAACGCAATTCTCGGTTCCGGCAATTGTAAATTCTTCGTCGCGGGTACACATGAACGCAGTTCCGGTCCATTCCCCGCCAAGATCGTAATCAACGCCGTAAATATAATAATAGCGGGCAACAAGCGGTCCGGCGAGCAGGGTTTCACAACCCTTGGGTGGCAGGTTCCACCAACCCTCAGTTACCCAGCCTTGCTGGCCTTTATACCCAACCGAAACACCAACCTGGCTATCGGTCTGGTTGCAAATCTGCAAATCGGCACGGGCGGTATCAATACCCATGATCGCCATAGACGTGGGAAGCAGGCCCAACGGCAATCCAATCGCGATCAGAAGTTGCGGCAAGGAGCCGACAAACTTTCTGCTACCGGACTTTACCCGGTTCACGATTTTTGGATTTTCCAACCCGGTTGGTTTCACGTGTCGTCTCCAGTGGCGCGTTTTCATGGCGGCAAATCAGTTCAATAACGTGCTGTTTACCATAATTGCCCGAAAATCATTAACATTTGTATATGTTGGACCGGTAATGATCAAGTCATCCAAGGCTTTGAAAAAACTTGTAGAATCATTCTCAGCCAAAAATTTCGCCGGGATTGCGCCAACAGCAATGGCGCGCACTAATGTGTCTGGGCCAACACGGGCGCCTGCCGGGTCATCATCAGCACCAGACCCGCCGTCTGCCCCGTCGGTATCGCAGACAACGGCATGAATATCCGGGTGGCTTTTCAGCGCTATGGCGAGCGCCAGGGCATATTCCTGGCTTGGGCCGCCCTTGCCGTTACCTTTCATGGTGACGGTGAGTTCGCCGCCGGACATCAACATGACCGGTTTTCCTTCATTCGCCAGTTGGAGCGCTTTTTCAGCATGTTCGCGGGCGCGTTCACGAGCCTCTCCTTCAAGTGCGTCACCAAGATTGATGACGGAAAAACCTTTTTGCCGCGCTTTTTTTTCCGCAGCTGCAAGGGCAATGGCCGGTGTTGCTACGAGATCGAATTTTGTATCCGGAACCATTTTTGCCGGAATTTTGTCTTTTTCGAGGCTGAACCGGATTTGTTCGGGAATTTCGACACCGTATTGATCACAAATTGCAAGGCATTGCTCGCCCGTTGTCGGATTGGCGACAGTTGGACCGGAGGCTATCGCAGCCGGGTCGTCGCCGGGAACGTCGGAAATGGCGAGGGTGAGCACAGGAATTCCTTCGGGCACAGCGCGCGCGAGTCTGCCGCCCTTGATGTCTGATAAATGTCGTCTGACCGTATTTATTTCAGCAATTGTTGCACCCGACCGGAGCAGGGTTTTTGTTAGAGCCTGCTTGGCCGCCAGATCAAGCGGGGGGCGGGGCGCTGACCAAAGCGCGGAGCCGCCGCCTGAAATCAATACCAGTACCAAATCACCCGGTTTGGCCGACGCCGCGATTTTCAGGGCTTTGCTGGCGGCTTTTGCACTGGCGTCATCAGGCACGGGGTGCCCGGCTTCGATCAGGTCTAGTGGCGGCGTTGGAATACCATAGCCGTGGCGGGTCGTTACCAGACCCCGCATCCGGTCGGCATTGGCGAGATTGAGCTTCAAATAATGTTCAGTCGCCGCTAACGCCATCGAGGATGCAGCTTTGCCGATTGCGAGAATGATCAATTCGCCATTTTCCGGAAATGCAGGCAAAGCGGGGGGAACGCATTTTTTAGGCTGGGCGGCTGAAACGGCGGCCTCATACAGAGTTTGCAGAAATTTCGCGGGATGTTTCATGGTTGTGACTTTACCTGACACGAGCTTTGTGGTTTGAAAATGATACAGCTTCCTTGGACCAGTTTCACGAACATCCTGTATTGGATAAATCAGCTTTATGTTGAAGGATTATGACACGCAAGTTGCCGGCGGAGGAAAACCCCGGTCTGGAGACGCCTTGTTTGAACCGGTCGAGTTTGTAACCGGTGACGATAAAGCGGGCTTACTGATATTATGCGATCACGCATCTTCCGAAATTCCATCCGAATATGGCGACCTGGGTGTTGGCAGCGCGGCGTTGGCGCGGCATATTTCCTACGACATTGGCGCCCGGTCTCTGACATTGGCACTGGCAGAACATCTGAATGCGCCAGCCCTGATGTCCCGCTTTTCCCGCCTGGTCATTGATCCCAACCGGGGTGAAGATGACCCTACATTGATCATGCGGATTTCTGACCGGGTGAAAATATCCGGCAACGAACTGATTGATAGCGCAGAGCGAACGCGGCGGCTTGATTGTTTCTACCGTCCCTATCATCAGGCGATCGAAGATAAGCTTGCCGTGATGACGGAAGGTGACCGGATGCCGGTTATTCTCTCGATCCACAGCTTTACCCATCATTGGCGCGGCATCGACCGGCCCTGGCATGCCGGTATTCTGTGGGACAAAGACCCGCGTATCGCGGTGCCATTGATTGAAGGGTTGCGGGCGCATGAAAATCTGGTGATTGGTGATAACGAACCCTACAAAGGCATCCTAAAGGGCGATACCATGCATCGTCATGGCACCGTCCACGGATTTACCCACGGTCTTGTCGAAGTGCGCCAGGATCTGATTTCAACGCCCGGGGGTGTTGAGGAATGGGCTGACCGACTGGCTCTGATCATGAAAGACATCATGGTCAGGGACGATGTGCGCAGAAAAGTTCTATTCGGATCTCATTCGGATATCTGATACGAGATCGGTACAAAAATTCAGTGTCAGGACAAAATAGTACAGGATTGGGAGAACGGTATGAGCGACGATAAAATGACGACGGAACTTGAGGCGGCGGCGTTTCGCAAGCTGGTGTCACACTTGCGCGAACGCAATGATGTGCAGAATATTGATCTTATGATCCTTGGCGGGTTTTGCCGCAATTGCCTGTCGCGCTGGTACCAGGAAGCTGCCGACGAAAAAGGCGTTGATATGTCGAAAGATTCAGCGCGCGAAATTGTCTACGGCATGCCGTATGGCGAGTGGAAAGACAAATATCAAACCAAAGCAACGCCCGAACAAGAGGCGGCGTTTGCGGCTAATAATGAAGCCAACGGCTGACATAACAGGATTTTAGAAAATGAACGACGTCCATGGTGTGGCGCGCGATCAGTTGCGCACAATAATCGAGCGTATTGAGCGCCTTGAAGAAGAAAAAACCGCGCTTACGGCTGATCTTCGTGAAGTTTATGCGGAAGCCAAGGGTAACGGTTTTGATGTAAAAACCTTGCGGTCTGTGGTCCGGTTGCGCAAGCAGGAAACTGCAGAGCGGAATGAACAACAGGCATTGCTGGATACCTATATGCATGCGCTTGGCATGATCGCGCCGGACGAGTAAATCTAATATTTTTGCTTAGCTTGAAAAGGCGATCTGAAGGGCGCGAACCGCCGGGCCCTCAAAGCTGCGGTTGTCGGTTGCGTTGCCGAGGCGACCACTTGTGAATGAGAGTGCGATGCCTGGTGATCCAGCGCTTGAAAGATCGCGCATATTCGAGGGGTTGGGGATTGTGAAGGACGCAAAGCTCATTCCTTCGGCGCGTTCGGTTGTTACAAGATCGTGAGCATAAGGCTGGTGATATTCAAGCGGCGCACTGTGGTCTTCTATTAGGAGGTCAGCCTGAGGCGCTGGACCCGATAAGGATGCCAACAGAAAACCGCCAATGCTGTCTGGTTGTCTCGCGGGTTCCACGGAAGCTGTATATTCCGGCGGTGCCGCATAGTTCGGGCGAGCGGGTGGTAAGGACAATCCAGCAAGTTGAATGGCTGCCGGGGCTTCGATTTCAATGTCAGCAATGGGCGATGGCCGGTTTGTAGGTACGCGCAGTGCGGCGACATTTAAGGTGATTGAAGGTTCATCAGGTGTGTCTTGCGTCGTGCTGGCCGTTGGTGGGCCGGCGGCGACGCTGGTTGCTGAGGCATCTGCGCCAAAAACACCCGCAATACTGAAACTGCCATTATTTTGCGGGCTGGTGATCACGTCGCGTTCAAGCCCCACATTGCCTGCGACAATTAGAGGACGACTTCCGGGGGTTGGCGATACGCTGTGTTGATTGGTTCGTGACGGAGTGCTGCGGGCCTCTGTTGCAGGGTCGCTCGACGCCACCATAATATTCGTTGATGGCGCTGTACGCGGCAAGGGCCTGCCGTCAGAGGGTACATGAAGGGTGTTGCCGTCTGGAAACACGCGGGCAAGTTGTGTTCGCGACATGCGCGGCCAATGGCGGACACGGCCCACGTCGAGATGCACGAACGGGCGGTTCGAGCGGGGATAATAGCCAACACCACCGCCCTCGAACTGGAGCGCCACTTCGCGGATTTTTGAGACCGGAACATCGGGGAAATAGAGATCGGTGGCGTTGCCGAGAATATGCTGGCTGTTGCGCGCAACCCCGTTGCTGCGACGGCGCAATGCGGCATTTGTTACCGGAGACCGATAACCGGAGACCACATTAACGGGTTCCTGGGAACCGGTTGCCTGATGAACATCGTAAATCAAGTCGATCAGCTTCGGGTTCATGCGGATAGATTCATTACGTCGCCAGTCACGCAGGATATGGTTGATTTTCTGCATGGCGTCCGGGACATATTGCCCGTTCTGCTTGTAGACTACGGTGAGGGTTTCATTGGTATGCATGTTGCGGAATGAAAGGGTCCGGGTCTGGGCAAAGGCCGACCCTATCGTCACAAGCAGAAAAACTGCCAGTAAGGATATCATCTGAAAGACAAGATACCGTTTTGGATACGCACCCGGCATTCTGCTCACTGTTCCCTTACAGACCGCAGAGGCTTGGGGATAATATCCCAACGAACGGTCCCACACACTTTCAACGCCTAACACGGTAATCATCAACACCATAGATTGTTACCGAATAAGGTTAGCGCCCCTTTAATGGTTAGGGGAAGTGACGGGAAACAATGGCAATTTTATGTGCATTGTTTATTCAAGGTTCAATCACCCGTCTGTGGAATATAAAGATTTCGATCAGTGCCAATCAAGGGCGGCAGCGACACGGCGATCATGACCATAAATGTCGTTGCGATAATTGATCCGGCCATTTTCAACCCAGGCCGTAATGTATGTGATGTGAACAGGGATGTGTTCGCCGAGCGGCAAGGTCTGGTTCTTTCCGGAATTAATGCCGGAGCTAACCTGTTGCACACCAAGACGGGAATCTGAAGCAAGCAAAGCGTCAGCAAATTCCATCGGCTGATAGACCCGGATACAACCATGACTGAAGGCGCGGGTGGTGCGTTGAAACAGGCTCTTTGACGGGGTGTCATGAAGATAAATGGCATGCCGATTGGGGAACATGAATTTGACGTTGCCAAGGGCGTTGCCGACACCGGGGCGCTGGCGAAACCGGAACGGCATATTGCCAGCATCGATCCGGGACCAGTTTACCGAGCTGGCATCGACAACCTGTCCACTACCTTCGGTGAGCATTTCGAAATTCCGGTTGGTGAAATAATCCGGATCGTTACGCAGTAGCGGAAGCATTTCTTCGGTCGCGATAGAACGCGGTACGTTCCAGTAAGGATTGACGACCACATGCTCGATCTCGTCGGAGAAAATCGCGGTCTGGTTAGTTGGCTGTCCGACAACAACACGGGTTGAATAGGCAACTTCACCGCCTCTCACGATATTTACCCGGAAACCCGGAATATCCACCTGGACATGAAAATCACCCCGGTCGCGTGGCAACCAGCGCCAGCGCTCAATATTGGCGAGGATCTGATAAATCCGGTCGATCACCGACATATTTAGTTGGTGCAACGTTGCCGGGCCAATGACGCCGTCAGCATCCAGGCCGTGTTCGGTCTGATACCGGCGCACTGCTTCCACCACTTCGCCGTCATAGAGGGATACTTCTCTCGGGTCAGCGATAATTGGTGGTGGCATCGGGATATTGAAGCGCTGCTTCAAAGAAATAACGCGGTCATCGCGCATACCGACCTTCAGAGTCGGGCCGTTGCCGATCGTACGCCAGCCACCTTCAGCGGCGATGATTTTCAAATTGGCCAATTCCTGGCGTAAAACCTCAAATTCCGTATCGGGCGGATTGAACGAAATCATTGTTGCAACGATATCTTCGCCGGTTGCCAGACTGGAAATGGCTTCAATCGGGTCCGGCAATTCGGGGCGCATGTCCAGGTTTGGGGAAATTTCGCGAGGGATGGTGCGCCCGGCAAAGGCATGACGGGCATAGGCCAACATCGCCATGCCCATTTTTACTTCAGCATCGGCGATATCGCTGCCTGATGCAGGTTCAGAAAAACCAAGGGCGAGATCGGGTGTTTCGTAAGCTTCCGGATCAAGGCCCCAACGGTCACTTCGGCTGAGAAAAAATATTGCCTGGCGGGCTGCTGACGTTAATTTGCCGTCTTCGACCCAGACTGTTTGATGTCCACGTTCGTCGTAATATGCGGCGAGGGCGGCCTGATCGCGCCGGACATTGATATCGGCGTTGGCAGGGCGTTGCGTCAATCGATGCGCAAGTGGAGCCTGGACAAATTCGTTCCAATATCCTTGAGCGGCCGTTGAACTTGATTGTTCCGTAGCGGCTGAACCAATTGTAGGTGTGGCTAATAAAACCATGGCCGCGAGGAAAGGTGCTTGCCAAGTGCGTAATTTCAAAGACATTTTTTTATCTTTCAAAGTAAGACATGCAACTTACGTGAAAGGCTCGATTGTATCAATCAAGCTCCGCATCCCGGAAGTTTTACACGGTTTATCCACAAGCGTCGAGAGGGCTTATCAGGCGAATTCTTCGAGGCCAAGTTCGCGAACTTTACGGTACAAAGTAGATCGCCCTATCCCTAATCTGCGGGCGACTTCTGACATATGGCCTTTATAATGATCGAGTGCAAATTTGATCAAATCAGCTTCGATCGCCTCCAGTGCCCTGATCTCGCCGCCATCGTCGAAAGCCGTAATTTGTCCGGGTGCGTCGTCAAACGAGACAACTGGTATGGCTGGTCCGGCCTCGCCGTTAAGCTGACCGGGCATTGCTTCGGGTTGGCGGCTGGGGATCGGGGCCATTGGCGGTTGCAAACCATGGGATGGCAGCTCGGTCATGCCGTCCTGAGCCGCGACCTGGACGGCGATTTGTGGGAATTCATCGTAGCTCAGGGTTGACGTATCCGCCAAAACAACGGCGCGGAAGACTACGTTCTCGATCTGGCGTACATTTCCGGGCCATCGATAGCGTTGCAGAAGGGCCATGGCGTCCGGGGAAATTGAATCGATTCGTTTGCCTTCTTCAGCCGCAAACCGGGTGATGAAATGATTGACCAGCAGCGGCACGTCTTCAAGTCGGTCACGCACAGGGGGCAGGGTGATCGGGAAAACATTGAGGCGGTAGTACAAATCTTCGCGGAACTTACCTTCGCGGACCAGTTCCATCATGTTTTTATTGGTAGCCGAGATCAGCCGGATATCAACTTTGACGGATTTCTTGCCGCCAACCGGGTCAACTTCGCCTTCCTGGATGGCTCGCAATAATTTTACCTGAGCGTCCAGTGGCAATTCCGAGACTTCATCGAGAAACAGGGTGCCGCCGTCCGCCTCGACAAATTTACCCATATGTTTTTCGGTTGCGCCGGTAAACGAGCCTTTTTCGTGACCGAACAGGATGCTTTCAACCAGATTTTCCGGGATCGCGCCGCAATTCACGGTGACCAATGGCTTGCCACTTCTGGCGCTTGACCCTTGAATGGCGCGGGCGAATAATTCTTTCCCGACGCCACTTTCACCTTCTATCATGATGGGGATAGTGGATTTAGCGGCACGTTCGCCCAAATTTACAACCTGATCCATACCCGGACTGCGGGTTACAATATCGCTGAATGTGAAGGTTCCGGTGATTTTGCGTTTGTTTTGGGTTAGCTGCCCCTCTAGCGCATCTACCTTCAAGGCGTTGCGGATCGAGACTTCAAGGCGCTCAGGGCTGACAGGTTTTACAACAAAATCTACCGCACCGGCACGCATGGCACTAACGACCGTATCAATGCCGCCATGGGCTGTCTGGACGATAACCGGTGCCGTCAGTCCCTTTTTCTGCATGTGTTCCAGCACACCCATGCCATCAATATCGGGCATGACAAGATCAAGGATGACCAGATCGATATCGTTGCCAGCTGATCCTTCAAGGGCGGCGAGGGCCGCTTCACCGCCATCAGCACTCCTGACAACGAAGCCTGATCGCTTGATCAGTTCTTCCAGAATGCGGCGCTGGGCGGGATCATCGTCGACGACGAGAATGCATTGACTCATACGGCTGAACTTCCTGTTAGCACCGACCGGCGTTTCTGCCTGTCTCATTTTGGGGCAATGATGGGGGATAACAGTAAAGACCTGTTTAACGCGGTGTCTGGAAATGAAAAATCTGATTCCGCAATTCCAATGCATCTTGCGGTGCCGGGGTAGCTTGTCTTATATGCAGCCCGGCACAAGATTAGGTGCGCTCCGAAGAAAGCTTGTTTGATCTGCCCTAAAACCGCCGGAAAACAGGAATGATCCATGAAATTTGAAGAACAATTTGCGCGTAATAATAATGCCGACAAGGGGGTTGCTGATCTTGGTGATCTCCCTGAATGGGACCTTGATGATCTTTATTCTGACCCGGAAAGTGAAGAGCTGAAAGTAGATTTGGCGCGGGTGCAGGGCGATGGTCAGGCCTTTGAAGCGCGTTACAAGGGGCGTTTGGCGGGTCTTGTCGAATCATCTGGTGAAGTTCACGGCCTCACCGAGGCTATACGCGCGTATGAAAATGTTGAAGATTTGGCAGGGCGGATTTTCTCTTATGCCAGTTTGCTCTATGCCGGTGATTCCAGCGATCCGGCCCGCGCCAAGTTTTTTGGTGATGTGCGCGAATCCATCACCGAAGCAAGTGCGCATCTCCTGTTTTTCACTCTGGAATTGAACCGGATTGAAGATGAGGTGCTGGACAACGCTATGGCCGAATCTGATTTGGCCTTTTATCGCCCCTGGCTTCAGGATATCCGGCGCGAGCGTCCGCATCAGCTTGAAGACCGGATCGAACAATTGTTTCTGGAGAAATCGGTCACCGGGGCCGGGGCCTGGAACCGCTTGTTTGACGAGACGATTTCATCGTTGAAATTTGAATTTGATGGCGAACTCCTCGATATCGAACCCGTTCTAAACAAACTCACAGATAATGATGGAGCGGTGCGGGAAAAGGGTGCTGGTGCCATTGGCAAAGTGTTTGGCAAAAATCTTCGGCTTTTTACTTTAATTACCAATACGTTGGCGAAAGACAAAGCCATTTCCGATAATTGGCGCGGGTTTGATGATGTTGCCGATGGCAGGCATCTGGCCAACCGGGTTGAAGCGCCTGTCGTGGATGCGCTGGAGAAAGCCGTGGTGGATGCCTATCCCCGCATTTCCCATCGCTATTATGCGCTAAAGGCAAAATGGCTCGGCAAGGAAACATTGCCACATTGGGACCGCAATGCGCCGCTGCCGGGTGAACCAGATGAATTGGTCTCCTGGGGGGCTGCGCGCGACACGGTATTATCTGCCTATCAGGGCTTTTCGCCGAAACTTGCGGAAATCGCGCAGCAATTTTTCGACAAAAACTGGATCGATGCGTCGGTCCGCCCGGGCAAAACGCCAGGTGCTTTTTCGCACCCGACCGTCCCGAGTGCTCATCCTTATGTGTTGTTGAATTATCAGGGCAAACCCCGCGATGTCATGACTCTGGCACATGAACTTGGCCATGGCGTGCATCAATATCTGGCGGCACCGCTTGGTGCGTTGATGGCGTCTACCCCGCTCACACTGGCGGAGACGGCAAGTGTTTTCGGCGAGATGCTGACCTTCAAGGCGATGTTGGCGAAAGCCGAAAGCCCGACGGCACGTAAATTGTTGCTGGCTTCCAAAGTCGAAGACATGATCAATACCGTAATGCGCCAAATAGCCTTCTACCGGTTTGAGCGCCGCATTCATCTAGAGCGGCGCAACGGGGAACTGACCTCGGAGCAGATTTGCCGCATCTGGATGGAAATTCAGCATGAGAGCCTCGGCCCGGCGATTGAATTGCGCGAGGGCTACGAGAATTTCTGGTGCTACATCCCGCATTTCGTGCATTCGCCTTTTTACGTGTACGCCTATGCCTTTGGCGATTGTCTCGTGAATTCGCTCTATGCTGTTTATGAAAATGCCGAAGACGGATTTGTCGAGCGCTATCTGGAATTGCTCGCTGCCGGTGGCAGCAAGCCCCACAAGGAATTGCTGGAGCCGTTTGGGCTGGATGCAACACAACCGGATTTCTGGCAACTCGGTCTTGGTGTTATTGAGCGCATGATTGATGAAATTGAGAGCCTGGAAGGTGAGTAGCGGGCCAGACAAATAGCAGGGTATTTCGAAATTGAGTAATGAGCGCGACACTGAAGCAAACCGATTATCGGGCCGGGTGCGGCGTTACGGCAACGTTGGCACCCGCATGGGCGGGGTTGCGGCAAAGCTGGCATCGCAGAGATTTCTGGGGGCTGCTAAAAATCGAGATGTGAATGCGCTGGCATTGGCGTCCGCGCTTGGCGAGCTCAAGGGTCCCTTGATGAAGGTGGCACAAATGCTGGCCACCATCCCGGAAGCCCTGCCGCCGGAATATGCGACCGAACTGGCAAAGCTGCAAAATCACGCCCCGGCAATGGGGTGGCCATTTGTGAAACGGCGAATGGCGGCGGAACTTGGTCCGGACTGGAGTGATCGTTTCGCCGAATTCGGGCATCAGGCAGCAGCAGCCGCGTCACTTGGCCAAGTCCATCGGGCGACAACAAATTCCGGCAGGGCGCTTGCCTGCAAATTGCAATATCCGGATATGCAATCCGCGGTTGAAGCGGACCTTTCCCAGCTTAACATGATTTTTGTGCTGCACCGGCGCATGAACCCGGCCATCGATACCCGCAATATCGGTGTGGAGATCGGGTCGCGGTTGCGGGAAGAGCTCGACTATGAGCGCGAAGCCCGCCACATCCATCTCTATACCGAAATGCTGGCTGATAGTCCTGAGGTGCGGGTTCCAGGTATTGATGAGGACTTGTCGACCAAGCGATTGTTGGCCATGGACTGGCTGGATGGCGACCCGGTGCTTGATTTCAAAGAGGCTCCGCTCGCGGTCCGCAATAAAATTGTCCGCGCCATGTTCAAAGCCTGGTGGCACCCGTTTGCCTGTTACGGGGTGATTCACGGCGATCCGCATCTTGGTAATTACACGGTGTTTAGAAAAGACAATAAAGTCGCTGGTCTGAACTTGCTGGATTATGGATGCATCCGTATTTTTTCACCGTCCTTTGTTCAGGGCGTCATCGACCTGCATAGAGGGCTTCGTGAAAATGACCGGGATCTTATCGTGCATGCCTATGAGACCTGGGGGTTTGAAAACCTACAGGAAGATATCATTGAAATCCTGAATATATGGGCGCTGTTTATTTTCGGACCCCTGCTGGATGACCGCGTGCGCACGGTGGCCGACGGGGTGCAGCCCGGTGAATATGGTCGCAAGGAAGCGTTCAAGGTTCACAAGGCATTGAAGGAAAAAGGGCCAATTGCCCTGCCGCGTGAATTTGTCTTTATGGACCGCGCTGCGATCGGCCTTGGCGGGGTGTTTTTACATCTGGGTGCAAAGCTCAATTTCGCCAAATTATTTCAGGACGAAATCAAAGATTTCAACCTCGCAAAATTGGTGAAGCGCCAGACAGCGGCGCTTGATCAAGCGGGGTTGGAATTGCCCGAATAGGGTTTTTCACGACAACTGGATTTTTCCATGATTACGCCATGGACGATTCCGTGCGGTTTGTTATAAAGGATCGAATTACAGCCACTAAATTAGGGGTGCCTTGATGGCCGATACAGATTCTGGATACATTGATACCGTTGGCGATATGCCGGAGCATAACGAAACCTACGGCTCATTTGTTGATATATGTATTGCTGGTGTCCTGGCATGTGTAATGATTATGGTGGCTCTGGGGGCTGTCGGGTTTGGTAGCACCGCAGCCATTGTCATTGCGTGTCTCGGTTTAGTTGTTGGTCTGATTGTGCTCCTTGTTAGCCTGACAGCCGGATTGTCGTTTGTGCCTTCGATTATTATCCTTGTCGGTATGACGTTTCTGGCGCTGGTTTTGTAGGCTGATTACACATGAAACTTGCCGTTCCTCTTGAGCCTTCGAAAGACGAGCCGCGCGTTGCCGCGACGCCGGATACTGTTGCGGCCTATATAAAGCTTGGGTTCAAAGTGGCCGTCCAGGCGGGTGCCGGAGCGCGGTCGCGTATTCCCGATCAGCAATATAAAGATGCAGGCGCTACAATTGCCAAAACGGCGGATTTGACCGTCAAGGACGCTGATATTGTTCTCCGGGTGCGCCGACCGAATGTGGCCGAGACGGCCAAATTCAAAAAAGGTGCGCTCGTTATAGCCATTATGGAACCGACCGACGACCGCGCCGGGATCGAAGCTCTGGCAAAAGCCGGGGTTGCCGCTTTCTCAATGGAATTCATGCCGCGCATCACGCGGGCCCAGTCGATGGACGTATTGTCGTCGCAGGCTAATCTGGCTGGGTATCAGGCTGTTATGGATGCGGCTATTGAATATGACCGCGCCTTGCCGATGATGATGACAGCGGCAGGGACCGTGTCTCCCGCCAAGATATTCGTGATGGGGGCTGGTGTAGCTGGACTTCAGGCAATCGCTACCGCGCGCCGTCTGGGCGGCGTTGTGACTGCCACCGATGTGCGCCCGGCTGCCAAGGAGCAGGTAGAATCACTCGGTGCGAAATTCATCGCTGTTGAAGACGACGAATTTCGCGAGGCGGAAACCGCTGCCGGATATGCCAAGGAAATGTCGAAAGAATATCAGGCGAAGCAGGCTGAACTGACCGCCGCGCATATCGCCAAGCAGGATATTGTGATCACCACCGCGCTTATCCCGGGACGCCCGGCGCCGGTTCTTATTACCAAAGAAATGGTTGAGAGCATGAAGCCCGGATCGGTCATCGTTGATCTGGCAGTGGAACGGGGCGGCAATTGCCCGCTCTCGGTTGCCGGCAAAGTTGTTGAGCATGGTGATGTGAAGCTGGTTGGGTATGCAAACGTACCGGGCCGGGTCGCGGCCTCTTCATCTGCCCTCTATGCACGCAACCTGAAAGCTTTTGTAGAGCTGTTGGTTGATGCTGAAAAAGGCGCTTTGAATGTTGATTGGGATGATGAAGTTATTGGCGCAACCCTGTTGACCAGAGGTGGCAGGATTGTTCACCCAAGGTTGGCACCGGCTGAGACCAAAGCCAAAACCAAGCCAAAGCCAAAGCCAAAGCCAAAAGCCAAACCTGCCGTCAAGGCTAAATCTGCTGCCAAGGGAGGCAAGTCATGAGTGGTGAAGCTGGACGCGAACTTGTCGAACGTCTGCAAAATGTTACAGAACAGGCCCGTGAAGCCGCCGACGCGGTTCAGGCTTATTCCGATCAGGTGGCTGTCACCGTGCATGCCAGTGGCGTCGGGGGGGCGTCGCCCTTCGTATTTCAATTCGCGATTTTTGTGCTTGCCATTTTTGTCGGCTATTTTGTCGTCTGGGCAGTGACGCCGGCGCTGCATACCCCGTTGATGGCGGTGACCAATGCGGTTTCATCCGTAATTGTTGTCGGTGCCCTGTTGGCGATTGGTGTTGATGTAGCCGCCGCTTCCAGCGAAGGCTCGCCCTGGTTTGCCAAGGGTCTTGGGTTCTTCGGGCTCATTCTGGCATCGGTCAATATTTTTGGCGGCTTCCTGGTAACCCAGCGAATGCTCGCAATGTATAAAAGGAAGAGTTAAGGGGCATGTCAGCCAACCTCGCAACCCTTTGTTATCTGGCCTCCGGGATTTTGTTCATTCTGGCGCTGCACGGTCTTTCACATCCGGAATCATCCCGGCGTGGCAATTATCTTGGCATGGCCGGGATGGCGATTGCCGTCCTCACCACGTTAGCGGTTGCGTCTCCGGGCGGGTTTTTTGGCTGGCTATTGATCATTGCCGGTCTTGGGATTGGCGGCGCTGTCGGTACAATCGCCGCACGACGGATTCCGATGACCGCGATGCCGCAACTTGTCGCGGCCTTTCATTCACTGGTTGGTCTTGCGGCTGTTTTGGTCGCGGCCGCTGCACTGAACGCGCCGCTTGCCTTCGGGATCGGCGCACCGGGTGAAATTGCTGGCGCCAGCCTTGTAGAAATGTCCCTTGGGGTGGCCATCGGGGCGATTACCTTCACAGGCTCGATTGTCGCTTTTACCAAGTTGCAAGGGTTGGTTTCGGGAAGCCCGATCACGTTTCCCATGCAGCATATGGTCAATCTGGCGCTTGGGATATTGCTGGTAATTTTGATCTACTGGTTTGCCGTTAGCGAAAGTCATGTCGCGTTTTGGATGATCACGCTGCTGGCGCTGGTGCTTGGGGTGTTGATCATCATTCCGATCGGCGGGGCGGATATGCCGGTTGTGGTTTCCATGCTCAATTCCTATTCAGGATGGGCGGCAGCGGGCATCGGCTTCACGCTGGGCAATATTGCCCTGATCATCACCGGCGCCCTTGTGGGGTCGTCCGGGGCCATTCTCTCTTACGTTATGTGCAAAGCCATGAACCGCTCATTCTTCAGCGTCATTCTCGGCGGCTTTGGCGGCGAGGTTGCTGTGGCTGGCGGTGGCGAAGTTGAAGAGCGCCCGGTCAAGCAGGGTTCAGCCGAAGACGCCGCTTTCATCATGAAGAACGCCACCAAGGTTATCATCGTACCGGGATATGGCATGGCGGTGGCGCAGGCCCAGCATGCGTTGCGTGAAATGGCCGACAAGCTGAAAGCCGAAGGGGTAGACGTCTCCTACGCCATTCATCCGGTTGCTGGTCGTATGCCAGGCCACATGAACGTGTTGCTGGCAGAAGCCAACGTGCCTTATGACGAAGTGTTCGAACTGGAAGATATTAATTCAGAATTTTCGCGCGCTGACGTTGCCTTTGTTATAGGCGCTAACGATGTCACAAACCCCGCCGCCAAGACCGACAAGACATCCCCGATTTACGGGATGCCGGTTTTGGATGTGGAAAATGCCAAAACGGTATTGTTCATCAAACGCTCCATGTCGTCTGGTTATGCAGGCGTTGGCAACGAATTGTTTTTCCGCGACAACACCATGATGTTGTTCGCCGACGCCAAGAAAATGACCGAAAATATCGTCAAGGCGCTGGATTAATCTTCGGGCAGAAATGTCTCTACCGCCTGAAATAATCCGACATAAATTCAAACAAGACCGATGAACAGATCACGGCGATTGCCAATAGCTGGGTCCAGGTAATGGGCTGGGTCAGGATCAGCCACGCCAGCAGGGCGGTAATTACCGGTTTCAGAAAAAACAGATAAGAGCCCCGGGTAATATCCGGCAGGGCGGCGAGGCCCATAAGCCAACAAAGCTGGGTGATGGTGGTGTTCCAGAACCCGACCGTGAGGAGTGGCAGCGCGACATTGCCCGGCATTGCGAAAATCGTAGCCGGGTTGACCCAGATGCTCCAGAAGGTGCCGACCATCAGCCACAGGCCAGCGGCACCAATGGACATGGAAATGGTTGTAATCCGCAATGCGCCATGGCGCAGGATCAGGGGCCGCACAAATACCGTATAAGAGCCAACACCGATGGTGCTGACGAGCGCCAGTCCGATCCCGGTCAGAGAGCGGTTGTCGCCAGCGAGTTGCAACAGGTAGCCATCAGTGACCAGCAGCGCGATGCCGATTATCGCGCAAAGACCGCTTACTATTTTCACCAGGCCCAAAGGGTGTCGGTTGACCAGCAAATTGGTGATGCCTACAAAAATTGGGATCGTGGTCATCAGCGTGCCGATCTGCACGATTGAAGCGAAATCCAGCGACCAGTGGAAGGCCAGATACGGCAAGGTCACCCCAAGCAGCGACAGGGGCAGGAGGGTTTTCCATTCCTGACGCAAGGGCGTGAGGATGTCTCTGGCGGCAGGCATCGCCTGGGTGATGATCAAAAGACCGATGGCACCAAGCACAAATCGCCAGACGGAGACTTCAGGACCGGTGACGCCGCTCAAAACGGCAAAAAATTCACTCGATGCATGGCCGAACACGCCAATCATGACAAGGGTATAAGCTGTTCTTGTATTCATTTCCGGGCCTGAATTTGAAAATTAGATATTATTGTCGCTCTCGACCATCTCGGGCACCTTGCTACGCAACCGGGCGACACCGGCGTGAGCCATGCTTTGGTGGCGATCAATTGAGGCGGCACGCTGGAACGAATTGTAAGCGCGTTGTAAATTGCCAATCTTTTCGTATGCGACGCCGCGCATCGCCCAGGCATTGGCGGAGCGTGGGTTGAGATTAACTGCAATGTCCAGATCAGCAACGGCTTTGTCGATTTGCTCGGACGCAAGCAGGCTCTGGGCGCGTCCGAGATAGGGTTCGGCAGACGCTGCATTGATGTTGATGGCGCGGCTAAAATCCTCAATCGCGAACGAATGCAGGTTCTGGACCTGATAGACCAAAGCCCGGTTGTGATAGGCGCGGGCAGATGATGGATTCAGCTCAATCGCCTTATCAAGGTCCGCCAGCGCCATGCCATATTGCTGCTGAGACCGATAGATAATGCTGCGGCCCATATAGGCCGGGTCATAGCGCGGTGCCAGGCTGATTGCTCTATTATAATCGGCCAGCGCCAGCGCCAATCGGCCAGTTTTGCGGTAAACCAGCGCGCGGTTGTTATAAGCCTGAAAAAATTCCGGGTTGAGGGCAATCGCAGCTGTGAAATCCTGGATCGCTGCCTGGCTGTTCCCGGCGCGTCCATAGGCGGAGCCGCGCAAGTTCAGCGCAACGGGGTCATTGGGGCGGGCTGTAATCACATCTGTCAGGGAGGCGATATTCAGAGCCGATCCAGCATTGATGCTGCCGGTCAGGTCTTGTCCGTTACGGGAGCTCGAAGATTGGGACTGGCAGGCTGCCAGAAACAAAGCAGCAATGAGCAACAGGTTCAGCCTGAGAGTTTTCCGAAGCATTGGCCGCAATGGGAATTCCTCGTTGGCAGGCAGCAGGATAAAGGAGCCGAATCCAATATAACGCTAAAACGAGATTGTTGTCAGATTAAGTCTGTCGCGGTTCAAACAAAAAGGCAGTGGCCATAAGCCACTGCCCTAAAGCAGAATTGCAGAAAATTTTGCGTTCAACTAGTCGCGTTTCTTCATCGGCAAAAGGCCTTCGCGTTGGGCGCGCTTGCGGGCCAGTTTGCGGGCGCGGCGAACAGCTTCGGCCTTTTCGCGGGCGCGCTTTTCAGATGGCTTTTCGTGATAATTCCGGAGTTTCATCTCACGGAATACACCCTCGCGCTGCAATTTCTTCTTTAGCACTTTAAGGGCCTGATCGACGTTATTGTCGCGGACTGATACCTGCACGCGTTAATTCCTGTTCTTTGTCTCAATGGCAGATTGGCATAAACCGCCAATCCGGGTTTCATTCAGGCCACACATAAATCCCGCCGATCAACAGTCCGGCCGCCAAATGCGTTCCCGATTCAAGATTATGGCTGGTCTCTACCAGATGGCTTGGCCAATGTCTATATAAGGAACGAGCGATTAAACAGATATGCGTCAATTCTGTTTAGTTGGGACTAAAACTATATCTCGGTTGGCCGGTTTTGCGAATGGTTCTATATATTCGGTTATGCAACAACGGAATACACATCAATAATCGTGGCGTAGCAAAGCTAGCCGGGGTCAAACATGCCTTACTCAACCGAAGATCTGGACGATATCGCGAAGAAATATGCCTTCTGGCATGGTCGCGAGGATGAACTCACCACCTCTCTGCTCGTCCATGTCTACCGAACCGACGCCGCCTACACGATGGTCAAGCACGGGCTCGTGCGGCGCTTTCATACCCTTTGTCATTGCATGAACAGGACCTTCCAACACGTCGCCCCAGATGAAAAAGAGCCGGTCCCAGACGCTCTCCTGGACGCCAGCGTGTATCTCCAAGCATTCGTCGTAAATGTGTACGGCACCTTAGACAATTTGGCTAGAATTTGGGTCGTCGAGTCTGATCTCCAGGAGAAAGGAAAGCCTGTGCCGCGAGGGCACATCGGTCTCGGCCCAAAGTTCGTCACGGTGAGGAAGAGCCTATCAAAGGAGTTTCAGGAATACCTCACGCAATCTGATGGCTGGTTCAAATATCTTGAGAACTACCGGCATGCATTAGCACATCGAATTCCACTCTATATTCCGCCATATCGGATTGACGCGGAAGCTGAGACTAAATGGCGAGAGCTTGACCTTCAAATGGAGATAGCCACCAAGGAGCACAGGCACGAATTGTGGAATGAGCTTCTGGCTAAACAGAAGAAGTTGGGTGTTTTCGAGCCTCTGATGATGCACTCATTTGGCAACGAACCGGACGATGGCTATCCCATCCACTTCCACGGGCAAATGATTTGCGATCTCGCTAAGGTGATTGATATCTCTGAGCTCATGCTCGAAGAGCTGGAGGCCATCCCGAAAGGGAACGTCGCCGAGGCGGCAGTCTAGATCAAATCGCACCGCAATTGGTTTGAACCGCTAGGCGATGGGTTCCAGTCTTGTTATATGGCCCATCTTGCGGCCAGGCCGTACCCGCGTTTTGCCATAGAAATGCAGACAGGTATTGGCTTCAGCGTTAAGACTGTCCCAGGAATTAATATCCTGGCCGATCAGGTTGGTCATTTTGGCGTTTGAATGACGAATTGTGGGCCCGAGCGGCCAGCCGGTGATTGCCCGGATATGCTGCTCAAACTGGCCGACATGGCAGGCATCAATCGTCCAGTGGCCGGAATTATGCACGCGGGGCGCGATCTCGTTGACGAGTAGCGAATGGTTGCCATTTTCAGCTTTAACGACAAATAGCTCGATGGCCAAAATGCCTACATAGTCCAGTTCATCGGCGATTTTTCTTGCAATCACCAGGGCATCATCCTGTATCTGTTGCGAAATCGGCGCGGGCACGATGGAATGATGCAGGATCTGCTTTTCGTGAATATTGTGGGGGCTGTCATAGGCTTGCGTTTCGCCGGACGCGGTGCGGGCGATGATGACTGAGATTTCCATCTCGAAGGGAATGCGCTGTTCCAGAATGCTTGATTGTTCGCCAACCTGTTTCCAGGCGTTTGCGATATCGGTGGCACTTGAAATTGTGGCCTGGCCCTTTCCGTCATAGCCAAAGCGGCGGGTTTTCAGAATTACCGGATAGCCGATTTCGGAAGCTGCTTTTTCAAGATCATCAAGGCCATCAATCGGGCGATAATTGGCAATGCCGATGCCCAGTTGCTCCATCAGGTTGCGTTCTTTCAAACGATCCTGGGCAATATCAAGCGCTTTGACGCCGGGAAATACCAGCCGCCTGGAGCGCAAAAATGCAGCCGTGCTGCTCGGAATATTTTCAAATTCGTAAGTGATCACGTCGCTGTCGCGGGCAAACAGATCGAGCGCCGCTTCGTCGGTATATTCAGCAACCGTGTTGCGCCTTGTCACTTCAAAAGCCGGGCTGTCCGGGTCAGGACAAAAAATATGTGTTCTGAAGCCCAGTTCACCGGCAGCCAGCGCCAGCATGCGCCCAAGCTGTCCACCGCCTAAAATGCCGATGGTCGAACCGGGTGCGAGCGCGCCGACATTTTCAGCCATTGGTCTGGTCCATTTCGGGCTTTTCTCCAACGGCTTCGGATTGATCGAGACGCCATTGATCAAGCCGGGCGGCGAGGTCTTCGTCATTTAGTGCCAGAACGGCGGCTGCCAGCAAAGCAGCGTTTATAGCGCCCGCACGGCCAATTGCCAAAGTGCCGACCGGGATGCCCGCTGGCATTTGTACAATTGAGAGCAAACTATCCTTGCCTGAAAGGGCTTTGCTTTCGACGGGAACACCAAAAACCGGCAACGGAGAAAACGCAGCGATCATGCCTGGCAAATGCGCGGCCCCACCAGCACCTGCGATAATTATCTTGAACCCATTGTCCCTGGCGCCTTTTGCAAATGCCGCCATCCGGTCCGGGGTGCGGTGGGCAGAAACGATCAAGGCTTCAAAGCCAATCCCCAGCGCTTCCAGGGTTCGGGTGGTATTTTCCATAATGGTCCAGTCGGACTGGCTTCCCATAATAACGGCGACGGGCGGTTTCATGTCACGGTTTCCTGCAATGCGGATGGGCCAGCGAATTGGCCGGATACGGAGACGGCGGAGTATATTTGGCCAGCACGGTGGCGCAAGGGTGATTTGGTCTCTGGACCCGGAAAATATATCAATTGATTAAACTGGCAGGCGAAAAAGACAAGCAATCAAAAGTCGGGCATTGTAGAAGTTAGGCAGGAATCAAAATGAGGCCGGGTCTGTGGCGCGGGATGAGAACGACAACGAGGATATTCTAGGGGTGCCGGTGGACGGGTTTTCGCCGGACGCGCAGGAGGCTGTGAATAGTCTTTTGGCAGAATTTGACCGCTTGAAAGCGGAGCTGGATGCCAACAAAACCAAGGTATCCGAGCTTGAAACCGTTGCCGCCGAAGACACATTGGTGCCGGTTTTGAACCGGCGCGGGTTTTTGCGCGAGTTGAACCGCTCGCTTTCCTACGGGCGGCGCTATGGTGCCAGCATGTGCGTTGTCTTTATGGATATGGATAAGTTTAAAGGCATCAATGACAAATACGGCCATGCGATTGGCGATGCGGCATTGATTGTGGCGGGCAATACGTTGCTCGATAACTTGCGCGAATCTGACATTGTTGGCAGGCTCGGCGGCGACGAATTTGCCATTGTGCTTTGGAATGCCAATCTGGATGCGGCGTCGATCAAGGCAAAATCGCTGGTCGATGATCTCGCAAACGCGACGTTTGATACTCCCGATGGCCCGGTCGCGTTGGCGGCGACTGCTGGTGTTGCTTTGGCAGTGAAAGACGATACAGCAGAAAGCTTGCTAGGGCGGGCGGACAGCGAAATGTATGCCGCGAAAAAGCGCTAAAATCTCCGTTGAATTTTCAGGCAATGATATCGGGGAGAAGCCGGTCTTCGATCAGGAGTATCTGATCTTTCAGATGTAGTTTTTCCCTTTTGAGACGGTTCAGCGCCAGCGAATCACCTGACCCTGTATGATGAAGGTGAGAGATTTCTTCGTCGAGACGGCGGTGTTCCACCATAAGCTCTTCGAGTTTAGCCTTCAGTTCTTCCTGGTTTACCGGATCGTTTGACATGTTGTCGCATCTTTCGTGTCAAATTTCGGTGGCAGCACCGGGGCAAGAATCGCTCGAACTTTTGTGCCCGTGGCCATTGTGCCCTTGAGCCGGGTTTTCGGCAATGACAATCAAGCCTACTGGCAGTCATACAGAGCAAAAGTGGAAGAAATATGCTGGTCATTTTACGGCGGCAGGTTTTTGTGGCAGTCTTGTGGAATCTTCAAGTTGCAGGAAAGGATGATTGTATGATCGACGAACTGGAACTCTCTGAAGCCATTGAAGAACACCGCAAGCTTGATCAGAAAATCGAAGATGCCATGGCGCATCCGGGGTCTGACGAGATGGAAATTGCGGAACTTAAAAAGCGCAAACTTGGCCTCAAAGATCTGATTTCGCATTTGAAAGCCGACAATAGCAAAGTCGCCTGAATAGCGACTTTATGCAGGCATCGTAGGGCTCGAAAGAGCCACTGACATATATCCGCACCATCCGGCGCATGCCGGGTTGGATGGCAGGTTGTTTATTTCCAAATTTCCGGTGCCTATTGGCGAAACCCTCACAATATTGCTTAGAGCTCTTTGGCGGGGCCTCTCAGTTTGAATTTCTGAATTTTGCCCGTTGAGGTTTTTGGCAATTCGATAAAGACTACATTGCGTGGGCATTTATAATGCGCCAGATTATCGCGGCACCAGGTAATAATCTCTTCTTCTGTTGCGGTAGCGCCCGGTTTTAATTCAACAAACGCGCACGGGGTTTCGCCCCATTTCTCATCGGGCTTCCCGACGACAGCCGCTGCCTGAACGGCAGCGTGTTTATAGAGCGTGTCTTCAACTTCGATTGACGAGATATTTTCACCGCCCGAAATAATGATATCTTTGGAGCGGTCGCGGATTTGGATGTAGCCGTCCGGGTGCATCACCGCCAGATCGCCGGAATGGAACCAGCCGCCAGCAAAAGCTTCGTCGGTGGCGTTGGGATTTTTCAGATATCCTTTCATGACGATATTGCCCTGGAACATAATTTCTCCGATGGTCTTGGCATCTGAAGGCACAATCTCCATGGTTTCAGGATCGCGGACAGTCAGACCTTCGAGCCCCAGATAGCGCACACCCTGGCGGGCTTTTTTGGCAACTCGGGTGCTCGCATCCAGTTTGTCCCAATCACTATTCCATTCGTTCACCACGGCTGGGCCATAAGTTTCGGTGAGACCATAAACATGGGTAACGGTAAATCCGGCATCGGCCATGCCTGCCAGCACCGCTTCAGGTGGTGGAGCGGCGGCGGTGATGAAATTCACATTCCGTTCGATCTTGCGTTTTTCATCATCCGGCGCGTTCAACAAAATGGCCATGACAATCGGAGCCCCGCAAAGATGGGTCACCTTGTTTTCAACGATGGCGTCATAAATTGCGTCTGCCCGGACCCAGCGCAGACAAACATGGGTGCCAGCCTGGATCGGGACCGACCAAGGGAAGCACCAGCCGTTGGCATGGAACATCGGGAGGGTCCAGAGGTAGACATGGTGTTTGCCCATGTCTCCGGAAATTACATTGGAATATCCCATCAGTGCGGCGCCACGGTGATGATTGACCACGCCCTTGGGGTTGCCGGTGGTGCCGGATGTGTAATTGAGTGAGATTGAATCCCATTCATTCTCAGGCGGCGACCATGCAAATTCAGGGTCTCCGTCCTTTATGAAGGTTTCATAATCGGTTTCGCCAAGCAGCTCGCCGGTCTGGGGGAATTCCAGATCGTCATAATCGATTACCATCGGATTTACCTTGGCAATCAAGAGTGCTTCTTTCGCGATTTCCGCATATTCGCGGTCGACGAAAAAAATCTTGCTTTCGGCATGATCCAGCTGGAAAGCCAGGGTGGCGGCGTCGATCCGGGTATTGATGGAATGCAAAATGGCACCCATCATCGGCACGCCGTAATGGGCTTCCAGCATGGGTGGTGTGTTGGCCAGCAGGACAGACACCGTGTCGCCTTTGCAGATGCCGATTTTTGTCAGCGCCGATGCTAACTGCCGGGATCGGGCATAATAACTTTCATATGTGGTCTGCTGCTTGCCGTGGATGATGGCCACTGTATCGGGGAAAACTTTTGCAGCGCGTTCCAGATGCCAGATCGGCGTCAATTGCTGATAATTGGCGGGGTTCTTGTCCAGATGCTGGTCGTAGATACTCATAGCGTTCCTGTTCGGCAAGGATGGGGTTCGCCGCAAGCTATCCAATCATCAATTTCAGCGCAATCTAATATGATTCACGTCAGGACAATATGGAACTCGCGCCGTCCCAGACCAGTTTGAGGGCCACCACGAAAACCAGAATATATGCGATCCGGTAAAATGGCTCGGCCGGGATGTGGCGCACAAGCCAGATGCCAACAAACATGGCTATAGCCGCGAAGGGTATCAGCATGAGTGAAGTGGCCAGATTTTCCGCGCTGAACAGTCCAAGGGCAAAATACGGGATAACTTTCAGCGCGTTGACGGCTGCGAAAAATACGACAGATGTGCCTGCATATAGAACCGGACTCAGGCGTTGGGGCAACAGATACATCTGTAACGGTGCGGACCCGGCATGGCTGATGAAACTTGTGAACCCGCCAACCGTACCCCAGAAATAGCCCGCAATCCTGCCAGGCGGGCGGCGGGTTTTGCCGGTATGCTGACCCAGCCAGTGATCGAGCGTAAAGGCAAGTGCGATCAACCCGACGATCAAGCGCACCATCGCTTCGCTGACTATTGATGCTGCCATCCACCCTATGCCGATACCGATGACAGCGGCCGGGACCAATATAATGATTGCGCGGCGGTGAAATTCGCGGCGGTAAGCGGCCAGTCCGATCAAATCCATTACGATCAGGATAGGCAGCAGGATCGCAGCCGCCTTGATCGGCGATACCGCGAGTGCCATCAAGGGTACGCCTACAAGCGCGATGCCACCGCCAAAGCCGGACTTTGAAAGGCCGACCAACAATACCGCTGGGATAGCCAGGGTATAGAACCAGGGATCGGTGATCATTGAAAAGTGGGCCGCGCTGAATGATGGGTTGAATTGCTGATACCTTTTTTGACCTTTTATACGCCCGGTTACCAGCCTAAAGTCGAATGCGGATGGACTTGCAATCTGGCCAGGTGAAATGGTTTCTATTCGAAGCCGGGCACTAAGAAAATTTTGGAGACGTGAAAAAATGACCAGCCGGTATTACGAAGTCTACGATTCCTGGAAAAAAGACCCGGAAGAATTTTGGGCAGAAGCTGCCGGGGAAATTGACTGGTACAAGCCGTGGGACAAAGTTTTCGACGCCGATGCCGGGGTTTATGGCCGCTGGTTTACGGGTGCGGAATGCAACACCTGCTACAATTGCCTGGACCGCCATGTGGAAGCCGGGCGCGGCGATCAGGCGGCACTGGTTTACGACAGCCCGGTCACCGGCAGCAAGAGAACCTACACTTATAACGAAGCCCTTGATGAAGTGGCATGCCTGGCAGGTGTGTTGCGCGATATGGGTGTTGGCAAAGGTGACCGGGTCATCATTTATATGCCGATGATTTCTGAGGCCGCATTTGCGATGCTGGCCTGTGCCCGTATCGGGGCTGTTCATTCAGTTGTGTTTGGCGGATTTGCGGCCAAGGAATTGGCCACCCGGATCGACGATGCCAAACCGGTCGCAATTATGTGTGGGTCGTGCGGTGTGGAACCGAACCGGGTGGTTGCCTACAAGCCCTTGCTGGATGAAGCGATTGAGATCGCTGCTCACAAACCCAAATCCTGTCTGGTGTTCCAGAGGAATATGGAACGGGCTTCGATGATTGAAGGGCGCGATCTGGATTGGGCTGTGGCTGTGGACAATGTTCGCGAAGCTGGCGGTCAGGCAGATTGTGTGCCGGTCGCTGCTACCGACCCGCTATACGTGTTGTACACATCGGGAACCACGGGTGTTCCCAAGGGCGTCGTCCGCGACAATGGCGGCCATATGGTGGCGCTCAAATGGACCATGTTCAACATGTACGGCATCGAGCCGGGGGAAGCCTATTGGGCAGCTTCCGACGTCGGCTGGGTGGTTGGCCATTCCTATATTGTATATGCGCCGTTGCTTCATGGCTGCACGACGATTTTGTTTGAAGGCAAACCTGTCGGGACACCGGATGCTGGCGTCTTCTGGCGGGTGATTGAAGAGCATGACGTGGTTGCCCTTTTCACGGCGCCAACCGCATTTCGGGCAATCAAAAAGGAAGATCCGGATGGCAAGCTGGTGGGAGATTATGATCTCTCAAAATTCAGAACGCTGTTTCTGGCTGGCGAGCGATCTGACCCCGATACCCTTGAATGGGCGGAAAACATGCTAAATGTACCGGTGATTGATCATTGGTGGCAGACGGAAACCGGGTGGACGATTGCCGGGAACCCGGTTGGTCTTGGTCTGCTGCCGGTTAAGCATGGGTCGCCAACCGTTGGGCTGCCTGGGTGGGAATTGCATGTGGTGAATGAAAATTCAAATCCGGTGCCAACAGGCGAGATGGGGGCAGTTGTTGTTAAAATGCCGTTGCCGCCCGGATGCCTGCCAACGCTATGGCAAAATGACGAACGGTTTTCCGAAAGCTATCTGACGACATTTCCGGGGTTCTTTGAGACGTCAGATGCGGGCTATATGGATGAAGATGGCTATATCTACATCATGGCGCGCACTGATGATATTATCAACGTCGCCGGGCACCGTCTCTCCACTGGCGGTATGGAAGAAGTTCTGGCGAGCCACCCTGATGTTGCTGAATGCGCCGTAGTTGGAATTGCCGACAAACTCAAAGGGCAAATACCGGCCGGGTTCCTTGTGTTGAAAACAGGGGTCAATCGCAACCCTGCTGAAATAGAAAAAGAAGCCGTCAAACTGGTTCGCGAAAAAATCGGCCCAGTGGCGGCGTTCAAGCTGGCCATGATTGTTCAGCGGTTGCCCAAAACCAGATCAGGCAAGGTTTTGCGTCAAACTATGCGCAAGCTTGCTGACGGGGATGATTTTAATGTTCCAGCGACGATTGATGATCCGGCTATCCTGGATGAGATCGGCGACGTAATGAAAGACAGGGGTATCATTGGTTGAACCGTGGTTGACCTTGGTCAAGGGCGGTTTTTTGGCTTTGTGCAAAACTGAGCGCTAATTCCTGACCGGCTTGGCCGCACCGCGCGGGAAATCGATTTACACAGGCAAAAGCGAGCGAGGCGAGCAAATGGTAGATGTAGCAAAATTTGAAAAGCAACTTTTGGCCCGCAAAAAAGAACTTGAGCAGCGGCTCCAGGGAATCGAGCACGACCTTGATGAACCCATGAGCAAGGATGTGGAAGACAGGGCGACCGAGCGCGAAGGCGATGAAGTGCTGGAAAGCATGGGCAATGTGGGTCTTGACGAACTGGAAGCCATCAATGCGGCTCTGGAACGGGTCAAGAAGGGAACCTTCGGCGAGTGTGTGTCTTGCGGTGAGCCTGTTTCCGAAGCCCGGCTTGAAACCGTACCGACCGCCACGCTTTGCCGAAACTGCATGTAAAAACCTGACGTGGCTATAGCCTCACATTGGCGGATGTCATAATCTGGCATCTGGTTCATGACAGCGCAGGGAGAAGCTCATGTCACTCAAGGGTAAAGTTGCGATCATCACCGGCGGCGGCCGCGGCATTGGTCTGGCTTGCGCACGTCGGCTTGCAGATGACGGGGCCAAGATTGTTATCGCTGATATCGATGAAGAGATTGGCGCGAGCGGCCTTGAAGAACTCATTGAACAGGGCGCTGAAGCCATTTTTGTCGCTTGCGACGTGGGAGACCGGCTCGATGTCCGGAACCTGATCACCGCAACACTGGAAGCTTTTGGCGCGATCGATATCCTGATTAACAATGCCGGGATCATTGTTGCCGGTAGTTTCCTCGAACTTGAAGAAGAAGACTTCGACCGGGTCTTGCGGGTCAATCTCAAGGGTGGGTTTTTGGTCGGTCAGGCTGTGGCCCGGCAAATGGTGGCGCAGGTTGAAGCAGGCGGTGAACCGGGTGCCATTGTCAATATGTCGTCGGTCAATGCAGTTTTCGCAATCCCCAATCAGGTGCCCTATTCGGTCTCCAAAGGTGGCGTCAACCAATTGACGCGGGTTATGGCCCAGGCGCTGGCTTCTTACGGTATTCGGGTCAACGCGATTGGGCCGGGGAGTATTATGACCAATATGCTGGCAACCATTACCACCGACAAAAAGGCCCGCAACATGGTGTTATCGCGCACCCCGCTCGGGCGCATCGGCGAACCTTCCGAAATCGCGTCGGTAGCCGCTTTTCTGGCTTCAAGTGATGCTAGCTATATTACCGGCCAGATCATTTATCCGGATGGCGGTCGGCTTGGGTTGAATTACACCGTTCCTGTTCACGACGATGATTAAAGATCGAACCGGATATTTCGTTCTTGACAGCAGTCATTATTAGGTCAGTATTAGTTACCTAATTAATGCAAGGCTGCAAGATGCAATTCGTTCTGACATTCCTGGCTTTTCTTTTACCGATCACTCTGAGCCCAGGTCCGGCAACCATCGCGTTGGCGAGTACTGGAATGAATCACGGTTTTGTCCGGTCCATGCCGTTCTTTTTTGGGTTGTTCGCCGCGGCCGTTATAGTGGCAATTGCAGGGGGCTTGGGGCTGAATGAATTATTGCTCTCCAGCCCGGTGGCTTTCACCATCATTCGCTATGCGGGCATAAGTTACATTCTATATCTGGCCTGGAAGCTGTTTCGTGCCCGGCCACAAGTGGACGGTGACAATCCCGTCAGTTACGGGTTTCTGGATGGCTTTCTGCTAACCTCATTAAATCCGAAATACTATGTCCTGGTGACGGTATTTTTCAGTCAGTTTCTGAAACCGGGCGAAGGCGATCTGGCCAAATTGCTATTTGGGCTGGGGTTGGTCTTGCTGGGGTCACAAACGGTATGGCTCAGCATTGGTGTTGGATTGCGCCCGCTACTGAAATCCGAGCGGGCGCTTCGTATCCAGACAACCATTTTCGGCATTTTGCTGGCGATGGTAGCCGTTTATCTGCTGGTCAAAGACGGTTTCTGAAAAGCGAAGCCGACGGATTTATTCCTGTTCCGCGTCGTCTTTGGTTTCTTCCAGATCATCTTTCAGAGCTTTCAATTTGGCAAATACCGAATCAGCATCCAGCTCTTCTTCGGTTTCGTCAGCTTCAACCTGGGCCTCAGCACTTTCTGCCTTATCAAGATTTGCGAAAACCTCGCTGGCATCAGGGACGTTTTCCGTGTCTGATTTTGCGGGGCTTTCCAGAGGAGTAGGTACCGCGTCGGCAATCGCCCTTTCAGCGGGTGTAAGCGTAATGCTTTCACCGGTAATGCCTGCGGCTTTGTCCTGCGCCAGTTTTTCGCGTTCCGCCCGTTCGCCAGCTTTTCGTACAACGGCATCCAGATTGATCTGGGTACTCAGGCCCAATCCGACCGGGTCGGCGGCAACCAGGTTGACCGAGTTCCAATGGGTACGTTCCCGAATAGCGTGGATCGTTGGCTTGGTTGTGCCGACGAGCTTGATAATTTCAGAATCGCGTAATTCCGGGTGGTAGCGCAGCAACCAGAGGATGGCGTTGGGACGATCCTGGCGGCGCGAAAGTGGGGTGTAGCGCGGGGTTTTGCGCCGTGCAATTTCCGGCACCTCTACCTTCGGCGCGGATAATTTCATCCGATATTCCGGATCGTCCTGGCCTTTTTCAATCTCGGCACGGGTCAATTGTCCCTTGCCGATCGGGTCAAGCCCGAGGATACCATGGGCCACATCGCCATCAGCGATGCCTTTCACTTCCAATTCGTGAATATCGCAAAAATCGCCAATTTGTGCGAACGTTAGCGATGTGTTGTCGACCAACCAAACGGCAGTCGCCCTGGGCATTAGCAGCATGCTCGACATGCAAATTCCTCCATCCGTTCGCCTCAAATGGGAAGCGAGGGCTCAAATTCAAAATGTGTTGAATTGGCGTTGATATACGCGCAACCGGTTATTTACGCAATCGCTTCCCGCATTTATCCAGAAAAAATTCCGTGATCAAAAAATCCATATCTCCAGACTGGTTATGAAACTTCCAACATGATTTTTCCGATATGCTTGCTCGTTTCCATTCTTTCGTGGGCAGCCATGGCATTTTCCAGTGGATATGTAGAATCCATGATCGGGCGTAACGACCCATTTTCGATTAGCGGCCACACCTGGTCTTCAAGTTCAGCTGCGATCTGGCCCTTAAATTCAAGAGACCGGGGGCGCAGCGTTGAGCCGGTATGGACAAGGCGCTTGATCAGAAGCGGGGTGATATTCACGTCCGTTTGAGCGCCGCGTAAAAATGCAATCTGGATGATCCGGCCTTCAACAGCGGCAGCGGCGTAATTGCGCTCCACATAGTCTCCACCCACCATATCAAGGATAACATCGGCGCCATGGCCATCGGTTGCGGCCATAACCGCTTCAGGGAAATCCTCTTCCATATAATTGATAGCTCTTTGGGCACCGAGCTTGAGACAGAAATCACATTTTTCTGCAGACCCGGCCGTGGTGATAACTTTGGCACCAAAGGCTTTGGCCAACTGGATCGCGGTGGTTCCGATCCCGGACGTGCCGCCATGGACCAGAAATGTTTCTCCACTTTTCAACCCACCACGCTGAAACACATTGTGCCAGACAGTGAAAAATGTTTCGGGAATGGCGGCGGCTTCGATTATTGATAGGTTGGACGGGATTGGCATGGCGCTACGTTCATCGACGGTGCAATATTGAGCATAACCGCCGCCCGCTGTGAGTGCGCATATTTTATCCCCGATCTTGAAGCGGTTGGTGCCGTCGCCGGTTGCAACAATCGTCCCGCTAATTTCAAGGCCGGGCAGGTCGGAAGCGTCTTTTGGAACCGGATATAGTCCGCGCCGCTGAAGAATATCCGGACGATTGACGCCTGCGGCTTCCACCTGGACCAGAATTTCACCGGATTTTGGAGTCGGCACAGCGCGTTGTTCGGGTTTCAATACCTCCGGGCCTCCAGGCTCAGAGATGGCGACGGCGGTCATGGTATCGGGAATTTGTAGGGACATTGTAGCTCCAGATTATGATTTTTTGTTATTGTATACTGCGCCGCAGCGTGGCCAGCAAAGAGAAAATCAAACGAGCGATAAAGGCATTAACCTAATATTAGGGATATTAAGGCTAACATAATCTTATCCAGACATCTGGATCGAGTGGCTCCTGTCACTCTGTTTGACGCCTCCCTGTTAACTCACTTGGGCCGCCTTTTTAGGCGGCTCTTTTTTTTGTGCTATAATGGCCGGGTTCAAAGGCTCTCTGAACAATTTGATTTAGTACCAGACTGGTGTGTTTTAACTGGTCTGGTTCTTGCAGAAGTTCAGGCAAGAGTCAGCTAATAGTCAATTTGTGTTCCAAATCGGCATTGGCGGGTCCAAATCGATCAAAAATGTATCGAACTGGGCCAGTGCATTGGTAGTGTAATGAGTGGAGTGAGTATGTCAGATACAATTCGGTTTGTGGAGAAATACACGGATTCTAACCAGTTCAAGCAGCTTTTCGAAGAAGGCATGAACCTGGTGGAGGAGACCGCAAATTATCTTGACGGTGATGGGCGCAAGGAATCGCGTGCGCTTTCGCGGATTGCGTCTCTCAATTACGCCACTGAGAGCATGCGGCTCACAACAAGATTGATGCAGATCGCGTCCTGGTTGCTGTTGCAGCGTGCGGTCAATGAAGGCGAACTGACTTTTGATGAAGCCCAGGGCGAAAAGCACAAGGTTCGCCTGCGCCAACATTCTCAGGCCAATGTGGAGAGCGAAGATTTCGCGGAAATGCCGGATGCATTGCAGAAACTTGTTCTTCGCAGTTTCTCGCTGAACGACCGGGTGCGGAATGTGGAGCGGATGTTGCGTTCTGAAACCGGTGCTGGCGTCGAGACCCGCGTTAACAGGGTCCAGGGCGATATCAATCGCATTGCGGATGCCTTCAAGGCGTCGCAACCAAACTAGGGTCGAGACCCGTGGGGTCCAGACCCAAAAAATTCCAAAAAACTGAATTCTAGGCTAGCTTCCGAGCAGGCCTTCATACTTCTTGTTGAAGCGGCTCAGGCGGCCACCACGGTCGATCAGGTGCTGGCTGCCGCCAGTCCATGCCGGGTGGGTCAAGGGATCGATATCCAGCGTCAGGCGATCGCCTTCGCTGCCCCATGTGGAACGGGTCTGGTATTCTGTGCCATCTGTCATTACGACGGTAATCGAATGATAGGCGGGGTGAATTTCTTTTTTCATTGTCTTTGGCCTGCAAAAATAATTGTGATCAATCTGTATTTGCGCAAATGCTATCTTTCGCGTTGCGGCAACAGACGTTAAATTCGGGCGATCCTATACCGCAGCCTGAGGGCTGGGACAAGGGCTAACGCACAATCTTGTGGTGGAATAATAATCTATGGTTGAAGAAACCGGAAGACCTGAGCGAAAGAATAGCAAACGGCTAAGACCTTTGCGGGTGCTTTTGCCTTATATTTTGCGCCACAAAACCCAGCTTTTTCTGGCTTTGTTTTTCCTGATTGTTGCGGCTGGCGCGACGCTAGCCATTCCGCTTGCAGTGCGCCGGGTGATCGATTTCGGATTTTCCAGCGAAACCCGGGAATTGATAAATGTCTATTTCAGCACGATGCTGCTGGTCTCTGCGGCTTTGGCGGTTTCAAGCGCGGCGCGGTTTTATTTCGTGAACTGGCTCGGAGAGCGGGTGGTCGCTGATTTAAGAAGTGGCGTTTTTGATCATCTGCTCGGGCTCAGCTCGGCGTTTTTCGATAAAACCCGCTCCGGTGAAATTCTCTCCAGACTTGCAGCCGATACCACCCAGATCAAATCAGCGGTTGGTTCAAGTGCATCTATTGCGCTCAGAAATACTTTTCTGATGGTCGGAGCGATGGCCATGATGATCTATACCAGCGGCAAATTGAGCGCGATGGTGTTGGCGGTTATTCCCCTGATCGTATTGCCGTTGGTGGGGTTCGGGCGTTCGGTCCGGCGGCGTTCGCGGGTAGCCCAGGATACTCTCGCCGATGCAACGGCCTATGCCGGTGAGCATATTGGCGCTATTCGTACTGTGCAGGCTTTCAACAATGAAAGGGTGATCAGAGACCGGTTCACCAATGCCGTGGACAATGCGTTTGCCGCCGTATTGGCGTCCAGTCAGGCGCGGGCGTTTTTGACGGCGGGGGCAATTTTTCTGATTTTCACCAGCATTGTCGGTGTCCTTTGGTACGGGGCGCAGGAAGTTATCGACGGGCGGCTGACGGGCGGGACTCTCAGCCAATTCCTGCTTTACGCTGTGTTTGCAGCGTCTTCGATGGGGCAGTTGAGCCAGGTCTGGGGCGAAGTGCAACAGGCCGCGGGCGCGGCGGAGCGGTTGTCTGAATTGCTCAATGTGGAATCCGAAGTACCGTTGCCGGTCAATCCAAAAATATTACCGGATCCGGCAAGGGGCGCCGTGACCTTTGCCAATGTCTCGTTTTCGTATCCGGGCCAGCCTGAACGGCCCGTTCTGGAAGATCTGGATTTTGCAATAAAACCCGGCGAAACGGTTGCAATTGTCGGCCCATCGGGGGCCGGGAAATCCACTTTGTTCCATCTGCTGCTGCGCTATTACGACACATTATCGGGAAAAATTCTGGTGGACGGAATAGCTATCGACGACGTGATGCCTGCGGATTTGCGCCAACGCCTGGCATTGGTCCCGCAGGACGCTGCGATATTTGCCGCGAGCATCTCCGAGAATATCCGGTTTGGAAAACTGGGTGCTGATGATGAGGCTGTAATGGCGGCGGCACAGGCAGCGCACGCCCATGAATTTATCGAGAAAATGCCGGGCGGGTATGATTCCATGGTGGGTGAGCGCGGGGTGACGTTGTCCGGTGGTCAGCGTCAGCGGATCGCAATTGCCCGTGCCATTTTGCGGGATGCGCCGATCCTGTTGCTTGATGAAGCCACCAGCGCACTCGATGCCGAAAGCGAAACACTGGTGCAAAAGGCCCTTGAAAAACTGATGAAAGATCGCACCACCCTGGTGATTGCGCACCGGTTGGCGACGATCCAGAATGCGGACCGGATTTTGGTCATGGATCAGGGCCGGATTGTTGAAGAAGGGACCCATGCCGCTCTCAGGCGCAAGAAGGGGCTTTATAGCCGCCTCGCAGCTTTGCAATTTGAAGGCCGGGACGTCGCGGAATAATAATTGAATTCCTGATCAACGCTCGGTTAGCTTCAACTCGATTCGGCGATTGCGACGAAATGCGGCTTCGGTGCCGCTTGTATCAATCGGTTGGAATTCTCCAAACCCTGCGGCGACCAGCCGGTTGGCCGGGACCCCGCTGGCGATCAGATTTTGAACAACCGCGATGGCGCGGGCGGATGATAATTCCCAGTTGGATGGGAATCGCGGTGACTGAATCGGGCGAGTGTCGGTATGGCCATCGACCCGTAAAACCCAGTTGATTTCCGGTGGGATATCTCCGCCAAGCTCAATCAGGGCCGCCGCCAATATGGCGAGCTCGGTTTGCCCTTCGGGGTTTACGTCGCTGGCGCCGGTCCCGAACAGGACTTCCGATTGAAAGACAAACCGGTCGCCGACAATTTCGATATCAGCCCGCTGGCTAAGAATGGTGCGCAGGCGTCCGAAAAAATCAGAGCGGTAGCTGGCCAGTTCCTGCACCCGCTGGGCCAGTGCGATATTTAACCGCTGCCCAAGATTTGCAATCTGGTTCTGGCTTTCGCTGTTGCGACCTTCGCTGGCATCCAGAGCAGATTCAAGCGAACCAAGCTGACGGCGCAGGGCCGCGATCTGCTGATTCAAAAGTTCAACCTGGGCAAGCGCCCGAACACTGACGCTTTGCTCTTCATCTAATTCCAGTGTGAGGGCGGATAGTCTACCTTCCGCGCTCTCGCCCCCTGCGCGTTCAGCTTCAATCAGGCCCTGAAGCGAGCTGCGTTCGGATTCTGAAGACGTAAGACTATCCTGCAAGGCGGCCAGATTCTCTTCGATGCTGCGCGTCCCGGCGCGCTCCAAAGCGAGTAATTCGGATAGCTCGGCAATTTCACTATTCAACCGCCCTAGGATTGTGTCCTTGCCGGAAATTTCCTGATTCAGATAAAATTGCGTCACCATAAAAATCGACAAGAGGAATATAATGACGAGCAACAGCGATGCCATCGCATCGACAAAACCGGGCCAATAATCGGCACCTGACGTGGTTCGTCTGTTGTGGGCAAGGGCCATGGAAATCAGCGCTTGGTTTTTTTGTCGGGCGGTGGCGCGAGGCGTTCAAGGGCGTTCTTGATATCGGCCTGCTGTTCGGATTGGGCTTCGACCCAGTCACGGATCAATTGTTGTTCCGAGCGCATATGCTGGACCAGGGATTGCACCCCTTCGGCAAGGGCCGCCATGGCGGCGGTCGCGTTTTCGCTGGGGGCGGCATCTGCGCCCGAAACATTGGCATGGCTCAAATTGGCCGCGATCTGGTCGAGGCTTGCCTGGACGCTCACCATGGAACCCGTCTCGGCGGGTTGCGGCGTGCCGGACAAGGCTTCCAGGGAAATCGAGGTAACCGAGGATAGCCAGTCTTCAAGGCCCGTATAAAATCTGTTCTGGGCCTGACCTGCCTGGAGATCGAGAAATCCCAGAATGAGCGACCCGGTGAGCCCAAACAGGGACGATGAAAATGCGGTGCCCATGCCGGACAGGGGCGCTTGCAGGCCAGAGCGCAATTCTTCAAAGACCACGCTTGAATCGCCACTGCCTGCATCAAGCGAATTGATGGTATCGCCGACCGAGGTTACGGTTTCCAGCAAGCCCCAAAAAGTGCCGAGCAGGCCTAAAAAAACCAGCAATCCGATCAGGTAACGCGAAATGTCGCGGGCTTCATCAAGCCGCATGGCAATCGAATCAAGCAGGGAGCGCATGGTTGCTGCTGAAATAGACATTTGCCCGATCCGGTCGCGTAGCATGGTCGCCATCGGAGCCAGCAATTTTGGTGTGCGAGCAACTTCAATGCCCGGGTCAGCGATCCTGAAACCATTGACCCAGCCAACCTCGGGAAACAGGCGGATCACCTGCCTGAAACTATAGGCGACGCCAATAAAAAGAACACCGATAATCAGCCCGTTCAGAAACGGGTTGGACATGAAAGCGTCTTTAAGTTGAGGAGAGAGAATGACACCAAGAAAAATCGAGATGATGAGAAATACGATCATCCGCCAGAGAAAGGTCTGTGGGCTTGATAGTTTTTGAGTTTCTATTTGCACGCTTAATGGTTCCGGTCCGCCAGTCGGATATATAGAGATATCTCGAAATGGACTTGAAAAGAACCATCAATTTGATGGCAATTTTGTGAACTGGGGAAAATCCCCTTTTTAACATACTCTGCTAACTGGCTTCTCGCAGGGCGCGGGCTTTGGTTAAAAGCTTGTATAAATCGATATGAATGGATTCGTTACCTGCAATAATATTGCCGGTTTCCAACATGGATTGGCGATTTTTGTCGTCGGTTACAATGCCGCCAGCTTCGCGAACCAGAAGAATTCCAGCAGCTGTATCCCAGGGCATCAAGCCGTTTTCCCAAAATCCGTCGCAGCGCCCGGCCGCGACAAAAGCAAGGTCCAGCGCAGCGGACCCGGTGCGCCTGATCCCGGCGACGCGCGGCATGATGCTAGCGAGTTCGCGAATGGCGACCGCATGGTCACCACGTTGGCGATGAGGAATACCACAGGTGACAACAGCATCTTCCAATTTACTGCGGCTGGCAACGCGGATACGGCGATCATTTAAGTAAGCGCCGGTGCCGCGCGATGCGGTATATAATTCATCTGTCACGGGATTGAAGACCATCCCTGCCTCCAGAACGCCATCGCGTTCCAGAGCGATTGAAATCGCGAAATGCGGAAAGCCATGCAGAAAATTTGTGGTGCCGTCGAGGGGATCAATGATCCAGCGATGGGTCTTGTCGGTGCCCGGCGTCGCGCCACTTTCTTCCGCCAGAATGGGGTAGCCGGGGCGGGCTTTCTGCAATTCCTCGATGAGGATTTCTTCGGCTTTGCGGTCGGCGGCGGAGACAAAATCTGCCGGTCCTTTGACCGAAACCTGAAGGTTTTCAACTTCGCCAAAATCTCTGGCCAACCCGCGCGCGGCTTTGCGGGCGGCGGCGACCATGACGTTTAAGAGTGCGGAACGGGCCATTGCTATCTCGGTGCTTTATTGGAATTAATCGGCGCGACGCACATACGTGATCTCGTTGGTATCAACGATAATTTTCTCACCCACATTGATGAAGGGCGGGACCATAACCCGGACCCCGTTTTCCATCATGGCAGGTTTATAGGAAGATGACGCTGTCTGGCCCTTGATCACCGGCTCGGCTTCGGTGACTTCAAGGGTGACGTGATCGGGTAAGCTGATGCCAATCGGCGTTTCTTCAAAACTCTCGACCTTCACATTCATGCTTTCCTGCAGAAAAGCCGCGCGCTCGCCGACGAAATCGCTGTCCAGTTCAAGCTGCTCGTAACTTTCAAGGTCCATAAAGACGAGGAGATTGTCCTGGGCATACAGGAATTGATAGTCTTTCTGCTCAAGGCGGACGCGCTCGACGGTTTCTGACGAACGGAAACGCTCGTTCAGTTTTGAACCGGTCTGAACATTTTTAAGCTCAGCTTGGGCGAATGCGCCGCCTTTGCCGGGTTTAACGTGCTGCAGCTTGACCGCGACCCAAAGCTCGCCCTTGTGCTGGATTACATAGCCCTGGCGGATTTCGTTGCCGTTGATTTTCATAATAAGCGCCGTCGAAAGAGGATTAAAAATTGATACTCTGGATCGTTTCCAAAGCTGGGCATGGAAGTGCACCATTATTGCGATTGGTGCAAGGGTCAGGCCGGACTAATTGTTCTTCATGTGGGTCGAAATTCGGCAGCTGTTTTCGCGGCTTCCGCCTGAACATCATCTGGCAGGGATTGTACAAAGCCGTCGAGCCAGGTGTCGCTGGCCCCAAGCCCCTTTGAAATCAGGTGCCATGTGGCTGCTTCCAGAGCGTTGAATTCGACCCCCCGGCCGTATGCATATAATTTTGCAATGCGGTTGGCGGCAATCGCGTTGCCGCGCCGGGCCGCGCGTAAAATCCAGGCGGCTCCGGTGGCTTCATCGGCCTGTACGCCGCGCCCCTTGAAGACCATGATGCCATATTCAAGTTCAGCAATCGGGTGCGCACCCAGCGCCGCCTTACCCATCCAATAGGCAGCTTTCACCTCATCCAGCGGGACACCGTTGCCGGTGGTATAGAGCGCCGACATATCATATTGCGCCTCCACGACGCCGCTGGTGGCGCTGGCTTCCATGATCCGGGCCGCACGTTCTGAATCGCGTGGGCGTAATTCACCGGCCAGCAGTATGAGCGCGAAATTATATTGGGCTGTTGCGTGGTCCTGTTCGGCAGATTTCTCAAAATAATCTGCAGCGAGGCCGGTATCGACCGGAACCCCTTCGCCCTTGCCATACATGACGCCGATGGCAAACTGGGCTTCCGGGTCACCAGAATCGGCAGCGCGACGATACCATTGGGCAGCCATAACCGGGTCGCGGTCGACGCCAAGGCCTTGAATGTATAATTCGCCAAGCAGGGTTTGGGCTGCGGCGTTACCGGCCTCGGCCCGATCGCTGGCTAACCGGTAGGCGTCCATATACTCACCGCGCTGGTAGGCGGCGTATGCCGCATCTCCCGGCTGGACGGGGATCAGACTGGAGCGGATGTCAGGTGCTTCGGGCGGTTGCTCGGCGCTGTGAGCCGTAGAAAAAAAGCCACTCGCCACAAGAGAGGAAACAAACAGAATGCCTGAGTATTTTTTTGCGCGTGCAATCATGCTTCAGCGGCAATCTCGTCAAAAGTTTTGTTAAGTGCACGGATGGTGGCTTCTACACCATCCGGATGCTCCCATACGGCGTTGCCAACAGCAACAAAATCGGCGCCGCACCGCGCTAATTCTTCGGCATCATCAATTGTTGATGCGAATGCAATGCTTGGTACCTGAAACAGGGGATACCACCATTCTGTCAATTGTTTGACCACGTCGGCGGCTTTGCGATCTTCAGGTTCCAGATTGATTTTGCCAAACAGAACATAATCAACGCCGGTCTCGCCCGCCCGCATTGCGGTGTGGCGATTGAAAAGAGCGCCTGCGCCAACAATTCTTTCAGGTTGCAAAGATTCTGTAATTTCACTCAGTTCTTCCAGACCTGCTTCCACATGGGTGCCGTCGGCATCCAGTTCACTGATGCGGGAAATCTGGTCCTTGATCAGAAATGCCGCTCCGGCCTTGATGGTTTGCGGTCGGGCAATATCCGAAATTCGTTTCCAGAATTTCCGCTCGTCGTTTTCAAGCGCCAGGATCAAGGTAGCGATATCGCCACCGGCAAAAGCGGCAGCGAGTTCGGCTTCAAAAGTTTCCGGGTCGGGCGCTAGGGGCGATATCAGAACCAGCCGGCAGCGTTGCTCATCCATGGATCAGGCGGCCTTAAGCCGAACTCTGCTCGAGATCAACCGACCATTTGCCAGTTGCGGCCAGGCTGTTCATCCGGGCGCGGTGGGCGAATGCAGCTTGTGCATCGGCGGCATTCTCGCTTTTGCCACCCCATGCCTGCAGAGGTGCCGCCTGCAAGGCGCGGCCGTAGGAAAAGGATAATTTCCACGCCACGTCGTATGCCGCGTTCATGGCCGAGAGGTGGGCGGTGGCTTCTTCATCCGACTGACCGCCAGACAGGAATGCGATGCCCGGAATGGCTGACGGGACAGTGCGTTTCAAACAGCGCACGGTCATCTCCGCGACTTCATCGACGCCCGCGCGGGTTGCACATTTCTTGCCGGAAATCACCATATTTGGTTTCAGAATGGCTTGTTCAAGAACAACACGCTGGGCGTACATTTCGTCAAAAAGCGCGTTGAGGGCGGCTTCGGTAACTTGCCAGCAGCGGTTGATATCGTGGTTCCCATCCATCAACACTTCGGGTTCGACGATCGGTACAATGCCGGCTTCCTGACAAAGGGCTGCGTAACGAGCGAGGGCGTGGGCGTTGGCACGCAGGCAATAGTCGCTCGGGATATCGTCGTTGATATCAATGACGGCGCGCCATTTGGCGAACCGTGCGCCAAGACCGTGATATTCGTTGAGGCGTTCGCGCAGCCCGTCCAGGCCTTCGGTTACTTTCTCGCCGGGTGCGCCAGCGAGCTCCTTGGCACCTGCGTCTACCTTGATGCCGGGGATCGCTCCAGCGGCCTTGATCAGGTCCACGAGCGGGGTGCCGTCGGCGGCTTTCTGGCGAATGGTTTCGTCATACAGGATTACGCCGGAAATACAGGTTTCCATGGCGTTGGTGGTGCGGAATAACATTTCACGGTAATCGCGGCGGTTGTCTTCGGTAGACTCCGCGCCGATGGAATCGAACCTTTTCTTGATGGTTCCCGTGCTTTCATCCGCTGCCAGAATACCTTTGCCGGGCGCAACCATTGCCTGGGCAATATCTTCGAGACGTTCCGTCATGATCTAATTTCCACCTTCTCTAGTGTATCTTCTTTTCCGTTGGCCGGTCTGTTTCGGCCTGTGTCATTGCCGAACCAGTCGGCACTCAATTAACCGTTTGCTGTCTCGTTTCAGAGCACTTGGACGCCTGGCAGGTCTTTGCCTTCAAGCCATTCAAGAAACGCGCCACCAGCGGTCGAAACGTAGGTAAAATTGTCAGCAGCACCGGCATGGACCAACGCCGCAACCGTATCGCCGCCACCAGCCACCGATACCAGCTTGCCAGCCTTGGTAAGGGCTGCCGCGTGCCGGGCGACCATGTTGGTGCCTTTATCGAATGGTTCGATCTCAAACGCCCCGAGTGGGCCGTTCCATACGAGTGTTGCGGCATTGTCTATGCGGGCGTTCAAATCAGCGACGCTTTGGGGGCCGATATCGAGTACCATATCATCGTTGCCAATGTCCTTCAGAGATACGGCTTTGGATGGTGCCCCTGACGCAAATTCGGTCGCGACAATCGCATCCACCGGCAAAATGATTTCGCAGCCATGGCTTGCGGCTGTCTCGCTGACCTTGCGTGCGGTCTCAAGCAGATCGTGTTCGCAAAGCGATTTGCCGACATTGATACCTTTGGCCGCAAGAAACGTGTTGGCCATACCGCCGCCAATTATCAGGCCATCAACTTTAGCTGACAGATTGCCGATCAGCTCCAGCTTGGTCGAAATTTTGGCACCGCCCACAAGCGCCAGAACAGGTTTCTTGGGTGTCTGCAAGGCAGCTTCCAGAGCATCCAGTTCGGCTTGCATGGCACGACCGGCGATCGTTGGCAGAATGTGCGCAATGCCTTCGGTCGACGCATGTGCCCGGTGGGCGGTGGAAAAGGCATCGCTCACAAAAATGTCGCCAAGTGCCGCCATCGATTCAGCAAATGCTGGGTCGTTGGCTTCTTCGCCGGGCGCGAAACGGGTATTTTCCAGCAGGACAATTTCGCCGGAATTCACGTTGCCAGCGTCTGGCGCTGACCAATCTATATTGATGAAGCGGACGGGTTGGCCCAATACTTCGCTAAGTGGCCCGGCGATCGGCGCAAGAGACATTTCCGGCACTACCTGGCCTTTCGGCCTGCCGAAATGTGACAGCACAAGCACCGCCGCGCCTTTATCCAGCAATTCGGTTAGGGTCGGCACAGCGCGTTCGATCCGGGTCATGTCGCTGACCCTGCCGTCTTGCATCGGCACGTTCAAATCGAGGCGCACAAGCACCCGTTTGTTGGCGACATCGATATTGTCGAGGGTTTTATGCGGGCTCATAATGGGTGCCGGTTTAGAGATGTTTCCGGGGCTACAGATATTTCGCCATTGCCAGCGCAGTATCCGCCATCCGGTTGGAAAAGCCCCATTCGTTATCATACCAGCTAAGCACCCGGACCAGATTACCATCCATGACTTTGGTCTGCGGCGTGGCAAATGTTGATGATGCCGGGTTGTGATTGAAATCGCTGGAAACAAGCGGCTCGTCCGTCACTTCAAGAATACCATTGAGGCGATTAGATTCTGACGCCTTGACCATGGCGGCATTGACTTCGTCTGCGCTGGTGGCCCGGTTGGTGATCACCTTGAGATCGATCATCGACACATTCGGGGTCGGGACGCGCACAGATACGCCGTCCAGTTTGCCATCCAGTTCAGGCATTACCAACCCGACGGCCTTGGCCGCACCGGTTGATGTGGGGATCATCGACATGGCAGCGGCACGGCTGCGATACAAATCGCTGTGCATGGTGTCGAGCACCGGCTGGTCACCGGTATAGGCATGGATCGTGGTCATGAACCCCTTTTCGATGCCAATCTCGTTATTCAACACCATGGCAACAGGGGCCAGGCAATTGGTGGTACAGGACGCGTTGGAAACGATGATATCATCGGCGGTCAGCTGATCATCATTGACGCCAAAGACGATGGTTTTGTCGGCACCGGCACCCGGGGCTGAAATCAAGACGCGCCTGGCGCCAGCTTCCAGATGGGCGGCAGCTTTTTCGCTGGCTGTAAAAATGCCGGTACATTCAAGTGCGATATCAACGTTCAGTTCGCCCCATGGCAGTTTTGACGGGTCGCGTTCAGCGGTGATCCGGATCGGACCTTTGCCGATATCGATGACGCCATCGCCGACTTCAACCTTGGCGGGGAACCGGCCATGAACTGAATCGTAGCGCAACAGGTGGGCGTTGGTTTCAATCGGTCCCAGATCGTTGATCCCGACAACCTGAATATCGGTGCGGCCTGATTCGATAATGCCCCGAAGAACCAATCGACCGATCCGGCCAAAGCCGTTAATTGCGACACGTATCGTCATGAAAATCTCCTGAAGTTGTAGCTATCGTATAATTAGTCTTGTGCGGCGAGTTTCGCTTTTGCCGCTTCAACCATGGCGTCTGCGGTGATGCCGAAATGCGCGTATAATTCGTTTGCCGGGGCGCTCGCTCCAAAACCCTGCATGCCGATGAAAGTCCCGTTTTCACCAATGATGCGTTCCCAACCAAAAGACACCGCCGCCTCGATACCAATCCGGATTGAATCCGGCGCGATTACGCCGTGACGATATTTTTCGCTTTGTGCGGCAAACAATTCCCAGCAGGGCAGAGATACCAGGCAGGTCGGGATCCCGTCCGCTTCAAGCGTGGCCTGGGCGTTGGCGGCAATTTCAATTTCTGATCCGGTGGCGACCAAAGTTACACTGGCATCGTCGGACGCCGCTTTAAGAATATAGCCGCCCTTGCGGGCCAGGTTTTTATCATTGTGCTCGCTGCGCAAAGTCGCCAAGCCCTGGCGGGTCAGCACCATGACACTTGGGCCATCGGTACGGGTCAATGCCAATTGCCAGCATTCTGCTGTTTCAACAATATCGGCAGGGCGGAAAACATGCACACCGGGCATGGCCCGCAGGCTTGCCAGATGTTCAACCGGCTGATGGGTCGGGCCGTCTTCGCCAAGCCCGATGGAATCATGGGTCATGACGTAAATGACACGCTGGTGCATCAGGGCGGACAGGCGAATGGCGGGGCGGCAATAATCGGAAAACACCAGAAACGTTCCGGAATAAGGGATCACGCCACCATGCAATGCCATACCGTTCATGGCGGCAGCCATGGAATGTTCGCGGATGCCGTAATGGATATAGCGACCGGCATAATTATCTGAATTCAATATTTCCAACTGGGAGGTGAGGGTATTCACCGACCCGGTCAGATCGGCAGAGCCGCCAATGGTTTCTGGCACGATGCCGTTGACCACTTCGAGAACTTTGCCTGAGGCGGACCGCGTGGCGATCTTGTCGCCGGCCTTGCTGGCATCGGCCTTGAATGCAATCAGGGCTTCATCAAGTCCGGCGGGCAAGTCGCCACGGACCCGGCGCTCAAACTCAGCCTTGGCACCATTGCCCAGATCGTCGAGCCGTTTCTGCCAGGCTTTGCGGGATTTAACACCGCGCAGGCCGGCAAGTCGCCAAGCGTCGCGCACATCGGTTGGAATTTCAAACGGGCCACCTTCCCAGCCAATTGCGGCTTTGGTGGCGGCAATTTCTTCGTCGCCCAGTGGGCTGCCATGGGCGCCCGATGTACCTTCTTTGTTGGGCGCGCCGAAACCGATTTTTGTGCGGCAGGCGACCATGCTCGGGCGATCGCTGTTCTTGGCGGCTTCGATAGCGCCAGCCACTGCTTCCATGTCGTGGCCATCGATTGACTGGACGTGCCAACCGGCGGCTTCAAAGCGGGCTTGCTGGTTGCCGGTCTCGGACATGGTAACCGGCCCATCGATGCAGATTTCGTTGTCGTCAAACAATACAATCAGACGGGACAGGCGCAATTGCCCGGCATGGGAAATCGCTTCGTGGCTGATCCCTTCCATCAGGTCGCCATCGCCTGCGATCACGTAAGTATGGTGATCCACCAGATCGTCGCCGAAAACACCATTCATATGACGTTCGGCAATGGCCATGCCAACCGCAGTCGCCAGACCCTGGCCGAGAGGTCCGGTAGTGGTCTCGATGCCTTCGGCGAAGCCAAATTCAGGATGACCGGCGGCTTTCGAGCCGAGTTGTCTGAAATTCCTGATCTGGTCCATTGTCATGTCTTCATAACCGACCAGGTGCAGCAACGCATAAAGCAGCATCGAACCATGACCGGCAGAGAGGACAAAGCGATCCCGGTCCGGCCATTTCGGGTCGGTTGGATCATATTTCAGGAATTTAGCGAACAGGATGGTAGCAAAATCTGCGGCACCCATGGGCATACCGGGATGTCCGGAATTTGCGGCCTGGACGGCATCCATGGAAAGTGCGCGGACGGCATTCGCCATCGTTCGCAATTTTTGCTGATCCGTTCCGCCGGGCGGGGTGGCAGCAGCATCGGCTGCTTTGGATGAAGCTGCGGACATTAATTTAAACACGCCTGTGGTTTGGATATGGCGCAGGAAATGGGGCCCTGCGCCTTTCGGGCGAAACAAATACCACTTGGCTCATACGAGTCAACGAGCAGCAGCAGCGATTCGTGATTGTGTATGCCTGCAATTGGATAAAACTTGGGGTTGAACTTGCATCAATGGCTAAACACGTTGCGCTAACCTGTTGCTCAGCATAAACTTTCGGTCATGAGAGGTAATATATGTTTCCTCTGCCGAATTTTTGGTGACGAGGTCCGCCAGAATGAGTGATGACACTTCCATTGAAGTTGCTGCCAAGCGATTGCAGACCGCTATTGCCGGGCTGGAGCTTGCGACACAACGGCGCAGCATCAGCGAAGGCGCGATTGATAACCTCCAGGGTGAGGTTCAGGCGCTGTCTGAAGACCGCTCACGTTTGGCCCAGGAACTGGATCAGGTTCGCGCCCGCAATGCCCAATTAGAGCGCGTCAATGAGGAAGTCAGCCGCCGGCTGGCCTTGGCGACAGAAGCCTTTGAAGGCATTCTGGACCGGGATTAATGCGAGCAAAAATATTGTTTAAGTCACTGAATTTCGAGGAAATTTTATGTCTCAGGTAACCGTTACCATTAACGAGCGCAGCTATAAAATGGCGTGTGATGATGGTCAGGAAAGCCATCTGACCGGTCTTGCCAATTATCTCAATAATTATGTTGAAGAAATGAAAGTGGCTTTCGGTCAGGTAGGAGATACCAGACTGTTGTTGATGGCTGGCGTCATGGTGGTAGATGAGCTTGGTGAGTCGCGGCGAAAAATTGAAGCACTGGAGGCCGAATTGCAACAAATGAAAATGGCCAGAACATCAATCGCCGATCGGCTGGAAGGAGCCCAGAATTCTGTCGCGCAAACGCTCGATACAGCGGCGCAGCGAATCGAATCACTTAGCGCGCAAATGGGTGATTCGGAATCCTGATCGATTTTTTACGCCTGATCGCAATTGTGCATATGGCTATTTTGGGTGTTGCACCCTAAATTACGAACAGGCGGTGCTGTGCGGTGCGCCAGAAGCTTATTTCCCAGGGCCCTTTCAATCCCTAAGGGAGCTGACCCTGACCGGACCCGTGGGTTCGGATATTCGGCACCCACCTATACTCTAGGTGTCCCGGGTTCTATCCCTTCAACGCCCGTTGCGGCCCGCCAGTTTCGACCAGCGCATATTTTTTCAGGTATTCGTCTTGCAGCCATCCCCGGACAACAAACCAGCCTTGCGAACATATCTGGCAAAATGCCGGGATGATCTTGGCGCGGCATTTCGCGAAACAGCGTCACGCGAAATTGCTGATAACGTTGTTGAATGGTTTGCAGATAAAGACATAAATTCCGCTGGCCCGGCGCGTGTGGTTTCTGGTTTTTATCCATTCAATTCAGAATTGGATTGTCTGGCGCTGATGGCGGCGTTGAATAAGGCTGAATGTGTGACGGTGCTTCCGTTCATCATTGCGCCGAACCAGCCCCTCGGTTTTCGCCAATGGGGGCCGGGGGATCCGACCGTTCCAGGCGTGTGGGATATCCCGGTGCCATTGCCGGAGGCTGCCAATCTGGTGCCGGATATTTTGCTGGTGCCGCTGCTCGGGTTTGACCGGGCCGGATACCGGATCGGTTATGGCGGTGGGTTTTATGACCGGACGCTGGCCAGGCTTGGTACCAACGGCAAAATCATTTCGGTCGGGCTGGCATTTTCAGGGCAAGAGGTTGACGAAGTGCCGCGCGAAGCTCATGACGTGCCGCTAGACTGGATCTTGACGGAAAAGGGCCTGTTCAAGGCCGGGGGCCTTTTCAGGGCCGGGGAGCAGGTGTCTTGAGGTTGATGTTTCTGGGAGATATTGTCGGGCAATCCGGCCGCGATGCGGTCATTGAGAGATTGCCGGACATGATTGAACAACAAAATATAGATTTTGTTGTCATCAACGGCGAAAATGCGGCTGGCGGATTCGGCATTACCGAAAAAATTTATGATGACCTCCGCGACGCTGGCGCTGATGCGATCACCCTTGGCAACCATTCGTGGGACCAGAAAGAGGCGCTGGTTTTTATCGAACGCGAAGACCGGCTGCTGCGGCCCGTCAATTATCCTGACGGCACACCGGGGCGGGGTGCCAATCTGATCACCGGTCGAAATGGTGCCCATGTGCTTGTGATCAATGTTATGGGACGCATTTTCATGGATCCGCTGGATGATCCGTTCGCGGCCATTGAGCGCGAACTGGCCGCGTGCCCTTTGGGCGATGTGGCTAGTGCGATCCTGATCGATATGCATTGCGAGACAACGTCTGAAAAACAGGCCATGGGGCATTTTGCCGATGGTCGCGCCAGCATGGTGGTTGGCACCCATACCCATGTACCGACGTCGGATCACCGCATCCTTGATGGCGGCACGGCATTCATTACGGATGCCGGGATGTGCGGCGATTTCAATTCGGTGATCGGGATGGACAAGGAAGAACCGCTGCGCCGCTTCACCACCAAGATCGGGGCCAAGCGATTTGAGCCAGCCCGTGGCGAAGCTACTATCTGCGGCGTGGTTGTGGAGACGGACGATAAAACCGGGCTGGCCACGGATATCTGGCCGCTCAGGATCGGCGGACAATTAGAGCCGGTCTTGCCAGCTTTCTGGAGCTAGACCGTTTCTTATTCTTGTTGCCGCATTTGACCGACTTTTTGCGTTTGCTGGCGAGGCGTGCTTTGTGCCGTGGTCTGGTTGACCACAAATAAAGCACAACGAAGTCCAGAAAGCGCAAAAAGGTGGCCTTCGGTGGCCCAAATCAGCCCATCGGCGTTGTTGCAAGGCTTGCTCGATCTACCAGATCGCGCTACGCATTGCGCCTAGCCGGTGGGCTGATTTGGGCCACCAAATGTTGCAACAAGAATAAGAAACGATCACAGGCATATACGCATCAAAGTAATTACAGGTTTGGGTTAAATTCATGGCTGGCCATTCAAAATTTAAGAACATCATGTTCCGCAAAGGGGCGCAGGATAAAAAGCGCTCCAAGCTGTTTTCCAAGCTGTCCTAGGATATCACCGTTGCTGCCAATACTGGGGGTCCGGACCCTGACGGTAACCCGCGCCTCAGGCTGGCGATGCAGAATGCCCGCGCCCAGAGTATGCCGAAGGATAATATCACCCGCGCCATTAAAAAATCAGAAGCCGGTGAAGGTGCTGCCTATGAAGAGATG